>NZ_VIFN01000001.1:0-907559 GCF_013183775.1 Halomonas hibernica
CTTTAAGGCTTCAGGTAAATCTTATGTTGCTAAGAGTACGGGAGTCCCACACATTAAGATGATCAGGCGCATCTAAATTTCCCATAACAAGCGTTTAAGGTTGATTCTCAACGCTTGGGGTTTTTGGTTTTCATTAGCTTTAGTGATTATGGAACAATGGCTTAGGTGGGGTGCTAGCGTTGCTCACCACTTAACGCGGCGTTAAATTTTCAACCGAGTTTAGTGATGAATATTGAGATCGTAGAAAAAGCAGACCACCTTAAGCTGATAGACGTCTGGGAAGCGTCGGTCAGGGCAACGCATAATTTTCTGGCTGAAGATGATCTACAGGAGTTAAAGCCGTTAATTCTGGAGCAGTATTTTGACGCAGTTGATTTAAGGTGCGCTAAAAACGGTAACGGTGAAATTCAGGGATTCTGTGGAGTACATGACGGTAATATTGAGATGTTGTTCATCTCACCTGATGCACGCGGAAAAGGCATTGGTGCCATGTTAGCGGCCCATGCTATCAAAGAGCAGGGAGCATCAAGGGTCGATGTAAACGAGCAGAATGAACAGGCGGTAGGTTTTTATCAGCACATTGGCTTTAAAGTGACAGATAGGTCACCAGTCGATGGTCAGGGTAAGCCTTATCCGCTGTTGCATATGGCGCTATAAAAAGTTAACAAGGCCAGGCACGGCGATGTCTTTTTCGTTGCGGCTTCGCTTTCACTACAAAGCCGCGCGTGCTGGCGGCGTTAGTTATTGCGAAAATTATTGAAGGAGATAGAGATGTCCGAAGGTTCACCAGAGAATACCGAGCAACTTGGTTCGATCAATAAAAAGATCGTAGCCGAAGGAGAAGAGCTCCCCGCTGTAACCCTTAAAGATGGAAGTAAGGTACAAACAGGTACGGTTGCCACAATGCTCCGCAATGTCGCTTTATACAACGCAGGTGAGCGTGGCGAGGTAGAAGAGCAGCTGAAGATCGCAGTACCGACCTTGATTAAAGTTGGATTGTTTGAGCTATTCTCCGTTGATGAGTGGATTAACGGTCAGAATCCTGGGCGTAGTTTCGTTGGTCTATGTGCTAAAGAATACTTTGGTAAAAGCTAACAAGTTGCTGCAGTTGACCGCTGTTCCGCTTCGCTTCACCTGAGTTTCGGCGTTATTGACCATGAATCAATAATGATACCGAAGCTGCGCAATCAGTAGCGCATCATCCGCCACCTTGTAAACAATCCGATGTTCGTCGTTGATTCGTCGAGACCAGTAGCCGGAAAAGCCGTGTTTGAGCGGTTCGGGTTTGCCTACGCCCTCGAACGGCTGCCGCTGAATCTCCTTGATCAGCTTATTGATGCGGCCCAGGATCTTCTTGTCGGTTTTCTGCCAGTACAAGTAGTCTTCCCAGGCATTCTCGGCAAAGATGAGTCTCACTCCAGGAGTTCCTTCTCTTGGCCACCACCTTGTTCCAGCTCGGCCATGGAGTCCATCAAACGGCGCGCGTTGTGGGGTGAACGCAGCAGGTAAGCGGTTTCCTGTAGCGCCTCATAATCTTCCAGCGAAAGCATGACCACCGAAGGTGCCTTGCTGCGCGTGATGATGACAGGTGAATGATCTTCGCAGACCTGCTCCATGGTCTTGGCCAAGTGGCTTCGGGCGGCGGTATAGCTAATAGCATCCATGATAATACTCCTGTACGTAATGTTGTACTGTACATATTGTCGTACATGGATAGGCGGTAGACAACAACTTTCTACTCACGCGCCTGCTTTAACGCCAGTCAGACGTTTTGCTTGGGGCGCTTGATCATTCAACGGCCCGAGTCGATTTATCCCCCGGGCTGGTACCGCCCCAACCGCCCAAGCGTCATGAGCACGGCAAACTGCACCGCGAGCCCCGCCTATGTCGTATTTCCATCGCCGCCGAAGGTGGTTAGTTAGGTGTCGCGTCAAGAGTGGTAAACCTGGCTGCGACCGCCATCAACCAGAATGTCGGTGGCATTGATAAAACGTGCTTCGTCGCTGGCTAAAAACAGCGCCGTGTTGGCGACCTCATCGGCCTCACCGATGCGCTGGCACGGCAGCAAGTCTATCTGTTGCTGACGTTCGGCTTCGCTCAGGCCGTCCAGCCAGGCTTGTGCGGGCGGCGTGCGAATCAGGCCGGGTGAGATAGAGTTGACGCGGATGCCGCGCGCCGCATATTCGATGCCCAGTGACCGGGTCAGGCCGATCAGGCCGTGCTTGGCGACCGGGTACGGAAAGGCGCCGGGAATAATCTTGTGCCCGTGAACTGAAGCGATGTTGACGATATGGCCATACTCGCGGGCCAGCATGCCAGGTAGCGCAGCCTGAATGACCCGCCACGCGCCTTCCAGATTGATCGATAGGCAACGCCGCCAGGTGGCTTCATCGGTTTCGAGCGGGTCTGAGAAAACATTGACGCCAGCGGCATTGATCACAATGTCGATTCGCCCCAAGGCGTTGCCAACCTCCGCAACCGCGCGATTTATCGCGGTCGTCTCGGCGACATCGGCTTCCACGCCAAGGACAGGGCGGCCAATTTCGCGCTCAAGCCTAGCGCACTCCCTGGCGAGCGCATGGCTATCCCAGTCTAGCAGTGCCACGCTTGCGCCTTCGGAAAGAAAACGCTCAGCCGTTGCCAGCCCAATGCCGCTGGCCCCGCCGGTAATGAGTGCTGTACGTTGCTTGAGTCTCATGCGTGGTAATCCCGCTATTTATAATTGAGCTGATAGGTAGAGTGCGTCAGGAAGTCATGGCTTCCTGTTCTTTAATAGTTATTCCGTCCAACGCCATGTTCGGTCGTTCATGGTGTTAAGTCCATGATTGAAGCAGGATAGGTTTCAGCTTCGTCCTGTGTTCATCCGTGGGTGTCAGTCGGGACATGGCAAGCGCCATCTATTGGCGTAGGAACCTTTATGCTGCGAGCTTGCCCCCTGCCTGGCTAAATCTTATTGTCGAAACGTCAACAGAGCCCAGAAAACAAGAGGAATGACCCTTAACCAAGGCAGCTGCATCATCGCTGTTATGTGTAAGCATGGAGATATTAATGGCACAAAAACTATTTTTTCCGGTGATTGAGACCGAGCGATTAACCATTAAACCGTTCGTAACAGATGACGCGGATAGCTTACTGGAAATTTTTTCTGATCCTGAGGTCATGCGGTATTGGCACACTGCTCCCTGGGCAACGATTCAGGATTCACTTGAATTTATTAATGACAGCCACGATTCGATGCAGCGTCAAGAGTCACTTGTACTTGGTGTGTATCTGAAGTCTACAGGCGAGTTGGCTGGAAAATGCATGCTATTTAGCTACGACAAGGAATCCAAGCGAGCCGAGATCGGTTTTGGGTTAGGCCGTTCTTGTTGGGGTAAAGGCTATGTAAACGAGGCGGGAGAGGCATTGATTCAGTACGGGTTCAACTCATTGGGACTTCGGAGAATTGAAGCAGAGATTGACCCAGACAATCAATCTTCTGCGAAAGCGCTAGAGAATCTTGGATTTTCTCAAGAAGGGCTTCTAAGGCAGCGTTGGGAGGTCAATGGCGTCGTCTCTGACTCGGCAATGTATGGGCGGCTGATAAGCGATCACCCTGCATAGCCAAGCAATGCTTGCGGCAAGCGTGTGTTGTGGGTGTTAGACCAAGAGTAGGTTATGGATATGACAATCCCAGAGATAACAAACGAAGCAATACAGGCACAGTTAGTCGTAGAAGACGTCCTGGGTGATTCGACCATCGGTATTTATCTCTTCGGCTCTGCTGTCGTTGGCGGTTTAAAGCACGAAAGTGATGTAGATATTTTGGTCGCCGTCTCAAGGCCTCCTGACTTATGGCAAAGAAAAGCCTTGGTTGCTCGGTTGATGGACGTCTCCGGTGTGATTGGGAATTCTCAAGCTATCAGGCCGTTAGAGCTGACGGTGGTGACAATTTCTGATGTTGTTCCTTGGCAATTTCCGCCTCGGGCTGAGTTTGTTTACGGGGAGTGGTTGCGAGCGCAATTCGAGGCCGGAAGTGTTCCGAAACCAGCCCGTGATCCTGATCTTGCCATTGTTCTGAAGAAGGTAAGGGATAACAGTCTTTCACTGTACGGAAGAAGCGCCGCTGAGGTTTTTGAGCCTGTGCCTATGGCTGATATTAGACGGGCAATGTGTCACTCCTTGCCCACTCTTCTGGCCGACGTTGCGGGCGATGAGCGTAACGTGGTTTTAACCTTGGCACGCATGTGGCGGACAGCAGCCATTGGCGATATTGTTCCTAAAGATGCTGCGGCAGAGTGGGCGGAAGGGCAAGCACCACCTGACCATGCAATGCTATTGAAATATGCTCGGGAAGGTTATCTGGGGATAATTGAGGATAGATGGCGGGATAAGCATGAGGACGTTGCAGTGCTTGCCTCCTATTTGAAAAAATCGATTGAGGGGTGCCTTGATACCCCGTAAAACAATTCTCACATGCCTTTTTGCCCAAGTGGCGTTTGATGGAGGGGTGACCTTGTACCTGTTGTCGTGCCGTTGAGACTACGAGTGACTTTAGCCCTGCTGGGACAAGCGACTCCGCCGCTTCCATTACCCCAACACTTGCGGGTTAAGCTGCCACACGCTCCAGGTGAGCGCGCAGGCCAGGCTCACCCAAGCGAGGTAAGGCGCCAGCAGTACACCCGCCAGCGGCTTGAGTCGCCAGAACATCACCAGCGTCATCAAAATCAATACCCAAAGCGCGGCCACGCCGATAAAGGCGAGAGCGCCCAGTTGCCAAGCGAAGAAGAGCCAGCTCCATAAGGCGTTGAGCGCCAGCTGTATGGCGAACACGACAAGAGCGGGCTGGGCGTCGGGTTCACGCCAGGCAAGCCAGGCGGCAATGCCCATAAGGCCGTAAAGTGTCGTCCACATCGGCCCAAATAGCCAAGCGGGCGGTGCCCAGGGCGGTTGCACAAGCTCTGCGTAGAAAGAGGCCGCGTTGATGGAGGCCACCGATCCGATGGCGGCGGCAATATAGGCCAGTGCCAGCCAGCCAATCAGGCCCAGGATCTGTTTTTTGCGGGAAAGTGCACGCACGCGAGCCTCTGCTGTAAAGTATGAAAATCACTTCAAGCGTAGTGTAACGCAATGGGATCGGCCACGGCGGCGGTTGAGAAAGAATGAAGCATGGTTGAAGCGTGGCAGGCGAGCTAGATAAGGCGGCATTAAACAAAGGGAGTGCAACGTGACTGAATCGCTACAAACGCTGTTACTTGAACTCGAACAGTTTGGTGTAAGCAACGATAGGGTCATCACCGATCGGCCTCGCCGCATGTTGAACATCACTCGTGACACGGGAGAATTCCTTTCCGTGATGGTTCGGGCTACGAATGCTCAACGCGTGCTTGAAATTGGAACGTCTAACGGCTACTCAACACTTTGGCTGGCCTGGGCCGCAGCGGCAATTAACGGCCATGTGACGACCGTTGAACAAGCCGATTTCAAACGTTCACTTGCGGCTAAGAGTTTCGAGCGTTCAGGTCTTGCTCCGTTCATTACCCAGGTTCATGGTGAGGCGGGTGCCGTACTTGGTCGCAGCTCCACATCAAGCATCGATCTTCTCTTTCTCGATTCTGAGCGTTCTGAGTATCTGGCATGGTGGCCCGACATTAAGCGGGTTCTTCGTGAAGGAGGGCTTCTTGTGGTTGATAATGCCACGTCTCATGCTGAAGAGATGTTATCTTTTGTCGCATTGGTTTCCGCAGACCCTGATTTCGCCACGTGTACCGTGCCTGTCGGAAACGGCGAGTTTTTGGCTACAAGGAGCCGATAACATGAAAGACTTACCCGTCAATGTTTCTCCCTATAAAAGAACGCCAGAATTCACCGAAGAGAGCGTTCCCACAGGGTTGTTGAATGACCACACGACCAAAGAGGGGGTGTGGGGAAAGATAGTGGTGCTTGAAGGCTTGTTGGAGTACACCATTCAAGAGCCAGCACTGGATATCATCGAGCTAAGCCCAGAGCAGTATGGTGTTGTAGAGCCAACGATAAAGCATCATATAAAGCCGTTGGGCCCGGTAAGATTTTTTGTTGAGTTTTATCGTTGATAGGGAAGTACCTGCCAATCTGCTTACTCCCCTGATATTTCCTCACCTTGAGCGGATAGCTGCTGCCTGGCGTTTTCAATCGTTGGCTGCAGGTGATAAAGGCAGTTGCCGTTCCGGTAGATATCGGCTGGCCCGGTAAGGCGTTCGAGATCATTCATAGTCAGAGTCGTTTGGCACGTTAGGTCATCTTGCGGCTGAGTCGTGCCGAGTAGCATCAAATGGCCGAGCAACAGCCAGTCGCCATTGCGTTCGCCATACGCCTTGCCCACCGCGCTATAAGATTCGTAAACCAGCCACTGGAAGGGCGTGCCGCTGCTTATCTGTAGGGTCTGGCAGGGTTCCGTCTGGCTTAAACAGGCGGAATTCTGCTCAACCAACAGGTTCAGCAAGGGCTCGGGGAGAGTGGCGCCGTTAGGGCTTGCCCTGAACTGTTGGGCGACGTCATCCAGATTCTGAGTATCCACCAGTGGTTCCTGGCTCCAACGTTCGGTTTGCCTGAGCGAAAGTTCAATACGCCGAGCTAACTCAGGCTGCGATTGGGCAAATTCGCTCTCTACCAAGGCTTGCAAGGCCAGGGTGCCCGGCTGGCCGAGTTGGTAGCGCAGGTAGTTAACATCAAACGCCTCGGCTGTTGTGCGGCCATCCAGCAACCGCTTGATTTGCTGCTCGGCAACCCAGTGGCGCATATCTGCCAGCGGTGTGTTAACTACGATCAACACAAGGGCCACCAGCAGGGCCAAGCCAACGTTGGCGCGCTGTAGGCTGGGAAGTGCTGCCTGGCGGCGCCACAGCAGAAGCAGACTATAGCTTACGGTAAATGCTGCTGTTAGCACTTGCAGCAGGACAGCCCACAGCCTGTCCAGGCTAAGGCCGTATTGATCTATACGCAGCCAGAGCGCCCAGGCGGCCAGCACGCTACCCACCGGCAGCAGCACAACGGCCAGCAGGATGATGCGGCGTAGCCAGGTGGGATAGGGGGGTAAACCATGCGCTTGATGAAAGACCGCGTTGAAGAACAATAGCAGGGTTAACATCAGCGCCATTAATATGCAGGAGGCTCTGCCTGTATCCCAGACGGGCTGCACACCGGTAAAAAGGAGCATGGCAAAAAACAGCAGAATGATAAGGGCTACCAGCGGCAGTAACGCTTTGATAAGTGCCTCGCTCATCTGCCGCACGCTTTGAATCAGGCGAAAGCGGTTACGAATCATCACCAGCGTTAAACCGATCACCAGCCAGATGACGGGGTAAATAAACAAGGGGTCGCTGAAAAGCGTCTCAAAAAAGCGCACGCCAATAGCCGAAAACAGCGTTGCTCCCAGCAATAATAGGCCCCAGAACACACCAATAAACAGCGTTAATTGTGAAAGCGTCTGGGTGAATTCCCAAGAGTAATTCAGTAGCGGTGAATAGGCGGTAGGCCAGGTTCTGCTAGTGGCGCTACTCCGAAAAAACAGCGCCAGAATGAAAAGCGCCACGCCAAGTGACACGCAAAAGGCAAACGTGAACGGATGCCGTGCCCACTCCAGCGCTTCGGGCGTCTGCTCTACCCAGCCAAGGTGCCAGCCCAGCCAAAACAGCAACGGGGCCAGCAATAGCGGCAAAAAATTGAGACGATCACGTAGCCGCTTCATGCCGATTAGATAAAACGCGGGCAGGGCGATTGCTACGGTATAAAGCGCCTTGAGCCAGCGCTGGTCAGCGGCCAGCCAGTGCTCATGCTCAATCGCCAGATGAAGGGCCAGCAGCGCAATCCCTTGTACCACGGCCAGCAAAATCAAGCCCGCACGGGTGGGCTTGTCCAGCGTATTTGCGCGATGATCATCCATGACTGTTGTCCGTAGGTGGAGTCAGCTTAATCAACATTGACGTTGCTTTAAAAATAATCAGGGTAGCATTGGATTAAATAACAACATCACCATGACAGGGAAATGGAAATGTATCGAATATTACTGGTTCTTTGCAGAGGAGTACGTTGCCAATGGCGGAACGCTATTCCGCCGTGCTTTCTTAACTGCCTCTGTTAACATTCGCGGCTTGTCGCCTGCCATATTAGAAGGGGCGTTTGAAATAACACCAGGAATTACTTGATGAGCCATCCACAACCCAATAATCCGTTACATGGTTTAAGCCTTGAAAAGATCTTGACGCGTTTGGTTGAGCGTTACGGCTGGGACGGCTTGTACGCAGAGATCAACGTTAACTGCTTCTTCAATGATCCTTCTATTAAGTCGTCGTTGAAATTCCTGCGTAAAACGCAGTGGGCACGGGATAAAGTAGAAGCGCTGTATATCAATACCTTTAGGGATTAACGCAGAAATAAGTGTAGCGGCGGAGTGGGCCATGAGGTTTACGCTCCTCGCGCCGTTTATGCGGCCATTGAGAATAAAAAATACATCGTAGCTTGTCGATTTCTCTCACGCTCGAACGACTAGTGATAGTTCGCTCATGCAATCACAGACCGTTTGAAGTATCGGCTTTCGTGAGGAAATTAATGATGATTACGATGTATGGATTTGGAAAAGTAACGCCGCAAGTGGTGGGGATTACGAGGGATTTACGTGTGCTGTGGGCACTAGAGGAGTGCGAACTGCCTCATCAGGTTAATGGGCTTGATGATGTCGCTGGGGAGCTACATAGCGCTGATTATTTGGCAATCAATCCCTTTGGCAAAGTACCCGCGATTGACCATGATGGCGTGATCATTTTTGAGTCAGGGGCTATTGTTATCTACTTGGCGGAGCAATCAGGGAGGCTTCTGCCGACGAGTGAGTCAGAACGCGCTAAAGCCCTGCAATGGACGTTTGCTGCCCTGGATACAGTGGAGCCACCGATGACGCAAATTGCCGTGATTGATTTATTTGAAGCGGATGCCGAGTGGGCAAAGCTGCGACGTCCGGCACTCGTGGAAATGGCTAGGAACTGCCTCGTAGTGCTCGAAGGTGTGCTTATCCGCAAGCGCTATCTGCTTGGCGACCAATTTACCTATCCAGACATTCTAATGGTTGCTGCGTTAAGCCAAATACAGCATACAAACCTTCTAGATGAGTTTCCTAATGTGACTTCCTATTTAACGCGCTGTCACGACCGGCCAGCGTGGCATAAATGCCTTGATGCCTATAATCGGCGCTTGGCAGCGTGAGTGGTCAGCATCCCGCACGCCAGCACTTCGGCGAAGTTTATCAGTGTTGGTGCGGATCGACGGAACACACCGGAGAGAAAGATCATGACTACAACTAAACAACCATTGCCGAGTGTCGTGTCTTTAGAAGAGTGGAAATTAGCGCTGGATCAGTTTCTAGTAAAAGAGAAAGCGCTAACCCGCGCGCGTGACGCACTGAGTGCTGAGCGTAGGAAATTACCTGTAGTGAAGGTGACTAAGCATTATACGTTTCAGGGCGAAAACGGCCCAGCGTCTCTGCTCGATCTGTTTGAAGGTCGCCGCCAGCTCATTGTGTATCATTTTATGTACGCACCTGACTGGAACGCGGGGTGTGAAGGGTGCTCGTGGGTCGCTGATGCCATGACTCACCCGGCTCATCTGCATGCTCGCGATACCTCGCTAGTGATGGTGTCACGTGCCCCATTGGAAAAACTTAATCAGTATAGATCTCGTATGGGATGGGCTTATCCTATTCCATGGTACTCGTCTTATGAGAGCGACTTTAACCATGATGTTGGCGTAACGACTGCGGAAGGTGAGAGGCACGGCGTCAGTGTATTTATTCGTGATGGCAACGCCATATATCGCAGCTATTTTACAGGGGCGCGAGGCGTCGAATATCTTGGCAGCCTCTGGACCTATTTAGACTTGACCCCGTTTGGTCGTCAGGAAACCTGGGAAGATTCTCCAGAAGGCTGGCCACAAACTGAGCCGTATGGCTGGAATCGTCGCCACGACGAGTATGACGTATAAGACTCGTCTGAACTGGGGGTGAAAAAAAGGGCATACACTCAGGGAGGTCATTGACGTTATTCTTGAAAACTTTCCTGACGTGGGTTGAGTGATGACGCATTTGACGTATCGGCGCTAAAAAGGTACCTCACGGCAATCCTTTGCCACTCCTGCTTCCTTGCCTGTTTGCATTGCCACTATTCAGCGATTAATTACTACGTTACACCAGTCCCCGCTTATCACGCCGCGCCGCAAGAATGTCTTTTAGTGTGGCCAGGCCGATGACGCCCAGTACGGAGAGTGAGATTAGCGGCCAGATCAATACATATAACGCCAATATAAAAGTTTGCATGTGCTTTCCTAATGTTTGGCTGGTGCGCTATGGCGCACCAGCGGATGAAGTGATTTCAACGTCTGACACAGGGCTTATTGCCCAGCCCTTATCACCCAGCCCTTATCACAGAGCGCTTAGGCCCGAGTAGCAGGTTTGGCCGGGTCATAGTTGATGACGTCCTGATTAATCTGCGCGAAGTCGAACTTGCTTGAGCTCATCAGGCTGACACCGATGCACACAATCGTGCTGACGCCGTAGGCCATTAATGAGGCCATTAGCACCGTGTAGTCCCGCAGGAAGCCAACACAGAAGTAGGCCAAAACAAGAGTGCTGAGTGCGCCGACAATCAAACCGGCACGGCGACCGCAGAATCCAAAGGCCATCAGGCCAAGCACTACACCTCCGCCTACGGAGGCCAGCAACTCAAATAGCCCTGCGGTTAGGCCGACCATAGGCAGCAGTTCAAATCGTGCGATGCAGAACATCACCAGGCCTGCGATTACCGCCGAGGTAAACGCCGTGTTGGTGACCCGGCTCCAGAAACAGCTGGCGATCACCGGGAAGACAATTGCACCCCAGAGCGCGCCAACGAAAATCAGCATGATAAGAATGTCCATGGAGAAGCTGGCGAGAATCACCCCAATCAGCGTCGCCACAATCATGGTTAACCTGCCAATAAACAGCATCCTGGTCGGGTCGGGCTTGTTTTTCGCAATGTTCTTGCCATAGATATCGGCCATGACAATCGCCGACATGGCAGAAAGGTCCGAGTCAGCGGTTGAGGAGAGTGAGCCGATCACCAGAATAAAGAACAGTCCAATAAATACCGGCGAGAGGTACATCGAGACCATCTGCGGGATCAGGTTGTTCATGTCGCCATTCATGGGCTCCATGCCGGTCATCAGCGCCATCAAGCCAATCATGCCCAAGCCGATAACAATCGCACCGTAGCCAATGGTCGCGGTGATAAAGGTCGGTTTGATATGGTCTTCACGCACGGCGAACAGGCGTTGGGAGATAGTCTGGTTACCAATCGCGTAGGCCAGCACTGCTACAAAGAAAGGGGCGCCCTGATTGAGGATGGCGTCCACCGAGAACAGACTTGCCTGTTCTGGAGTGAGCAGACTCATGCCGTTCGATAGCGTTTCCGGCCCGCCGATTGCGAACATCACTGCGGGGATGATTAGAATGGCGATGGCCATCATCGCCATCAGTTGGGCAAAGTCAGTAAGGACCGAAGCGCGGAACCCCGACCATAGCGTGTAAGACAGCACCCCAACGCCTGCGATCACCACCCCGGCTTGAAAGGAGAGGGGTGAGAGCACTGAGACCAGTGCGCCGGACGCCGTAAAGTTGACCATCAGGCTGATGATACTGCCGAGTATGTTGGAAGAGGCAAGAATCAACTGGCTGGAGGCGCCATGCCGGGCGTGGATCAGCTCACCCAGAGTGTGCGCATTGGGCGCCAGCTTGCGAAAGCGACGGCCAAAGGGGTAGATGAACAGGATCATCAACGCGCCCCACAACCCGTAATGCAGGGGGCCTGAGATGCCATAGGTATAACCCGAGGTCGCAGCGGCGTAAAAGGAGGCAGCCCAGATCCAGGTGGCGGTCATGCTGGCGGCGCCAAGGCCAAAGCCGATCTGATGGTTAGACACCATGAAGGCGTCGGTATTTTCCTTTTTCTCCTTGATCAGTAGGGTCAGCAGATAAGTGCCGCCGTAAAAGAACACCAGTAAAGCGAGGACCGTCAGGGTCGAGAATTGATAGAAGTTTTCGTTGTACATGGAATACCCATAGGTTTTGCAGCCCAGCATCCTAAATAGCAACCAGCGTTCCGTTGTCGGAAAGGTCGCCACAGGACGTGAGCAAAAAAACAGAACATCTTTCTAGGTATGTCTGTAGCGAGATAAGACTGCGATTGGCAGTCTGGCCGTGCAAGCGTCAGGTGCTGAAAACACCTTAAGCCCTAAATAGGGGGGCCAGGTCAACGCTTGCCATGATGCGTAATAGCGAACGCAATAAAGCGGTGGCAAGGTCGAACCGAAGAGGTACCTTACGCCTTTACGCTCGAACAGTACAGGTTGACGCCCGCGCCGCCATGTGCTAGCTGGAGTGAGGCGCGAACATATCCGCCCCAGGTTGGCTCACTAAAAACAGAAGGCTTGGGATGGGCCGCTAATTAACGCGAGGTGTCGAGAAAACACCGGAGGAAGATGCTAAATCCCGTTATTCAGGAAGAACAGACCGGCTGCGGGATTGCTTCTGTAGCGGCTATTCTGGGTAAAACCTACCCTGAGATGAAGGCTATTGCGAATGCGGTGGGCATTGCCGCAGATGATGAATCGCTGTGGTCCGATACCCAGTATGTGCGCCAAGTGCTGGCTCAAGCGGGTGTGGCTACCTCGCCGGATGAAACGCCGTTTACCACATGGCAGGCGCTACCGGCGCTGGCGCTGCTGGCGATTAAACCCTATCAAAAGGAGGGCATACACTTTTGGCACTGGGTGGTGTTTCAGCGCATCAATGGTCAGCCTGTGGTGTTGGATTCCGCCAGCTATTTGCCCGCCAATATCCGCACGGATTTTGATGCTATGCATCCTGCCTGGTGGATTGAGGTCCTTAACCCATGACTCAAGTGACGATAAATAACGCCACTCGCGCTGACTATTCTGCGCTTCTAGAGGTTTGGGAGCGCCCACCCTTTTCTGGAAGAGAGCGATTTGCTATTACTAGCTTGTGAGCGCATATAAAAAACGGCCCGTGGGCCGTTTTTTATACCGTGGCTAGCTGCTTGGCTAACCCTTACACGCTATAGCTTATCTTGGGTTTTATGCTCAAAGTCGCTGGCATCGTGGCGTTCATGCAGCTGTTCGCTGGGCTCGCCAAATGTGCGGTTAACCATACGACCACGCTGTACGGCGGGGCGTGTATCAAGTTCTTCTGCCCAGCGGAGCACATGTGTATAGGTGTGCGCTTCCAAAAACTCAGCCGCTTCGTAAACGCGGTTTTTCACCAGGGCGCCATACCAGGGGTAAATCGCCATATCCGCAATGGTGTACTCATCACCGGCCATGTAGCGGTTATTGGCCAAATGGCGGTCAAGTACATCGAGCTGGCGCTTTATTTCCATCGTGTAACGGTCGATAGGGTACTGGTACTTTTCAGGCGCGTAAGCGTAGAAGTGACCAAAGCCACCGCCGAGTATCGGGCCGCTGCCCATCTGCCAGAATAACCAGGAAAGGCACTCGGTACGCTTGGCTGGGTCGGTTGGTAGGAAGGCGGAGAATTTTTCAGCCAAGTAGAGAAGAATAGCGCCTGACTCAAAAACGCGCTGAGGCGGGTTAGTGCTGTGGTCCATCAACGCCGGGATTTTGGAGTTGGGATTAACGTCTACAAATCCGCTGCCGAACTGGTCGCCTTCACCGATTTGGATCAAGTAAGCGTCATACTCAGCGGCTTCGATGCCTTTTGCTAATAGCTCCTCAAGCATGATGGTCACTTTAACGCCATTGGGGGTGGCCAATGAGTAGAGCTGAAGCGGGTGTTTACCAACGGACAGCGCTTTATCGTGAGTAGGCCCCGCGATAGGGCGGTTAATGTTGGCGAATTTACCGCCATTGCCCGGTTCCCATTTCCAAACGCGCGGTGGGGTGTAAGACGTATCGCTCATCATGGCCTCGCTGTGTCGTGTCGCGGGCAGCGCCCGGTGGTAAAAATAATCAATTCAAACGTAATAGGTACTCTATGAGGGTAGTAAAACGCAGGTACAAGGGGCGAGAATAATTAGCCGCGTAATAAACTGACAGATAAGTCACCAGGGAGGCAATCATGCAAACCATTGGGGTGCTGGGCGGAATGAGCTGGGAGTCCACGCAAAGCTATTATCGCGCCTTGAACGAGGGCGTAAAGCGCGCGCTGGGCGGTCTCCACTCGGCCAAAATTGCCATGGTGAGTGTCGATTTTGCTGAGATTGAGGCGCTGCAAAAACAGGGCGATTGGGAAACCGCTGGAAAAATCCTTGCTGAGGCGGCGCACAATATTGAGCGGGCCGGCGCTGACTTTTTACTGCTGGCCACCAATACCATGCATAAAGTGGCACCCGCGATTGAGCACGCTATCAGCATCCCGCTGTTACACATCGCTGATGCGACCGCTGAGCTGCTGCGAAAGGACGGTATAACGCGTGTTGGCTTGTTGGGTACGCGCTTTACGATGGAACAGGATTTCTACAAGGCGCGTTTGCGGGACACATTTGGCATTGAGGTCGTGGTGCCAGAGGAGGAGCAACGCGAGATAGTTCATCGCATTATTTTCGATGAGCTATGCCAAGGGAAGATCAACGATGACTCCCGTGAGCACTATCTGAAGGTGATCGCCAGCCTGCATCAACAAGGCGCTCAGGCGGTCATTCTAGGCTGTACAGAAATTGCCTTACTGGTAGAGCAAGCACATACCGCTGTGCCGCTTTACGATACCACTGCCCTGCATGCCAGCGGAGCAGTGGAGCGTGCGCTTAATAACTAACGGGTGATTAACGCTAAAACGTTAAGAAAGCGTTAGGGTAACGTCGATATTGCCACGGGTAGCGTTGGAGTAAGGGCATACGACATGGGCCTTGTCGACCAGATCCTGAGCGATGCTCTTGTCAATGCCGGGAAGGCTGATTGTTAGCTCGACTTCGATACCAAAGCCGGTAGGAATGGCACCAATACCTACACTGCCTTCAATGGCGGTATCCTGGGGAAGCGTTACTTTTTCCTGGCTGGCGACATGTTTTAGGGCGCCTAAAAAGCAAGCAGAGTAACCCGCCGCAAACAGCTGCTCCGGGTTGGTACCCTCACCGCCTGCTCCGCCCAGCTCCTTGGGAGTGCTGAGTTTGACGTCCAGCGCGCCGTCAGACGACTTGGCACTGCCTTCACGACCACCGGTCGCGTGGGCATGGGCGCGGTAAGCAATTTTTTCGATAGACATAGCAGTTTCCTTTTTGGGACGAGTAATAGGGACATCTTTTAATGATGATCAAGTTCCAGCTCACTGCACGGCTCTAGCCTACAAGGTTCTAACGCGGGCATGTCGGCTCCCTACTTGATGCAATGGGTTAATGTAGCGTGCCATACGTTCGCTTGCTAGCGCTAGACGTTGGTTGTAGAAGGGCGGTTTTGCTTTGACACGTCTGTGCTGGGTCTTTTAGTCTTCAAGCGCTTGTTACCGGTAACAGTTGGTATTCAAGCTGTAGATATCCAGTCAACCCGCTACCTGCCAGGCACCCTGACAACGATGGTTTTGTGCCCTCGCACATCAGGCCTTTTCGGAGAAATTATCTAATGAGCCCTACTTCTTATCGTATTTTGGTGATGGGGGCCTCCGGCTGCGGCAAATCCCACATTGGCCAGCAGCTGGCAGCCGCCATGAATGCTACGTTTATTGACGGTGACGATTATCACCCGCCTGCTAACGTAGCCAAAATGGCGGGCGGGACGCCGCTTAATGATGATGATCGTCAGGAGTGGCTTGAGAAGCTGTCGTCACTGTTTGCCCACTACCAGGCTCGAAATGAAACCGCTGTGATTGCGTGTTCGGGCTTAAAGCGGCGTTATCGGGACTGTTTGCGCAAGGGCGATTCAGCGCTGCAAATTCTGTACCTGGAAGGGAGCGCGGAGCTATTACGCGAGCGCCTGGCCACCAGAGAAGGGCACTTCTTTAAAGGAGATAACATGCTGGCCAGCCAGCTTGCTGATTTACAACCGCCGGGTGATGATGAGGCCGTTAGCCTGTCCATTTCACTCTCTCCAGAGGAGATTGTGAGCCGATTTACTGGCACACTCGATGCGCGGCTACCTTCGCCATCCAGCTAATCGTTGTTACAGAGGCAGTATCCCGTTTGAAGAAAAAACGCCCAACGCTACAAACTATTGCTGACCAGGTCGGGGCAACCAAAATGACGGTGAGTCGTTGCCTAAGAGACCCGGAAACTGTTTCAGAAGGCTTGCGCGAGCGTATTCTTAGCGTGGCCGAGCAGGTCGGCTATATTCCCAACCGAGCGCCGGATCTACTTTCGCGTGCTACCAGCCACTCTATTGGCGTGCTGGTTCCTTCGCTGACGAACCAGGTCTTTGCTGATGTCATCGTGGGGATTGAGAAACGTACCGAGCCTGCCGGTTATCATCTTATGCTGTCTCACTATGGGTATAGCCCGGCCGTTGAAGAGCGAAGTTTGGCATCGGTGCTGTCTTACAACGTGGATGGGGTGATTCTTTCGGACCATCATCACACTCCCCGCACGCTGCGAATGCTGGAAACCGCCGGTATTCCTGTGGTGGAAATCATGGACACCCATCATAAGCCGCTGCAGCAGGCGGTAGGCTATGACAACGTCGCCGCAGCGTTTGATATGGTGAGTGAAATGATTCGCCATGGCCGACAACAGATTATTTATCTGGCTGTGCGGCTGGATGAGCGCACGCTGCAGCGTGAGCAGGGCTACCGCCAGGCAATGGAGCAGCACGGTCTAACACCAGTAACGCTGCATAGCAGTCAACGCTCCTCTTACAGCGTAGGCGCAGCGCTTCTCGAGCAAATTTTAAACGACTACCCTCATACGGATGGCGTATTCTGCACTAACGATGACGTGGCCGTGGGGGCGTATTTTGAGTGTCAGCGCCGCGGTATTAACGTGCCTGGGCAGATGGCGATTGCGGGTTTCCACGGCCACGACGTGGGGCAGGCAATGACGCCAAAGCTTGCAAGTGTCATCACGCCACGCCAAGCCATTGGGGAGGCTGCCGCGCAAGCACTGCTGGCCAGGATTCAGGGCGAAGCGGTGGCTGATCATACGGTCGACTTGGGCTATCGCATCGAAACAGGCGCCACGCTATAGCCGGTTTTGATCGGGCTATTACCAAGAGCAGCCGCACTGGTGATAAGCGCGCTGGCTGGTTAAAGTAACCATTTTCGTTTGTATCGAGGCTACCGTGCATATCTCCGAGCTCAATATTTATCCGGTCAAATCCTTAAAGGGTATCAGTCTTACCCACAGTGAACTGCTGCCCACCGGCCTTGCGTGGGACCGCCGCTGGATGCTGGTTGATACGCAGCAGCGCTTTGTGACTCAACGCCAGCGGCCTGCGCTAGCCACGGTAGAAGTAGCTTTAACCACTGATGCCTTGGTACTTTCACACCCCCATGTTGAGCCACTTTCGATACCGCTTGCAGAACCGAATGGCAACCTGCGTATCGTTCAGGTCTGGAATGATCACTGTAAGGCGTGGCCTGAAAGCAGCGACGTTTCAAGCTGGCTGGAAGCTGCTTTAGGTGAACAGGGCAGTGGCCTAAGCCTGGTCCGCTTCGCCACGCAGTTTAAACGTCCGGTAGAAACGGCGTTTTTAAACGGGGATGACGCCGACACGCTTTTTGCGGATGGCTACCCTTTTTTGATTGCTTCAACCGGCTCACTCAACGCGCTCAACTGTGCCCTTGAGGAGAGTGGTTGCCAGGCTATTCCCATGAACCGTTTTCGGCCCAGTATTGTGGTCGAAACCGACAAGCCATGGGCTGAAGATGGTTGGCAAGCGCTACAGGCTAGTAATGGCGCATTTGAACTTATTCTGCGTAAGCCATGTAAACGCTGCAAAATTACCACGGTAGACCAGCAAACGGCCCAGATACCTGAGCCTGCTGAGCCGCTTAAAACGTTAATAGGCCTGAATACTCAGCCTGAATTAAAAGGCGCTTATTTTGGGCAGAACGCGACACTGCATGCTGGTGCAGGAAGCATTATTCGCGTGGGGGATACGCTGGTGGCTGAGGCGCGTGGCGCTTGAGACGCAGTAGTCGGGTGAGTAGTTTGATCGGACTCGCGCACGAGCTGATTTTTAACGCCGTATGGTCGAGCGCAGGCAGTTTTCGTACACAGCCTGGTGCGGCCTGGGAAGCGCTCATCATCTGAGTTCGGCACTGTGCTAAAAATCAGCTACGCTGAACGGGGTGGTCAGTTGCTCTATACGAGTGGCCATTCAACCTTTTTTGACCATATCAGTATCCACTGATCAATCAGGTCTTTCGCTATCACTGATAAGGAGTTTTTCATGGATCGTAAAGCTAGCGCACGTTGGGAAGGTGGACTGAAGGATGGAAAAGGCACCGTTTCAACCGAAAGTGGCGTTCTCAGTGCTAATTACTCCTTCAAACAGCGTTTTGAAGACGAAAAGGGCACCAATCCGGAAGAGCTGATTGGCGCTGCGCATGCCAGCTGCTTTTCAATGGCGCTTTCCAATATTTTAGGCGAGGCCGGTTATACCGCTGATGCTATTGATACCACTGCCAGCGTTACGCTGAAGCAGGATTCAGCAGGCTTTAGCATTTCCAACATTCATCTGGATGTCACCGCTGAAGTAAGTGGTGCCGATGAAGAGAGCTTCAAAGAGGCCGCCCAAAAAGCCAAAGAAAATTGTCCCGTATCAAAAGTGCTCAATGCAGAGATAAGCATGACGGCCCAGTTAAAAGGCTAGTGCTTTAGTGATAGGCGCTACGTTTAAAACACGTAGCGCTTTTTTAATGGCCAATATTTTATAATGAATGTTAAAGTGCAGTAGTTATAAGCCACTAAAGATTTAGTGCATGCCGTTTAGCGTGTAGGTTGCTATAGCGAATAGGTAAAGAGAGTGCGCTTTTTAAGGTGTTTGAAAAATAAAGAAAGCTTGATACTGTTGGTTTGAGTCCAGCGCTTGGCGTATATGTGTAAAGGGGAAGCGTTTTTTTATATTGTAGGAAGTGCGGGTGTTAAATGCACGCTATGCTTTAATTTGTATATAAAAAAGCCTTAGCAGAAGCTAAGGCTTTTAGAGCTAGTGTACTTAGAGCTAGTATACGAAGGCTGCTTTACGCTTCTGCTTCGTCACGCTCAAATTCAGCGGCTTCTTCAAGCGCTTCTTTTGAAGCGTTAACGCGGACATCATACTCGTTACCTTCCGCATCCCAGATCAGTTCGAGTGAATCCCACTCGATGGCGACATCTTTTTCACCCATGCCAAGGAAGCCGCCAACACCGATGATCACAGCGGTCACTTGACCACTCTCATCAATAATCAGGTCGTGTATAGTACCGATGTTCTCGTCATCTTCGACGGTGCTTTTAACATGATGGCCCTTAAGGGAGTCTGAGTAGAAAACGTTTTCTGGCACACTTGTCAGGTAGGTTGCTTCAACTTCAACGGTCGTTGATGTTGTTTCTTCGGCGCTTACGTTACCTGCTGCTAGCATGAAAGCAGGAACC
This sequence comes from Halomonas hibernica, assembly GCF_013183775.1. NCBI lineage: Bacteria > Pseudomonadati > Pseudomonadota > Gammaproteobacteria > Oceanospirillales > Halomonadaceae > Halomonas > Halomonas hibernica. The sequence continues at coordinate 19,575 of NZ_VIFN01000001.1, forward strand.
ATTAGTGTACCAATGACGGCTGATTTGATCATCTTCATTTCTCTTGCTCCTTGATAAGGCTCAGTATCTTACGTTGATGTCTAAATCAAATAGTTAGAACTAACGATTCAGAACGATCCAGTTTATGAACCAGGCAGTGATACTTGAATCGCTGCCTTTCCTTAAAATGCAGAATATACATTAGGTGTCAAAGGCTTGATGATCAGTTGCAAAGTATGCTTTGAGCCTTGTTTGCAATTAAAAAGCCTTGTTACGGTTGTGTGAAGCTCCGTGTTTGACACAATATCAATGTAGTCGCTGTGCTCTGTTTTTCAATAGTATTGTTAACATATTTTTTAAATATCGGATTTTTAAAGACTGTTGGCAAGGCTTTACAATCAATGGCAGGTTCGTTGTGCTAGTTAACGGAAGTTGTGTCAGGGGGCATGGAAGCCTGCCTCTTTCGAGAAGACTTCTCTGGGGTATGTATGCCGCTTTGATAGGGGTTAAGTAGCAGTTTTCGTAAAGCCTAGCGGGCAGGGTCCAGTACGCCGCCTAGCGAAGCATTACGCCTAAACCAGCCAGCAATGCTGGAGCGAGGTTGGTGGGTGGGAAGCACCTCGTGAGGAACGGTTTCTGACAAAAAGCAGGCAAACGTTCCGGCTTCCGGTACAACACGGGCAACTTCCTGACTGGCATCATCAGGGTGATAGATCACCATTTCGCCGCCGCCATCACTTGGCCATTGAGGATTTAAATAGCCGACGGTAGAAATTACTCGGTTGGCGCGGCCGCGAAAGCTGTCCAAATGGCGCTGGTAAAAAGCGCCCGCCGGATAATGGGCAAAATGCGCTTCATACTCAAAAAGGCCTAAAAACAGCGCTTGGTTAAGCGACTGCTGTAGCTCGCTCATTGCATCAAGATAGTGGCGTTGGGCTTCACTTTGACGATCCAGCCAGTGAATAGCATCGCCGCGAATATCCTTGCGCAAATGATGCTGCTGACCTCGGCCAATCCCGGCTTCTTCAAGCGCATCATGCTTGGCCATGTGCGAAAGCTCACGGTGTAAGGCGTGGCAAAGATCAAGATTGATCGCCGCGCGCCCCACATACCAGCCTTGCTCCACCAGCGCATCAACAATCGCTACTTGTGCAGCGGGCGTTAGCACGGGCGACGTGGTGAAGTTTGAAAGCATCATTTGCGTATACTCTTGGGCATCGCCGGATGGTGGTCAGCGGACAGTTGGCTGGTACGTTCAGGGCTAGTACGCTCAGGATAGTGCCGTAGTATACCCGGGGGTTGTTGATATAAGTCGATGGGCATGCCAAATCCTTCGGCTAACAACTCGACCAGCATCATCGCTGAAAGCCCCCAGATCACATGGCCATCCACGTGGTAACTAGGTACGTAGTGAGGTACGCCATCGACAGGAATGACATCCGTATGGGTACGCTGGTCCTCTAAAAAGTGGCTAAGAGGGACTTCAAAGATGGCGTCTAATTCACCGAGGTCTGCGACCAAAGGCAGGTCCGGTGGAATAATGCCCACCCACGGTGTTACCCGGAGGCCATGCAGCGAAATCACATCTGAAAGTCGGCCTAGCGGCTCGACCACTGCTGGATCAAGAGCGATCTCTTCCTGAGCTTCGCGCAGCGCCGTGGCGTAAAGATCTGTATCTTCCGGCTCGCGCTTGCCGCCGGGAAACGCAACCTGACCGCTATGGGTAGTTAAGTGGCTTGCCCTGCGTGTAAACAGCAAGGTAGGCGATGCGCGATCAACCACAGGAATCAGCACAGCGGCTTCGCGCATCTGACATTGATCTAGCCTTTGTGGGTTGAGCTGTTGCAGCCGTTTGCGTAGATTCTCTAACATGGGGTATCCCGTCACTTTGTCCCTTTTTACCCAGCAGTGGTTATGTGCGTCAAGCATCGATAACGTGTGCCATTTAGCCGTAGGAATATGCCATGAATTTTTGCAGCCAGTGCGGCGATAACGTACGTTTCGCAGTCCCCGAAGGTGACGACCGGCCGCGCTACCTATGCGATGCCTGCGGTACTATTCACTACCAGAACCCGCGCATTGTCGCTGGAACGCTGCCCGTCAGTGGCTCCAAAGTCTTGTTATGTAAACGTGCCATTTCACCTCGTAAAGGCTACTGGACGCTGCCTGCCGGGTATATGGAAAACGCGGAAACGACGCAACAGGCTGCCGCCCGCGAAACCCGTGAGGAAGCGCATGCCGAGGTGCTCCTGGGCGACCTTTATACCCTGATTGATTTACCGCATATTAATCAGGTGTATATGATTTTTCGCGCAGAGCTTGTCGGTGGCTTTAGCGCCGGTGTTGAAAGCCTTGAGGTCGCCTTGTTTGATGAGCATGAAATTCCCTGGGATGAGATAGCCTTTCCGACCATTGAGCGGACGCTGCATCATTTCTACCGGGACCGGCTCCAACATCACTTTCCGCTACATACGGGCACGATCACATCTGAGGATCGTGAACGTTACTTCGGTAGTGCTTAAGCGAGCAAGCCCTAAAGCTCGGCAAGCTGCCAAACATCATAAGCGACTTCTTCATAAGGGTGGGCAAGCTTAAGCGCGGCGATAGCCGCGTGGATGCAGGTGTCTTGGCAAACGAGCTCCACCTTAAGCTCTTCAACGTGCTCGAGTGTTCCGACTGCGCCGATATGCGGGTCAGCACCTGAAAGCGGGCGAAACTGACCGGTGCCACGGGTTTGAAAGCAGCAGGCTTCATAGTTGCCGATTCGCCCGGCGCCCGTCTCGAAAACGGCTTCTTTAACGCTTTCGGCATCGTCAATGGGCACAAAAAACGCAAGCTTATACATGCCATACTCCTGTTAAAACGTGACTTTAAAAAAATGGCACTTAAAACACAGCCTGGTGACATACCTGGTGACATAGTAGTGAACAACAGTAGTGAACAATAGTAGCGAACAGACGGCTTCTGGTCGCATGATTAGCTTTGTATGATGACGCTTTTGTGAATATGGTTATTGTCACGTTATCAATGAAAGGCAGGACGCCAACCGATGGATAAATTTGAGGTGAAGTTGGACCAAGCGGCCAGAGCCGCCTGGATGTCGTATGTGGGCGGCCTAACGCAGGATGAAATCGCAAGCCAGTTGGGGGTTTCCCGGCCAGGCGTACAGCGTCTGTTGGCGTTTGCGCGTCAGGAAGGGTTGGTGAAGGTGCATATTGACCATCCTATTTCGAGCTGCATGACGCTGGGCCACACGCTACGTGAACATTTTGGGCTGACCTTTTGCGATGTAGTGCCCGCTGAGACGGCATCTGCGGAAAGCGCCACGTACTACCTGGGCGTTGCCGGGGCAGAGCGCATCGGCAAGTTGGTTGAGCGTGGCGAGCCGTTGACGCTATCACTGGGTAGTGGACGCTCTGTGCGGGCGGCGGTAGAAGCGCTTGATCGAACGGAGCGGCCCCAGCACCGGTTTGTGTCGCTGGTGGGGAATGTCGCCCGGGATGGCTCGGCCAACCGCTACGATGCGGTGATGCTCTTGGCGGATAAAACCGGTGGCGAACGATTTCTACTCCCCGCGCCGGTGGTGGCCGAATCGATTGACGAGAAAAACGCAATGCTTTCCCAGCGCCTGTTTCAGGCTATCGCCAATGTGGCTCGGACGTCGGAAGCCGCGTTTATTGGGGTAGGGCGAATCGACCGCCAGGCGACGTTGTTCCAGGACCACTTTATCAGTGAGCGCGAGCTTGATGAATTGTTGGGTTTGGAGGCCGTGGGGGAGCTGCTCGGCTGGCCGTTAAATAGCCAAGGCGAAGTCATTGACTGCTCCATTACGCGGCGTGTGACAAGCTTGCCGCTTGAGCATTTTGGCAAGCATCTTATGGTCGCGATTGCCGGTGGCTACGATAAAGCGTTAGGCATTCATGCGGCGCTACAAGGCGGCTGGTTAAAAGGCTTAATCACCGACGAAGTGGCGGCACGGCGCATTGTTGAGCGGCTACCTTCCCGCCAAGCATAATGCGTTAAAAAGAGGCGTAACCATAAAGTCTAAGCCGCAGGGCTTTGATTTTTTTTCCTCTACGTACGATCATTTGTTCGAAACATGATCAAAATGATCAGGCGATAATAATGCCAACATTAGCCAAAGGAGAGTTATATGCGACTCGCGCGTCACTTGCCCGTCACCACCTTAGCAGCGGCCATTGCCGTGGCAGGCCATGCTCAGGCACAAACTGAAATCACGGTCGCCACCGTTAATAATAACGATATGGTGATCATGCAGAGCTTGACCGATGCGTTTGAAGAGGCGCATCCGGATATTACGTTGGACTGGGTGGTGCTGGAGGAGAACGTTCTTCGGCAGCGCATGACCACCGATATTGCCACGGGTGGCGGCCAGTTTGATGTGATGACGATTGGCGCTTATGAAGCACCGATCTGGGCGAAGCGCGAGTGGCTTGAACCCTTGAATGACCTGCCTGATGAGTACGCTGTAGACGACTTGTTGGCGTCCGTACGCGACGGGCTAAGCCTTGACGGCACGCCATACGCGCTGCCGTTTTATGCGGAAAGCTCGATGATGTACTACCGCAAAGACCTCTTCGAGGAGGCCGGGATTGAAATGCCCGAACAGCCGACCTGGAGCGAGGTGCGCGACTGGGCCGAGCAGCTCCACGGTGCGCAGGAAGGAGTGGCGGGTATCTGCCTGCGTGGCAAACCCGGTTGGGGTGAAAACATGGCCTTCGTCACTACGCTGGTCAATACCTACGGTGGCCGCTGGTTTGATGAAGAGTGGAACCCTGAAATCAATTCTGAGCCCTGGATGAATGCCATTGAGTTCTATGTGGACTTGCTGGGTAACTACGGCCCTCCTGGCGCCAGCTCCAACGGCTTTAATGAGAACCTGGCGCTGTTCTCACGCGGTAACTGTGCGATGTGGGTCGATGCTACCTCCGCCGCGGGCACGCTTTATGATGGTGACGAGTCCAGCGTCGCCGACAACCTCGGATTTGCCCCGGCGCCCGTGGCTGAAACGCCAAAAGGCTCGCACTGGTTATGGACTTGGGCACTAGCGATTCCTGCCTCCTCCGAGCATAAAGATGCCGCTAAGCAGTTTATCTCTTGGGCGACATCACAAGAGTACATTGAGCTGGTGGGCGAAACCCAAGGGTGGACCAACGTACCGCCGGGCACTCGCGCATCCACCTACGCCAATGAGCAGTACACGGAGGCGGCGCCTTTCGCTGATTTTGTGCTGAATGCGATTCAAAATGCCGACCCGACCGACTCCACGCTAGAGCCGAACCCGTATACCGGCGTGCAAATTGTCAATATTCCAGAGTTCCAAGCGATTGGCACCCAGGTAGGGCAGAGCATTGCCGCTGCGTTAACCGGTGACACCACGGTAGAGCAAGCGCTAAACAGCGCCCAGCGCGCCACTGAGCGCACTATGCAGCGAGCGGGTTACAACGACTAATAAGTAAAAGCGCCTACCCGTTACGCGGGTAGGCGTGTTGTAACGGTTTCTCGTTGGTTTTTTCGCGCAGGTATTCCCATGACTAAAACACGTGCTTCTGGCCGTACGGTTGGCGGGCTAAGAACGTTATCGCTTCAAGCCCCCGCTGTGACGCTGCTGTTGTTATGGATGATCATACCGTTAGGCATGACGATATGGTTCTCCTTCCAGTACTACAACCTGCTGATGCCAGGCATGAGTGGCTTTGCCGGGGTTGAAAACTACGAGTATTTGCTAACCGACCCCGCACTGTGGAAGGCAATGGGCAATACCTTGCTGCTGGTAGGCTGGGTATTGGCGATTACCGTAGTGGGCGGCACGCTGCTGGCCGTTCTTTTTCAACAAGACTTTGCCGGGCGCGGTATTGCCCGAGTGCTGGCAATTTCCCCCTTTTTTGTAATGCCCACCGTGAGTGCGCTGGTGTGGAAAAACATGATGATGCACCCCTCTAACGGGGTGTTGGCGTGGTTGGCAAACTCACTTGGTTTGCCTGCCGTGGATTGGTTTTCAACGCTCCCGTTAACCTCCATCGTGATTATTGTGGCGTGGCAGTGGCTACCCTTTGCGCTGTTGATTCTGCTCACCGCCATGCAGTCCCTGGATGAAGACCAGGTGGAAGCCGCACGGATGGATGGTGCCGGGCCTATCGCGATCTTCTTCTTTATAACGCTTCCTCATCTTAAGCGAGCCATCAGCGTGGTGATCATGATCGAAATGATCTTCCTGCTGACCATTTTTGCCGAAATTTTTGTGACCACCTCAGGCGGACCTGGGCTTGCGACCACCAATTTGGCTTATCTGATCTACATGCGGGCGCTGCTTGATTTTGATGTGGGTGTTGCCTCTGCAGGCGGGGTAATCACGATTATTCTTGCCAACATCGTGGCGATTTTCCTGGTGCGGATGGTTGCGAAAAACCTTGAAGATTAGCGCTTTGGGCACTTGGAGAATATAAATGTCATTATTACGTTCCACTACGCCAGCGCAAAACGTGTCGGGGGCGGGCACTGCCCGCGGGTCGGCCGGCATGAAAACGCTCGTGATTACGCTGGTGGGCTGGTCGGTAGCGCTGGTGATTTTCTTCCCGATTTTATGGATGATACTCACCGGGTTTAAAACCGAAGCGGCCGCAATTGCCGACCCAAGCTTTATCTTTACGCCCACGCTTGAAAGCTACGAAGCCGTGCAGGCGCGCTCAGGCTACGCACGCTTTGCGCTGAACAGTGTTGCCGTCGCCTTTGGCTCGACGTTTCTGGCGCTGTTAATTGCTATTCCTTCTGCCTATGCCATGGCCTTTCTGCCCACTAAACGCACCAAGGGCACGTTGCTCTGGATGCTCTCTACCAAGATGCTGCCGCCTGTTGGCGTGTTGGTACCGATCTATCTTATTTTCCGCGATGTCGGACTGCTGGACACCCGCACGGGGCTGATCATTATTTACACGCTAATGAACCTGCCGATTGTGGTGTGGATGCTTTACACCTTCTTTAAGGACATGCCCAAGGACATCCTTGAAGCCGGGCGAATGGACGGTGCCACGACGCTACAAGAAGTGTTCTTCCTGCTCTTGCCGCTCACTCTGCCAGGCATTGCCTCTACCGGTTTGCTCTCGGTTATCTTGAGCTGGAACGAAGCGTTCTGGAGTCTCAATCTCACCTCTTCCAAGGCAGCACCGTTAACCGCTTATATCGCCTCGTTCTCAAGTCCTGAAGGGCTGTTCTGGGCCAAGCTCTCGGCGGCTTCTACCATGGCCATCGCTCCTATCCTCATTCTTGGCTGGATGACCCAAAAACAAATGGTGCGTGGCCTGACCTTTGGCGCCGTCAAGTAAAGGAGTTTTGCATGGCAACCTTACAACTTAACAATATTACCAAGCGCTTTGACGACACCGCGGTCATCAAAGGGATCAACCTTGAAGTCAACGACCGCGAGTTTGTGGTGTTTGTGGGGCCTTCCGGCTGTGGAAAATCAACGCTGATGCGCATTATCGCGGGGCTTGAGAGCACCACCGATGGCGACATTGTGATTGATGGCCAGCGAATGAACGATGTGGGGCCTGCCGACCGTGGCCTGGCGATGGTGTTTCAAAGCTATGCCCTGTACCCGCACATGACGGTAGAAGGCAATATGGGCTTTAGCATGCGCTTGGCCGGTGTGTCCAAAGAGGAGCGCCGTGCCAAGGTGCTGGAAACCGCTAAAATACTTCAGCTTGAGCCGCTGCTTGACCGCAAGCCCAAGGCGCTTTCTGGCGGTCAGCGTCAGCGCGTGGCGATTGGTCGAGCTATCGTGCGTAACCCGAGTATTTTCCTGTTTGATGAGCCGCTTTCCAACCTGGATGCCGCGCTGCGCGTACAGATGCGTATTGAGCTTGCCCGCCTGCACGAAAAACTCAATGCCACCATGATTTACGTGACCCACGACCAGATTGAAGCCATGACCATGGCCGATAAAATCGTCGTCTTGCATGACGGCGTGGTCGAACAGGTCGGTTCACCCATGGCGCTCTACCATCACCCGGCCAACCGCTTTGTGGCCGGGTTTATTGGCTCGCCAAAAATGAATTTCTTTGATGTTGAATTAATCAGTACCTCGCCGGAAGGTGTTCAGGTTCGCTTGCCAGGTGGTGGCGAATGCATGGTGCCCGTCAACGCCCAAGCGCTTGAAAACGCGTCTTCTGAAAACACACCAGTCGAAAGCCAGCCAGCCCTTGAACTGGGTATTCGCCCCGAGCACCTGGTGCTTGATGAGGCGGGTGCGCTCAGTGGCCAGATTGAAGTGCTTGAGCGCTTGGGTGGGCAAACCTCGCTGTATGTACGTATGGGTGACCTGTTGGTCACGCTGATGACGGATGGGGATGTGGCCTATCGCGTTCACGAGACCATACGCTTTGGCTTCGCCCCTGAGCGAGCACACTTGTTTGCAGCCGATGGCCGCGCGTTGCCTAGTCTTGCTCAGCATCCGCTGGCGGGGCTTACGCGACACGATAACCGCACATCAGGTGACGCTGAGGTGCTGGCATGAAGGCGGTTATATTTGATTGTGATGGCGTGTTGGTCGATAGCGAAGCACTGGCGGAAGGTGTGCTGGAGGAGTATCTCGGTAGGTGGCTACCCGATTTGAACATTGCTGAGCGGCTTAGCCAGGCGTTGGGGATGACCACCGGCGATATTCTTAAGCACCTGGAGCAGCACAGCGTGTATACGCTACCTGATAACGCCACTGAGCAGGTGGACGCGACCATTGAGGCGCGCCTGGCGCGTGAGCTTGCCCCTGTCGCGGGCGTGCACGATGCCGTGTTGGCAATTCCCTTGGCCAAGGCGGTGGTATCCAACAGCCGCCGTCAGCGGGTTGTAGCGTCACTTGCGTGCACTCAGCTGGCCGATGCCTTTGGCAAGGACACGCCTATTTTTACGGCGGACCAAGTAGCCAACCCCAAGCCAGACCCCGCGCTTTATCTGCTGGCCGCCACGCAGCTGGGCTATCTCCCTGGTAATTGTCTGGTCATCGAAGACAGCGTGGCGGGTGTCACCGCCGCTCACGCGGCCGGTATGTGTGTCATTGGTTTTGTCGGTGCCAGCCACGTGGATGCCGAACAGCCAGCACGGCTTTTACACGCAGGCGCATGGCGTATTTTGGAGCACATGCAGGGGCTGAACGCGCTGGTGAATGAGTGGCAAGTACGCATTGCTAGCTAAGCAGGCGGCTGTTAGCACTCAACAACACTCAAATAAGACGGGGCGATAATGAAACTGACCGATAAAGTAGCGGTGATTACCGGGGGCGCACGGGGCATCGGCTTGGCAATTGCGCAACGCTATTTGGAGGAGGGGGCCAAGGTGGTGGTGGCGGATATTGATGCCGCGGCCATTGAGGAAGCCCTTGCCGTGTTGCACCAGCAGGCCCGTGGGCAGGAGACGCTAGGGGTCGTGCTTAATGTCTGCCAGCGCGCCTCTATTGATGCCATGGTGGAAAAGGTCGTGGCGCATTTTGGCGGTATCGATATTTTGGTCAATAACGCCGCAGTTTTTGATTTGGCACCGGTGCTTGAAGTGACCGAGGAGAGTTTTGATAAGCAGTTTGCGGTGAATACCAAGGGGCTTTTCTTTACGCTACAGGCGGTTGCTCAATGGATGGTTGAGCAGGGGCGGGGCGGCAAAATTATCAATATGGCCTCCCAGGCAGGAAGGCGGGGCGAGGCCTTGGTGAGCGTTTACTGCGCCAGTAAAGCCGCCGTGATTAGCCTGACGCAATCCTCTGGCCTGGACTTGATCAAACATGCGATCAACGTTAACGGCATTGCCCCAGGTGTCGTCGATACTCCGATGTGGGAAGCGGTGGATGCGCTGTTTGCTCGCTATGAAAACCGCCCCTTGGGCGAGAAAAAGCGCCTGGTCAGTGAAGCCGTACCCTTTGGCCGCATGGGCTTGCCGGAAGATCACACCGGTGCCGCCGTCTTTTTGGCTAGTGCCGACAGCGATTACGTTGTTGCTCAGACGCTCAATGTGGATGGCGGTAACTGGATGAGCTGAGGTGGTTATGACACCCGAACTTGATAGCCTGGCCCGCCAAATTATTGGTTCAGCCGAGGGCGCTTCGCGCTATCTGGTTGCGCTGGCAGGGCCGCCCGGCGCAGGTAAGTCCTATCGTAGCGCTTTGCTTTGCGAGGCCATTAATCAGCTGCTTCCAGGCCAGGCGGGGCTCGTGCCGATGGACGGCTACCATTTCGACAATGCCGTGCTGGGCAAGCAGCAACTGCCGATAAAAGGCGCGCCTCATACCTTCGATGTGGACGGGTTGTGCAGCGCCCTTGAGCGTATTCGCCAAGCGCAGCATCCGGTCGCGGTGCCCGTCTTTGATCGGCCGTTGGATTTAGCGCGGGCAGGAGGGCGGCTCATCACCCTTGAGCAACGCATTGTGATTGTCGAGGGTAACTACTTGCTGCTCGACCGCTCCCCCTGGCGTGAGCTACGTCCGCTGTTTGACTGGACGCTGTTTCTGGACGTCGACGATGAGATATTGGTGGACCGGCTAATCCTGCGGTGGCTTGAGATGGGCCAGGACCACGCAGGGGCGCTGGAGCGTACCCACCGAAAAGATATGCTCAACGCGCAACTCGTAAAGCGCTGCTCCTTACCTCCCGATCAACACTGGCACTAATGCCAATGCGCTGCTTCACCCTCTTTTTAACCGTTTTCAAACCTACCCATCGCGCCAAGCAGGTTTTGGCTGGAGAGTACCCATGACCCGACTTAATAATCACAATCTGGGCAATTTAAACGGCGATGTTGCCATACCATGCTATGAGCGTGCGAAGCTAACGCCTGGCATTGTGCATGTCGGCGTGGGCGGTTTTCATCGGGCTCATCAAGCCATGTACCTTGATGAGCTGATGCAGCAAGGACTGGCGCTTGATTGGGGTATCGTGGGCGTTGGCGTTATGCTGGGTGATAAACGCATGCAGCAGGCGCTTGCCGCGCAGGATTACCTTTACGCTCTGGTGGTGAAGCACCCTAACGGCCAGTACGAGCCTCGGGTTATCGGCAGCATGGTTAATTACCTGTTTGCCCCGGAGGACGCAGAGGCGGTCATAGAGCAGATGGCCGACCCGGCCATTCGGATTGTGTCACTCACCGTGACGGAAGGAGGCTATAACTTTCATCCGGTGACGGGCGAATTTAACCTGGAAAATCCCCAAGTGCGTGAGGATCTTGCGCACCCTGAAAAGCCCTCCACCAGTTTTGGCCTGATTGTCGAGGCGCTGGTACGCCGCCGTGAGCGCGGTATTGCTCCGTTTACCGTCATGTCGTGTGACAACATTCAGGGCAATGGCGACGTGGCCAAGCGCATGTTCACCGCCTATGCCCGTGCCCGCGATAGCCAGCTGGGCGAGTGGCTTGCGTCAGAAGTTGCGTTTCCCAACGCCATGGTCGACCGCATCACTCCCGTTACCGCACCGGCGGATATTGACGAACTGTCTCAGCGCTTTGGGGTAGAAGACGCTTGGCCGGTGGTATGCGAGCCGTTTACGCAGTGGGTGCTGGAAGATCACTTTCCGCTGGGTCGTCCGCGGTTTGAGCAGGTCGGCGTGCAGGTGGTTGAGGATGTCGAGCCTTACGAGTTAATGAAGCTGCGGCTTTTAAATGCCAGCCATCAGGCGCTCACCTACTTTGGCTATTTAGCGGGCTATCGCTATGCTCACGAAGTTTGCCAGGACCCCTTGTTTGTGGATTTTCTGCTCGGCTATATGCGTGAAGAGGGCTCGCCCACGTTGGCGCCTGTGCCCGGTGTCGACCTGGAAGCTTACCGCTTAACGCTGATTGAACGGTTTGCCAACCCCGAAATTAAGGATACGCTAGCGCGGCTGTGTGCCGAAAGTTCAGACCGTATTCCCAAGTGGCTGGTGCCGGTGATCCATCATCAGCTTGCTCACGGAGGCGAGATCAAGCGCAGCGCAGCGGTAGTGGCCAGCTGGGCACGCTACGCTGAAGGGGTTGATGAGCAGGGCGAGCCCATCGAGATTGTAGATCGCTTAAAGGAAACGCTGACCGCAATCGCCGCTGAAAACCGTACCCGGCCCAGTGCGTTTATCGACAATCGTGAGCTGTTCGGCGACCTGGTCGACCATCCGCGCTTTTATGAGGCTTATGTCCAAACGCTTAATTCGCTGCATAAGCACGGCGCACGGGCTACGCTTGAGGCGCTTGTGGCATCCAAAGGAACGCTGTGATGTATATTGGTGTGGATTGCGGTACCCAGAGTACCAAGGTCGTAGTGGTTGATGTGGAGCGCGGCGTTATCCGGGGCGAAGCAAGCCGCCCGCATCGGCTGGATGAAGGTGAAAATGGCCGCCGTGAACAGGCGCCCTCTGAGTGGTTGGCGGCTTTAAAAGGTGCTTTTTTTAGTGCCCTGGAGCGCGCTGGGGTCAATGCCTCGCAGGTTCGCGGTATCGGTGTGTCAGGTCAGCAGCATGGCATGGTGGCGTTGGATGCCGATGGCGTGCCGGTTTACCCCGCCAAACTATGGTGCGATACCGAAACCAGCGCCCAAAACAGTGACCTTGTCGCCCGCTTGGGCGGTGAAGCAGGGTGCCTGGAGAAGTTGGGGCTGGTGCTACAGACCGGCTATACCGCCTCTAAAGTCGCTTGGCTGCGCGAGCATCAGCCGGACGCCTACCGGCGCATCGATAGTCTGTTATTGCCCCACGATTACCTGAATTTTTGGCTGACAGGCGAGCGTGTGACCGAAGCGGGCGATGCCTCGGGTACCGGCTATTTTGATACCCGCACGCGGTGCTGGCAGTTAGAGGTGTTTGCTGAAATAGCCCCTGAGCTTGACCCGCAGCGCGTACTGCCACGCTTGTTGGAAGCTCATGAACCGGCAGGGATGGTGCGCCCACTGATTGCCCGCGAGCTGGGGCTTGGCGATAACGTGGTGGTCTCTTCAGGCGGCGGCGACAACATGCTAGGGGCGATTGGTACCGGCAATATTACCCCAGGCCTGATAACCCTTAGCCTGGGTACCTCGGGCACCGTTTGCGCTTATTCGCCTGAGCCTATTCTCTGCGATAACGCCATGGTGGCTAATTTCTGCTCAAGTACCGGCGGGTGGTTGCCGCTTATCTGCACCATGAACGTGACTTCGGCTACCACGCGGATACGTGAACTGTTTGGTTTGGATTTAACAACGTTTAGCGACCTGGTGGCCAGCGCTCCGGTAGGTGCTGAGGGCGTTACCGTGCTGCCGTTTTTCAACGGCGAGCGCGTACCCATGCTGCCGGAGGCGTCGGCTGATTTTTTGGGCTTGAACAGTATCAATACCCACCAGGCAAACCTGTGCCGTGCGGTGGTTGAAGGGGCTACCTTCGGGCTGCGCTATGGGCTTGAGTTACTGGGCGATTTAACCGCAGGCGCCAGCCAAATTCGGCTGATCGGCGGCGGGGCCAATAGCCCGGTATGGCGGCAGATGGTGGCCGATATTACGGGCACGGAAGTAATATGCCCTGAGATTACCGATGCCGCTGCGCTAGGTGCGGCCATTCAAGCTGCATGGTGTGATCAACGTGCACAGGGCGTAACGCTTGACGCGTTATGTAACCGCCTCGTTCATCTTGATGCGCAATCGCTTGCTGAGCCGAACCTTGCACGCGTTGAGGCGTATCAAGAGGTCTATGCGCGCTATACACAAGCGCTAAAGCAGCGCCATCAAAACGTATAGCGGCTTATAACATTTTCAAAAAATCGACGTGCACAGGGGTTAGCAGGCACACTGGGGGAATACTATCCAGCGGAGACGGCGATGGATGCTACCCTGCGAAGGTTACTCGACGCCCAAGCGATACGGCCAACCGGTGAATTAACGCCGCTTGGCGGTGGAGACAGTGCGGCGGTATATGCACTTGAAACCTGCCAGGGGCAGGTGGTCGTCAAGCATGACAAGGCCGAGCGCTTGCGCGGAGAAGCGGAAGGGCTACGTGCCCTTAGAGGAGCCTGCAAAACGCTTATTGTGCCGGACGTGCTAGGCTTGGATGAAGAGTGGTTGCTGCTTGAGTCGTTAAATACCCAACCCAGCGGGCCCACCAGTGACACCCTCTTGGGCGAAGGGCTGCGTGAGCTGCATAGCGCCATTGGCGAAGCCCACGGCTGGCATGAGGATAATGCCTGTGGGCAAACGCCACAATCCAATACGCTGCATAAGGATGGGCGCGTTTTTCAGCGCGAGAGGCGCCTATTCCCGCTTAGTGATGCCTGCTTTCAACACGGCTTGATTGATCATGCACTACGCGCCCGCATTGAACACATTGCTTATCAGCTTGAAGAGTGGCTGCCAGAGGCGCCTGCAAGCCTTTTGCATGGCGACTTATGGTCGGGCAACGTATTGATAACTACCCGTGGCCCTGCCTTGATCGACCCTGCCGTGTATCGTCATTATCCCGATGTGGATATTGCCATGCTGACGCTGTTTGGTTTGCCGGGCAGCGGCTTTTTTGATGCCTACTGGGAGGGCAGTGCCCCGGCTGATTGGTCGAGGCGTGAGGCATTGTTTCAGCTGTACCCGCTGCTTAATCATTTACTGCTTTTTGGAGCGACCTATCGCACCGGTATTGAGCAGCGCGTAGCTCTACTTGAAACCTGCGCTCACTAAGCTGAAAGCGAAGTGGCAGTAATAGCAGTAATAGATGTAGCAAAAGAAGTAGTAATAGAAGGATTACCCACTAAAGTACAAACAGTAAAATATAAACAAAGGGGCAGGACGATAGCGTGAAGAATAGCAGAGAAGCAGTGCTGAAAACCCCGGTGTCATGCTTTGGTCCAGGTTAGCCGGATGAGGCTTGACAAGCTCTTTGTTCATACAATTTGGTAGACTTCAAGTCTAGCATACATACATGAATGTAACTATAATGCCATCTTCCATAAATAGTTTACTAATAGCACTCCCATCGTTGACACCTAGAGGCACCTCCATGCGACTGGCACACTGGGCAGTCAATGCCCCTTTACGACCCTTATTACTAGCCGTTTTCACTGCGTCTATTGCGCTGCCTGCTCAGGCGGCAGACCTGATAACGGTCACGCGTGAAGCGCTGAGCAATAACGCCACGCTAAATTCAGCTCGTGCTCAGTACTCTGGGGTCGAAGCCGGTCGGGATGTTGCGAGAGGCGCGCTGCTGCCGCAGGTAAATGCATCAGGCAACGTGGCGCACCATGAACAATTTGAAAGTCAGTCAACGCGCACCACACCGGGCGCCGGAGGGGGAGTAGGTGTTGGAGGGGGAGATGATCGCTATAACAGCGTATCGCTGACCCTGGAAGCCACTCAAATGCTGTTTGATGAAGTGGCGCGCCAGCAATTCAATCAGGCTGATCGCGAAATCGACCAGCAGTTCTACCTGCTGGCTGCGACCGAACAACAGCTGCTTTTTGATGTTGTTAACGCCTATTTCGATATCCTTCGTGCGCATGATGTACTGACCACCCGACAGGCCCAAGAGCGTGCTATTGAACGTCAGTTGGAGCAGGCCAGTGAGCAGTTTGAAGTTGGTTTGATTGCCATTACCGACGTCGAAGAAGCACGCTCAAGCTATGATCAGTCGCGTGCTAATCGGCTCGCCGCTGAGAGTAACCTGCAGGTGGCTTTTGAGGTGCTTGAGCAGTTAACCGGTCAGCGTTACCCGAACATCAACGCGCTAGGCGATGCGATGCCGGTGGTGAAGCCTTCAAGCAATCGTGACTACTGGGTTGAACAAGCGATTGAGCTTAATCCTCAAGTCCTTGCTCAGCAGGCGGGCATCGAAATTTCACGCGTGGGCGTTGATATTGCCCGTGCCGGTCGCCTGCCCACGTTCCAAGCATTCGCCAACTATCAGCATGCCGATAATGATCGCGATGCGGTTAGCGGTTATGACGCCTCCGGTCAGGTCGGGATATCGGCCAATCTGCCTATTTATACCGGTGGCAGTACCAGTGCGAGTATCCGCCAAGGCACTTACCAGTTGGAAAGTACGCAGTACGAGTTTGAGTCTCAGCGTCGTACCACGATCCAGCAAGTACGCTCGCTCTACACCCAGGTCAGCAATAACGTTGAAACGGTAGAAGCGCGTCAGCAAACTATCGTATCAGCGCGCAGTGCGTTGGAAGCCACGCAGGTAGGGTATGAAGTCGGCACACGTAATATCGTCGATGTGCTGAATGCCGAGCAGAATTATTACGACGCCATTGCTGATTATGCTGAGTCACGTTACGACTATGTCGTTAACTTCCTTGGGTTGCGCCAGCAGGCAGGGTTGTTGGATGTACCGGCGATCGAAGAAGTGAATGCCTGGCTAACGGATGATCAGGTGACCTTTGCAATACCTGATACCGATGGTGGCAGCTATGAGCGTGCCATGAATATTGGTGCGCCACCGACGCTGGATCGTTGATCACAACGAACCGTCGGCGTTTTTAAACTATGGTTTTTAAAACATGACTTTATGAGTCGTCTGCATTTGAATAAAGCGTCATTGGACACCAGGGCAGCCGCCAGCGCCGTCAATCAACGTTTTGAAAAGATCAAGGGAACCCACGCATGAGAAAAATGATTCACTCACGCCGAGCGAGTCTAGTAACGCTGATTGCCGCGCTAGTGTTGACGGCCTGTGGCCAGGACCAATCGCAGGAGCAGCAGGCCGAGCAGCCAGAGGCTCCGCCTCATAAGGTGGAAGTGACGGAAGCCGTACGTCAGGATATTCCGTTAAATAAATCGTACCCTTCGTTACTGCGTAGCGATAGTGAAGTGACGCTGGTGGCACGTGTTAACGGTTATCTTGAAGAGCGCCACTTCCAGCCTGGCCAGTTGGTGGAAGAGGGTGATTCGCTGTATACCATTGAGCCTGACCTTTACCAGTCAACGGTTAATCAGCGTGAAGCTGACCTGCAAAGTGCCCGTGCCGAGTTATCCCGCGCTCAGCGTGATGCCCAGCGCTTTGAGCAACTGCTCAGCCAAAATTCTGTAAGTCGCCAGCAGTATGACCAGGCGCAGGCAGAGCAGCGCGTGGCACAAGCCAATGTTGCCCAAGCTGAGGCTGCACTACGCAGTGCTAACCTGGACCTTGGCTATTCAAATGTAACGGCTCCTGTGTCGGGCATGATCAGTTTGAGCCAGGTTAACGTTGGCAACCTGGTTACCTCAGGAACTGAGCTTGCCACTATCACCCCGCTGGACCCGCTTGAAGTGCGTTTTCAACTGCCTCAGCGTGATGCCTTTGAGCTACGCCGCCAGTTGCGTGAAGAGGGCGACTCGTCCATTACCGCGCTGTTAAGCGTGCCCGGCGTAAGCGGTGCCAGTGGGTCTGAACTTGAAGGTCAGCTCGACTTCCTGGGCTCCCGCGTGGATGCCGGTACCAGTACCGTTCAGGCGTCTGCCAGCTTTGCTAATCCGGATGGCGCTATCCTGCCCGGCCAATTTGTTCGGGTACGCCTTGATGGTCTGCGCCGTTTTAACGTAATGGCTGTACCTGAAATTGCGGTCACCCAAGGCTTAATGGGCCCTCGCGTATTTGTCCTGGATGAAAATGACCAGGCGCGCGAGCGTACGGTGCAATTAGGCGAAGTCGCTGGCCCTTGGCAGATCATTGTTGACGGCCTTGAAGAGGGTGACCGTGTGATTGTGGGCGACCCAGCAGGCATTGAGCCTGGTATGGCCATTGACCCACAGCCGTTTGATGGCGACGCCAATGAAGTAGTTGAGCGTGTTGAAGAGGCTGACGCTCAGGAGCAACAAGAGCAAGCCGCTGCCGCTTCCCAAATGACAGAGGGTGCTGGTGATGTGCCTGCTGGGGAAGAGGAAGAGGGTACTCAATAATGAATTTCTCCAACTTCTTTATCAGTCGACCGATTTTCGCCACGGTACTTGCGATTATCCTCACGCTGATAGGTGCCATGGCCATGCGGATACTGCCCATTGAGCAGTATCCAAGTGTGGTGCCGCCCACCGTATCCGTACAGGCTCAATTCCCAGGCGCTGACGCTGAGACGGTCGCCCAGACGGTCGCTGCACCGCTGGCTGAGGCGATTAACGGCGTAGAGAACATGCTTTACATGACCTCTAACAGCGCTGATAACGGCATTATGAGCTTGAGTGTGGCGTTTGATATCGGCACTGATGGTGATATCAACACTATTAACGTGAATAACCGTGTTCAGGGGGCGCTTTCTCAGCTGCCCGAGCAGGTTCAGGCTCAGGGCGTTAACGTTTCACTGCGCTCTGACTCGATCCTTATGTTGATCGCCCTAACGTCCCCGAACGGCGATTACAACAACGTGTATATGCAGAACTACGCCACGCTTAATATCCTCGATGACCTACGCCAAGTGCCTGGCGTAGGTAATGCCGAGGTGCTGGGGGGTGGTGAGTTTGCCATGCGTATCTGGATGGACCCTGACAAGCTGGCGCAATACGACCTCACGCCGAGTGAGGTAGCTAATGCTATCCGTTCACAAAATACCGAAATCCCTGCCGGTAATTTAGCCGCCACGCCGCAAGGTAGCCCGCGCGCTTATACGTATACCATCACTGCCGGTGGCCGTTTATCGGATACGGATGATTTCCGTAATATCTATTTGCGCACTAACCCTGATGGCTCATCGCTACGCTTGGAAGATGTGGCACGCATTGAGTTGGGCGCATCATTCTACGGCATTGATGCACAGCTTAATGGTTCAACGATGACGCCGATCATCATCAACCAGCAGCCGGGCGCCAATGCGCTGGCCACGGCTGATGCCGTGCGTGAAACCATGGCAGATCTGTCCAACCGTTTCCCGCCAGGGCTTGAGTATGTTACGCCGTACGACACCACGCAGTTTATCGATGCGTCGGTAGAAACGGTATTGCATACCTTTATTGAAGCCTTCCTGATCGTTATCGTGATCCTGTTTATCTTCCTGCAGAACTGGCGCTTTACCGTGATTGCCATGTCGGTGGTGCCGGTGTCGGTGATTGGTACCTTTGCAGGCTTTTACCTGTTTGATTTTTCTATCAACCTGCTAACGCTATTCGCCCTGGTGCTCTCAATCGGGATAGTGGTGGATGATGCGATACTGGTGGTGGAGAACGTTGAGCGTGTATTAGGCGAAGATGACGAGGTTACCGTTAGAGAAGCAACGATTCGTGCCATGCGCGAGGTTGGCGGGCCAGTTATTGCCACCTCACTGATCATGGCCGCTGTTTTCGTACCGGTTGCGTTTATGGGCGGCTTTACTGGGCAGATCTATCAGCAGTTCGCGATTACGGTCGCGATCTCGGTAGCGCTGTCAGCGCTAATGGCGTTGACGTTTACACCGGCGCTGTCTGCCATCTTCATCAAGCATAATTTGCATCATTCTCGCCAGTCAGCATTCAAGCGGGCGATTACTACACCTCTGCGTCTATTTGATCGCTTGTTTGCAGGTATCACCGCGGTTTATATGTGGTTTGTGGTGCGCCTGGTACGCTTTTGGGTGCTCGCCTTGGCGCTAACGATCGCAACCGGTGCCGGCTCCTACTGGTTGTACGCCAATACGCCCTCAACATTGGTGCCGGAAACCGACCAGGGCATCGTGCTGGTCAGCGTGTCGCTACCCGATGCCGCCTCGCTTGACCGTACCGAGAACTACATGGCAAAGCTTAGCTCCGCTATTGAGGATATTCCTGGGGTGCAATACTCCTCGGCAATAGCGGGCTACGATATTCTTGCAGGCTCGGTCAATACGGCGCGCGGGATTATCTTTGTCAATATGGTGCCCTGGGGAGACCGTGATCTAACGGCAGCGAGCCTGGTGGGGCAAATTATGCAACTGGGGGCCAGTATTGATGGCGGTACTGCCATGGCCTTTAACGTACCGCCGATTATGGGGCTTTCTACCACCGGCGGGTTCACCGGCTATCTGCAGTCGTTTGACGGCGCCTCACCTCGCGAGCTTTACGAAGCCTCACTACAGATTATGGGCGCGGCGAATCAGCACCCAGCGTTAAATCAGGTCTTTACCACCTTTAACGTGAACGTGCCTTCCTACCGAGCTGAAATCGACCAGCAGAAAGCGCTTAGCTATGGCGTGGCACTGGAGAATATCAACTCGGCGTTATCCAACACCTTTGGTAATGGCTTTGTGAACTTCTTTAGTTACCAAAACCGTAACTTCCAGGTGTATCTACAAAACGAGGATCAATTCCGTAAAACGCCTGACGACTTAAATAGTGTCTTCGTGCGGGGTGGCAATGGCGAGCGTATCCCGCTCTCTGAGTTTGTCACGCTGGAGCGTCAGGTAGGTCCATCGGTTGTATCACGCTTTGGCGTGTACACCGGCGCGCAGTTCCAGGGCGGCGCCGCGCCTGGCTATAGCTCTACCCAAGCCATTGAAGCCATGAATGAAGTCGTCATGGATACGCTCGGGCCTAACTGGGGCATGGGCTGGACCGGTACGGCTTACCAGGAAGCAAACATGGGTAATACAGCGATGCTTGCCATTGTGTTTGGTATCTTGATGGTCTTCCTGATCCTGGCGGCCCAGTATGAAAGCTGGTCGTTGCCCTTGGCGGTACTTACCGCAACGCCGTTTGCCTTCCTGGGCGGGATTGGAGGCATCGCGTTGCGAGGCCTGGATACCAGTGTGTATGTGCAGATTGGTATGTTGGTGGTCGTGGGGCTTGCGGCGAAGAACGCTATCTTGATCGTGGAGTTTGCCGAACTGCAGCGTAAAGAGCAGGGCAAAACGATTCGCGAAGCCGCGATTACGGCCGCTGAGCTGCGTTTCCGTCCTATCGTCATGACATCGCTTGCGTTTATTTTTGGTACCTTGCCACTGGCCTTGGCGACCGGCGCCAGCGATGTAAGTAGCCACCATATCGGGACAACCGTTGCGGTGGGCATGGCCTCTGTGGCCGTTTTGGGAAGCGTGTTTATTCCCAGCTTCTACGCCATGATCGCCACTGTGTCCGACTGGCTCTATCGTAAACGTCATCCGGATCACGATAACCAGAAACCGGCACTGGAGCACGACCAGCCGTAACCGCGTTTCACCACTAATGAGCGGGCACTACCGAAAGGGAGTGCCCGTTTTTTTATGCTGTAATGATTCGTATCAAGGCCGCCAAGGGCAAAAAAGAATAGTTTGGACTATGCTAAAAGAGACCACACGTTTTTAGCCTGGAGCCATCATATACGCCCAGGCGGAAACAGCACCGGACGAAATGTCTGGAGGAGGACACGCCATGCAACCTGTTATTTCTGCTGCGCTACAGTTTCCAACCATTGTGTTTACGTTTCTAATGGGGCTGTTAGCGCTGTATTGGATGTTGGTGCTGCTTCGAATAGCCCCTCTTGAGTTATTTGAGCGCGACAGCCTGCGCGATGATCACATGGCCAGTACGCTGGTGTCGTTAGGGTTTGCAGGTGTGCCGGCGACGCTTGCGCTGACGTTTCTTGTCGTGATTGCGGGGAGTTTGGCATTAGCGGTAGAGCTTTTAGTGTTGCGTTGGCTATCGCTAGGCATGTTGCGCGTGCCGGTAGGCGTACTGATCCTGTGGGTATCCTTTGCTGTTGCTTCACCCATTGCCGCCGCCTTATGCCATCGCTTACACCGGGGCTTGCATCGCTATCAGCCCTTTACGCGGCGCTGCCTGTTGGGGTCGACGGTTATCGTGTCCGGGCGTCAGGGCGATGGGTTTGCCATGGCAGTGATTGAAGATGAGCCTAATAGCCATGTCAGGCTGCACTGTAAAGAAGGGGATTGCCCACAAGAGGGCGAGCGTCGCGTTCTGGTGAAATACCTCGCTGGTGAGAGCGCTTATCGCAGCGTAATGGAGCAGACCTATCTGGATACTCGGGTACGTTTAAATAAGCTGCGTCTTCGCTATCACCACCAGGGTGAAGGCTACTCAACCTAACGTTATTAGCGATTAACGTTCACTACTCGCACCCGCGCCGCCACTGTCTTGTTAGTCATTGCCTTATGGATGACGTGTCAGTGGCGGTGTGGCTTTATCCATCGGTGTTGAATGCTTGCCACTAATCACCACAATGGTGGGGTATCCCAGTAGAGGCAGGTTGCTGCATTGCAGCGGATGGCATGGATTCGGGTTTGTACGAAAAGTTGCTGAGCGAAGGCCAGACAAGGCAAAAATCAGCGAAAAAACGGACCGAGCTCGCGCACGAGTTTACATGTGTAAATGAGTATTTTGATCGGACTCGCGCACGAGCTGATTTTTAACGCCGTATGGTCGAGCGTAAGCAGTTTTCGTGCAAAGCCTAGCGTTGCATAATGCGTATCAATGTATCAATCAGTTCGCCGCCGCGTTGGTGTATGGAGAACGCATCCGGTGTGCGTAGCCAGTCGTGGAAAAGGCCTCCCAGTGCCGACTGCAACATGCGCGTCGCGACCTCTGGCGTTACATCTTCACGCAGCAACTGCTGGTGCTCCGCTTCTTTGAATACAATCAGCATTTCTGAATAACACTCTTCACCAATATCATCCTGCATGGCAAGTGGGTTGATATCGCTAAAAAACTCGCAGCGGTGGAGCAAAATGGAAAGAATCCGCTGGTGAGAAGGTTGCTCAAGACGCGCCAGACCTGCATGACAGGCAAGCCGGATGGCTTCCATCGGAGAGATAGTTTCATCGGCCTTGCTGACAGCTTCCATTAGCGACTGGAACGGCATGTGTACGCGCTCCACCAGTGCCATAAACAAGTCGCCCTTGTTTTTAAAATGCCAGTAGACCGCGCCACGGGTTAATCCCGCATGGCGAGCAATCTGCTCAAGAGATGTGCGTGCAACACCCTTTGCAAAAAATACCTCTTCGGCCGCATCCAGCAACGCTTCTCGGGTAGCAGCGGCTTCCGCTTTGGTCTTTCTCGCCATGGAAACGCAACCTCATTAATGACACAAGATGAATATATTTTATCCGATATGGTGTAATTTTTACATTCAAAACTGTATGGATAGATGATTAAACGCATGGCTTGTGTTATCAAAACCTCATGTCTCGAAACCGCTGGGGCTCACTGCGTGCGGTAGGCGCATCGCCATGCCCTCATTAATGCCATTTGCTTAGTGGCTAATCACGCTGAAAAAAGGAGACTCAGGATGGCGCGAGCACCTTTTCAACTTGCCGGGCACACCATACTGCCTGGCCAACGTTCCCAAATTGATGTGCCGGTGGCGCGTCTTTATACCCATACACCCCTGCATATTACGGTCGAAGTGGTACACGGACGTAAAGAGGGGCCCGTTATATTGGTGTGTGGTGGCATTCACGGGGATGAGATCAATGGCGTTGAAATTGTACGTCGCTTATTACGCTCAAAGGCCATCAAAAGCCTAAGAGGTACCTTGATTGCCGTGCCGGTGGTTAACGTTTTTGGCTTCCTGCAGCAAACGCGCTACCTGCCTGACCGGCGCGATCTCAACCGCTGTTTCCCGGGCAGTGAAAACGGCTCCCTCGGGGGGCGAATCGCGGCGCTATTTCGCGAGCAGATTGTCGATCAGGCGACGCATATTATTGATCTTCATACCGGCGCAATTCATCGCACGAACCTTCCCCAAATACGCGCGCAGTTAAGTCCTGGCAGTGAAACCGAGCGCATGGCCGATGCCTTCGGCGCGCCGGTGATTCTGAATGCAGAGCTGCGCGAAGGTAGCCTGCGTCACTATGCACAAACGCGTGGCATTCCGGTACTGACTTATGAGGCGGGGGAAGCGCTGCGCTTTGATGAGTGGGCCATTGCCCCCGGTGTACGCGGCGTACTGCGTGTAATGCGCCGCCTGGATATGCTTACTGGCGAACAGCGCCGCCGCTCGCCAGCGCCTGCCGAGCTTGCCAATGGGTCCAGTTGGGCGCGTGCACCTATCGACGGTATTTTAAGGCCCAAAGTGCGCCTGGGCGCGCGTGTCGCCAAGGGGGAAGTGCTCGGTATAGTGGCCGACCCATTTGGCAATCAAGAAAGCGAGGTCAAGTCGATGGCCGATGGCATTGTGATTGGCATGAGCCGCCTGCCGTTAGCCAATGAAGGTGAGGCGCTTTATCACATTGCTCGTTTTGATGAGATAGAAGAAGCCGAAACGGCGATTGAGAGCTTTCAATCAAGCCTGACACCGCCCCCGGACGCGCTCTATTAAATGTTTGATAAGCGCCATAAAAGAAGCTTATTAGCGCAATAGCCAAGCAGTACATGAGATAGCTGGCGGGAAGCAGTTCCTTTGACTATACCTATGAGAGAGTAGTTATCCTAAATTAAAAATAATAAGTACAAATGTATGATTTGTTTTTATAAAGCGGTGCCTTGAGTGCCGCGCGAGCCGTGACATGGAGAAAAAGCGATGACGAGCGATAAACCCAAGTATACGACGACAGGGGCTGGCATTCCGGTATCCAGCGATGAACACTCTCTTTCGGTAGGCCCGGATGGCCCGATTGTACTGCACGATCATTTTCTGATGGAGCAAATGGCGGCTTTCAACCGCGAGATGATCCCCGACCGCCAACCACATGCCAAGGGTAGCGGCGCTTTTGGCCACTTTGAAGTCACCCATGATATCAGTAAGTACACCAAAGCCAAGTTTCTGAAAAAAGGCACAAAAACAGACGTACTCATTCGCTTCTCAACGGTCGCAGGGGAAAGCGGCAGCCCGGATACTTGGCGTGATCCACGCGGGTTTGCGGTGAAGTTCTATACCGAAGAGGGCAACTTCGACATGGTGGGTAACAATACCCCTGTGTTCTTTGTCCGCGATCCGATGAAGTTCCAACACTTTATCCACTCGCAAAAACGCCGCGCCGATAACGGCCTGCGTGACCACGATATGCAGTGGGATTTCTGGACGCTGGTGCCGGAGTCCGCCCACCAGGTGGCCTGGCTAATGGGCGACCGCGGTGTGCCCGCTACGTGGCGGCACATGAACGGTTACTCCAGCCATACCTATATGTGGGTGAACGATGAAGGTGAGCGGTTCTGGGTGAAGTACCACTTCAAAACCGACCAGGGCATCAAGTGCATGACCCAGGAGCAGGCCGACCAGATGGCTGGTAGCGATGCGGATTACCACCGCCGTGACCTGTTTGAAGCCATCAAACGCGGCGAGTATCCCACTTGGACACTGCAGATGCAGATCATGCCCTTCGAGGACGCCAAAACGTATCGCTATAACCCCTTTGATCTTACCAAAGTGTGGCCTCACAGTGACTACCCGCTGATGGAAGTGGGCAAGCTAACCCTTAATGAAAACCCCTCCGACTTCCATAGCCAAATCAATCAGGCCGCCTTCGAGCCTAACAATATGGTGCCGGGCACTGGGCTTTCACCCGACAAGATGCTGCTGGCGCGCTCAATTTCCTATGCCGATGCGCACCGGGCTCGCTTGGGTGTGAACTACAAGCATATCCCGGTCAATACACCCAAGAGCCCGGTCAATAGCTATACCCAGGGCGGGGCGATGCGGGTGCATAACGCAACGGACCCGGTATATGCGCCGAACAGCAAAGGCGGCCCTAAAGCCGATGGCGAGCGCTTCCCGGAAGATGCCGTATGGGCGACCAGCGGTGAGCTTGTACGTACTGCCTACACGCTGCGTAAAGACGATGACGACTGGAGCCAACCGCATACGCTAGTGCGTGAAGTAATGGATGACGCCGCACGTGACCGGCTGGTGTCCAACGTGGTGGGGCACTTGTCGGGTGGCGTAACAGAGCCAGTGCTGGAGCGCGCCTTCGAGTACTGGCGTAATATCGACCAGGAAGTTGGTGAGCGCATCGAAAACGGCGTGCGCGGCAACTAAACCCGCAATCGCCGTCCACCACAGCCCGCTACGTTAAGACGTGGCGGGCTGTTCTTGTTCTGGCATCGGCGCTTGTGATGGCTCGTTAACCAACCCGATAGCATCATCAAACAAGCGTAACCCGGCGCCTTCTTTATGTGCGTGCTCCGATAGAAGACGCCGAAAACGCCGACCGCCAGGGCAACCCTGAAAAAGCCCCAACAGATGGCGGGTAATATGGTTAAGCTTCGCGCCTTCATCCAATCGCTGCTGAATATACGGGCGAAATGCCCGGGCCGCCTCAACCCGGCTAGCGGCTGGGCCGGGCACGCCATAAAGCAACGTATCTACCTCAGCCAGTAACCAAGGATTTTGGTACGCTTCACGGCCAATCATCACGCTATCCACACGCTCAAGCTGTGCCTGACACTCTTCAAGCGTTTTAATCCCACCGTTGATGCCAATATGCAGCTCAGGGCGGTCCTGCTTTAAACGATGCACACGCGGGTAATTGAGCGGCGGCACGTCGCGGTTCTCTTTGGGCGATAGACCTTTCAGCCACGCCTTGCGCGCATGCACAGTAAAAATTTCACAACCGGCATCTGCGACTATGTCGATAAAGCGCGCCAGGTCGGCGTCTTCATCCTGCTCATCAATCCCGATACGGCACTTCACCGTAACCGGAATTGACACAGCGGCCTGCATGGCGCGCACGGCATCGGCGACTTTTTCCGGGTAGCCCATTAGGCAAGCGCCAATCATATTGTTCTGCACTCGGTCGCTTGGGCAACCTACATTCAGGTTAACCTCGTCATACCCCCAAGCCTCAGCAATCGCCGCGCATTCGGCAAGCTCACCGGCATCGCTACCGCCAAGCTGCAAGGCAATAGGATGCTCCACATCGCTATAGCCCAAAAAACGCTCACGCGGCGAGCCATGCAAAATAGCGCCCGTCGTCACCATCTCGGTATACAGCAGCGCCCGCTTGGTTAACGTACGCGCAAACGCCCGATAATCGCGGGTTGTCCAGTCCATCATGGGGGCCACAGAAAAGCGGCGAGCCGTATCTGCTGGGCTTAACTTTTTCATATCAATCACTTGCATCTTCTTGATGCTGTATGAGCACACATGTTCAATATCCTTTAATACGGTAAATAGCCATGCCCTATGTACCTGATTCGTACTTTGGGTACGAAAGCAGGCAATTATCTGAGAAAGGGGTAAACCATAGCGACGTATCAAAAGCGGAGATTCGTTGGCGGGCAATTGTACGCAAGAAAGGGCAAGCAGTACAAAGCAAGCCATGTCTACCAAGATGCATGTGCTAATTCATGAGCATTCGGTTGTGAGTCACCCGTATTGCTTTGTAATCGCGTCATCGGATTTTAAAATCAGTGCATTAAAGAATTAAAAAAGGCCACCTGTAAAAGATGACCTTTAATGAAGCTATATCGGGTATTGAATCCATTAAAGCTTATCTGCCTAAACTACTCGCTCTCTTTTGGGGCGGCTTTGTCAGATTGCTGGTCGATATTGTCTTTATGAGCGCGCTTTTCTTTAACTACCTGAGCACCTGGAATGGGCGCTGCTTTGCCTGATGTGTTGTGGCCAGGCTCTGAGTGAGCGTCTGAGCTCTTCTGGTTATCAACGTTTTCATCTGGCCGATAAGGGTGCGGCTCATCATGGTGAGACGCTTTTTGGGCAGCATCATCGCCACGAGGAATATCTTTATTAACGACCTCTTTGGCTTTTTGAGCTTCTTCACTCTTGTTGCGCTGTTTATCCTGTCCATGGTTCATGACGTACTCCTTTGTATTCCGAGCCTTCGCTTTGAAAAAGCCAACGTGGTTCTTTCTGCTTACAGCGTAGAACAGCCCTCTGAAACCTGCAGGCCCCAAAAAGCACCGTTAGGTGCTTTGCCACCATACTACGCAGATACTAAAGTCACCCAAACATGCTCATAAGCGATAGATAGCGCGACGCCCATCAACAGCACCGCCATTATCTGATTAAAGCGTTTAAAGAAGGCGGGGTTGTCAATTCGGTTACCGACCAAGCTACCTACCCACATGTAGCTTCCGGGGGCGCCTGCAGCCAGCAGCGCTAATCCCATCGACCAAACCACCAGGCCAGGACCTTGAATACCCGCAGCAGGAAACTGCAGTGTAGCGATGGGGAGTGTCGCCACAATTCCTTTAGGGTTGAGCAATTGCAGAATGAGTCCGTCACGATAGCGAAGGGTGAGCGGCGAACTGGATACGGCATTAACGTCAACGTGCGCGCTCGCAATGTGTATGGCAAGGTAAATAATATAACCACAGCCGAAAACGCTAACCGCGATGAGTAGGCGCCCATCAATCCACGCAGCACCCGCCCAGCCGAAGAGTAAAAACAGTAATAGCATTGCCGTGCCCACGCCCAGGCAGAAACCCAACGACGTTTTTGCCTGCCCATTAACGCCTGTATTTAACCCCATCAGGTTCACAGGCCCAGGTGAATACATGATGCCCACGGCATAAGCGATAATAGCTAACATAAATGCTCACTGGTTAGTCGGTTAGATGGTGCTGGTATTGGTGGGGAGTAAGGCCATAAATACGCTTAAAGCGACGGTTAAAATGGCTAAGGTCGGTAAAGCCATAGCGAAACGTCACCTCACTTAGCGATGCGCCTTTTTCAAGTGCGCTGCACGCTGCATTAACCCGGCAGTTGATCACGTACTGGTAGGGCGTAATACCCAACTGCTGACGAAACAGTCGTAAGAAATGAAACTTGGAAAGATGCGCCGCTTGGCTAATCGCTTCAAGCGAGAGGTCGGTGTCCAGGTGCGCATGGATATACTCTTTGGCCAAGCCGAGAAGTGCATCGGGCCTGCTAGAGGTATGCCCAGGCTGGTAAGCACCGCCTAGTTGGGTGATTCGTTCAACAACGTGATAGAGCGCGTTTTCCTGGTCGATCTGGCTGCCGGTTGATGTGGTAATCAATCGGGCAACGTTGGTTATCCGCTCGCGTAGCGCCATGTCTTGCACCAGCGTACTGTCGAATCGAAAGTGGGATGCTGTTTCCTGCCCTAGGGCGTCGTCAAATAGGGCCTTAACTTGAGTGGGGTGAACGTAAAGCATGACGTAGTCGAGCGTGCGGTCGCCGCCTGGTTGGCCGTCGTGAACGTCATCTGGGTTAAAGATAATTACATTACCCGGTGGGCTACGGTGATATTGTCCACCGCTGAAAAAGTCCTGACGACCTGACAGCGTCACCCCAAAGGCGTACTCCTCATGCGCATGAGGGTCATAGCGAAAATCGAACATCGCTGCCTGTAGCGTTTTCAGCGTGGGGATGTGCTGGCTTTTAGTGAACTGAAAGCGGCTTGCCGATTTTCCCATTGCTAAGCCTCCGTCTATCCAAATGTCATTGTGCTAGTTTAACGCTCACGTGTTAGCGCAGCTTGTACAAAATTGCGCTTTATAAGTGTCGGTTACTCCTTTCCCGCCTGCCCATTCTCGTCCCGCTACCCTCATGCCGTGTTGTCTGGTAATTTCAGACGTATCTACTAAGCCTTCGTTAAAAGGATAGCTCCCCATGTTTACCGGCCTGAGTGCATTTCCATTAACGCCCATGCACGAGCAGGGGATTCGTGAAAACGAGTTTTCCCGTTTAGTGGAACGTTTGGCCGAGGCGCGGGTGGACTCTATCGGCGTGCTGGGGTCAACCGGAAGTTATGCGTATCTCAGCCGAGAGGAGCGGGCGCGCGTTACTCAACTGGCGGTAGAAAGCGCAGGCGGTGTACCGGTGATTATCGGTATTGGCGCATTGCGCACACGGGACGTGTTGGTGCTTGCCGAAGATGCTCAGAAAGTGGGCGCTAGCGGCGTATTGCTGGCGCCGGTTTCTTATCAAACGCTGACCGATGACGAAGTGTTTAGCCACTATGAAGTGGTCTGCCGTTCATTAAGCGTACCGCTGTGTGTTTACGATAATCCGGGCACAACGCACTTTACGTTCAGCGATGAGCTGCATGGACGTATTGCCCAGTTGCCTCAGGTCCGCTCGATCAAGATTCCACCGGTCAGCATGAATCTCAACGCTGCTCGCGAGCGGGTTGATCGCCTGCGTGCTTTGATTCCGGAAGATGTCACCTTGGGGATAAGTGGCGACGTTGTCGTGGCCACCGGCCTAACGGCGGGGTGCGATAGCTGGTATTCCGTGCTGGGCGGGTTATTTCCTGAAACGGCGCTGGCGATAACGCGAGCAGCCCAGGCGGGTGACTTTAAAACAGCGCTGCGCCTTTCTGATCAGCTAGAACCTTTCTGGGCGCTGTACCGTGAATACGGAGGAAGCTTACGGGTTATCGCCACCGCCGCCGAGATCCTGGGCAAGGTCAGCACGCCTTGCTTGCCGCTGCCGCTAAACACGTTCCAAGGCAGTCGGCGCGCAAGAGTCGAGCAGGTGATTGAAGAGCTCGAACTACGTTAGGCGAAAGCATCAAAACGCCCGGTAAACGCTGGGCAAATGTGCATTGAGCACATTACTCGATAAGCTCAATCAGCCGATCCGGGTAATCGGTAAACAAGCCGTTCACGCCCCAGTCGATGAGTTGCTGCATATGATCGGTATCGTTCACTGTGTAGATGTGTACCGCCAAGCCGTTATCCTGAGCCTGGCGAATGAACGTTTCGTCGATCACCTGCTCGCCTTCATAACGGTAGTTCGACCCCAAGCCTACTGCGTAATCGGCCACGGCTTGAAAGTGCTCGTCGGTGATGTCCGGTGCTCCCGGCGTAGTACCTCTCCACTCCACCAGACGTTCACTGTCCTCTTGGCTGGGGGAGTACCATACCAACTGAATCAGTGGGATATCGTCGTTCAGTTCGTGAATCTTGAGCAGGCTCTCCTGCTCAAACGACTGAACCAGCACGCGCCCGGTGTTGATCATGTCAGACGATTCCAGGCGCTTAACAAGCGCTGCTTCAACGCCTGGGTTCAACTGGGGCGACTTGGTTTCCAGGTAGTAGCGGGCGTTCTGACCAAAACGGCTGAAAACCTCTTCAAGCGTTAATATCTCGGTACCCATAAACGCCTCATCCGCCAGGTCAGGGTAAGCGTCGTTAAACCAGGCGCCCGCATCCAGGTTCTTGAGTTCGGCAAGCGTATGATCGTTGATGCGGCCTTCGCCGTTGCTGGTGCGCTCAAGGGTATTATCGTGAAAGGCTACTAATTCGCCATCGGCGGTCATCTGAATATCCAATTCCAGATAGTCCGCTTCCCATTCATGGGCCAACGCCAGTGCCGCCATGCTGCTTTCCGGGGCATGGCCGCTTGCACCGCGATGGGCAATCACCTGAAACGACGCTAGATCTTTTAGCTGTTGCTCCAGTGGAGACTTTTCTGCTAATGCAGTCGAGGTGGTAACACCAGCGAAAAGACCTAATGACACGGCAGTAAATAACGAAGCATGACGCATAAACGTTCCTTTTAGTGAATGTTCTGCTCATTACCCTACGTCGTTTACTACTCCACTCCAAATGATGCTGCGTTAAACATCGTGGTCTACATCAAGCTTATTTTAAATAAGAATATAAAATAGTTTTTTTATGTTTTTTTGTGAATTGTGAATGCTCTAATATAGCCACCCTTTTTATGCTGGACCATAGGCAGGGCCTGCGTTGGCCCGTTAGCGATTGATAGGGAAGCCACCATGGGTGAGCAAATGAGCGAGCAACAAGGCGCGCACTTCAAGCGCAGTATGCAGACGCGCCACTTGGTAATGCTCTCGTTAGGGGGCGTGATTGGCACCGGGCTGTTTTTAAGTTCCGGCTATACCGTGCAGCAGGCAGGGCCGATTGGGGCCGTGCTGGCCTATCTGGTGGGTGGCATCGTTGCCTGGTTGGTGATGATGTGTCTGGGAGAGCTGGCGGTGCATATGCCGGATTCCGGCGCGTTCAGCGCCCACGCCAGCCGCTATATTGGCCCTGGCACTGGCTATATGGTGGCTTGGATGTATTGGCTCACCTGGACGGTGGCGCTGGGGTCGGAGTTTACCGCGGCGGCGGTGTTTATGGGACGCTGGTTTCCCGATATCCCCGGCTGGTACTGGAGCGGGCTGTTCGCGGCTATTGTGTTTGGCGTGAATGCGTTTACCTCACGCTTCTTTGCCGAGTCCGAGTTCTGGCTGTCGTTGATCAAGGTAATCGCGGTGGTGGTGTTTGTGATCGTCGGGGCAGGCGCGATTATTGGCTGGGTGCCGCTGCAGGATTCAAGCGGCGCTGCGGTGGCATCGCCCGGACTTTCGGCCTTTTGGGGCGAGGGAGCAACGTCGCCGAGCCTCCTAGCCATCGGTACTACGTTACTGGCGGTGATGTTTGCATTTTCCGGCACGGAGCTTATTGGCATTGCTGCCGGGGAAACCGTGGACCCGGCGCGCAATGTGCCCAAGGCGATCCGCGCCACGCTGTGGCGGCTGATTCTATTTTTTGTGGGTACCATCATCGTGATTGCAGCATTGCTGCCTCAAAGCCAGGCCGGGCTTAGCCAAAGCCCCTTCGTCGCGGTATTCCAGCGCCTGGGCGTACCCGGGGCGGCGGACATCATGAACTTTGTGATCATCACCGCGCTGCTCTCGGCGGCCAACTCCGGGCTTTATGCCTCATCACGCATGCTTTGGACGCTTTCAGATCAGGGCACTTTGCCCAAGTCGCTGGGTCGGCTTAACAAGCGCGGCATCCCGATGAATGCGCTGCTGCTCAGCATGATCGGCGGCTTCGGCGCGCTGTTTTCAAGCGTCTACGCACCGGAAACTGTCTACCTGGTACTGGTCTCGATTTCTGGCTTGGCCGTGGTAGTGGTGTGGATGGCGATTGCGCTCAGTCAGCTCAACTTCCGCCGCCACTATCTGCGCGAAGGCGGGCGGCTTGAAGACCTGGTCTACCGCACGCCGTTCTACCCTTGGGTACCGCTGATCGCGTTTGCGGCTTGTCTGGCGGCGTGCATCGGCATTGCGTTTGATCCGCAGCAGCGCGTGGCGCTCTACTTCGGGGTGCCGTTCATTGGCCTGTGTTACCTGGCGCATTTTCTGCACCATCGTAAGGCCGTTCAATTCCCTGCCCACCTGAATACCGCCGCTGAGGAGAAAAGAGTATGAGTGAATCAAATCCGATCAAGGCCCTGCTGGCGGACGCTCCCTTTATGGTGATTGACGGGGCGCTTGCCACTGAGCTGGAAGCGCTGGGCTGCGATCTCAACGATAGCCTGTGGTCGGCGCGTCTGCTGGCCCAGGCGCCGGAGAAGATTCGCGAGGTGCATCAGGCGTATTTCGAAGCCGGTGCCGACTGCGCCATTACCGCCAGCTACCAGGCCACGGTGCCCGGTTTTATGCAGGCGGGAATGACCGCCCAGCAGGCGCGGGAGCTGATTCAGCGGTCGGTCACGTTGGCGCAGCAGGCGCGCGATGCGGTGTGGCAGCCGGGGCAAACCGACCGCCCCAAGCCGCTGGTGGCCGCGTCCGTTGGCCCCTATGGCGCTTATCTAGCGGATGGCAGCGAATACCGCGGCGGCTATGACCTGGATCGTGCCGGTCTGGTTGAGTTTCATCGCGAGCGGTTTGAGCTGCTGCTGGCCTCGGGCGCTGATCTGCTTGCAGCAGAAACCTTGCCCTCACTAGAGGAGGCGCTGGCGATCACCGACCTGCTGGCTGAACACCCCGGCGCCCAAGCCTGGGTTACCTTCTCGGCCAAGGATGGTGAACATATCAGCGATGGAACGCCGATTGAGGCATGTGCCGCAGCGCTGGCCAACTGCCCTGGCGTGGCGGCGATTGGTGTAAACTGTACCGCGCTTGAGCATATCGAGTCATTGGTCGCGGCGATCAAACGCCAGTGTGACCTGCCTGTGCTGGTGTACCCCAACTCGGGCGAGCTGTATAACGCGGCGACCAAAACCTGGCACCCGGCACCGTGCGATCACACCGCCACCGGTCCTTCTGGCTTGGCCCAAGGGGTGGAGCAGTGGTTGGCAGCAGGGGCTGCGGGTATCGGTGGCTGCTGCCGTACAACA
Source organism: Halomonas hibernica (assembly GCF_013183775.1). Lineage (NCBI taxonomy): Bacteria > Pseudomonadati > Pseudomonadota > Gammaproteobacteria > Oceanospirillales > Halomonadaceae > Halomonas > Halomonas hibernica. Next base: position 53,381 of record NZ_VIFN01000001.1, read on the forward strand.
CCTGATGATATTCGGGCACTGGCCCAGTGGCGGCAGTCGCTTTAGTTGGCTAGGGGGTTGGGCTTTTCCCGCGTTATGAGCTTGAAGCGCCCAGCTCTCGCTTAAGCCATTCGGCCAACTGCTCACTACGCTGGCTGTTGTGGTGGCGGGGTAGCCACAGGCAGAGCTTGGCGGGAGTTTCGATAAATCCCCAGGGCGCGGTGAGTCGTCCGCTTTTCAGGTCATCTTCGACCAGCAGTTTTGGCGCAATGGCCACTCCTAAGCCTGCCACGGCGGCTTCGATTAAATAGTAGAGATGACCAAACCCCTGGCCTTTACCCAAAGCCTCTTCAAGAGTCGCCAGTTCAAGCCCTTGGGCGCGGCCCCATTGTGGCCAGGCCTGGGGGCGAGAAGCGGTGTGTAAAAGCTTGCTGGAAAAGAGCGTATCCGGCTGCGCTGGGTCGAGCTTTGCTTCCAAGTGAGGGCTTGCCACCGCGCAAATCTGCTCGGCCATTAGCTCGACGACGTCTACCTCCGCAGGCCAGGGCGGCTCAGAAAAGGCCAGGGTAGCACTGATATTTTCCTGCTTGGCGGGCAGTTCACTTTCGCTCACTACGACCTGCAATTTGAGCTGGGGCAGGTCGCGCTGCAGACGGTCCAGCCTGGGAATCAACCAGCGCGCCAGCAGGCTGCCGGGGCAGGCTAGCGTAAAGGGCGCTTCTTCCACATCACGCTTGAGATCCGCGCAACTATCACGCAGGCGGGTAAACGCCTCGCCAATGCCGTGAGAAAGCCGCTCGCCGTGGTGAGTCAGCTCAATGCCACGGCCCGCTTTGGCAAAAAGCGCCACACCAAAATGTTCATCCAGACTGCGCAGCTGGCGACTAACGGCACCGTGGGTCACGCTTAGCTCATCGGCTGCGGCCGTCACGCTGCCTAGCCGGGCGGTGGCTTCAAAGGCGCGCAGGGCGCTTAAAGGTGGCATGCTTTGTTGCATCAACGGTTGACTCCAGCTCACATATTGATGACATCTTATCGATTTTTATCTCCGCCTGCTTGCGCTACTTTCAATGCAACTGCTACTCCGCTTTGAGAGGTCATCATGAATCAACCTGCGATCCAGCCTGATATTAACGGCCTGTTTGGCCAATTCGGCGGCCGCTTTGTTGCCGAAACGCTCATGCCGCTGATTCTTGAGCTGCAAGCCGAATACGACGCTGCCAAAGACGATCCCGAATTTCAGCGCCAGCTCGCCTACTTTCAAAGCGACTACGTAGGGCGCCCCAACCCGCTCTATTTTGCCGAGCGGCTGACCGAGTATTTTGGCGGCGCGAAGATTTTTCTCAAGCGTGAAGAGCTTAACCATACCGGCGCGCACAAGATTAATAACTGCATCGGCCAAGTGCTGCTGGCCAAACGAATGGGCAAAAAGCGCATCATCGCTGAGACCGGCGCCGGTATGCACGGCGTGGCTACGGCCACGGTGGCGGCGCGGTTTGGTTTGTCCTGTGTGATCTACATGGGCTCAACGGATATCGAGCGCCAGCAGCCCAACGTGTTTCGCATGAAGCTGCTGGGCGCTGAAGTGATCCCGGTCACTTCCGGCACCGGTACGCTGAAAGATGCCATGAACGAAGCGCTGCGCGATTGGGTCACCAACGTGGATGACACCTTCTACATCATCGGCACTGTGGCCGGGCCGCACCCGTATCCCGCCATGGTACGTGACTTCCAAGCGGTGATTGGTCACGAAACCCGCGCGCAAATGCAGGAAAAAGAGGGTCGCCTGCCGGACTCTTTGGTGGCCTGTATTGGTGGCGGCTCCAACGCCATGGGACTGTTCCACCCATTCCTGAACGATGCCTCGGTCGAGATGATTGGCGTTGAAGCGGGCGGCAAGGGCGTTGAGAGTGGTCAGCATGCGGCAAGCCTGAACGGCGGTGCGCCGGGCGTGCTTCACGGAAACCGCACCTACCTGCTGCAGGATGAGGACGGCCAGATTATTGATGCCCATTCGATTTCGGCGGGCCTGGATTACCCCGGCATCGGCCCGGAACACGCGTGGTTGCATGAGCAGGGGCGCGTTGAGTATGTATCGGCCACCGACGATGAAGCGCTTGAAGCCTTTCAGACGTGCTGCCGTCTGGAGGGGATCATCCCCGCCCTTGAAACGGCCCACGCGTTGGCCGAAGTCGCCAAGCGGGCACCGAAACTCCCCAGCGACCACCTGATGGTGGTTAACCTGAGCGGGCGCGGTGACAAAGACATGATGAGCGTGGCCCACTACCTGGGAGAAAAATTCAAATGAGCGAATCTATTCACCAGAGCGCACATAAGGAGACTGCTATGAATCCCAACTCGCGTCTTGCAGCACGCTTTGCCGCGCTCAAAACCGAAAACCGCCCGGCGCTGGTGAGTTATCTCACCGCAGGCGACCCAGATATGGCGACATCGCAACGCATTCTTGAGGGCCTGCCCGCTGCCGGTGTGGACGTGATTGAGCTAGGCATGCCGTTCAGCGACCCCATGGCCGATGGCCCCGCGATCCAAAAAGCCGCGCTGCGTGCCCTAAAAGAAGGCCAGACCCAAGCTAAAACGCTGGAGATGGTGCGTATCTTTCGCGAAAAAGATACTACTACGCCCATCGTGCTAATGGGCTACTACAACCCCATTTACCGCTATGGCGTAGAGCGCTTCTTAACCGATGCCGCTAGCGCCGGCGTAGATGGCCTGATTGTGGTCGACCTGCCCCCAGAGCACGACGACGAGCTTTGCCAGCCCGCCGCCCAGCACGGCATCGACTTTATCCGCTTGGCCACGCCCACCACGGATACCAAGCGCCTGCCCAAAGTGCTGGGTAACGCCTCCGGGTTTATCTACTACGTTTCGGTGGCAGGCGTTACTGGCGGCAGCGCACCCACGCCCGAAAAACTTGAGCGCTCAGTCAGCCAGCTACGCGAACACACCCAGCTTCCCATCGCGGTCGGCTTTGGTATTCGCACCCCGGAACAGGCCGCGATTATTGGCCGGTTCAGCGATGCGGTAGTGGTTGGCTCCGCGTTGGTAGATTGCATCGAGAACGCCGCAACGCCTGATGAAGCCGTTAAAGGAGTGCATGATCTTGCCCGCGCACTGGCTGAAAGCGTTAGGGAGTGCCGCGAGCTGGGCGAGCCGCAAGTCAGTTAAAACAAGCTAATTAAAACCAGGTTGTTTAAACCAGGTCATTAAGAAACGGTTAAACGATGCCGCCATTGGCACGCAGGGTTTGGCCGTTAATCCAGCCGCCTTCAGGCGAGGCGAGAAAAGCCACGACGCTTGCGATATCGTCCGGTTGGCCGAGTCGCTCCAGTGGCGGCATCTTGGCCATCCGCTCGACCAGTTCGTCAGATTTACCCTCAAGAAACAGATCTGTCGCGGTAGGGCCGGGCGCCACGGCATTGACGGTGATCGAGCGGCCACGCAGCTCTTTGGCAAGAATCGCGGTTAAGGTCTCAACGGCGGCTTTGGTGGCGGCGTAGATCGAATAGGTTTCAAGTTTCAACCCGACAACGCTAGTCGATAGGTTAATAATCCGGCCACCGTCGCTCAGGCGGTTGGCCGCTTCGCGCATGGTGTTGATCGAGCCTTTCAGATTGATATCAATCTGAGCATCCACCGCGTTCTCCTCCATCTGAGCAAGCGGAGCAAGCTTCATAATGCCCGCATTATTGACCAGAACATCAATACGGCCCCACTGCGTTTCAAGGGTGTCAAAAAGCTGACGCACCGCCTGGGCATCGGCAATATCCGTTTGGATCGCCTGCGCTTTACCACCCGCCGACTCAATCTCTTGAACCACGTTGTCAGCGGCTTCTGCATTGCCTGCGTAGTTGACGATCACCGTAAAGCCATCGCGCGCCAGCTGTTTGGAAATAGCTGCCCCAATCCCCCGGGAACCACCCGTTACAAGCGCAATTTTCTGTTCTGCCATCATTTTTTTCCTTCTGCGTAGGGAATCGGTGAATGTCTGACGTATGCAGCATAAAAGACAAAGCGTGCTCTATAATCAGGCTTAACCTGTCATCACTATTCGGAAACCGTGAACAATGGACCGACTTGATACGATGCACGCGTTTACGCGTATCGTCGAAAGGCGAAGCTTTACTCACGCCGCGCAAGATCTGAGTATTTCTCGCTCAACGCTGACCGAGGCCATCAAAACATTGGAGGCACGCCTTGGCGTAAGACTGTTGCAACGTACCACGCGCTCGGTGCACCCAACGCGGGATGGCGACGCTTACTATCACCGCTGTTTGAGTATTTTGGCCCAGGTTGAGGAGGCGGAAGGCGCGCTAGTGAATGCCAAGCCCAAAGGCGTGCTGCGGGTAGACGTTCACGGCACGCTAGCCCGCCATTTTATATTGCCGAAGCTACCCGCGTTTCTTAACACCTACCCAGGTTTGGAGTTTTACATGAGCGAGGGTGATCGCCTGGTCGATCTGGTAGGCGAGGGCATTGACTGCGCCTTGCGCGTCGGTATGCCCCAGGATAGCGATATGCACTCCCGGCGAATCACCACACTTGATGAAGTCTCGGTCGCCTCGCCCGGATACCTGGCCAAGTACGGAACGCCACATTCTGTGGCCGAGCTTGGCGGGCACACGATGGTGGGCTTTCACTCCAGCCGTGCAGGCCAGACGCTGCCTCTTGAGTTTACTGTTAGCGGAAAAGTTGAATATGTAGCGTTGCCCGCCAGCGTGACCACAAGTGCAGCAGAAAGCTATTACGCGGCCGCACGACTAGGGCTCGGCATCATTCAGGTGCCCCGTTACCATGCAGAAGATGATCTACGAACTGGCCAGTTGATCGAAGTCCTGCCCGCCAACCCGCCCACAGGATCACCCGTTTCCATTCTGTACCCAAGCAACCGTCAGTTATCCTCTCGCGTGCGAGTATTTATCGACTGGGTGGTTAGCGTGTTTGATGAAGGTGATGAGCTTGCCAAACTTGTGGAAGAGCGCCGAGGCGAAAAAGATAAAGCGGTGACGGTGTCGCTGGATAATCTATAAACTATGGGGCTGCCTGAATCTATGGTTGTACCTGTTGGGATAAGCGTTTGCCTATTTGTTTCTGCTTCTTATATCAGGTCGTTTGATAATCCCCGAGTACACGAGCTATCACACCATGCGGATGGAAGATGATGGCATTGCCATGGTGGCAACTACCCAATTCTTTAACCAAGAGGCCATAATGCGAAAACTCCTTACATTGATAGTAGTGCTGGCGCTGGGCTATACCGGGGTGTACTTCTATTACGGCCATACCGTTAAACAGGAAGTCCAGCAACAGCTGGATAATCGTGGCCTTTCTGCGGTCAGCGTCGATAACGTTGAGTACGGCGTGCTGGCGCCTATTAGCAGCTCCGCAAATCTTACGGTAAGCGTTACTTATCGCGGCGCCCAAGCGGAGCTGGACCTAACCGTAGAAGGCCACCCCGTGTTTTCTGATGAGGTAAGCGTTCAGGTTGATGGCCTGCAAGCGCTGCGGTTGGGCATTGGTTTGGGGATGTAGTAACGCTTCAACGTGACAAGGCGAGGGGGCACCCGTCTAAGCACTTTCGTTACGATCTAGCCTTTCAAAGCGGGCCGGTATAGGCGGTGTAACGGTCCGGCTTCAATTCTGGCGCGCGGTATGTAGGCGGATTGGCATATCCTGTTTGAATAGCACGTTGTAAACGCATTGGGACGCGTAGCGACATATGCTCTTGGCTATTCACTTGTGAAAGATAAGGGAAACCATGTATCCGGTATCTATAAAAGGGGTATTACTCCTGCCCGCCAACAAGGTCGTACTGGCGCTTAATGACCGCGATGAGTGGGAGCTGCCTGGCGGGCGTATCGAGATAGGTGAAGTATCGTCAGAGTGCCTGGAGCGAGAGTTCGAGGAAGAGCTGGACGTAAAGGTCGTGGGTCAGGAAATTATCGATAGTTACCTGTTTGAGGTCATTCCCCAAAAGCATGTATTCATCGTCACCCACGGCTGCCGTCTTGTGAGCGACTTCAACCCAAAGGTGAGTCACGAACATTCCCGAATTGATACGTTTCCGGTTGATGACTTGCCCCACAACCTGCCAGCCGGTTATGTGCAGTCGATTCATACATGGTGCGCTACCCATGCTGCGCTGCTTAGCGCACTTTCATCGTCACGTTGAGGCGATAACGTTACCGCTGAGTTGCAACTGAATGCCTTTACGCCGTACTGAGAGATCAACATGCACTACCGCCCCATGACGATTGAAGATTACGACGCCGCCGTGGCGCTATGGTTGAGCACGGAAGGCGTGCGGCTGCGCGATGCGGACTCCTGTGAAGGCGTTGCACGTTATTTGCAGCGTAACCCCGGTTTAAGCTTTGTGGCGGAAGCAGAGGGAGGCGTAGTGGGCACGATTATGAGCGGCCATGATAGCCACCGGGGCTTTATTCAACACCTAGCAGTCGCGGCTTCACACCGCAACATGGGGGTCGGCTCACAGCTGGTGGCGCTTTGCTTGGAAGCGCTTAAAAATGAAGGCATCCAAAAATCCCACTTGATGATTCTGGTAGAAAACGAAGCCGGTAAACGCTTCTGGAGCAACCTGGGTTGGGAGTTTCGGAGTGATATCGCGCTCTACTCGTTTAGTGGATATTAACGCCTGAGCTTAACCGGCAGTCTTAATCAGCGTGTGTGGAGCTGGGCACATCATAATGCGGGTGGCATGGAGCGATAGGGTGTGCCTTGTTTTAAAGCAACTGCTCATTTAATTATCAGATAGACAAGTAAGGCTATACCGACGGGGTGTTAGTGCATGACTGCAAAAATACCCGGATAGGAAAATGCCAGTCAGACTTAACGGACTGGCATTACCGCCTTGGCGGGATGATGCGTGAAAGCGAGACGCTGAAAGTGGGGATGATCCCACCGAATTACACAAACAAATTACTCGGCACCGATTTCATCGAGCCCGGCACGGGCGCAAGACGCGTCGATATCGCCCGATGGTGCACCACCGATACCAATACCGCCGACCAGCTCACCATTGATTCGTATCGGCAGACCACCTGCCTGAACCACCATCCTGGCATCCATGTTGTGCATCCCATCATTCCCCGGATTGCCACCGATAAACCCGGCCAAGCCAGCCGTGTCACGCCCCATGCTGGCCGAAGTGAAGGCCTTGCCTATGCTACTGTTGATGGTATGCGGCCCAGCGTTATCGGCGCGTAACAGCACTTTCGTTTCACCGCTACGAGCAGCGATAGCAACGCTGACATTGTGGCCTTCGGCAGAGCAGGCATTCAATGCAGTCTGCGCAGCAGCGAGGCTCATGTCGAGCGGCAAATAAGGCGCTGTTGGAAGATCTTGCGCCATAACGGAAACAGGAGCCATCAACACGGCAGCCAAAGCAAGATTACGAATCATTTTGCGTCCTCGGTAAAATTAATATTCATATTGATGCTCTTAACCTATAGCAATGTTTAATAAATATTCAAAGTTTAAATTACTTTGTAGTGCTCTCAATAGCGCCTATATAGGCCGAACACGTTAGCGGGCGTGCTGACGCTGAGGATTTTCGTCGCATGCTATAAGCCCGGCAGCTATTCAGTGACGCTGCTTTTTCAGCCATTACTTTGAAAGGTGCCCCATGGCGTTAAATCCCCACTCTTGGGCAGAAGAGCTACCGCTACTGCATGAGCATCTTTGGGCGCGCCTGACCCAAGGTGTCAGCGACCGCCACGCACCGGCGCGTTACCTCACCCTGGTCACCGTTAGCGAAAGCGGCCTGCCGCAAGCCCGCACGGTAGTGCTCCGCAGCGCTGATAAGCAGGCGGCAACGATTGCTGTCTACACCGATATTCACTCAGGAAAGATCAGCGCCCTGCGCGCTAACCCTATGGCCGCGCTGCACGTATGGGATGCAGCTGAGCAGCTGCAAATACGCATAGAAGCCAGCGTCACTGTTCTGATCGGCGAAGCCGTAAGCGAGCAGTGGCAAAACCTGCCGGAACACGCCCGTAGCGCCTATAGCAGCGGGCTGGCGCCGGGCGAACCGATTGCGGCTTCACTGGATTACACCAAAACGCCGGATGAAAGCGCTTTTGCAGTGTTGTGGATGGACGTTCAAGCGATAGAAGCGCTGCACTTGGGGCAGCACCACCGCCGCGCCGTATTCTCGCGTGGTGACGGTTGGGCAGGGCAGTGGCTGGTGCCGTAATGGCCGCGCAGGCCAACACCAATGGCTGGCACATTTTGCAGGAGCGGGCTTCAGCCCGCGATGGCGTAGGCTACTTATTCAAACCAATACTCATCGCCGCTCATATTGTAGGCACGGAAGGCAAAGAGATTCATTAAACAGGGAAGCCATGATGGCTACCGTCCGGCAGCTCAATATCTACACGGACACGACCACCCATCGCTTCAACGTAGCGTTTAAGTGAGCTAAGGCGCATATCCTGGCCCACCTTCTCCAGTCCCGCTACGGTCGGCTGCCTAACACCCATTGCATCTGCAAGTTCAGTTTGCGTTTTCTCTGCCAGCAGACGAATTTCGGCTAGCCTGATCTCAAACAGCATATCGCTTGCCTTCGCTTCTGCCGCCGCAACGATCTCTGGCTTTTCTTTTGCCAGTAAGTCTTCAAGCTTGCGTGCCATTGTGACTACCTCACTTTAAGGTTTCCAGATGAGCCGCATACTCTCTGTCGGCAACTGGAATCATTTCATCGTAAAAGCGTTTGTCGTTCCCGCCTTTTATACTGTATCGCTCGGCAAAATAAACGATAAGCAGAAACGCGCTTCACTATCCCAGCAGGCGAGGTTATCGGCTGGTCGGATCGAACTGTGATTCGCGCAACGGATACCCCATGACGATGCGTTTCTGGAAAACCTCGCCCTGACAGATAACCTGCAGGCAACCGAACAAGGATGGCATTTGGCGCCTCAAGCCAGCTGAGCTTCTATCGCGGTCTTGTCGACCACCGACCAGACTTCCTGAATCTTATTATCACAGAAGAGGTAGAACGCGTTCTCGCAAAACGTCACTTTTTTGCCGTCCACCGCAAGGCCGAGGAAGCTACCTTTCGGGGTTACATCGAATCGCAGCCTGCACGCAACATGGGGTGAATCAACGGCCAAAAGTTCAATATTGAAGTGAAGATCGGGTATCTGTTCATAATCGGCTTTCAGCATGGCGCGATAACCATCAAGCCCTAGGCGCCTGCCGTTGTGGTGGGCATTGTCATGCACGAACTGGCCAAGGCTCGCCCAGTCCTGATGATTGAGGCAGGTGATGTAATCACGGTATGCCGCTTCCAAGTCACGTTTGTTCATCCTAATTCTCCTTTAATGGGCTGGCGTGAAGGTATTCGCCAAGGGTATACAGGCTCAGTATCATAAGCAGCCTAAACCAAGCCACAGAAGTCATCGTTCATGTCGTGCCCGCCTTGCCCCCATTGCCAATCTGAATTCGTCTATCAGGATCAAAGCCTGTTCATCTGCCCCGAGTGCGCCCACGAATGGAGCCCTTCTGAAGTTGAGGCGGAAGACACCGTGACAGTAAAAGATGGCCACGGCACGCTGTTAGCGGAGGGCGACAAGGTAACGATGATCAAAGACCTCAAGGTCAAAGGCAGCTCACTGGTCATCAAGGTAGGCACCAAAGCCGTTATCAAGCGGCTCGTGGATAGCAAGGATCACCAACTGGACTGCAAGGTCGATGGTGCAGGCGACATGATGGTAACCGCTCATTTTGTGAAAAAGGCCTGAATAAGAGCCGGAATTTCTCTATCCACATCACGACGCCGTAAGCTGAGGCTCATCCACCACCACTGCGTCACACAATGTTTCAGCAAAGCTTGCCAGGGCTGGCGTCCAGGTTTCCGGTTCTGGGGCGACAAAGTAGGTATCGATGTGGGCAATAGAAGCGGGCAGCGCCAGTGTGTGAATCCCGAACCGGTGCTGATGAGCGTCAACCGTTCCACGCGGTAATACCGTATAGCCCATCCCGGCAGCGACGCAGCCCAGCATCGCATCCAGCGAGCCAAACTCGAATATCCGGCCCGCATTGACGCCATAGGAAGCCAGCAGTAGCTCGATACGCTGGCGGTAGCTGCACCCTTGGCGAAACGCCATGAAGGCAGACGCCAGCAGCGCTTGTGAAGAGGGCATCGTCGTCATGGGCATTGAGCCCACCAGAACAAGCTCCTCGCTAAATGCTTTAAGCACGTGGTAGCGGCTATGCTCAAGCTGCCCAGCCACGAAGGCACAGTCCACCTGGCCATTTAGCAGCAACTCGACCAGCTCAGCCGTTGGCCCGGTCTTGAGCTGGATATCAACATCAGGCTGCGCTGCGTGATACGCCGCAAGTATCGGGGGAAGGCGCAATGCCGTCGTGGTTTCCATGGCGCCTATCCGTAGCCGCCCACACGCCTTCTCTTGGCCCTTAAACAGCGATACCGCTTCATCGTGGGCCGTCAGCATGCGCTCAGCGTACTCCACTAGCGCCAACCCAGCGCTTGTCGGGCGAACACGTCCCGCACGATGAATGAGCTGTACGCCTAACTCCTCCTCAAGCTTCTTGATGTGAGTCGTCACGTTGGATTGCACCGTGTGCAAGCGTTTTGCTGCTGCCACGAAGCTGCCTGTCTCGGCCACCGCCATAAATAGTCGCAATGATTTAAGCTGCATACTCACCTTTCTGCCAAGCCAGCGTTATCTCAAAAAAAGATAGTAACTATCAAAGCAAATCGTTTCTAGAAATAGTTTCTCGCGCGTAGTCTGGCTGTGCAGTACCGCGCTGCCCACTTGCCCGAAAGGCGGCACAAAAAGGACACAACCTGATGAGCCGAACATCTACTTCCCACGATTTGCCCGCCCTGATGACCGGCATAATGGCGACCCTGGCGGGGATCGGCATTGCTCGCTTTGCCTACACGCCGCTATTACCGGCGATTATTCAGGAGGGTTGGTTTACCGCAAGCCAGGGTGCCTACCTGGGGGCCGCCAACCTGCTGGGCTACTTTATCGGCGCGCTTGTCGCCCACTCCCTGAGTGAGCGCTTTTCTACACGCCACGTAATGGCAGCAAGCTTTGCAGGTATCGCTTTAAGCTTTGTGCTTTGCGCTGGGGAGGGCGGTTTCACCTGGTTCTTCTTCTGGCGCCTGGTGTCGGGCATTGCGGGCGCCATCTTAATGGTGGTTGGCCCTTCGCTGGCGTTGGCGGCCACGCCCACAGAAAGGCGAACCCGTGTCGGCGCCATGGTGTTTACGGGGATTGGCTTGGGCGCACTGCTTTCAGCTTTCATCGTGCCATTGCTGCTTGAATTAAGTCTCGCGTTTACGTGGGGCGCGTTGGGGCTGCTCTGCATTATGGCGGGGCTTTTATGCGATCACGGCATCACTAGGCTGGCGTTATCTGCCACGGCCAGCTCAACGGCCAGTAAATCCAGGGAGTATTCGGGGGTAAAGGTCGTCGTGTGGCTGGTCATTAGTGCGTATGCCCTGGATGCGGTTGGGTTTGTGCCTCATACCGTGTTCTGGGTGGATTATCTCGCCAGGGAAAACGCACTAGGTAATCAGGCCGCTTCATTTCAGTGGGGAATCTTCGGTTTAGGTGCCGTGTGCGGGCCGCTAATGGTCGGCGCCTTGGCGCAGCGGGCAGGTTGGCATTATGGTTTGGCGATTGCTTTTGTAGCGAAGGCTGTCGCTGTCCTGCTGCCGGTGTTCTCGCTAGCGTTGATCAGCCAATCGGTTTCCTCTTTTATGGTAGGGGCGATGATCCCCGGCATTGTCGCACTCACCTCGGGCCGCCTTGCTGAGCTGGTAGGGCCAACCGCGCACAAGAAAATCTGGGGGCAAGCCACCGCCGCTTTTGCTGCTGCCCAGGCAGTGGCTGGCTATGCCATGTCGGCACTCTATGGCGTTTGGGGCACTTACTCGCCGCTGTTCGCCATCAGCGGCCTCATGCTCGTCGCTGGCTTTTTGCTGGTACTGCTTAGCCGTGGTTTGCAGCAGCGCAACGCGGCGCTTACTGCTCAAAACAGGAGATAATAATGGAACTCTACCTAAACGCTACATCGCCCTACGCGCGCCTGGTGCGCATCGTGCTACTGGAAAAAGGCCTGAGTGACGCCGTTACGCTGAAGTGGTGTGACCCCTGGGCCGACGACCCCGCACTATTAAAGGCCAACCCTGCCGGGCGTATTCCTGCGCTAGTCACCGAGGAAGGCACCACGCTCAGCGAATCGATGCTGATTGCTGTTTACCTGGATAGCGCTTATCCGGAGAAGCCCGTGTTGCCAACGTCTCACTTAGGCGAGGTGATGCACTTGGCGGGATTGGGACAAAATCTCATGGAGGCAGCTTTTACGACGGTGATTGCCAGAAAGCATTATGGCAATGAGATTGACGATAGCGAGCTGGGCCAGCGGCGTTCGCGGGCAATTCAGCGGTTGCTCGAACAATTGAACCGCGAGCTTGGCGAAGCGCCAACGGCCTCGACCCTTAGCCTCGGTGATATCGCCGCCGCTGTCGCGTTGGATTACCTCGCTTTCAGATTACCGGAGGTAGCGTGGCAGGAAACCTATCGACTGCTTGCTTCGTGGCACCAGGGTGTGATCACACGTTCGAGCTTTCAGGCGACAGCGTTTACCACATCTTAACGATGATCCAGCGACGAGGAGAAAAGGCCACTGCAACGCCAACGCTACCGACTAAAAAACTAATCCGCCGTGGTGGGATTAATCTAAATTAACTGCTAGTCTCGGAATATTAGAGCGAAAAACGCCGCAGGGAACACACGATGCAGAATGCTCGCCAACGGTTCACCCTACCAAGCAGCTCATACAAGGGCAGGCCAACGGCATTCTGTTGGTCGGCTCTACGGATGGCTGCCCCCCGCGAACGCGACTATCTGCCACGCCACTACTTTTCATGCAGGTAGACGACTTATTCTGCGTTTCAGAAACGGAGGTCTCAATAACCAAGTGCAATAGCTGACTCACTTGGTTATTGAGACTTCCGTACTTGGCCACATTTGAATCCATAACAACCGCTAAATTTTACTAAAAAGTGGCTAAATTAGCGGCTCTATACGTCCACTACCCCTTCTAAGCGCGTTCTGTATCACTTCATAATCAATGTTTGAGCGCTTTGTATCTGGCAATTCATCGGCATTATTAATGATATCCAGCAAGTCGCTTATGCTGGTTTCTTGGTCATCAAGCGAAGTAAGTGCCTGCACGTACGGCAACTGGTTGGCATCCCGGCCAAGCTTGACCGGTTCATCGATAATATTGACTTGAGTGCCGTTGGGTATTTGCTCAAATACGGCTTTAATATCGTCGGGATGCATACGGATGCAGCCTCTACTGGCGCGCATACCAATACCATCTGGTTGATTGGTGCCGTGGATTAAATAACCAGGAATATCCAATAAGATGGCGTGCTGACCAAGAGGGTTATCGGGCCCTGGCGGAACGACCTCGGGTGGTGGGTCACCGCGTTCAGCCGCTTCCTGGCGAACGGATTCGGGAGGATACCAGGCAGGATTCTCAAGGCGCATAGTGGTTTTGGTAATCCCCAATGGCGTATCGAATCCATCACGGCCGATGCCAATGGGATAGGTCTCAACGCGAGGTGTTTCTCCCTCTTGCACCTCGGGGTAGTAGTAAAGCCGCAGCTCCGCGATATTGATCACCACTCCTTTACGCTCCACATCCGGCAATATGTGCTGCGCCGGAATCTGAACCTGCGTTCCTTTCCCGGGAACCCAAAGACTGGTGTCGGGGTTGGCCCGTCGAATTTCTTCGTAGCCGATTCCGTGTGCGTGAGCAATATCGAGCAGGGTATCCTCTTCGTCCTCTACGCTGACGGTGTAGTTCTCGCCCACGATGCTGCCAGCTTCAGGCAATGGGTAATGTCCTAGCGGCAGTGATGGATCGGCAAAAACTGAAATTGGAACAAGCCATAATGCCATTATGAATACGCAGCGAAGCAGACAATCGCCGCATGTAGGTTTTACAAAGCAAGAGCTCATAAGAAACGTTACTCACTATACGACTAAAAGCTCATTAGGCATGATGAACATTAACTGTAAATGAAGTGCGGATAATGGTGGCTCTTGGCATGTTTTGATCTGTCGACTGCAAAATGGAGGCTGCCTCATATTAACTTCATCCTTGAATGGCATACTGCTTATAGAAACCACTTTCTATACCTTGAGGAGTAAGTATGCGGGTATTACTGGTCGAGGATGATGCCTCGGTAGCGGCTGGCGTCGAAGCAGGATTGGCGCTAAGCGGCTTTGTGGTTGATAACGTCACTACCCTGGGTGCTGCGAAAGGCGCGCTAGCCACCATTAACTACGATGCCGTCATACTCGATCGCCGTTTGCCTGATGGTGATGGGTTAACGTTGTTGCAGCAGTGGCGTCGTGCTCGTGTTGCGACACCCGTACTGATGCTGACGGCGCGAGACGCCGTGGCGAGCCGCGTCGAGGGCCTTCAGAGTGGCGCCGACGACTATTTGATCAAGCCGTTTGATCTTGACGAGTTAACCGCCAGACTTCAGTCGCTCTTGCGCCGGACGGCAGGGCAAGTGGACCACGCCATACGTCACGGTAGCCTGGCATTAGACCCCGTTACACGTAGCGTCACGCTTGAGGGTGAGCCAGTCGCTTTGTTGCGACGTGAGTTGATGCTGCTGGAAGCGCTGATTCGCGCTCGTGGGCGAATTCTGAGCGCCGATCAATTGAAGGATTGCCTTTACGGTATTGATGATGAGATCGAAAGTAATGCGCTTAATGTGCACATCTACCAACTGCGTCGCAAGCTGGGGCGTAACGTGATCGAAACCGTGCGGGGTGTGGGTTATCGACTTGGCAAATACAACAGTGATGCGACCTCATGAATCTGCGCTTACGCCTAGTTGCCACACTTGGAATTACGCTCGTGCTGCTATGGAGTATCACGGCCATATGGTCAATGCGCGACCTGTCGACACAGTTGGAAGAGTCTCTGGACCAGCGTCTGGCTCAATCTGCGCGAATGGTGTCTGGTTTGTTGGATCGCGTGCCAGCAACGTCTTGGAACGGTACAGAAGATGAAATGTCAACGATTCCTTCGCTGGATGGTATCGCTTGTCGAGTATCATCGCTTCGTGGTCAAGTGGTGGCGGGTACGCATCCGGAAATGAACGATGTGCTTGCCGTCGAGGCTGAGGGATATCGTTATCGCAAGCACAACGGGCAGCGTTGGAGAGTTTACACGTTAGTTGATAACGACAAGCGTATTACGGTGGCAGATCGTTTGAAAGAGAGAGAAGCACTGCTGCTGAAAGTTCGTCAAGCCGCGTTTTACCCGTTTCTATTAGCGCTGGTGGGCAGCCTGATTGCGCTATGGTGGGGAGTGACACGCGGGCTTGCTCCTCTTTCCAGGTTACAACGGCGGCTCATGTCACGCAGTCACGACGATCTTTCGGCATTGCCTGTCCACGGATTGCCTGGTGAAATTCGCCCACTGATTCATAGCTTCAATACGTTGCTGTCACGAACGCGACGTATGCTTGAGTTGGAGCAACGCTTTACCGACGATGCCGCCCATGAGCTGCGAACACCACTGACCGCTATTCGCACACATCTACAGATTGCTCGACGTGTTGATGGTCATCGGCAGTATGAAGCGATGCAGCAGGCGGAGGCGGGGGTAGATCGGCTAACCAAAACGCTAGGTCAGTTATTGTTGTTGGCGCGAATGGAAAGCGAAGAAATCATACGGGGCAGTCATTTCGATCTGACTTCTGTTGGAGAAGCGCTGGCGACAGCGATAGCAGAAACCGGTAGTCATGACCATTGCCAGTATGGCAAAAACGTGTACTTGGTACGTGTTGCTCTATCGGAGGCGCTTTTGGTGACGGTTCTACGCAACTTGCTCGAAAATGCGATGTGTCACGGAGCGTCTGGCGCGCCGATAGAGATTGCCGTACAGGAATCAGAAGGAATGGCCTTCATCGATATCACCAGCCAAGGTAAAACGATTGCTACCGAACACCTCTCCCGCCTAACGGAGCGCTTTCATCGAGGAGATCATCCTCAAGGTAGTGGCTTGGGTCTTTCGATCGTCGAGGCGATTGTCACCCGGGCTGAAGGCAGAGTGACGTTCGCGTCTGGCAATGGTGTTGGGCTAAGGGTAACGCTTCAATTACCTTCGGGTTGAACCCACTTAGGTCAAGGTGTGTCGCTCCCCATAATGGCTCGAAGCTTATCTGGCGAGGGGGCCCCCATCACACTGTGCACGTTGCCATTATCATCCTGATAAAAGGTCGCAGGCGTTGCAAAGAGTTGGCCATCGCGCATTAGCTGAGTGTTTTCACTAACCCACTGCTCGCTTTGGTCATTTCCTTGATTTTCAGGCATGGCATCGTTGCGGTAATGCTCAGCCAGCGCCTCGCCAGGATTATCCGCATTGAGTATCGCGGCTGCCTTTGCTGGGCTGTCTGTCTTGAGAATACCCACCATCAAATGACGAATCTGAACGTCACCACTTTCAACCCAGGGTTGGGCATCTTCCCACAGTTGGCGGCAGTAAGGACAATTGGGGTCACTAAAGGTATATACGATGCGAGGTGCCTCTTTATCACCATCGCGCACCCAGTGTTGATCAGCCATTTCTTGCCATAGCTCAGCATTTCTTGAGCCGTTGACGAGCTGCTCTAGCCGCTCAGCTGAAACATCTTGGCCCTCGGCATTGATCAGTGTACCTAGCACCGCATGCTCGCCTCCTGAGGTGAGGTATGCCGCGAAAGTCTGACCATGAGCACTGCCGGCATACCCCGTAAGTCCATCGGGCGCATTGAATTCACCATGAATCGTGAGACCTTGCTGTTGGAGCTGTTGAATGGGGTCAGGCCACTCATCGGCAGTCGCATGCAGGCTTGTCGCCAGCGCGATGCCAGCCCCAAGAGTTAGTGTGAGGCGTCGTAGCGTCATACAGGTATAGAAAGCGGACATATGCGTTATTTCCGTAGTGAGTTAGTTAGAGGTTGAAACGCTCAAGGCTGCGATCGAGCGTGGCGCGAGAGAGCTCACCAAAGTGGGTGTCGACAAGCGTGCCATCGGCGTTGTAATAAAGCGTGGTGGGCATGGCCATGGCACCTACGTCATGGCCGAGCGCATTGTTCTGGTCGAGATAAACATTATCGAGCGTGAGTGACTCTTGCTGTAAAAAGGCATTAACGGTGCTGAGGTCCTCGCCCTGATTGACGAATACAAACGTCACGTCGTCGCGCTCTTGTTGCGCCTGCTCAAATACAGGCATTTCGCGTCGACACGGCGGGCACCAGCTGGCCCAAAGATTAACCACCATGGGGCGACCGGCTTCGCTTAGTACAGCGGGAAGCGTCACCTCACCATGCTGAAGTGTGGTTAACGGCGTTGAAGGAATGCTCGCGCCTTGAGGCGCCATGAGTACTAATGCGCCCGCCGTCAGTGACCAGGTCAGAGCCCCGGATATAACGGCAATCCCGAGTGGCCTTCGCTCGCACGGTTGGCGCCATAACCGCCAAACCAGATACACCAAAGCGACGACAACGCCCGCTAGCGGCTCGAAGCCGCGATCGCGTATGTCGAGCCAAGACCAGAACGTGTCGTAGCTCCCCCCATATTGAGCGATGAAAAAGAGTCGTGCCCCGATGACTCCCAAGAGCGCAGCATTGAAGACGCTATCGCCAACGTAGACCTTTCGACGGCGGCCTAGCCAGCTTCCGACGATCAGCGCGACAACGATAGACAGCATCAGCAAAAGTTGTCCCACGCTCAGACCTAGCGGGCCGATAGTGAGGCTGCGATCCAGGGGGCTCATGAACCACCCCCGATGGCATTACTGCCGGTTTGTTTGGCTTGAGCAAAGCGCTCCAGAAATGCGTCAGCGTCCAGCTCGCCGATAATACGCGCGCTGCGTCGCTCCTGCCCGTCGGGGCCGAACCACATCAGCGTCGGCGGCCCAACGATGCCGAAGTGCTCCATGATCTCCTTGTCAGAAGTATCGTAGTCGGTCACATCGATACTTAACCGCTGTACATCCTGTAGCTCAGATTGAACGGTGGGGTCGGTAAAAACTTCCTGTTCGATTACTTCACAGGAGATGCACCAGTCGGCCGTAAATTCGACGAGTGTCATCTGGCCGCTAACCTCGGTCTGGGCAACACGGGCGTTAAGCGTGGCCAAATCGTCGACCTCATCGAAGGTAAGCGGTTGTTCGGCGTTTGATGACGATGCTTCAGTGGTTAAGCCATCGTTGGTGGATGTATAGACCGCTAGCGGGCGCCAGGGGTCAGAAGCGCCACCGGCAGCGCCGATTAACACTAGTGCACTCCATAAACCGATGATGACTGCGCTTGCTGTTACTGTTTGAGAGGCCACCGTTGAGGCATTTCCTCCCAGTGCCATGGCCTTTAACGAAACGGCAAAACCCAGCCCCAGTGCGCCCCATAGCGCGAGGATAATGGCATCAGGTGCTACGCGATCCACAAACCAGATCGCCATCCCCAATAATACAAAGCCGAAAATCGCTCTGATGCGAACCATCCAGGCACCGGGCTTAGGCAGCAACTGGCTACCCACCGTGCCGATCAGGATCAGTGGCAGGCCCATCCCCAGACCAAGCGATAACAGGGCTGCACCGCCCAGCCAGGGGTTACCACTATCAGCAATGAACAATAGCGCTCCCGCTAGCGGTGCGGTCATGCAGGGCCCTACCAGCAGTGCAGAGAGCACCCCCATGATGGCAACTCCTTTCAAGCGCCCACCGCGTTGACGCGACATGCCGGCATCAAGGCGCTGGCGAAGCGCGCTCGGTAGCTCTAATTCAAACAAGCCGAACATGGCCAGGGCGAGAACGACAAACAGTAGTGAGAACAGGCCGATAAACCAGGTGCTCTGAAACAGCATCTGTAGATTGGCACCTGCCATGGCAGCGGCCACGCCGAGTAGTGCATAGGTGGCCGCCATGGGCAGGACAAAGGCAGTAGACATCACGAAACCTGCCGTCCGGTGGCTCTCGCCTACCTTTCGTCCTCCCACGATCAGGCTGGACAGAATCGGTATCATCGGCAATACACAGGGCGTGAATGTCAGTAACAGCCCCATGCCGAAAAACGCCGCCAGCGTCCAGAGCCCGTTACCTCCCTCCAGTTGCGCTGCCAGCTGCTGATCTTCTGCCATCGTATTTTTTAGGTCGGAAGTGGAGCTTTCTTCAGATCCGGGGGCATACGTGGCAATGGAGGGCTCATGCGTTTCAGATATGTCCTGGCCAGCAGGTGCTAAATCAAAGGTCTTTTCTTGAGGTGGATAGCAAAGGCCCGCATCGGCGCAGCCCTGCCAACGAAGGGTGATTGTGTCGGCGTTACCAGGCTGAGTGGTCATGCTCAATGAGTGACGGTAAATCTCAGAGCGGCCAAAATATTCATCCTCAATTACTTCTCCGTCAGGCATATTCAGCGATAGCTCACGTCCTTCGGCTTCGGCGGAAAAAGCATGGCGGTAAAGGTAGTAGTCGGATTCGATTTGCCAATCGATCTTCAGCGATTCGCCATCATGACCAAGTGTTGGCTTGAAGACTTGCTCTGGAGGAAGAACGCTCTCCTGCTGGCCAAAAAAAGATTGTGCGGTGGCAACTGTGGTAACGCTCAGCAACCCCACTAATAACACCCATTGCACTAGCTTAAAGCACACGACCTCGTGTATCGGCCTGTTCATCGCTCGCATTTCCAGCACTCCTGATTTAATGCTGGACAGAGTGGCGTATGGGGATTAACTGAAAATGAAGCTTTTTCTGACTAGTGGCGTAGCAGTCGGTTTCCTGTTGCAGAGTTTACTTACGTTAACCCAAATACATCACAGATGGGATAGTGATTATTTGAATATGTAACAGACGCATGATCACGAAATGTCAAAAGGCGTAGCGAAAATTCATTTATTGTCTCGCGCGCATTAGCTCCCATAACGCCGCGACATCGTTGACATAGCAAAGTGACTGTATTTAGATAGATCGGTCTATATAGGAGTTGCCGTCAATGCCAGCCTCCAAGCGCGACCAGCTGCTCGCTACCGCCGAGCGACTTTTCTATGAGCAGGGATTTCATGCCACCGGCATTGACCGCATTGTGGCTGCCGCTGGTGTAGTGCGCATGACGCTCTATAACCATTTCACCTCCAAGGAAGTTTTAATCATAGCCGTGCTGAAGGCCCGTCATGAGCGATTCATTGCCAGCCTTGATACGGCGGCGGCCTCGGCTGCGCCAGGCCAGGTGACACAGGCCATTGTCGAGGCGCATGGCCGCTGGCTGGAACACTGCAGCCAGCAAGGCTGCATCATGGTCAAGGCGATGAGTGAGTTCGCCGAGCACAGCACCGGTATTTATGACTTGGCGATGTCTGCCAAGACCGATTTTCTGGCACGCCTTGAGGCTGGCGTGGCACGCGACGGGCTGGATCACCACGTCGGCCTGGCGCGACGCCTCTTTGTGGTATTGGAAGGCAGCAATACGACAGTGGCTTTGCTTGGCGTACAGACGGCCCTATCCGACACTCGGGAAGTGACCGAAGCCCTGCTTTCAGCGGCCCGGAGAAGGATCCCATGAAGCCCCTATCCGCCGTCAACTATGTTAGTTCAACACGGGAAAGCGAGGTTACAGAATGGGAGCGAGTACAATTTTTGTGGTATTGGCGGCGCTTTTCTGGGGGTTATCTGGCGGGATCGGCGGAATCCTTATGGCCGACGGTTGGGACGCGTTCGTGGTTTCCTTCTACCGGGGTGCGATCGGACTGCTGTGCGTCCTCCTCTGGCTAATACTGCGTCCACGCAGTAGTGGACTGACAAAACGCCGGTTATGGTTCTGGTCAGTCATCGCTGGTGTCGGGGTAGCGGGTAACTTCTCGTTCTATTTCTTAAGCATTGCACACGGTAGCGTTGCTGTTGCGGCTACGTTGATGTACAGCGCCCCAGTCTTCGTGTATCTCGTATCCTTCGCTCTAAGACTCGAAAGTCCCACGCCGCTGAAGTGGGCCGCGATCGCAGTAGTGATTCTTGGTGTTGTGTTGCTTACACAGATTTATGACGTCGGTGCGAGTGGCGTTACGGCGGTAGGTGTAGGGGCTGGTCTGCTTGCGGGACTGTCCTACGCAATATTCATTTTCGGCTTCAAGTATGCGGCGCCACATGGTAGCCCGCAGGCTATTCTCTCTATAGCGCTTACGGTGCTTGTCACTATTCTTATCTGGCCGAGTGATGTTGGTCAGACAGTTGCTGTCCTGAGCACGCCGGATTGGCCGCTATTCGCAGTACTCGGTGTGCTCGGCGCAGGTTTGTCTTTTGTTCTTTATATCATCGGTTTGAATCATACTGCCCCGGCAGTGGCCTCCGTTGTAGCAATGGTCGAACCGGTCACCGCGACGCTGTTCGGTGTCGTGGTGTTAAGCGAAACCCTGGTAGGGCCGCAAATTTTAGGTATGGGACTGATATTAGTCACAGTGACCGCGCTGAGCGTCTGTTCAAGCTCTGGACGGCCACCTTCCTGATAGAATCACTAGCTAGCTATTGTTCTGATCCAGTATCCACCGCTGTGATTACTGCTATCGGTTGGTATTGACGACTTGCGAAGGGTGAACAGAGAAAGGTAATGAGTTTTTTCTTAGCTTCTTTGATAGTGCCTGGCTGAAGATTGCAGCAAGCACGGAGCAGCCAAACCGCTTAAGTTATCCACTATAATCAAAATTTACTAAACTTCCGCTTTTGGCCGCTAACTGACAATGCTAGAACCGGTGATATAAAATTTAATCAATCCCCATCCCACTAACCCGCATCACCTCCCTAACCACCGCATCATTCAAGATCCCCCGCTTAGCTTCCACCAAGGTAAGCCATTCGCGGGCGCGGGTGATGCCGGTGTAGACCAGCTCCCGCGTCAGGATGGGATTGGGCGTTTGCGGTAGTAGTAGCGCCGTGTGCAAAAATTCCGAACCCTGGGATTTGTGTACCGTCATCGCGAATACGGTTTCTACCGCGTGCAGGCGGGAAGGCAGCACCCAGCGGATGGGGTTTTTCGTATCGCTGGTCGGGAAGGCGACTCTATATAAGGTTCTTCCTACGCCGCGCGGGTCGGGTACTGCTAGCGTAATGCCAATATCGCCGTTCATTAGCCCCAGGCTGTAGTCGTTTTGCGTGACCAGCACTGGGCGGCCTTCATACCAGCCTTTCTCTAGCTCGATATCGCTTGCGCTTAATAGCGTGTGGCTGCGCAGTACCTTGGCGATACGTAAATTCAAACCTTCCACGCCCCACGGCCCTTTACGTAGTGCGCAGAGCAGTTGGAAGTGGCCGTAGGCGTTTAGCACCTGGCTGGCCCAGGTGTCGTAGGCGCCTTTGTTTTCCTCAAAGGCTAGCGTTACCTCGGGGCGCTGTTGATCCAAAACCGTGAGGTAGTGTCGGTAGCCCGTGGGCGGCGCTATCTCCTCATTGGTTTTCTTATCAAGGCGGCCTTTACCGGCATTGGGGAAGCGCTCTGGGGAGCCGCTCACCACCAGGCGCTCCAGGGCGCTGTCATTTTCCCCGCCCAGCACTAAATGATGCAGGTCGGCGTAGCCGTGGCGCAGGGCGCTGTGTACGGCGTTCTGTTTGTCGCGCTCGCTGAGCGTGGTGCTTAACGGCTGGTTAATCGCCTCAGCCAACTGGCCAATGCCGCTGGCGGCGTCAAAGCGGTGGCTTACTCGCAGCATGGTAATCGCTTGGTCGAGGGGCTGGCCGTTGGGGCAGGTTAGCGCTTCGGGCAGCGGGTGGCCGGTAAGTTTGGCAAGCCACTCGGCGGTTTCTGGTGTGTAGTGGGCGGCCTCGGCGCGGCGGCATAAGTCGCCGAGTACGGCACCGGCTTCTACAGAAGCCAACTGGTCTTTATCGCCCAGCAGCACCAGCTTGGCGTGGGCGGGCAGGGCGCTTAACACGGTGGTCATCATTTCGATATCCACCATGGAAGCTTCGTCGATCACCAGTACGTCCAACGCCAACGGGTTGTTGGGGTTGTGGCGGAAGTGGCGGGTGTCGGGCCTGGCGCCTAGCAGGCGGTGTAGGGTGGTGACTTCGGTGGGGATTGAGGCTTGTAGCTGTTCAGTGCATGAATCATCGCCGAATGAATTCGGCTCCCACAATTCACTCTGCTCCCATAGCGCCGCAAGGTCTTCGATAGGCAACTGGCTTACCTGCCCGGCAATGGATTCATTGAGGCGGGCGGCGGCTTTGCCGGTGGGGGCGGCCAGGCGAATGCGTAGCGCTTGCGTGGGCGAGTGGGCCAGTTGCAGGGTTTGCAGCAGGGCGAGCAGGCGCACAACGGTGGTAGTTTTACCGGTGCCAGGGCCGCCGGTAATAATCGCAAAGTGGCTGCGGGCCGCCAGCGCGCAGGCGACCTTTTGCCAGTCCAGCTTGTCGGTGGCGGGGAATAGGGTATTTAGGGCTTGTTGGAGTAAGGGGTGACTAGCGTCACCCTTCGCCCAGTGAACTGGGCTCCCACAAGAGCTGCTTAGTGCAGCATCGTCTTCAAGCGCTAGGCGAGCGGCGATTTCCTGGTGCAGGGTTTGTTCGTACTGCCAGTAACGGCGCAGGTAAAGCCGGGTGGTGTGCGGGGTGTCGGAGCGTACCAGCGGCGTGTTGCCGTGGCCGTTGCTGATCAGCGTGGGGTGCTCAAGCGCGGCCTGCCACTCGGCAAGCGTTAGCGTGGCTAATACCTCGCTGGGTAGTGGCGGCGGGTCGCTTAGGTCATCGCCTTCGGGTGGGAGCGACAGGGCGAAGTCTGGTGCGTTCAGCGTGGCGTTTAAGTCCAGGCACACATGGCCTCGGCCCAACTGGTGGCTGGCAAGCGCGGTAGCCAGCAGAAGCAGCGGCGGCACCTGGCCTCCCTCGCGGGCGAAGAAGCTGACCAGCGCGCGGTCCAGGTCGCGCAGCCAGCCTCTGGCGACCCAGCGCTCGCAAAGCGCCATTAAGGTGCCCGTGTCGTTCAGCGCAGGGTGCCGTTGGTGGTCAGGCGCTGGGGTGCTGTTACGCGTTGTGGCAGGCGCAGGCTCGTTTTCGCCGAACAGGTCCAGGGTTTGTGAATCTTTCATGCCGTTTCCTTAAGGCCAGCGCCGTTGGCCGTGCCTGCAAATAACGCATCCAACGCTTCAATTAGCGCCACCGGGGCGGGTTCGGGGTGTACACCGCGTGCAGGCGTCCGGCTGCCACGCAAAAATACGGTCAATGATCCGCCTAGATGGACTTGTGGGTCGTAGTCGGGCAGGCGGGCTTTTAACAGCCGGTGCAGCGCCAGCAGGTACAGCGCGGCCTGTAGGTCGTAGCGTTTTTCCAGCAGCGCGGCACTCAAGGCATCAACGGTGTAGGCGCTGTCGTCTGCGCCCAGGTAGTTGGATTTCCAGTCCAGCACGTAAAAGTGGCCATCAAATTCAAACGCCAAGTCAATAAAGCCTTTGAGCATACCGTTGAGCGTATCGGCATCCAGCGCGGGCCGGGCAAGGCCGGGAAGTAAGTGCTGGCTAACCAGCGCATCCAACGCTTGCGTATCTACCTGATGGGCAGCAAACCAGAACTCCAGCTCTACCTGATAACCGCTTAGCTGTTGAAGCGCCACGGCACTTTGCTGGCCGGGAAGCGGCAGCTGGGTGCCGAGCAAATCCTCAAACCAGCCTGCCAGCGGTTCATACCACGCTTGCCAACCGCGCAGTTGCAGGCGGCGGCGCAGAGTGTCCTCACGGGCGGCGGTGTCTTCAAGCGCCTTGGCAAAGCCCAGCTGGCCTGCCCATTCCAACAAGCCGTGTAGAAAGGTGCCAGGGCCGGGGCCGCGAGGGAAACGGTGCAGGTGGCTTGCGTTTGCACTCGGCTGGTCGCTGTCAGCGGGCAATGGGGAGTGAGTGATTACACTCGCCATGGGCTGCCCGGTTAGAGGAGAACCTTGCAGCAGGTCTTGCGGTTCATCCAGCACTTCAAACGTGGTGGCTTCCTGGGGCGTGGTGGGTTCCGGCGTGGGGGCAGCGGTTGATAACAGCCCTGAGATGCCGCCCGTGGTGCGCAGCGCCGAGTAGCTGGCGATCCACCACTGCTCGCGGGCCGGGCGCGTGGGCGTGCGGGCTTGCCCCAATGCTTCTTGCTGCTGGGCGGGCGTAAAGCACAGTGCAGTAGGGGCTGGCGCAGGCTCCAGGGCGATGTCACTTTTATGAACCAGCGCGGCGAGCGCTTCGCCGAATGTATTGGGCGCAATGTAGTTACCGCTATTAAGCAGGTAACCCAGGGCGCTGCCTTCGCCATCCTTTAACGGCGCAAGCCCCAGCCAGGTGGCGTGGCGGGCGCGGGTAAGTGCCACGTAAAGCTTGCGTAAGTCTTCGCCTAACCGTTCGCGGTCGGCGGTGGCAAGTGTTTCTGCATCGGCGCTTAGGCTTAGCTGTAAATTGCCTTCACCATCGTGCCAGCGCAGCGGCACATCGCCTTTTTTAGTGGGGCGATGGTTGGCAATAAACGGCAGAAAGACCAGTGGGTACTCAAGCCCCTTGGATTTATGGATGGTCACGACCTTGACCAGGTCCGCATCGCTTTCCAGGCGCAGCTTGTGGCTGTCGCCGTGGCTTTCCGGGTCGGCAATCGCTTCCGCCAGAAAGCGTATCAGTGCGTGTTCGCCATCCAGTTCCTGGCTTGCCTGCTGAAGCAGTTCGCCCAGGTGAAGCAAGTCGGTTAGCAAGCGCTCACCGTCGGTCAACGCAAGCAGCCGGGCAGGAATATCGAAGTCCACCATCAGCTTGCGTACCAGCGGCAGCACGCCCTGGCGCTGCCACAGACGGTGGTAACGGCTGAACTGCTCTACTCGGGCCTCCCAGGCAAGCTCGCTCTCGTTAAGGTGATCAAGTTCGCTAAGGCTCACCCCAAGCAGCGGCGTGGCCAGCGCTGCGCGCAGCTTGGCTTCCGCCTGGCGTGAATTGGCCTGGGATTCCGCACAGGCGCGCAGGCAGGTTTCCACCTGCTGGGCGATAGATGAGCTAAATACCTTGTCGTGGTCCGATAGATAAACGCTTTTAACTCCACGGCTGGCAAGCGCCAGGCGAATAGCGCGGGCTTCCTGCAGGCCGTTCACCAGCACCGCCATATCAGAGGGCTTTAGTGGCGTGAGTTCGCCCTCGGTTTTAAAACCCGCTTGCCGCTTGCGGCCCGCTTCCAGCAGGGCGGTCATGTGGGAAGCGCAGCCTTCGGCCATTTCAAGCTGGTAGGCGGTTTTGGAAAGCGGCTCGTCAGCCGCCATTTGCCACAGCGTCATGGCGGGCAGCGGCGTGCCGTTCAATACCAATTGGTCGGCGCGGCCTTTGGCGTCTACCGGTAGAAACGGCAGGGGGTTCTCGCCGCCTTGTTCACGAAATAAAAACGCGCCTGCTTCGTGCTTGTCGGCGTAGTTAAAGCAGTGGTTAACCGCGTTGACCATCGCAGCACTTGAGCGAAAGTTAGTACCCAGCGTAACGTGGCGGCCATTGGTGTCGTGGCGGGCTTTCAGGTAGGTGAAAATATCTGCGCCACGGAAGGCGTAAATGGCCTGCTTGGGGTCGCCAATCAGCATCACGGCGCTGTCGCGGCGCGGTGTAGCAACGTTATATACCGCGTTAAAAATGCGGTATTGGATTGGGTCGGTGTCCTGAAATTCGTCAATCAGCGCGACCGGGAACTGGCGCTGGATTTGGGCGGCCAGCGCTTCTTTATTGGGGCCTTGAAGGGCGCGGTCTAGGTGCGTGAGCAGGTCGTTGGGGCCCATTTCAGCGCGGCGCTCCTGCTCGCGTTCCAGGCGCTTGCGGCACCACTGCACAGCGTGAATTAACAGGTCGTTGCGCGGCTCGGGCAGGGCATTAAGCTCGCCGGGCAGTTGGGCGAGCGCTTCCCACACCGCTGGGTAGGGCGGCGTGCCCACTTTCCAGATATCGGCCATGCCCTCAGGCGTCATGCGCCGCCAGGCGGCATCAGTAAGCTGGGGGCGGTCAGCATCGCTGGTGCACCAATCGCGCAGCGCGCCCAGCCAGTTGGCGCGGCTTTTGGCGTTAAAGCTTTGGCCCTTAAAGGCTTTTTGCTGGGCGGCTTCTTCCAGCGCGGGCACCACATCGTTCAGCCATGCAGCCCAGGGGGCTTTTAACGCGCTGAGTTTGGCGGCCCGGGCGGCCAGGCAGTTTGTCAGCGTTTGCAGGGGTTCCGGGCGTTGTTCGCCCAGCGCGTCGCACTCGGGCAGCAGGCGCTGCAAGCTGGCGTGCAGGTCGTCGGGGGATTGCCAATAGCTAACAATGCTTTCCAGCGCGTCGCTCTCAAGGGCGTAGTAAAAGCTGCGCCAGTAGTCGCGCACGACGTCTTGCTCCAGCTCGCGTTGGTCGTTTTCCAGGTTCAGCGAGAACAGGCTGCCGCTATCGAAAGCGTGCTCGCGCAGCATGCGGTAGCACCAGCTGTGAATAGTGGACACTGCGGCTTCGTCCATCCACTCGGCAGCCAGTGCCAGGCGCCGGGCGCAGGCGGGCCAGGCCGAGGGTGGGTACTCACTGCGCAGCTCAAGCAGCAGTTTGTCGCCTGCACTTTCGTCACTGCGAAAGACCTCGGCGGCCTCCACCAGCCGGTTACGAATCCGCTCGCGTAGTTCCTGGGTCGCGGCGTTGGTAAACGTGACCACCAGGATTTCGGGCGGCGTGAGCGGGCGGATAAAGGCGTCGTCATCCTCTTTGCTGCGCCCACCCAACACCAGGCGCACGTATAAAAGCGCGATGGTGAAGGTTTTACCGGTACCGGCGCTGGCCTCGATCAGACGGCTGCCGTGCAGGGGCAAGCTCAAGGGGTTGAGTGGGGCGGGATAGCTCATCACTGATCTCCAGGAGCAGGCGCAAAAAAGCAACGCGCCCCGGCGGGTAAAAAGGGGCGGTTTGGGGCACTATATCGCGATGCCCGTTAGGGAGCAAAAGGCGCAAGCGAACGCTGTGGGCTGGGAGCCAGCGCCGTCACCTGCTAATCTTGTTGGCTAGCCACTTTGCGGGCAACCGGTTTACGCTACCGCGGCTTCTGTTCACGTTGATGATGAGACTCCATGCTGACCTCGCTTCTGGATAACGACTTTTACAAAATCACGATGCAGAATGCCGTGATTAAACGCTTCCCGTATGCCCATGCGCGCTACGCTTTTATTAACCGTGGCGCGCATGCCTTTCCAGAAGGGTTCGGCGCTGCATTACGCCATGAAGTCGATAATATGGCGGCGCTTCGCTTAAACGACGAAGAGAAGCGCTATCTCGAAACGACCTGCCCTTATTTGGACCCCACTTATCTCGATTTTCTGGCCGGGTTTCGTTATGACCCCAGCGAGGTCATTATCGAGCAGCAGGGGGCGGACCTTTCCGTGGTGATTGAAGGCCCGTGGTATCGCACTATCCTTTGGGAAGTGCCGTTGATGGCGCTGATCAGCGAGCTTTGGTATCGGTTGCGTGGTATTACGATTACCCCTGAAGCGGATGCGATGATTGAGCAGAACGCCCAGGAAAAAATCGAGCTTTACCACCGCATGGGGCTCAAAATCGCTGAGTTTGGTACGCGTCGGCGTTTCTCCTTTAATGTTCACGACCGTGTGGTGGGCGCGCTTCGCCATCACGGCGGCGAGTCGTTTACCGGTACCAGTAATGTGCTGTTGGCGATGCGCCATGACGTGAAGCCGATTGGTACGCACGCCCATGAGTGGTTTATGTTCCACGGTGCCCGGTTTGGTTTCAAAATGGCCAATAGCCTGGCCCTGGAGCATTGGGTGGATGTGTACCGGGGCGACCTTGGCATTGCGTTAACCGATACGTTTACCTCGCAAGCCTTTTTCGACAGCTTCGATAAGAAGTTTGCCAAGCTGTTCGATGGCGTGCGCCACGATAGCGGCGACCCTATCGACTTTGCCTCACAAACCATCGCGCACTATGAGCGCCTGGGCATTGACCCGCTGAGCAAGACGATTATCTTTTCCGATGCGCTCACTCCGGAAAAAATCGAGCGCATTCATGCGTTCTGCAAAGATCGTATCGGCATGGCGTTTGGTATTGGCACCAACTTCACCAATGATGTGGGCGAGGAGCCCATGAACATGGTGATCAAAATGGTCGAGGCGCGCCCTGAGGGCCAGGGCTGGCTGCCGGTCATCAAGCTTTCCGATGTGGCCGAAAAGAACACCGGCGACCCCGAAATGATCTCGCTGGCCAATCGAATACTCCTGGTTAACCACCAGCATTAAGCGAAGCGCACCTCCTTTTACCGAGCAGTGCTACTCTTTCACCGCACGGTAGAGCGGCAGGTAAAGGGCATCTGCCAGGGCGGAGAAGCGGAGGGCGGGGTTAGCCCCTTTCTGGTTACCCTCGTTAAACAGCGCTTCAAAGTTGGGCCATTGGCGGGCAAGGTAGGCGCTTTGCGCTACTTCGCCGGTTTGAAAGCGCCCGCCTTCATAGGTGCTTGCCGCTGCGCTAAAGGCGTCGCTGTCGGCGGTGCTGTCTACCGTTCCCTCTTTGCTCAGCCAGGCAAACGCTGCCTGGGGGGCCAACGGCAGCGGCTGGGTCATTCCTTCCTTCCAACACTGCACAATAGTCGCCAGGTGGCCCTGGGCGGTATCCGCTGCTAGTGGTTCAAAGCGCGCATGGCCTGCCTTGGAAAGCAGCTGGGTGGTCATCGGCGAAATCGCATTGGCGGCAAGGTGGGCCACCCAAGGGCGGAGTAGATGCTGCCAACGGTACTGCCCACGGCCACGCGCATTACTAATCAAGCTGTTACTCACCAGCAGCAGGCGGCAGCGCCTGCCGCTCTCATCCGTGCGCAGTTCGTTAATCCAGTCGTTAATCGCAAGTTCGAGGGCGTTAAATACGGCCGCTTGAGGGGCTTCTACTGCAATGGGCCACTCTTCGAGCGCTTCCCGATAGGCATCAAACAGCGCTTGCATGGGCTCGGCCAGCGATTCGCTCATGCGCTCGCCAAAAGCGCCTACCGCTAGCACGCCTTGGCCCTTGATGCGCTCAAGCGCGGCAAACATGGCTGCTTCACGCGGCTCGCCGTTGTCTACCGCGTGGCGCTGGGCGGCAATCAGTTGGTCCTGCAACTGCCAGTGCTGCAGGCCGTTCAGCACAAATGGTTCCACGTCCAGCTGGATCAGCACCTCCTGCTCAAAATACACGCCCAAGCGGGTGTTGAAGAACGCCTTGGCCGGTTCGCGCAGAAAGCTGCCCAGCTGGGCAAGTGTTAGTGGAACGTCCTGGTTAAATTCGGCCAGGGCGCTTTGTTGTTGATTGTTGCTCTCTTGTGAGGCGAGCAGCGCGTGCTGTTCGTGGGCATCGCGCCATTCATGTACATAGGTAAAGAGCCGGGCCTGGGAGGCTGAACTACCGGGCTGGGCAAAATAGCGATGGCTAAACGGTTGCAGTGGGTGCTCGGTGGTCAGCGCCTCAATCAGTGGCTCGTCACCCTGGCGTTGGCTTGCCCAGCCTGCCGCCAAGTGGTCGCGCAGTTGGCCGACCAGTACGGAAGGCGGCATGGGGTTGTTGTCGATCTGGCTGCGGCCCACCCAACTGATATAGAGCTGCTGGCGCGCCGACAGCAGCGCCTCCAGAAACAGGTAGCGGTCATCCTCCCGGCGCGAGCGGTCGCCGGGGCGGTAGTCGCTGCCCATCAGGTCAAAATCCAGCGGCGGCTGGGAGCGTGGGTATTCGCCGTCGTTCATGCCCAGCAAACACACCCGCTTGAAGGGAATGGCGCGCATCGGCATTAACGTGGCGAAGTTGACCGCCCCGGCTAAAAAGCGCTGAGAAAGGCTGTGCTCATCAATTTGCGAGAGCCAGTGCTCACGCACCATGGAAAGCGGCAAATCGTCATTCAATTTGGCCTCTTCGGTGCTGTCGAACAGTTGCTGAAGCGCGCCTTCCAGCTTGGTCAGCATCACGCTCTCTGCTGCGTCATCGGTAAGGAAGTAGGTTTCCAGCAGTTCACGCAACCGAATGACCCAGTTGGCGGCGGTGGTCGGCTGGCAAAAAATCTCCCAAGTGGTTTCCAGCTTCTCAAGCAGTGTTGCCAGCGGCCCGGCAAGCGAGGCTTCAAGCCCGCCGATGTCATCAAACGGCTCGATACCCTGCCACGCATCCGCCACGCCCACGGTGTAGCCCAACAGTAAACGGCGCAGGCCAAACGCCCAGGTGTTCTGGCTTAAGCCCTGGGGCAAATCAAGCCGGGTGCGCTGCTGGGCGTTTAAGCCCCAGCGGATGCCCGCACCCTCAATCCAGCGGTTTAGTGTGGGCAAATCGCGCTCTTCAATGCCAAAGCGAGCGCGCAGGGCGGGCACGTCTAACAGGTCGAGCAGGTCGCTCACTGAGAGGCGCAGCTCGGGCAGGCGCAAGAGCTTTTCCAGCGCAATCATCAGCGGCAGGCGGTGGCGGCTGGCCTGGTCTGAAAGGGTGTAGGGAATATAGCGCGGGTCGTCGCGGCCAAGCGTGCGGTAGCTTGAGCGGTACTGACCAAACACCGCTTCAATATGCGGCGCGTAGCGGTCAATGTCCGGCACCATAACGATGATATCTCGCGGGCGCAGCTCGGGGTCGGCGCTGAACGCAGCCAGCAGCTGGTCGTGAAGAATCTCCACTTCGCGCTGGGGGCCGTGGGCGATATGAAACACAATGGAGTCGTCGTGGGTTGCATCAACCGCAGGCCAGGTCGTTTGGGTTTCGGCCACTGGGCGCAGCTCGCGAATATCATCCTGAAGCTGGCTGAGCAGGCAGGCGTGTTCGGGCGTGCTGAACGGCTCGAACATATCAATACGCAGCGCCTGTTGCTCAAACAGGGTTTGGTAGTTGCCCGCATCGTCATGCTCATCCAGCAGGCGCAGATAGTCACGCCCCTGCTTGCCCCAGGCTGCCAACAGCGGTTGGGCATGCAGATGCAGCGCGCTATCTACATCGCCGTCGCCGAGTACGTCCAGCGCTTCGGGCATGCCCGTTTTACGCTGTTGGCGGTAGCGGTTGGCGCGCAATAAATCCTTGTGTTCGATGATGTCCGCCCAGTAATACTGGCAGGGGTTATGCACGCACAGCACAATTTGGCAGCAGCGCGAAAGTGCTGCCAGGGCTTCCAGCGTTTGCTGGGGCAGCGAGGAAATCCCAAAAATAATCAGCCGACGCGGCAACCCCGGCGGGCACGCCTGGCCTTCCAGCTGTTCGGCAACCTCTAAAAAGCGGCTATGCACTTGGGCACGGCTGCTATTAAGCCCGGCCTCGCCCTGGGAGGCGGCAACATCATCACGCAGGGCGCGCCACAGCTCCGGCTGCCAGCGCTGGTGTTCATCCAGCGGGCGCGCTTCGCCGCGTGCAGTAATGAGTACATCTTCGCCCCGTGCCCAGGCGTCTAGCCAGTCGGCGCGGTACACTTGGTATTGGTCGAATAAATCCGCCAGGCGCTCGGCCAGTTGATAGTGCTTGCGCTGGTCGCGGTCGGTTTCCAAAAAGCGCGCCAATGGGGCAAAGGCGGGCTTCTCAGCGAGGCTGGGCAGTAAGCGCAGCAAGCGCCATACCAGGCGCGACTTATCAAACGGTGAGGTTTCAGGCACCGCCTGGGCATCACCGGTAATATGCGTTAACACCGTGCGGTAGGCCTGCCATAAAAAGCGCGCAGGCAGGGTAACGTTCAGCGCCGCCGCAATGCCCGCGCCGCCCTGTGCCGGGTCTTCCGCCAGTGCCAGCTTCAACCACTGCCCGATGCCGTTGCTCTGCACCAGAATCGTCTCGTTCTCAAGCGGCCCTAACGGATGAAGGCGCATCCACTCAACCGCTAACCCGCGCAGGTCTTCCAGGCGGTTGGCATGCACCACCATAAAACCCGGCGTAAGAGGCGATGTATTGGCAAGCAATGAGGGTGACGACATGCGGCGATATTTCCTTCAAGGCGGTAGCGATAAGGCACAGTGCTTAAGACACGTACTTAAGACTACTATGGTGCCATAAGTTAAACGTCTTTAGTGGGTGCTATCGATAGGAACTTTTGCAGCTTATGGGTTATCATAAGTGATAACTTTAGGGGCTGTTTAATGCAATGGCAGATTGATTTCTATCCTGGTGTTGAAAGCGACATCCTTGGTATGCCGCCAAAAATTCAGGCCAGGATGCTTCGGTTGTTAGAAATGGTTGAGCAGCATGGGGCGAACTTGGGTCCGCCGCATACGGAAGCGATGGGAGACGGTCTCTTTGAGATAAGGGCAAAAGCCAAAGAGGGTATAGGGCGCTCCTTATTTTGTTACGTACAGGGCCAGCGGATAGTTGTTCTCCATGTCTTTGTTAAAAAGAGCCAAAAAACGCCTCGCCAAGCGTTAGCACTAGCCCGGTCCAGACAGCGTGAGGTACAGCCGTGATGAATTTAAAAGCATTGAAAGAACAGGCGCTCCAGAATTCTGAGGTTAACGCTGAGTACGAGCGGTTGGCGCCTGAATTTGAATTAGCCAACACGCTTATTTCCATGCGTCAGCGTGCGGGCCTTACTCAGGAAGAGCTGGCGCAGCGATTACATACTCAGAAAAGCAATATCAGTCGGTTAGAACGTGGTGACAGTAATCCTGGCTGGAAAACACTGCAGCGTTATGCTCAAGCGTGTGGGTTTGATCTGTCTGTCCTGCCTCGACCCCATAAAGCAGCTGTTTAGCTTAAATAGATAACCATGTGTTTTTCATCTTCTCTTGCGCGCAAGCCAGGGTATCCCCAAGCTATGCAGATACTTTGAGTAAAGCCAAGAGGACTTCCCCATGACCGATACACCAAACCATACTCGCCGCCATTCCGCCCCGGTGGTCGATGGCGTGGGTAAAGCCGCCAGCCGTGCCATGTTGCGCGCAGTAGGATTTAACGACGCTGATTTCAAAAAGCCCCAAGTGGGTGTGGCCTCTACCTGGAGCATGGTGACGCCGTGCAACAGCCATATTGGTGAGCTTGCCGAGCAGGCCCGCGAGGGCGCAGATGCCGCAGGCGGTAAAGGTGTGGTCTTCAACACCATCACCATTTCCGACGGTATTGCCAATGGCACCGAGGGCATGAAGTACTCGATGGTCTCGCGGGAGGTGATCGCGGATTCCATTGAGACCGTTGCGGGCTGTGAAGGCTTTGATGGCCTAGTGGCAATTGGCGGCTGCGACAAAAACATGCCGGGCTGCGTAATGGGGCTGGCGCGCTTGAATCGCCCCAGCGTGTTTGTATACGGCGGTACGATTATGCCGGGCAAAGGGCACACCGATATCGTCTCGGTGTTCGAGGCCATGGGTGCTCACTCGCGGGGCGATATGGATTTGATTGAGCTCAAGCAGATCGAGGAAACCGCGATTCCTGGTCCCGGTTCGTGTGGCGGTATGTACACTGCCAACACCATGGCATCGGCCATTGAAGCGCTGGGCATGAGCCTGCCGGGCAGCTCGGCACAAAACGCCATTTCCCAGGAAAAACGTGACGACTGTAAAGCGGCGGGCGAGGCGGTGCTTGAGCTGCTGGCGCGGGATATCAAACCTTCCGACATCATGACCCGTAAGGCATTTGAGAACGCGATTACCGTGGTGATCGCGTTAGGCGGCTCTACCAACGCGGTACTGCATCTTATCGGCATGGCGCGCACTATCGGTGTTGAACTGACGCTTTCCGACTTTACCGAGATCGGCAAACGCGTGCCGGTAGTGGCGGATCTTCGCCCCAGCGGCCACTACATGATGAGCGAGCTTGTGGCGCTTGGCGGTATTCAGCCGTTGATGAAAAACCTGCTCGAAGCAGGCCTTCTACACGGCGACTGCCTGACGGTAACCGGGCAAACACTGGCGGAAAACCTGGCTGGCGTTGAAGCCTATCCGGATGACCAGAAAATTATCGCGCCGCTGGATAAGCCGATTAAAACTGAAAGCCATCTACGGATTCTTTACGGCAACCTGGCGCCGGAAGGTGCAGTCGCTAAAATTTCTGGCAAAGAAGGCACGCGCTTCTCCGGCACGGCACGGGTGTTTGGTTCTGAAGAAGAAGCCCAGGCGCGCATCAATGATGGCACCGTGGTGGCAGGCGATGTCGTGGTTATTCGCTACGAAGGCCCCAAAGGCGGCCCAGGTATGCGCGAAATGCTCACCCCGACGTCGGCCATTATGGGTCGCGGCTTGGGCAACGACGTCGCGTTGATTACCGATGGCCGTTTTTCAGGCGGTAGCCACGGTTTTGTGGTCGGCCACGTCGCACCGGAAGCCTTTGATGGCGGCCCGCTGGCGCTGGTGGAAAATGGCGATCTCATCACCATTGATGCCGAAGCGGACACTATCGAAGTGCAACTAAGCGATGAAGAATTGGCAACCCGCCGTGCTGCGTGGCAACAGCCCGCACCGCGCTATACCCGCGGTGTATTGGCCAAATATGCACGGCTGGTAAGCTCAGCAAGCACCGGCGCCGTTACTGACCAAAGCGAGTAAGTGGCGCTAGCGGCCCGGCCATTCGCGCCGGGCCGTCGTTACGGAACACGCCTATATGCGGTTTGGTGGCGTGCGACGATACGTTTACCGAATTTTGTAGCGCGTGGTAAGCGCCAGCGCACCCGCGGATGCAGCGCGAAGCGGTGCCGGAGTTAGGTGACACGGCCCGGGCGGCTTGTCATCACTGCGTAAAATGCAGCGGGTATCGTGGGCACTTTCTATTACGCAAAAGAGCCTTCCGCTATGGCTGAAGAGAACAATTTACGCACGCGCGTCAGCGAAGTCTTTAGGGTTTTTCTATGGCTTGGTCTGACCTCCTTTGGTGGGCCAGTGGCGCATCTGGGCTATTTTCGGGCTGAGTTTGTGGAGCGCCGCCGTTGGCTTTCGGAGGCTGCCTATGCGGACCTGGTCGCGCTTTGCCAGTTTTTGCCAGGACCCGCCAGCAGCCAGGTGGGTTTTGCGCTTGGGCTAATGCGCGCGGGCCCTTGGGGAGCTGCGATGGCGTGGCTGGCCTTTACGCTGCCTTCTGCCATTGTGCTGGTGCTGTTTGCGTTCGGGGCGACGGTGCTGGATGGCCCGATTGTCAGCCGTATTATTCATGGCTTGAAGATAGTGGCTGTGGCCATTGTGGCCCATGCGGTATGGGGGATGGCGCGTAACCTGTGCCCGGATAAAACCCGCACGGGCATTGCGCTACTGGCCGTGTTCACGGTGTTGTTGGTCAGCGGGCCGCTAGGGCAGGTGGGCGCCATTGTGTTCGGTGGCTTGGCGGGGTTCCTGCTATGCCGCGAAGCCGTGACTGCCATGCCAAGCGAAACACTCCACTTTGCTGTGTCGCGCTCAGTTGGGGTTATCGCACTGGGGCTGTTCGCTGGGCTACTGATTGGGTTGCCGTTGCTTGCGGGAAGTGCGGTTTGGCTTGATATTGCCGATGCCTTTTATCGTTCAGGCGCGCTGGTATTTGGCGGTGGGCATGTGGTACTGCCGCTATTACAAGCGGAAGTGGTGGAGTCAGGCTGGATAACGCCGGATGCGTTTTTAACCGGTTACGGAGCGGCACAGGCCGTGCCGGGGCCGCTGTTTACCTTTGCCGCATACCTTGGGGCGTTACTGCCCGGCATTAATGGCCTTGTTGGGGCGCTAGTGGCCTTGCTGGCTATCTTCATACCAGGGTTTTTACTGCTGGTGGGCGTGCTGCCATTCTGGAACCGCTTTCGCCAATGGGGAAGTGCTCAAGCGTTGATGCGTGGTGCCAATGCCGCAGTGGTGGGGATTCTGGGCGCTGCGCTTTACCAGCCGGTGTGGACCAGCGCGATTATCGGGCCGTATGAATTTGCCTTGGCGCTTAGCGGCTTTTTACTGCTTTCCGTGTGGAAGCTGTCTGCCTGGGCGGTTGTGGTTGTGATTGCACTGGGCGGTCTTTTGATACCGGTTTAGTAGATAATGAGCCAAAACCATACAAAAACGCCTCGCTTAAGCGAGGCGTTCGTGATTTAAAGGGCTAATGGCTGCTCCTATGGCGCCTCCAGCTCTAACGTGCGGCGCAGAACATTGAGCTCGTCAATGTTCAGGTGCTCAAGCCTGCCGGCGAGCAAGTCGCTAATCTTCTGTACTGGAAGCCCTGCCTGGCGGGCAATTTCCCGGCTTCCTAGATCTGATACTGCAATTAAACGCGTGATAATGCGCATTAGGCGCGTGCGTTTTTCTAATTCCCTGACATCGAGGTCAGGGCTGCTTCGCGGAGGATCCAGCGTTTCTGCGTGAGCAGTTGAGTATGCCGTACTCATGAGACTCCATCAGTCTGAAATGACAAGGACACAATGCCGCCAACGCAGGTGCATTTCAATATTTAATTTGATGAAAATTTCGCGACACTTGTGAACACCCGCTTGCGGCTTGGCTCTGGTAAACTATGTGCCTTATTTTAGTGTGCACGGCTGCTTCTGGCGTGCGGTACTTTATCGTTTTTTTATATGGCCACTGGCCGGGGAGAAATGGCATGTCGTCGAATAGCGCACCCAAAGTGGGCGTCATTATGGGGTCCAAATCGGATTGGCCGGTGATGGAGCATGCGGTGACGATGCTGGAGCGCTTAGGCGTTGCCTATGAAACGCGTGTGGTCTCTGCCCACCGAACGCCTGACCTGTTGTTCGACTATGCGAAAAGTGCCGCTGAGCGCGGTTTACAGGTAATTGTGGCCGGTGCAGGCGGTGCCGCCCACCTGCCCGGTATGGTGGCCTCACAAACGCCGCTGCCGGTGCTGGGTGTGCCGGTTGAATCCAAAGCGCTTAAAGGCCTTGATTCACTGCTCTCGATTGCGCAGATGCCCGGTGGTATCGCCGTTGGCACGCTGGCGATTGGTAAGGCTGGTGCGACCAATGCGGGCCTGCTGGCCGCGCAGATTGTTGGCCTTCAGGACAACGCCGTGCGTAACGCGGTTGAGGCCTTCCGTGCAGAGCAAACTCAACTGGTACTGGATAACCCGGACCCGCGCCCCGCGCCGGATGCTGAGTAAAAGGAGCCCCCATGAACTCTGGTACGACAAACATCGGCGTTTTAGGCGCAGGCCAGTTGGGACGTATGCTGGCGCTGGCGGGCTACCCGCTAGGCAATCGGTTTACGTTCCTGGATACCACAGGTAACCCAAGTGCGGGCATCGGCGAGGTCATTGTCGACCCGGGTAATCAGCACTTGGCTGAGTTTCTCGCCAAGGTGGATGTCGTGACTTACGAGTTCGAGCATCTGCCGGTGACGCTTGTGCAGGAGATCGAAAAGCACAAGCCGGTGTATCCGAGTAGCCGAGCGATCGAGGTCTGCCAAAACCGGGTTGAAGAGAAAACCCTGTTTGATCGCTTGAACATCCCGACGCCTGCTTACCGTGTGGTCGAGAGCGCAGAGCAACTGGAAGCGGCCGCTCGCGAGCTTGGCTGCCCGGTGGTGGCAAAGTCCGTCACGGAAGGTTACGACGGCAAAGGTCAGGCGGTTTTAAAGGCGCCAGAAGAGGCGGCTAACGCTTGGCAGAGCATTGGCCATACGCAGCTGATCGTTGAAGCGTTTGTGGATTTTGTTCGCGAAGTTTCGATGATTGCTGTACGCGGTCGCGATGGCGAGGTGGTTTTCTACCCCATGGCAGAGAACCAGCATGTGGGCGGTATTCTGCGTTACTCGGTGGCGCCGCTGCCCGACCTGGACGCTCAGGTGCAGCAAACGGCTGATACGTATATTCGTGCGCTGCTGGATGAGCTGGATTACGTGGGCGTGCTGGCGCTTGAGCTGTTCCAAACCCGCGATGGCAGCCTGCTGGCTAACGAGATGGCGCCACGCGTGCATAACTCCGGTCATTGGACGATGGATGGAGCGGTTACCAGCCAGTTCGAGAACCATCTACGCGCGGTTCAAGGATTACCACTGGGCAGCACAGCGGCCATTGCGCCCACCTGTATGGTCAATGTGATTGGCCAGGAGGGCGACAACGTGGCCATGCTCAAGCTTGCCAATACCCATGTGCACCGCTATGACAAAGCCGAGCGGGCAGGGCGCAAGCTGGCCCACGTTAACGTGGTGGCCGCTACCCACGCTGAACTGCTGGAAAAGGTGCGCGCCTGCCAGGCACTGATACCTGATGCTCCGGCGGTTGAGTGGAGTTTTGAGCGCTCATTATAGATAAGCGTTATTAAGTCACTGAAAAGGCGCCCCACGATGTGAGGCGCCTTTTTTTATTCCGGTGTTAAGCTCTTTTTTAAGACCGTTTTAAGCTCTGTTTAAAGTCTCTCGAACCAGCTTGAACATTTACCAACCCAGCGCAATACGCCCGCTCAGCAATAGCCACAGCGCGATTAACGCAAAGTGCCCAGGGTACCAGGCCAACCAAAGCCTGCGAGGCATGGCAAACGTTACCACAGGCACGCGTTGAGCCAAGCCAGCAGCCAGTATCAGGACCACGACACAGGTGCCCACGGTAAACGATTTTGCCATATCCGAGGCGTTCATTTGTCCGGCAACCCAGAGCACGGGAAAGGCGGCCAAGCCTGCCCAAAGTCGCGCCTGAAAATGGGTGTCCGCTTGGCTAAGTGAATGCATGGCAAACATGAATAGCGGAATCAACAGTAGACCGTTGTGGCCGTACTCCACCCAGAAACCGAGCAGGTACCACACCGTGACGCCCACTGCTGTGCCCAACAGCAGCCAGCCAAACCCCAGCGTTTGCTGTTGGTAGTGCTGCCAGCCTTGGCGCGCCAGTGTGCCCAAGGCCAGGCCACTGGCCAGCGTAAAGCAGACGTTAAAAATCAACGCATCCGATGCGCGTGGCATCATCATATAGGGGAGTTGCGCTACCAGTCCGATAACCAGAATACGCCGTGAATAGCGCATTGGGTTACGGGTATTAAATAGCCCGTGCCAGGCGACCATGGCGGCAAACAGTGGAAAGGCAATCCGGCCAATAGAGGAGCCTGCCCAGCTAAAATCCCCAGGCAGTACATAGCGGGTAAGGTGGTCTACCGTCATGGTAATGAGCGCGAGCCACTGGCCCCAGCCTGTCCAGTAGGAAGACGGGCGTCGGTCGATGTCTGGTGTGGCGCTAAGGGTTGCTGCCATAAAACCTCCCTGTTTTTATGACTAAATTACGGTGATAGCGAAATGACGTTTCATCGCTATATGGGTTATATCAGCTATATGAACCATATCGGCTATATGCACATGGAGAATGATACAGAGACCCTTTCACGCTGACCTGGTTCATTCCAAGGGGCAGCGTGCTTGTTAATGGGCCTGCGTACCTGGTTTTTAAGCCGCTGATGAAAGGAGAAAAAGGCAAGGGCATAAATAAATCACCCCGGCAAAGGCCAGGGTGATGGGGGCAGTCACTACGCTATGTGATTACTCTTCGCCAAAGTAGCGAGCGTGAATCTCATCGTAGGTACCGTTTTCTTGAAGCGTTGCGAGGGCTTCGTTGAATTTTTCGGCAAGCGCTTCATCACGCTGGCGGAAGGCGATACCAAAGCCGTCACCAAAGTACTCTTTAGGCTCAGTGATTTTTTCGCCCACAATGGTGTAGTCAGCGTCTTCGTTCTCAACCAGCGTGGACTGGCCGATTGGGAAGTCGAGGAAGACGATATCCAGACGCTGCGCGTCCATATCCAGCACCATATCATCGGCGGTGGAGTAGCGGCTGATATCGGCCACGCTGCCGTAGTTATCGGTGACGTAGTTGTCCTGAAGTGTGCCGCGTTGAACGCCGATGGTCAGGCCTTCAAGGGTTTCTTCATTGGCTTCGTCGATATCCAGGTCGCTTGCGGCAAACCAGGCAGACGGCATGGTGATGTAGGGGTCAGAGAACAGCACCTGCTGGCGACGCTCATCGTTGATGGTCATGGAGGACATGACGGCGTCGTAGTTGCGTGACAGAAGGCCCGGAATAATGCCGTCCCACTCCTGCTCGATCCACTCGCAGGTCACTCCG
Organism: Halomonas hibernica; assembly: GCF_013183775.1. NCBI lineage: Bacteria > Pseudomonadati > Pseudomonadota > Gammaproteobacteria > Oceanospirillales > Halomonadaceae > Halomonas > Halomonas hibernica. The sequence goes on from NZ_VIFN01000001.1 coordinate 94,345, forward strand.
ATCTCTTCACACATGGCGTTGCCCAGCTCGATATCAAAACCGGTCAGGTCGCCTTCAGGGGTGCGGAATTCCATCGGGACATAAGGTACATCAACACCAATACGCACCTGATCATAATCACGTGCCTGGGCGGAAGAGGCCGCAGCAACAGCCAAACCAATTAAAGAAACTGATAGCAACTTTTTCATTATTTAACTCCGTTGTAAAACAGGTTCACCCGAGGTGATCCTCTTTAACGTAACCCAGGTTGGGGCCGGCGGAAAGAGGAAAACGCTTTGTGAACCAACGTTTGTTTGACGTTCGCTCGTCATCGAACCGTTTACGGGGTTTGTGGCTTTAAGTGCGCAAGTAATTTCTTCTCTAAAAAGCGGAAGAAAAACAGAATGGCAAACGTTAAGCACAGGTAAATAGCCGCGACAAACAGGAAGGGCTCAAACGGCGTATAGAACCGTGAATAGACATAGCGGGCCGCTCCGGTCAGGTCCATTAAGGTGACCACGCTGGCTATCGCGCTGGCATGAAGCATGAAAATCACTTCATTGCCGTAGGCGGGTAGAGCGCGACGAAATGCGCTGGGGATAATGATCCGGCGCATCATCAGGCTTTGGGACATGCCGTAAGCGCGTGCCGCTTCAATTTCACCCTTGGACGTCGACTTGATAGCACCCCGGAAAATCTCTGTGGTATAAGCCGCCGTGTTAAGAGTGAAAGCGATCAGTGCAGGGTAGAAGGCTTCACGGAAGATCGGCCACAAAAAGCTTTCCTGGATGCCGTCAAAAAACACCACGCCATAGTAAATAATATACAGCTGGACCAGCAGCGGCGTGCCACGAAACACATAGGTATAGGCATACACGGGCAGGCTGATCCATTTACGCCGTGAGCTGCGCATAATGGCAAGCGGCACCGCTAGCACCAGCCCGATTACCAGCGACAGAAACACCAGCTGTGTGGTGGTGACAAGCCCTGTCCAGTAGTAGCCCATTGTAGTGGGGGTGAAGATCAGATTGCCGGACAAAAGGTCATTAAACCATGCGGAAATATCTAGCATGTCACTGCTCCCCAAAGCCGATGTCGTAGCGCTTTTGTAGCCGGGCAAAAATCCACTCGGAGACGCTGGCAATCAACAGATAGGCAACGGCTACAGGGATTAAAAACACAAACGGCTCATGAGTCGCTCGGGAGGCTTCAGCGGCCACGCGAACCATATCGGTCAAGCCGATTACCGAGACGAGCGCGGTGGTTTTCAGCAGCACCATCCAGTTATTGGAGAGCCCGGGCAGCGCATGACGCATCATTTGTGGGAAACGAATGCGGCGAAAGACCAGTGTGCTGCTCATCCCGTAGGCTTTGCCTGCCTCAATTTGGCCGTTATCGACGGCCATAAAGGCGCCCCGGAAGGTCTCGCCCATATAGGCACCAAAAATAAACCCAATGGTCAGTACGCCCGCGGCAAAGGCATTGAAATTAATGTAAATATCAATGTCGTAGCTGTAGTACAGAATATCACTAATCGCGTTAACACCGATTTGGCCGCCGTAAAACAGCAGCATCATCAAGACAAGGTCTGGCACGCCGCGAATCAGCGTCGTGTAAACGGTTGCCGTGCCGTGCAATAGCCAGTGGCGTGACATCTTGGCTGTGGCGGTGAGAAGGCCTAGCGCGATGGCTAACAGTAGCGATAAAACCGCTAGTTGAACGGTGACCCCGGCACCTTCGATCAAACGGGGGCCGTACCCTTGCAAATCCAGCATGGTCGCCTCGCAGATCAGTAGTTAGGAGTAAGAAACTGTTTCAGTCGGGACGATTGGGGATTGCCTAATACATCATCTGGCGCCCCGGCTTCTTCCACCAAGCCCTGATGAAGATAGATCACCTTGCTTGAGACATCGCGGGCAAAACTCATCTCATGGGTAACCACCACCATGGTACGCCCTTCATTGGCCAGGTCGCGCATGACTTTCAGTACGTCGCCGACAAGCTCCGGGTCCAGCGCCGAGGTCGGCTCGTCAAACAGCATAACCTCTGGGTTCATGGCCAGTGCCCGAGCAATCGCGCCGCGCTGCTGCTGGCCACCTGACATTTGCGCCGGGTAGGCGTTGGCGCGGGCGGTTAGCCCCACACGCTCAAGCAGCGCATGGGCCTGTTCAATCGCTTCTTTTTTAGGAAGGCCGAGCACATGGATAGGCGCTTCAATTATATTTTCAAGCAGCGTCATGTGTGCCCAGAGATTGAAATTCTGAAACACCATGGAAAGCTTGGCACGCATTTGGACAACCTGTTTCCAATCGGCTGGCTCGCGTCCGTGCCGGTTCACCTTAAAGCGTATCGGGTCGCCGTGAAGGATAATCTCGCCCTCATCCGGCTGCTCTAACAGGTTCATACAGCGCAGAAAGGTACTTTTACCCGACCCTGAAGCGCCAATTAGCGTGATGACATCACCTTTTTGGGCTTCGAGTGAAAGGCCTTTCAGAACTTCCGTATCGCCGAAGCGCTTTTTAATATTACGCACTTCCAGGGGAGTAGCGGCCATAAACATAGGCTCCAGTACAAAGTTGCCGCGGTAGCAACGTGTTGAGTTAACGTAGGCTAAATGCGGCTGGCGCGAAAAAAGTGGCGATTCTATCAGGCTCAGCGAAAAATGCGTGCTTTCCTTATACGATAAATGTAGGAAGGCGGCCGTAAGTGATACGCGTGTGCCTCGATATTATCTCCATGTTGTTGTTATTAAATAACTATTAAGCTTATTTTGCGGTTTGACTTGAGGAGTGAACCGGGGCCACCAAAAGCGCCGCCCGCGCCCCCAACGCCACGTTGGCATTAGGAAATACGACATGTAGCGGCGTCTCGCCCACCACGAAATCGCCTGCCACGCTATCCTGGGCCAAACGCGTGCCGGGCTCAAAACGGCTGAAGTTGGGCATGTCAGCATCAACGTAGAGCGTAAAGTCCTCCGCTTGGCGCTTAAGCTCATGCTCTACCTGAAAGAATACCATGCTCGCGGGGTCTTGCTGGGCAGGTGTTTCGCCTTTGCTGAGCGACGTAAGCAGCGCGCCCATGGGGATTAGCGATGCCCTGTCATTTTGCCCGAAAGGGGCGACGCGGCCTAGCTCAAAAGTGAACGCTTGAGCGCCGTGGTAATGCTTGCTGTAGTGCGAGAAGGTCCAGCTTGTCTGGTGTTGATGAAGCACGGCCTGCATGCCCGCCGCAGCAAGCCACTGCCACTGCTCCGGCAGGGTTGCAGTGTTAGCAAACGGCTCGACAACAAAAATCGGGTAGAGGCTTTCACGAATGGCGGTGTGCAAGTCGTAGTGCAACCTGGGTCGCGCGGCATGAGTTGCATAAAATCGGTCTACCGCAGCCATTAGTTCACGTGCGCGTTCTGGCTCCTCACCACTGTCCGTTAAATCACGCTTAAAGAGGCGGTTAAGGTTGGTTGCTATAAACCGTTGCTGAGCGCGTAGCGCGGGGATATTGCCAAGGATGACCAGTACGGGAGCACCCAGTGGGGTAGTGCCTGCTTTCAGGGCGCTTAGCCACTCACCGAGCAATTCAACCGGGGCCGTTTCGTTGCCATGAATCGCCGCTGAAAAAACGCAGGCATAGGCCTCTGGCTGCGGCGTATGGGGGATAAGCTCCATAATGCCGGGGGCATGAAGCCGATAAGTACCGCTTGGAAATTGGCCGCTACGCTGTACGGGAAGGTGCCCATCAAGGGTCCAGTCAAGCCAGTGATTCAGCATTATCGGCCTCTTGTTATAGGTTGGAAATTCACACGCTATCTTTAACATGCTCAAAAACGGGAGCAAGCGTTAGCGTCGTGGTTATGAAAATGGCGGGCGCTCGAGTGTAAGACGGTACCTAAAACGCTCACGGTGAGTGGGCGTTTTAATAGGAAGGGCGCTTTGCCGCGCACTTTTGGGATTCAATGCGAGAAACCAGCCGCTGCTTTGTATCAGCGTAAGGTGAAAATCGAAGAGTGCAGGGGAAAACATTCGCTTTTCGCTGCTGCAGGCTAGGCTATGTTGTAGTCATTCCCTAATCGGAATGCCATTAACGTAGCTAAAACGCAGTCCAAAGGAGTAAGCAATGACAAAGGTATTGGTACTTTACTATTCCATGTATGGGCATGTTGATACCTTGGCCAAGGCCGTTGCAGAAGGGGCAAGGAAAGTTGAAGGCGTAGAGGTAACCGTTAAGCGAGTACCTGAAACCATGCCCGCAGATGCCTTCAAAAATGCCGGCGGTAAGCAGGATTACGATACGCCCGAAGCGACTCCCCAGGAACTGGCCGATTACGATGCGATTATTGTTGGTACCCCAACCCGCTTTGGCAATATGACCGGCCAAATGCGCACCTTTTTTGACCAAACCGGCGGCTTATGGGCTAACGGCACCTTGCGTGGCAAAGTGGCGAGTGTGTTTACCTCAACAGGTACCGGCGGTGGCGATGAGATGACGATTACCTCCACCTGGACGACGCTTGCCCACCACGGCATGGTGATTGTGCCCGTCGGTTATGGCATTGAAGAGCAGTTTGATATTTCCGAAGTCAGCGGCGGTAACCCTTACGGAGCGGCGACTTTGGCAGGTAGTGACGGCTCCCGCCAGCCAAGCGAGCGTGAACTGAAGCTTGCGCGCTTTCAGGGCGAGCACGTTGCGAAAATCGCTGCGAAGTTAGCGGAGTAACCAACCGCCAATAAAAAGCCACCCCGTCGATAATTATCTGCGGGGTGGCTTTCCTATGGCGAAGGGATTACTGGCTTAAACGTTTGGCAATCGCGCGGCCCAGGCTTTCCGTGGTGCCTTGGCCGCCAACATCACGGGTGACCACTTGGCTGTCACCTTCGCGAAGCACGTCTTCAATCGCCGTCACCATCGCATCAGCGGCTGCTTTATGGCCCAGATGCTCAAGCATCATGGCGCCAGACCAAATCTGCCCGATCGGGTTGGCGATACCTTTGCCTGCAATATCCGGTGCGCTGCCGTGTACCGGTTCAAACAGGCTGGGGAATTTGCCTTCGGGGTTAATGTTGGCCGAAGGGGCAATGCCGATAGTGCCGGTACACGCTGGCCCCAGGTCGGAAAGAATATCGCCAAACAGGTTGCTGCCGACGACCACGTCAAACCAGTCGGGATGCAGTACAAAGTTGGCGGTCAGGATATCAATATGGAATTTATCGACATCAATCTCCGGATACTGCTTGGCCATTTCCAGCACGCGCTCGTCCCAGTAGGGCATGGTGATAGAGATGCCGTTGGATTTGGTGGCCGAGGTGAGCTTTTTGCGTGGGCGAGTTTGCGCCAAGTCAAATGCGTACTTAAGCACGCGGTCAACACCTGTACGCGACATCACGGTTTCCTGGATGACAATTTCGCGCTCGGTGCCTTCAAACATCTTGCCGCCGATGCTTGAGTATTCGCCCTCGGTGTTTTCGCGCACCACGTAAAAGTCGATATCGCCTGGTTCACGTCCAGCAAGCGGGCTTTTAATACCGGGCATTAGCTTGCAAGGGCGCAGGTTGATGTACTGGTCGAACTGGCGGCGAAACTGCAGCAGCGAGCCCCAAAGAGAAATATGGTCGGGCACTTTGTCGGGCCAGCCTACCGCGCCGTAAAACAGCGCATCGAACCCCTTGAGCTGTTCAAACCAGTCGTCCGGCATCATTTGGCCGTGCTCCAGGTAGTAGTCGCAGCTGCCAAATTCAAAGGTCGTGAATTCAAGGTCGATATTAAAGCGCTGGGCTGCGGCCTCAAGGGCGCGAATACCTTCGGGCATGACTTCGGTACCAATGCCGTCGCCAGCGATCACTGCAATACGGTGGGCCATTTGGATTCCTTGTTATTAAAAAGATGAGCGATGAACGCAGTGTAGCCGCTATCTGGCTGATAATAATCAGGCTACTATGCAAGCTATTGTTGCCTGAAAGTGGAGAATCCATGTCGGCGCTAGATGATCTTGCCTTTTTTCAGCAGTTAGCCCGTGCAGGAAGTTTGACGGGAGCGGCGCGTGAGCTGGGGCTTTCGCTGTCGGCGGTGAGCAAGCGCTTAAAGCAGCTAGAGGCGCGGTTGGGCGTGGAGCTTGCCGCACGCACCACCCGGCGATTGACGCTCACGGCAGAAGGCGAGCGTTATCTCTCTCGCGGAGCGCTGATTCTGGATGAGCTGGGGGAGCTTGAGAACTCTCTTAACGATACACATAAGCATGGGCTTAGCGGGCGGCTACGGGTTAATGCCACCTTTGGTTTTGGTCGGCAGCACATTGCGCCGCTGCTCTCCACCTTTTGTGCAATGCACCCAGCGGTCGAGGGATGGCTGGAACTCACCAATTTCCCGCTTAACCTGAGCGATCACGGCTTTGATGTCGGTATACGGATTGGCGAGCCGCCGGATTCACGTTTGATTGCTCGGCCAATTTTGCCCAATCGCCGAGTGCTGTGTGCAGCACCTGGTTATATCGCTCGAATGGCACCGCTGAACGCGCCTGGCGACCTTGTGCGCCAGGCGTGCCTGGTGATTCGTGAAAACGATACGGACTTTCCCCTTTGGCGTTTTGAGCGCTGTAATGACCCAGGGTGTGTTCAGTCAGTGAAGGTGAGTGGACGGCTGGCCAGTAACGATGGAGAAGTCATAACTCGGTTGGCCCTGGACGGACACGGGATAATGATGCGCTCCTGGTGGGATGTAAACGAGCACTTGGCCAGCGGGGCGCTGGTGCCGCTGCTGCCTGAGTGGCAGGGCGTACGGGCCGACTTTTATGCGGTATTTGAGCAGCGCCGCCATGTGCCCACGCGGTTACGCGCATTTATTGATCATGTGCAGCGTGACATAAGCGGGCGAGTACCGCCGCTGCCAGGCTTCGGCCTCGATGCACGACGGTGACCAGCTCATCACGCACTGACACGTTTGGTCAGAAACCAGTGGATAAAACAAGTGTCTTGTTAGGGACTCAGTTAACCCTGGGCGTGCGTGATGGGCGCTGGGTACGTGGCAAGGCGAGCACCGCGACCGGGGAGGGTCGCGGTGCATCCTTGCTACGTTACATGGTTGTGATGCGTTGGCATAAGATGCGCACTTATAACGTAAGCTGCGCTTTAATAATTGGCCAGGCGGGTTCGCCGTCGGTGTTCGTTACATCGGTAAGCATGGCTTCTAGCCGCTCGGGGTGATTGCTGATCCACTCCTGGGCTACCTCGGAAAGCGCACGCTCGTCTTGACCAAACGCCTGGATCATCCAGCTTTGTTCGTCAGCGGTGAAGCTGAACTGCTCAAAAAACGCAGTGATATTGGGATTGGCTTCAGCATAGTCGGCGCGCAGCAGGGTAAGTACATCACTTTCACCGTTGTTTTCACCGAACAGATTGTCTGGATCCTCCAGGTAACGCATGGGTAGCTCAAGGTTCATCCAGTGAGGAGTCCAGCCGACCCAGACCACCGCTTGTTCACGCTCGATAGCATCGCGAGCGGCGGACAGCATGGCGATTTCGCTGGTATCAACCAGGCGCCAGTCACCCAGCTCCCAAGCGTCATTATCAATGGCGTCATGGAGAATTTCGCTGGCCGCCGAGCCAGCGCCAAAGCTGAGAATCTGACCGTTAAACAGGTCGCGGTTTTCGGCAAGGTCAGCAAAACTTTGAATGCCGCTCTCGTAAATATAGGTAGGCACCGCCAGCGTCATTTGCGCGCCGTCAACGTTGTTCGCCACATCAATCAGTAAGCCTGACTCTTTGCGTGGGGTGAACATGTCACGCTGAGCGGGCAGCCAGGCGCCCAGAAATACATCGATATCACCGCTCTCCATACCCTGATAGATCACCTGCAGGCCAATCTCTTGCGCGCGGGTTTCATAACCCAGCGGGTTTAACAGCTGCTCGGCTATTTCCGTCTTTACGGTAATGCCAGGCCAGGCGGGAACACCAAAATCAAGTATTTGATCATCGCCGTGCGTGGTGGACGCAAAGGCAGCGGATAAGAGTGCTGTGGCTACCAACGGCATGCTGGGTGAGAGGCGTAGGCAGGTTTTCATTGAGATCTCCTTGCTGAGTTTTTATATCGCGCGGGGCGGTTTATGAGTGGCGTGCTAACACACGCAGGCGAGAGGCGAGCATGTCGCGGTCCAAATACGTGCCCTGGAGGTGACGAGCGCCGCTATCAAGGGTAATGACGGGGGCACGAACGCTAATATCGGTTGCCTCGTCCTGAAAACGAAAATCGACCGGGGCTCACCCGGATAGGATGCGCACTCGTCATGGCTCAAACAAATGATTAATATGGCCTCTAAGACCTTATTTTACTTATAGGTGAATTTATCATGAGTCAGTTACCGCCACTGTTATGGCTACAGGCATTTGAGTCGGCGGCGCGAACGCTCAGCTTTACCGCGGCTGGAAATGAGTTGGCTGTTACCCAAGCGGCCATTAGTCAGCGAGTTCGGTTGTTGGAAGAGCGGTTGGGGCAAAAGCTCTTTGTGCGCCATGCGCGAAGCTTAACCCTCACGCCTGTAGGGCAAGCCTGGCTGCCCAGTATCAATGATGCTTTTTCGCGGATCAGCGAAGGAACGGCTGAGGTGTTTGGCGCTACTAGTGGGCAGCCTGTGACATTAAGAGCCACGCCGATTCTCCAGCAATCCTGGCTGGCGCCGCGTTTGGCTGCTCTTTACCAGCACTGTCCACACATCACCATTCGCCTGGTCAGCGCTATCTGGCCTGATGACTATGGGGTAGAGGGCGCTGATATCGAAATCCGTTATGGGCGGGGGGAATGGAGTGGCGTTGAAATGCACTCGCTAGGTGATGAACAATTGCTGCCAGTGTGTTCGCCAACGCTTGCTGCAACGCTAACAACGCCTGCCGATTTAAGAGGGCACACGCTACTTCACGCAGTAGGTTTTGGTGTCGGCTGGTCAGGCTGGCTACAGGCGGCGGGCGTAGGTCACTTGGAAACGCAATGTCGTTCTATGACATGCGATAACCAGGTGATGACGTTAGCGTTAGCTAGCCAAGGCGCAGGGGTAGCGCTTATTCATCACCGTTTGTTGGAGCAGCGCAATGACCTGGTGACGCCGTTTCCGGCCATTAGTGTGCCAAGCGATGAGCAGTTCTGGCTGGTACGTCCCAGCCGTCGGCAGGTAGATGACGAAGCAGCCTTAGTCTGGGCGTGGTTAGCGAAAGATATTGGGGCTGCCTAGGAGCGTTTTAAGAATAAATGCTCCAATTTTCTTGCCATTTTCGTGCAGGCGTGAAGAATGAAGCGCCTTCGATAAGTTAAAAAAAGGCGTGTTGTATGGATTTCTCGGTACCTCAACTGTTGACCGCGTTGGTTGATCGCGGCAACGGGCTGTTATGGGGCAGTGTGCTGATCTACTTGCTGATCGGCGCAGGCCTCTACTTTACGATACGAACCGGTGCGATCCAAGTGCGCTATTTCGGTCACATGTTTAAACTGCTGCGCACCTCGCGCAACGCAGGTGACGGAATTTCTTCATTCCAGGCACTCTCCACCAGCCTGGCGGCACGCGTAGGCACCGGCAACCTGGCAGGTGTGGCGGTGGCGATCTATTTTGGTGGCCCAGGCGCGATTTTCTGGATGTGGATGACCGCCATGGTGGGTATGGCGACCAGCTTCATTGAATCTACCTTGGCGCAGGCCTATAAAACAGACCATGGGGATAGCACCTTTCGCGGCGGCCCCGCCCGTTATATTGAACGTGGGCTTGGGCTGCGCTGGCTGGCCGTGCTGTTTTCCATCTGTTTGATTGTAGCGTTTGGATTGGCGTTTAACAGCGTACAGGCCAACTCCATCGCCCAGGCCATGGAGCAGGCATTTGCTGTTCCCACCTGGGCCATGGGGTTAGTCTTGGTGGTAGTTGTGACGCCGATTATCTTTGGTGGCTTAAAGTCCATCGCCAAGGTCGCGGAGCTGGTGGTGCCATTAATGGCTCTGCTTTACCTGCTACTCGCGCTTGTTGTGGTCGGGCTTAATATCGGTGACTTCCCAGCAGCCATCATGACCATTGTGAAGAGCGCCTTTGGCCTTGAGCAAGCGGCTGGTGGGGCTGTGGGGTATGCCGTGTCACAAGCGATTATGAACGGCATTCAACGCGGCCTGTTCTCCAACGAGGCGGGCATGGGTTCGGCGCCGAATGCGGCAGCCACCGCCAGCACGCGGCCTAATCATCCGGCTGCCCAGGGCTTTATTCAGATGCTGGGTGTGTTTCTGGATACGCTGGTTATTTGTACGGCCACGGCGGCCATTATTATTATGGCAGGGCCTGAGCTGTTAGCCGGTGAAGAGACGAATGGTATCCAACTGACCCAAATGGCGCTTTCAAGCCACGTAGGCGATTGGGGAGGCATGTTTGTAGCTGTCGCTATCTTGCTGTTCGCGTTTACTTCTTTGATTGCCAACTACTCTTACGGCGAGTCCAATATTGAGTATTTAGCGGGTCGCCGAGCGCCGGTAGCGATTCTCCTTTACCGCTTGGCGGTGCTGGCGATGATCATGGTGGGATCGATGGCGAGTCTGGGGGCGATCTGGAACTTTGCGGATCTTTCCATGGGTATGATGGCAATTATTAACCTGGTGGCTATCCTGCTGCTTTCACCGGTTGCTTTTGCGCTGTTCCGTGATTACGAGGCGCAGTTGAAGGCAGGCAAAGAACCTACCTTTGACCCCAGCAAATTCCCCACGTTAGCCAATAAGGTTGATCCCAAGGCGTGGCCTAAAAAGCACTAATCATCAGCCAACTAAAACCCTGCTCACACAAAAGCGGGGTTTTTTTATAGATATCATCATAATTCGATTTTATCGAACGTAACACTCATATCATTGCGCTTTTGATTAATCAAAATCATCGTAAAATAGCGTTAATTCCTTATTAACCCTACGTTGGAGCTTTTTTTAAATGACAACTCGTGCCCTGCTGGTTACCTCCTCTGTACTTGGTGAAAACGGCCAATCTATCGCCTTGGCCAACCACTTCCAAAGCCGTGCGGCTGCCCGCGAAGGCGTCGATGTCACTAAGCGTGACGTGATTGCCGATGCGCTGCCTCACCTGGATATTGCGGAACTGGGCGCATGGCAGACACCGGCTGACGAGCGCAGCGACGAGCAGAAAGCACTGGCTGCTCGCTCTGATGAGCTGTTGGCCGAACTGCGTGCTAATGACGTGTTGGTCCTGGCGGTACCGATGTATAACCTGGGTATTCCTTCGCAGTTAAAAGCCTGGTTTGACCGTGTACTGCGTGCTGGCGAAACGTTCCGTTACACAGAAAACGGCCCACAAGGTCTCGTCGAAGGTAAGCGGGTGATTATCCTGGCGGCCCGTGGTGGTATGTATGCGGGGTCGGACAGGGATAGCCAAACGCCGCACCTGAAAAGCATGCTAGGCTTGATAGGCATTACCGATGTTGATGTCGTGTACGCAGAAGGTCTGAACATGGGCGAAGAGCAGCGTGCTGCAGCACAAAAAGAAGCGTTTCAGGCAATTGATCAGCTGGTGGAAGCGCTATAAGCCCGTTAGCCTGAGGTAATTACGGAGAATTCGTTATGGCCCGTCCCGAGCTTTTGGAGCAGATCTATACGATTGTTGATCAGATTCCGGCGGGGCGGGTCACGACGTATGGGCGTATCGCCGCTATGACCGAAGGCGCCACACCGCGAATGGTGGGGTCTGCCATGCGCCACTTGCCCGATGGTCATGAGCTTCCCTGGCACCGGGTGATTGCGGCCTCACTTAAACTTGCTGACCACGGCGGCGCTACCCGTCAGCATCAGAAATTGCGTGATGAAGGCGTGATGTTTGATGCCAAGGGCCGCGTGCCGCGTCACCTGGTGTGGCCGGATGAGCCGTAGAATACGTCCTTTCAATGAGAAGCCGCGCGGTTGCGCGGCTTTTTCGTTTGTACGTTTATTTATTCCTTTCTGAAAAGAGCTAAGTACGTGCCCCATCGAGGTGAACGTTCTGTGCTTTTTTCGTCATGGCACCGGCAAGCCGGCAGAGCAATAAAGCGGCCACGCCACACAGCGTAAGTGTTAGTGGCATCAAGTGAGGCCCTTGGGTCGCTAGGCTGGCAATATAGCCGACGGCCGCCGCGATCACATAGTGCAGGGTACCCATCAGCGCCGACGCCACACCGGCCTGCGCCCCGCCAGCGTTCATGGTCAGCGCGGTCAAATTACCAAACACCAGCCCAAGCGCGCCGATCGCTACCGCTAGCAGCGCCACGTACGTTTCGAACGTGACCATATCCATCGTGACGACCAGATATAAAAGCGCCCCCGCCAGTGTATGTATACCAAGCCCGAGATAAGTCACCCCGGCAGGCGTCATACCGCGTGCAGACAACGCATTGGATAGCATACCAGCGATAATCAGCCCGACGGAATTGGCGGCAAACAGATAGCTGAAATGGGTCGGGGTCATGCCAAAATGGTCGGTAAACACAAACGCCGCAGCGCTGATATAGGTGAAAAGTGACCCCAGAACAAAACCACCGGCCGCCGTATACGCCATGAAGACCCGACGACGCGACTGAGCCAGATACCCACGCACAACACTGCCTACGCTAAGCGCTGTGCGCTGCCTAACGTCAAGCGTCTCGGGAATGGCGGCCAGGCTCCATGCCAATCCGATGACGCCCAAGCCGGCCAGCGTCCAGAAAATACCACGCCAGCCACCGTGCTCAAGCAGAAAGCCCCCCATCATGGGCGCCACGACGGGTGCAATCATCATGACTTGCATCAATAGCGAAAAGATTTTGGCAGAGCTTTTCACATCGCAAAGATCGGCCACAATGGCACGTGGAGCGACCAAGCCTGCGGCCGCGCCGATGGCCTGTAAAAAGCGTGCGGCGAGCAGCCACTCAAGCGTGGGTGCCATGGCCGCAATCACCGAACCCACCACAAAGATTACAAGCCCCACCAGAAGCGGCATTCTCCGCCCAAAACGCTCCAGCAGCGGGCCATAAAGACACTGCCCCAGCGCTAGCCCTGCCAAAAAGACCGACAGCGTTTGCTGCACGCTGCCCGCCGAGACCTCATAGGTCTGCGCAATCATCGGCATGCCGGGCAGATACATATCAATCGCCATGGCATCGAGTGCGGTCAACAGGGCCAGCAGAATGACCAGCGCCATGCCCACTGTACTTTGGTGAGTATTCTCACGAATGACCTGTTCAGTCATGATGCTCTCCTGCAAGCCTTGCGATACTGTCGCCCATGAGGCGTTCAAGTGCGTTGAGACGTGCCTCAAAGCGCTCGGTGCCAATATAGATAAGCGCCACGTGGAGGCTATCCACCATGCCCATGTAGGCGTGGCCTAGCATCAGGGCATCCTGGTCAGAAAGCGCCTTTCCAACATGGCGACGCAGCGCTGTCGTGAAATCTGCTAACAGCTGTTGCATGTAACCCTCGTAGCCTTCCTGAAGTTCATGAAAAAGCGACTCGGGCGGGATATATGAGGTGCGTAGCAGAAACCGAAAGTGCTCTGAGTCGGCGTAGCGTGCCAGCAACGATTCGCAATAGTGCTGGCCTGGCAGTCCAGTATTGGAGTGCTCAAAGCATTCCTGGGCAAATTGCGATTCAACTTTCAAGGCATCTTCAAACACCGCCGAAAACAGCGCGTCCTTATTTTTGATATGCGAATAAAGCGACGCTTTGCGAATACCGGCGTCGGCAGCAATTCCCGACAATGAAGCGCCCTCATAACCATGCTGGGCAAACTGGGCAACGGCTGCGTTGAGCACCCGGCGCAATGCGGGTGTCGTTGTGGGTAACATTTCTTGCTCTCCAAACATGAAGTTCTTAATGGCGCATGCGTCAAACATGTCAAACCCAAGCGATGCATCATAATACAAAAGCTACCGACCGGTAGGTAGTTTTTTTGTTTATAAAAAAGGCCCTTTAGGGCCAAATAAAATTGACTGCTACCCGATTTAAAACGTAGCTGTCTAATTTAAAACATCGTGTTGTCGTTGGCCGCTTCTTCCGGCACAGACTGGATGACATCCCAGTGCTCGACGATCATTTCATTTTCAACGCGGAAGATATCCACAACGGCCTCACCGCGATCCTCATCACCCCAGACCAGGTCGTCATCGGTCGCACTACGCACGATCTCGCTCTGGTAGTCCGGGTTTTCCTTGAAGCAGCCTGCAAAGTAATCCACGAAAGGCGCTTTGCCATCCGGTACTTCCGGTTCGCACTTATACTTCAATGGAGCCGGATTTCAAGGACCAGTCCCGCCAGCGTAGATCAAACAGATCCTTGCGGCGATCCTTCATGTTCGTCACTGAGCCCTCTGCGCGCACCACGGTTAGGCGAGTCAAATCCAGGTCTGAGAAGAAAATCATCTCGGTATTGGGTGTGGTTTCCGCCAGCACTGCATCGTGGGGGAAGGCGAAGTCAGAAGGGGTAAAGACGGCAGACTGCGCGTACTGGATATCCAGGTTTTCAATCGAGGGCAGGTTGCCGACGCTACCGCAGAGTACCACGTAGCACTCGTTCTCGATGGCACGTGCCTGGCCACAGTGACGAACCCGCAGGTAGCCATTCTTGGTGTCGGTCCAGAACGGCACAAACAGAATATCCATGTCCTGATCGGCCAGTAGACGGCCGAGTTCCGGGAACTCTACGTCGTAGCAGATCAAAATGCCCACGCGGCCTGCATCGGTGTTAAACACCTGCAAGTTGTCACCGCCTTCGATTACCCAATCGCGACGCTCCTGAGGAGTGATATGCAGCTTGGCTTGCTTGTCGACTTCACCATCGCGGTGGAAGAGGTAGGCAACGTTGTAGAGCCGGTCATTTTCGCCCACTTCAATCATTGAGCCGCCAACAATATTGATATTGTAGGAGACCGCCATGCGTGAAAGTTCGGTTTTAAAGCGTTCGGTAAAGCCTGCCAGAAAACGTATCGCCGCCATTTGGTCCTGCTGAGCGGCGCGGTCTTGCAAGCCCATCAGCGGGGTGGTGAACAGCTCCGGAAAAACCGCAAAGTCACTCTGGTAATCTGAAAGCGCGTCGACAAAATACTCAATCTGCTGAAGGGCGGCTTCTACCGAGGCAAACTCACGCATCTGCCACTGTACGGCGCCAACACGCACTTGGGTTGGGCGCGTATCCAGCACGTTTTCGGCAGGCTCAAAGAGAATATTGTTCCACTCGAGCAGGGTCGCGTAGCCCTTGGACTGCTCATCTTCGGGCAGGTATTTGCGCAGCAGGCGTTTTACCTGGAAGTCGTTAGCCAGTTGGAACGACAGAATGGGATCATAAATCTCCTTGCGAGAGACTTTTTCGATGTACTGGGCCGGCGTTAGCTCATCGGCATGCTGATAGTATTCGGGAATGCGCCCGCCCGCCAAAATGGCGCGCAGGTTATGCGAACGACACAGCTCTTTGCGCGCTTCGTAAAGGCGCCGCCCCAGGCGGTAACCGCGGTAGTCCGGGTGAATCAGCACATCCAGCCCGTACATCGCATCGCCATTTTCATCGTTGAGAATAATCTCACGATGGCCAATCAGGTCGTCATATTTATGCGGGTTGGAAAACTCGTCGTAATCCACCTGAACCGTTAGCGCGACGCCTACCAGATTGCCGTCATCTTCAATGGCGATCTGGCCGTCGGGAAACTCCTGAATCAGCTTGTCGATGGTGTGGCGGGGCCAGGCGCCGCCAATATTATGATAGACAGCGTCCATCAATGTCTTGAGCTGATCGTAATCATCGCTCGTCAGGTTGCGCACATTTAGATGCAGGTCTTCCAGGGACATATCAGGGGGTTCCAGAATAAAAAAGAAAACAGCCTAGTACATGATGGCTAGGCGCTGCCCGGCTTATTCACCGACACGTTTCCCACCAGTGGGCGCGTCAAGGTTTGCGCCATGATGACGCCCGCCAGAATCAGAAGTCCACCGGTAAAGTGGAAGCCTGCCACTTGCTCGCCCAGCATCGCCATGGCAATCAGTGCGCTGAACAGAGGCATCAGGTTGATAAAAATGCTCGCCTGGTTAGCGCCAATTTGGCGGACCGCGCGCATCCATAAAAATGTGGTAATGACGGAGGCAGGAATGCCTGCATAGAGAATAAGCCCAATGTTTTGACTATCCACAGGCGTCATTGGCCCCATCAAATAGGGCGGCAGCAAAAACAGTACCGCAAAACATACCTGAGCATAGAGCATTACCCAAGGCGGTAAGTTCATTTTCCAGCGCTTTAGCATAACGCCGTAGAGCGCGTAGCAGCTGGCTGCCACCACCATTAGCGCATCGCCATGGGCAACCTCAAGCTGAAGAAGCGATAAGGGATTACCGCGGCCCAGCAACACGGTGACGCCGATAAAGGCCAGCACGCCGCCCATAACGCCGCCCAGGGTTGGCGGTTCACGCAGGATAAGCGCACTCAGCAACACGGTCAAAAGCGGCACCATCGCAGCTAGAATACCCATGTTGGTAGCCGTTGTGGTTTCCGCTGCAACATAGGCCAACCCTTGCCATAGCCCCATACCTAAAAGACCCAGTAAGGCGAGTTTCGGCCAGTTACGGCGTATTTCTGCACGATGACGAAGCACGGCCGGAAGCACGAAGGGCGTCATCACCGCTAGCGCCAACAGCCAGCGTAAAAAAGCGATGCTGCTCGGCGCAATCGCGCCTACGGTCAACTGATTAATGGTCATGTTGCCCGACCAGATCAGCACGGTGGCTAGTGGTGGCAAAAAGTAAATCAACGGCATAGCGGTTTTCCTTATCGTTAGCCGAATAATGTTACGTGCTTTAACGCAATGAGCAAGACTGAGAAACGATGGCTCTGGATCTCCCTGGTAAGTCGTAAAGGGCTGTACGACGGCGATTGGATGTCATACGCTTGTTTGAATAACGCCAAGGAGAACCGTGATGACCCGTGCGCCCGCTTACCCGCATCTTTTCCAGCCAATTACGATTGGCCATTTAACGCTGCCCAACCGCATTTTAATGGGCTCCATGCATACCAACCTGGAAGAGACGCCCAATGGGTTTGCAAGATTAGCGGCTTTTTATGCTGAGCGTGCGCGGGCCGGGGTAAGTTTAATCGTCACCGGGGGGATTGCGCCAAATCCGGAAGGCGCGGTGTTTCAGGGCGCCAACGCGCTAACCGATGAGACCCAATTGGCAGAGCATCGCCAAGTGGTGGAGGCTGTTCACGCGGAAGGCGGGCACCTGTGCATGCAGATTCTCCATGCGGGGCGCTACGCCTACTCGCCTGAATTGGTGGCGCCCTCGGCAATTCAGGCACCCATTAATCCATTTACTCCCCGTGAACTAAGTAGTGACGACGTTGAGCAGCAAATTGCCGACTACGTGCGCTGCGCATGCCTGGCGCAACAGGCAGGTTATGACGGCGTCGAAATAATGGGCTCGGAAGGCTATCTGATTAATCAGTTTATTTGCCAGCGGACCAATCAGCGCAGCGATGCCTGGGGCGGTAGTTTTGAGCATCGCATTCGCTTTCCGCTGGAAATTGTTAAACGCATTCGAGCGGCAGTGGGCCAGCGCTTTGTGGTGATTTTTCGCCTGTCGATGATTGACTTGGTGGAAGACGGCAGCACATGGCAAGAGATCGTCACGCTTGGCCAGGCGGTGGAAGCCGCGGGTGCCGATATCATCAATACCGGGATTGGTTGGCATGAAGCGCGGGTTCCCACCATTGTCACCAGCGTGCCACGTGCGGCCTTTACCGAAGTGACCCGGCGAGTAAAAGCAGCGCTTTCGGTGCCGCTGATCACCACCAACCGGATTAATATGCCAGAGATTGCCGAACAGGTGCTGGCCGAAGGCCACGCCGATATGGTGTCCATGGCGCGGCCGTTTTTGGCAGACCCTGAGTGGGTACGTAAAGCCGAAGCGGGGCAGGCCGATGAAATCAATACCTGTATTGCCTGTAACCAGGCCTGCCTGGATCACACCTTTGCAGGCAAGCTAACCTCTTGCTTGGTTAACCCGCGCGCCTGCCATGAAACCGAACTTGTGATTGAACCCGCTATCACGCCTAAACGCGTGGCCGTGGTGGGCGGTGGGCCAGCGGGGCTTGCCACGGCCGTTACCGCCGCCAGCCGGGGCCATCACGTCGTGCTGTTTGAGCAGCGTGACACGCTGGGCGGGCAGTTTAACTACGCGCGCCGGATTCCTGGTAAAGAGGAGTTTAACGAAACCCTACGCTACTACCGCGTCATGCTGGAAAAGTACGCGGTAGAGGTCCGCTTGAACACCCGTGCCACTCCAGAAGCACTGGCTGAGTTTGACGATATTATCATCGCCAGCGGCGTACGCCCGCGCACGCTGTCGCTGCCCGGCGCTGAACACCCCAGTGTGCTGAGCTATGCCGATGCCATTGAATTCCCCGAGCGGGTAGGTCGCCGGGTTGCCGTTATCGGGGCAGGCGGTATTGGTTTTGACGTTTCCGAGCTTTTGGCCCATGAAGAGCATCCGGCCCTTGATGTTGATACCTGGTGCGACGAGTGGGGCGTTGACTTGGCCGTTAGCGAACGCGGCGGTTTAAAAGCCCCTGTGGCGCCCGCTGTCTCACGTGACATTGTCATGCTACAGCGTAAAACCTCTAAGCCTGGCAAGTACCTGGGTAAAACCACTGGCTGGGTACACCGGGCTTCGCTAAAGGCGCGCGGCGTTTCAACCTTAACGGGCTGCGAGTATCTTAAAATTGATGATGATGGGCTGCATATTCGCCGCGATGGCGAGGACAGCGTGCTGGGTGTGGATACGGTGGTGGTATGCGCGGGGCAGGAGTCAGTGCGTGATTTAGTGGCGCCGCTTGAAGCGCTCGGTAAACCGATTCATATCATTGGCGGTGCCGATGAGGCGGCAGAGCTTGACGCCAAGCGCGCTATTGATCAGGGAATGCGCTTGGCTGCCCAGCTTTAACCGCGTTGATAGTGGCGGGTGACGCTCGTCCATAAATGACGATAGACTGACTGATCCATCACCTTATTAAGCATAACGTGATGTTAAAGGCGCTAGTGGCACCCAGCTGGCGCTGTAACAATATGAGGTATAAGGATAATTGTCATGACGTCGGAGTGTACCCCCCGTTTTTTAGCCAGCGATAACACTTCTGGTATTTGCCCGGAAGCCATGGCGTATCTACTGGACGCTAATCAGGTTGATGACCTGGCGTATGGCAATGACCATTGGACCGAGCGTGCGGCGAACCGCTTTCGTCAAATGTTTGATTATGACTGCGAAGTGTTTTTTGTTTTTAACGGTACTGCGGCTAACTCACTGGCGCTTTCTGCGATGGGGCGCAGTTACCATAGCGTGATTTGTCATGAGCTGGCGCATATTGAAACCGACGAGTGCGGCGGCCCGGAGTTCTTCTCCAATGGCGCCAAGCTGCTGACCTCGCCAGGGGCGAATGGCAAGCTTACCCCTGAGGGGATTGAGGCCCTAGTGACGCGGCGTAGCGATATTCACTACCCGAAACCTAAAGTGGTTTCGCTGACCCAGGCGACCGAAGTAGGAACGGTATATACCCGTGAAGAACTGCTGGCCATTCGCGCGATTGCCGATAAGCATGATTTGCGCCTACACATGGATGGCGCTCGGTTTGCCAATGCCTGTGCCAGCTTGAATGCTACACCTGCCGAGCTGACCTGGCAGGTAGGCGTTGATGCACTGTGTTTTTCTGGGACTAAAAATGGCTTGGCGATGGGCGAGGCGATTTTGTTCTTTAATCGCGAGCTGGCAGAAGATTTTTCGTATCGCTGCAAGCAAGCAGGTCAGTTGGCATCCAAAATGCGCTATATATCAGCGCCGTGGCTGGGCCTTTTGGAGAGCGGGGCGTGGCTCACCAATGCTCAACATGCTAACGCAATGGCACAATATTTAACGCAAGGGCTGCAAGCGCTGCCTGGTGTGTCGTTGATGTTTCCTGCTCAGGCAAACAGCGTCTTTGTTGAGTTGCCAGCCCATGCAATTAGCGCCCTAAAAGCCAAGGGGTGGACCTTCTATACGTTTATTGGCGCCGGAGGGGCACGCTTTGTATGTGCCTGGAATACCACCGTTGAATTACTGGATTTACTGATCGCGGATGTCAACGTCGCGCTTGAACAGCACTCTGGGTAGCAAGACTCAGGAGGTTTCAGGCGTATCGCTTTTTGTACCGCCGCTGCACACGCAGCGGCGGTTTTTTGTAGACACTCAATAAAAAGGCGTGACGCCTGGCCCGCCATGCCAATGTTGATCATTAGTGAATCGTTAAACGTTTCTGATGAAGTGCTTTTTGGTTAAAAGCCTGTTGTATCAACATCCTGCCTTTGAAGTGCGGGACTTTTCTGGCGTATGCCTATGCGTATCACATGTTAGCGTTGAAGTTTTAGTCATCACATTTTGCTAATGCTGGCTACGCTAATAGAGCGACACCTCGTTCGGCTCACCACGATAAAATATTCATCCGGGTGGTGATTGCCTGGGGATGGCCATAGGAGGGTTCCATGAGCATCTTTGACCACGTTCAAGACCGTTTTGCCCGCGTACAGCAAGAAGACATGAGTTTGGAAGAGTATCTGGCGCTTTGTCGTCGTGACCCAACGGTTTATGCCAGCGCCGCAGAGCGCATGCTGGACGCCATTGGCGAGCCTGCTGTGATTGATACGGCAAAAGATCCGCGCTTATCGCGTATTTTTTCCAATAAGGTAATACGCCGCTACCCGGTATTTACTGAATTTCATGGTATGGAGGAGGCCATTGAGCAGATAGTGGCTTACTTCCGTCATGCCGCCCAAGGGCTTGAGGAGCGCAAGCAGATTCTCTATCTGCTGGGGCCGGTGGGGGGTGGTAAATCATCACTTGCGGAGCGCTTAAAACTGCTAATGGAGCGTATTCCGTTTTACGCCATTAAAGGCTCACCCGTTTATGAGTCGCCGCTTGGGTTATTTTCACCGGAAGAGGATGGCGAACTGCTTGAAAAAGAGTATGGGGTTGCGCCGCGCTATCTGAAAAGTGTGATGTCCCCTTGGGCTGCCAAGCGTTTAAAAGAGTACGGCGGCGATATTTCCCAGTTTCGTGTAGTGCGCCTTTATCCTTCGCGGCTGCACCAGGTAGCGATTTCTAAAACGGAACCGGGTGACGAGAATAACCAGGATATCTCCTCGTTAGTGGGTAAAGTCGATATCCGTCAGCTTGAGCTTTACTCCCAGGATGACCCGGATGCTTATAGCTTCTCGGGCGGGCTTTGCCGCGCTAACCAAGGGTTAATGGAATTCGTTGAGATGTTTAAGGCGCCGATCAAGGTGCTCCATCCGCTGTTGACCGCCACCCAGGAGGGGAATTACAACCCAACGGAGGGAATGGGCGCCATTCCGTTTGATGGCATTATCCTGGCGCACTCCAACGAATCCGAGTGGCAGGCATTTCGCAATAACCGCAACAACGAGGCCTTTCTTGACCGCGTATATATCGTCAAAGTGCCTTACTGCTTGCGAGTGTCTGAAGAGATCAAAATCTATCAAAAGCTACTGGAAGACTCTTCCCTCAATGCCGCACCCTGCGCACCCGATACGCTACGCATGCTGGCGCAATTCTCGGTACTGTCTCGGTTAAAAGTGCCTGAGAACTCCAGTATCTACTCCAAAATGCGCGTGTACGATGGTGAAAATCTAAAAGATACCGACCCGCGTGCCAAATCGATACAAGAGTACCGCGATGCCGCAGGTGTGGACGAAGGTATGCAAGGCCTCTCCACCCGTTTTGCGTTCAAAATTCTTTCCAAGGTATTTAACTTTGACAGCACCGAAGTTGCCGCTAACCCGGTGCATCTGCTGTATGTGCTGGAGCAAGCGCTTGAGCGTGAGCAACTACCCTCTGAAGTATTTGAGCGTTACCTGGGCTTTATTAAAGAATTTTTGGCGCCGCGCTATGTGGAGTTTATTGGCAAAGAGATCCAAACGGCTTATCTCGAATCCTACAGTGAGTATGGGCAGAATATTTTTGATCGCTATGTGACCTATGCCGATTTCTGGATTCAGGACCAGGAATACCGCGACCCGGATACTGGCGAGCAGTTAAATCGCCAATCGCTTAATGAAGAGCTTGAAAAAATTGAGAAGCCAGCGGGCATTTCCAATCCCAAGGACTTCCGTCATGAAGTGGTGAACTTTGTGCTGCGAGCGCGCGCCCAGAACAACGGCATGAACCCCAGCTGGCAGTCGTATGAGAAGCTTAAAGGGGTTATTGAGCACAAGATGTTTGCCAATACCGAAGAGCTTTTGCCGGTCATCTCGTTTAATGCCAAGGCCTCAACGTCGGACCAGAAAAAACACGAGGACTTCGTCGCTCGGATGGTGGAGCGCGGCTATACCGAGAAGCAGGTGCGCCTGCTTTCCGAGTGGTACCTGCGCGTGCGTAAGTCGCAGTAAGCGCTGGTACTGCAAAGGCCCTTTGGGTTAAGGAGGTCGTATGACCTACTTTATTGATCGAAGACCTAACGCTAAACATAAGAGCGCGGTTAACCGGCAGCGCTTTTTGGAGCGCTACCGTCAGCATATCAAGCGCTCTGTTGAAGAGGCGGTTAACCGCCGCTCCATTACCGATATGGAGCGTGGTGAAAACATCTCTATCCCCACCAAGGACATTTCCGAGCCGGTGTTTCAGCATGGCCCTGGTGGGGCGCGCAATATCGTTTCGCCGGGTAATAAAGAGTTTTTACAGGGTGACAGGATTCGCCGCCCCGGTGGCCAAGGCGGCGGAGGCGGTGCGGGTGAAGGGAGCGCTTCTGACCAAGGCGAAGGTAACGATGAGTTTGCGTTTACGCTTAGCCGAGAGGAGTTTTTAGAGTTTGTTTTCGATGGTCTGGAGCTTCCGCACCTGCAGCGTAAGCCGCTTAAATCATTGGAAGAAGTGAAAATGGTGCGCGCGGGCCTTTCCCGGGATGGCGTGCCCTCGCGTATCAGTATTACGCGTTCCATGCGGGAGGCTTACGCCCGCCGTATTGCCATGCGAGCACCGATCAAGCGGGCGCTAAAAGAAGCTGAGCAAGCGCTGGAGGCAGAAGAGCGCAAGGACAGCGTGCTACGTAATCCGGCACGGGTAGCTGAACTGAAGGCTGACATCGAGCGTTTAAAGAAACGCATCGAGGCAGTGCCGTTTATTGATACCTACGATTTGCGCTATCACCAGTTGGCCGCGCAACCTCAGCCCTCAAGCCAGGCGGTAATGTTCTGTGTCATGGATGTTTCAGGCTCCATGACCCAGAACCATAAAGACATTGCGAAGCGTTTTTTTCTGCTGCTTTACCTTTTTTTAGAGAAGCACTACGAAAAGGTCGAGCTGGTGTTTGTTCGCCACCATACTGCCGCAAAAGAAGTGAGTGAGGAGGAGTTCTTTTACTCCCGCGAAACGGGCGGCACCATTGTCTCAAGCGCACTCACGCTGGTGGATAACATTATTCAAAAGCGCTATCCCGCCGAGCAGTGGAATTTATACGTGGCCCAGGCATCGGATGGCGACAATTGGGACGATGATTCCAGTACCTGTCGCAATTTGCTGATTAAAAAGTTGATGCCTCAACTTCAGTACTACGCATATGTAGAAATCACCCCTCACGATCATCAGTCGCTTTGGCATGAGTATCAGAGCGTTGCTGAGCACTTTCCTGAACGCTTTACGATGCGCCAAATTGTCGAAGCCAGCGATATTTATCCTGTTTTTCGTGAGCTGTTTAAACGCCGCTTGAACCAAGCGCGCTAAACGCGTGCGTGTTGAGGAGTGCGCTATGAATGCATCCCAAAAGCCCATTGTGACCGGTTCTGACTGGAGCTTTAGCGTCCTGGAGCGCTTTAACGACAAGCTCGCTGTGCTTGCTGATGAGTACCGCCTGGATACGTACCCCAATCAAATGGAAGTCATCACCACCGAGCAGATGATGGATGCCTACGCCAGCGTGGGTATGCCGGTGGGCTACCATCACTGGTCATTTGGTAAGCAGTTTCTGGCCGTTGAGCAAGC
Organism: Halomonas hibernica; assembly: GCF_013183775.1. Taxonomy (NCBI): domain Bacteria; kingdom Pseudomonadati; phylum Pseudomonadota; class Gammaproteobacteria; order Oceanospirillales; family Halomonadaceae; genus Halomonas; species Halomonas hibernica. The sequence continues at coordinate 118,335 of NZ_VIFN01000001.1, forward strand.
TTACAAACGCGGCCAAATGGGCCTGGCGTACGAGTTGGTGATTAATTCCAACCCTTGTATTGCCTATTTGATGGAAGAAAACACCTTGATGATGCAGGTGCTGGTCATGGCGCATGCCTGCTATGGGCATAATTCCTTCTTCAAGGGCAATTATCTGTTTCGGACCTGGACCGATGCTGAATCGATCGTTGATTATCTGGTGTTTGCACGTCACTACATTGCCAAATGTGAAGAGCGCCACGGCGTCCATGCGGTTGAGCAACTGTTGGATGCGTGCCACGCACTGCAAAATTACGGCGTTGACCGCTATAAACGACCTTCGCCGATCTCGGCTGAAGAGGAGGCCAAGCGTCAGGATGAACGGGAAGCCTACCTGCAAACGCAGGTTAATATGCTGTGGCGTACGATTCCTGAGCCGCCTGGCAATGCGTCACCGCTGCCTGGTAGCCTTAACAGCGACAACGACCCGCTAGGCCTGCACAGCGGTGGAATTTATCCGCCAGAGCCTCAGGAAAATCTGCTCTATTTTATTGAAAAAAATGCCCCGTTATTGGCCCCTTGGCAGCGTGAAATAGTGCGTATTGTGCGCAAGCTGGCGCAGTATTTTTACCCCCAGCGCCAAACTCAGGTCATGAATGAGGGGTGGGCATGCTTTTGGCATTACACGTTGATGAACCGCTTGTATGACGAAGGCGATGTTGATGAGGGTCTGATGCTTGAGTTCTTGCAGTCCCACGCCGCCGTTATTAATCAACCTGGCTTTGATAGCCCTTACTTCAACGGCATCAATCCGTATGCGTTGGGGTTTGCCATCTTTATGGACATCAAGCGGATATGCGAAGTACCGACCGAGGAAGATTATCAGTGGTTTGCTGATATTGCGGGCACGCCTTGGCGCAGTACGCTTGAATTTGCTATGCGCAACTTTAAGGATGAGTCGTTTATTCAGCAGTTTCTGTCGCCCAAGGTAATGCGCGACCTTAAGCTGTTTTTAATTGTGGATGATGATCAGGCGGAAACGCTCGAAGTGGCGGCTATTCATAATGAACAGGGCTATCGCCGGGTGCGCGATGCGCTTTCTACTCAGTACGCGCTGTCGGTGAAAGAGCCAAATATTCAAGTGGTTGAGGCTGATATCCGGGGCGATCGCTCATTAACACTGCACCACGTGCAGGACGGTCGCCGCCCCCTTGGGCGTAGTGCCTACCCGGTTATTCGGCACCTGCATGAGCTTTGGGGGTTCCCCGTACGACTGGTTTCCATGGATGAAGGGCGGGTGACGCATCGCTACCGTTGGCCCATAGAGGAGGAAAGTAAAGACAACCCGTAAATGGTCACAGCTTACCGGTGAGTAATGTATAAAGCCCTGCGTTTGGCAGGGATTTTTAGGCTCTGTCTGAAAAGTGTCTGCGCTCGACAATACGGCGTTAAAAATTGGCTCAAAATACTCATTTACACATGTAAACTCCGTTTTTTCGCCAATTTTTGCCTTGTCTTGTCTTCGCTCGTCGACTTTTCAGACAGACCCTAGCAGCCTTACCCCTGAGCCACCCAGGATTGACACCAGCCACCAGGTTCAACGCTGTTTTCAGGAAACAGCTGGCAGCCTTGATTACCAGAGGTATAAAACATGCAGTTGTCGCACCGTTCACCTGATGTATAAGCAGGGTGGTCGCTGGCATCGCTCGCTTTTTCAACATAGCTCAGCGCTTGGGCACTCGGTACGGAAGGGTCAAGGCGAGGTAGCGACTGAGCAAAGGCCGTTTTCGATAAAATACCGATGCCCAAGGGGAGGGTTGCCAGTCCCCATACACTGGTGCGTATAAAATGACGGCGGCTCTGATTAGCCATGGTCTCTCCTTATAGGTCACTCTCATTTGACCCTAAATATCGCGTTGTTATCCGCCCATGCTAACGAATAGATGCGTGGCGCGCGACTTCTTCGTTCAAGGCAAGGATTTAGAGAGATTTCGTGCCCAGGCTGCGGATTTAACCAGGCCTGTTATACTCCACGCTTTGGCGGCTGTTGACGTTTTTCTTGCGTATTACGCCATTAAACAGGTGTAGACGGTGTGAGTAAAATGACGATAGGCCTCGGTATCACTTACATTTTTTTAGTGAGGGCGCTATGCAAAACGCAGTTATTTTAATTAATACCGAAAAAGGCCAGGTTAAAGCAGTAGCAGAGCGTTTAGCGGACGTGGAAGGCATTAGTGAGGTGTACTCCACCTGTGGGCGTTATGACCTGGTAGCCATTGCGCGTACCCCGAATTTTGAAAGCCTGGCTGAGCTGGTGACCGAGCGCCTTAACGAGGTTGAGGGGATCAGCGATACGGAAACGCTTAACGCCATGCAGGTACATTCACGCCACGACCTTGAAACCATGTTTTCACTGGGCTGGTAATGTGGACATAGGCACCGGCCACCGCAATGGCCGCGTGTCATAAGCGGGCGATAAAAATTAGCGTGTGGGGAGTAGGGGAACGTGGGGATATCGTTTTGGCGCTGGCGTCGAGAGGGGCGACGTTTGGGCGTCGCTTTGCTGTTTGTGGTCGCGGGAGCGGGGTTATGGGAGTTTCAGGGGCGTCAGCATCAGGATGCGTATACCTGGATGGGCGTTCCCACGTGGGAGAGTTTTCATCCCACCACGTTTCACCGCGTATTACGCAATGAGGGCTATTTAGTTGGCTGGTCGGATGTGCGTGTTAACCCGCTGTGGGTGAGTTACCAGCTGGAGGCGGTGCCGGAAGGGACCCAGATTGGCTCACGGCCCAGTTTTCAAGCGGATTGGCGGACCCTCTGGCCGGTAAAAACCGACAGCTATGCCCGGAGTGGCTATGACCGGGGGCATATGGCACCTAACTATGCCATTGCCGCAGTGCACGGGCGCGATGCCCAGGTTGATACGTTTTTGATGAGTAACATGACGCCGCAGCGGCCTAATCTAAATCGTCAGCTGTGGCAGCGGTTGGAGGAGTCGGTGATCAATCACTTTGCGCCGCGTTTTGATCGCGTACAGGCGATTACCGGGCCGATATTCCCTGAACATTTTATGGATAATGTGTTTAATCGGGTGGGGTTTGTCGAAGTGCCAGAGGCGTTCTATAAGATTATTGTTGCCCCACACGATGAGGCACCGCTCGCGCTGGCGTTCATCATGCCCCAGGACGTTCGCGGCAACGAACCGTTAGATGATTACCTGGTCACTATTAATGACATAGAAGCGCGTACCGGGCTTAATTTTTTCCCGGACCTGACACCCGAAATGGAAACCGTGCTGGAAGGTGAGTTGCGTACGCAAGGGTGGGCACTGGAGGAGGTCGCACGGCGACCTGGGCGTTTTCAGTAGCGTAACGTTTTTGATTAGCGTAAGTGGACTATTTAATGTGCTTCAGCTGGGGGTGGGAAAGCCCTCAGTAATATCGACGAAATAAGGAGGCTAAATACGACGTAGTAGAACAACGCAAACGTAGGCACAATATTCAAAATATGGGGATTAATAATAGAAAGGATTGTTCAATGATGCGGACGGGACCAACGTAATGGTGCCCAGGAGAGGACTTGAACCTCCACGTCCATACGGACACTAGCACCTGAAGCTAGCGCGTCTACCAATTCCGCCACCTGGGCGCATCATTTGTACTGCGGGTATTTTGCTGATTGTATTCGTATGGTGCCCAGGAGAGGACTTGAACCTCCACGTCCATACGGACACTAGCACCTGAAGCTAGCGCGTCTACCAATTCCGCCACCTGGGCGAATACATATCAAGCATCAACCACATCAACTTGCCACTGCACCTGCTACTCATGAAAAGAGGATAACATGAGAAAGCGTGGTGCCCAGAAGAGGACTTGAACCTCCACGTCCATACGGACACTAGCACCTGAAGCTAGCGCGTCTACCAATTCCGCCATCTGGGCAAGTGGCGCGTATGATACCGGGGTACTGGTTAAATGCAAGACCTGAAAGATAATTTTATGGCGCAAATCGCACAATTGCTGCTTAAGGTGGTTGGGTCATGGAACATGCAGCGCTATACTGGCCCCATGACCAAACAAAATATGACGTTTTTCAGCTTACTGCCTATTAACGCAGTCGCTGACTATCCCTACCTGCAGCGACTATCCGCTGCTGTTTTTGTCCGCCTCCCGCAAATGCAATTAAGGATGTCGATCGCATGAAGTATTGGACGTTGAGTGATGATCCGCACGCCGAGCGCGAGGCGCAAAAATATGATAATCCGGCGCCTAGTCGTGAATATCTGTTAGCGGCGTTGGAAACGTACGGTAAACCGATTACCCATGAAAATATGAGCCGCATGCTGGGCATCGAGGACGAAGATCACCTTGAAGCCGTTCGCCGCCGGATGGCGGCCATGGAGCGTGATGGTCAAGTGTTGCGTGACCGTCGCGGCGCTTATGCATTAATTGATAAGCTTGATTTGATCAAGGGCAGCGTACTGGGGCACCGGGACGGTTTTGGCTTCTTGATTCGTGATGATGGTAAAAAACCGGATCTGTTGTTACCTCCTCGCCAGATGCGTCGGGTGTTCAGTGGTGACCATGTATTGGTCCGTATCAGCGGCACAGACCGCCGTGGCCGCGATGAAGCGACCATTGCCGATGTGATCGCCCGCAATACGCAAACAATGGTGGGGGTATATCGCAGCAATACGCCGGAATTTGGCATACTGATTCCTGAAAATCCGCGTATTACTCAGGAAGTTATTATTCCTCACAGTGCCTGCGCTGGGGCGAAGGATGGCCAGGTGATTTCGGCCAGAATTGTGCAGCAGCCGGCTACCCGCGTGCAGCCTGTGGGTGAAGTGATTGAAGTGTTGGGTGAGCGTATGGACCCTGGCATGGAAATCGATATTGCGATTCGTAGCTACGATATTCCTGCTGAATTTCCGCCTGAGGTGCTGGATCAAACCAGCGGTATTTCAGCGGAAGTGCTGGAGGAAGATAAAAAGCATCGCGTTGACCTGCGAGATACACCGCTGGTTACGATTGATGATGAATCTGCCAAGGACTTTGATGATGCCGTGTGCGCCTGGCAAACCAAGTCAGGCAGTTGGAAGCTACTCGTCGCGATTGCGGATGTCTCTCACTATGTGCGTCCGGGGACGGCGCTGGATAATGAAGCCCGCACGCGGGGCAACTCGGTGTATTTCCCGGGGCAGGTGGTGCCCATGCTGCCGGAGCTTTTATCCAACGGTCTTTGTTCGCTCAATCCGAACGTGGATCGTCTGGTCATGGTCTGCGAGATGAATATCTCCAAGACTGGGGCGATTAGCCGCTACTCCTTCTATGAAGCCGTGATGAACTCTCATGCTCGCCTCACTTATAACAGCGTGGCGGCGATGCTTGATAACGAGAGCGAAGAGGGCAGTGCGCTGCGTGAGGAACACCGCGAGCTGGTGAAGCCGCTGCAAAACCTGCATGAGCTTTATCACTTGCTACGCGGGGCTCGTGAAACGCGTGGCGCGATTGATTTTGATACCACTGAAACGGCGATCATTTTCAACGACGAGCGCAAGATCGAAAAAATTGTGCCGCGTAAGCGTAACGATGCGCACAAGTTAATTGAGGAGTGCATGCTGGCCGCGAACGTTGCGACCGCACGTTTTCTTGATAAGCACGATCTGCCCGCGCTGTACCGTATTCATGAGCGGCCAACGCCTGAGCGATTGGATAAGCTGCGCTTGTTCCTGAACGAGCTGGGCCTTTCCGTGGGTGGCGGCGATATGCCTACCCCGCAGGATTACCAGGCGCTTCGTGAGGCAATTGTTGATCGCCCTGATGCCGATATTATCCAGACGGTCATGCTACGCTCCATGAATCAGGCGGTGTACTCACCGCAGAATGAAGGTCACTTCGGCTTGGCATATCAGGCGTATGCGCACTTTACGTCGCCGATTCGTCGTTATCCTGATCTGCTCGTGCACCGTGCCATTCGTTCGGTCATTCGGGGGCCGCGTCAAACCAATACCGTCGTGCGCGTTGATGGAGCGCCGGTCGATCCGCCGAGCAAATGGTGCCCTTATACATTTGAGCAGATGCTTGAACTTGGCGAACACTGCTCAATGACTGAGCGTCGCGCCGATGAAGCGACCCGTGATGTAGAAAGCTGGCTGAAGTGCGAGTTTATGTCCGACAAGCTGGGCGAAACCTTTGAAGGCACGATTGCGTCGGTTACCCAGTTTGGCTTGTTTGTGCGTCTGGATGCGTTCTATGTCGAAGGCCTGGTGCATGTGACGTCGCTGCCGTCGGATTATTATCACTATGAGGCAGAGAAGCATCGCCTGAAAGGCGAGCGTACCGGAACCACCTATCGCTTGGGTGATGGCTTGACGGTGCAAGTGGCGCGCGTCGATATGGACGACCGGAAAATTGATTTCAGTTTGACCGACGATAAGCCTCGCCCGCGCCGCCAGCCGCGTAAACGCCGCAGTGGTGACACTAATGAAGCGGCCGCTCCCAAGAGCGACGCTGCGCCCAAGAAAGATAAGCCATCTACGCGTCGTGGCCCGCGACGTACGCGTCAGTCAACGCCCAGGAGAAGTTAAGTATGAAATCGGCGTCGTCTCGACGTGGTGCACGTACTACGGTACGTACGCCGGATGGGCTGGACCAGGTCTATGGTACCCACGCCTTGCAAAGTTTGTTGGAGCGCGGTGAAACGCCGCGCGAGCTATGGGTTCAGCAAGGAGCCGGTAGTCGTTTGGCCGAAGTGGTTGCTCAGGCGCAAGCGCGTGGTGCGCGAATTAAAGAGCAGCCGCGTGACCTGCTGGACCAGTTGACTCAAGGGGCTGCGCATCAGGGAGTGGTGGCGTTCTGCCCGCCACTTACGCCTGAAGGCGAAGAGTCCTTGTGGTTAAAGCTGCGTGCCTGGCAGGCGCCAACACCGCCACTTTTGCTAGTGCTGGATGGCGTGACAGACGTGCATAACTTTGGTGCCTGCTTGCGCAGCGCCGATGCCGCTGGGGCACATGGCGTTATTGTGGCAAAAGACAAGGCCGCACCGCTAAATGCAACCGTGCGTAAAGTGGCTTGCGGTGCTGCCGAGGTAGTGCCGGTTTATCAGGTCACCAACATGGCGCGTACGCTTGCCAAGCTTAAAGATGCCGGCGTATGGATTACCGGTACAGCAGGTGAAGCCCAGGCTAGTGTATTTGACATCGATTTGACCGGCCCTACTGCGCTAGTAATGGGAGCAGAAGGGAAGGGCATGCGGCGTTTAACGCGGGAAGCCTGCGATAATCTGGCCAAGCTACCTATGGCAGGGCAGGTTTCAAGCCTTAATGTCTCTGTGGCTACCGGGATTTGTTTGTTTGAGGCAGTACGACAACGCCAGCTTGCAAGTTAACCCTGCGCCCACTAGAATACTCGCGCCCGTTTGTCTACAGGCGGGCGCAGATGTTTACGTTGGTTAAATACCTGTACGTTGGTTAGATACCAATACGTTAGTTGAACACCAGTTCTGCTTAATGCCTTAAATTGCCGTTTGGCGGTAAGTTGGGTGCATTTCAGTAACTCCTTGCTTCCCTGTCGTCGTTCTCGCTTGTGCGGGGCACACACCGGAAGCTGTCAAACCGCAAGGAGATCTCATGCGTCATTATGAAATCGTGTTTATGGTCCATCCGGATCAGAGCGAGCAAGTGCCGGCTATGGTTGAGCGCTACACCAGCATCGTTACCGAAAACGCTGGTACTGTACATCGTCTTGAAGATTGGGGCCGTCGTCACCTGGCTTACCCGATCAACAAGATTCACAAAGCCCACTACGTGCTGATGAACGTTGAATGTACTGGCGAGACGCTCGAAGAAATCGAGAACATCTTCCGCTTCAACGATGCCATCATCCGCAGCCTGGTTGTACGCTGCAAGGAAGCGGTTACTGAAGCTTCTCCGATGATGAAGCCGGCAGAAGAGAAGCGTCCGCGTCGCGAAGACAAGTCGCGCGCTGATGAGTCCGAGTCTGATTCAGACGTCGAAACTGCCTGATTCTATCCACTGCACGTTTTAAGGAGCTAATCCATGGCACGTTTTTTCCGTCGCCGCAAGTTTTGCCGCTTCACTGCTGAAGGCGTCAAGCAGATCGACTATAAAGATCTGGACACTCTGAAAGCTTATATCACCGAAACTGGCAAGATCGTTCCGAGCCGTATCACCGGCACTAAAGCACGCTACCAGCGTCAGCTGGCGACTGCTATCAAGCGTTCGCGCTACCTGGCGCTGCTGCCCTACTCCGATAGCCACCAGTAAGCGTTTAACGTGATGCTGGCACTGGCAAGATGGCTAATGCGAGGGCTGCCTTACGCCGTAGGCGGGGCAGCGCTGGCCACGTTAGTGCCGTGGCTGTTTTGGTTAGGTGCTGCTATTGCTGCTTTGGTAACCCTGCGTAAAGGCTTTGCACCTGCGCTACCGGTTATTATCGCAGCGGCGCTACCCGCCGGTTTTTGGTGGTCGCAAGGCGACGTTATCCCGCTGGCCAGCGTATTGCTGGTAACGCTGATGGCGGTTGTCCTGCGTGAAAGGATGCGTTGGAGTGAAGCGTTGCTGGCGGGCACCTTCGTGGCTGCAGCAATGGTACAGTTCGGCATCTTTAGCCTGCCAGGCGACATGGGGCCAATGCTTGAGCAACTACGACAAGGCTCTCCGGACGTTGATCGTATGCTCACAGAGTTGGCTAATCAGGGGTACGATACCCAAATGCTGGCTGCCATTGTGGTGGGGGGCGTTACGGGGCTTGTGGTTCTGATTGCGTCGATTGCATGTTTAGCCTTGGCGCGAAGCTGGCAAGCGGGGTTATATAACCCGGGCGGGTTTCGTGAAGAGTTTCATGCGTTACGACTCGCACCCAAAGAGCTTGCCGTGTTAGCGGTGCTTTGTGTGGTCGGCATGATGCTTGGGGGACATGCGTTAGCAGTACTCGGCTGGATACCACTACTCGTTGCCGGCATTGCGTTAGTGCATGGTTATATTGGATTAAAGGGGATGAACGGGCTGTGGCTGGTAGCATTTTATGTGCTGCTGATCACGACCTGGCCCACGATTCTCATTGTGCTGCTGTTGGGGCTGATTGATACATTCGCGAACATTCGCGCACGCCTTGCCCGCGGCAACTGACAAGAGGTTTACGAGATGGAAGTCATTCTGCTCGACAACATTGGTAAGCTGGGCGGCCTGGGTGACAAGGTCACTGTTAAGCCTGGTTATGGTCGTAACTACCTGGTGCCTTACGGTTTAGCCGTACCGGCCACCAAAGAGAACGTTGACGCGTTCCAGGCACAGCGTGCTGAGCTTGAAGCTCAAGCGGCTGAGCGTAAAGCAGAAGCCCAAGCCCGCGCTGAGCAGCTGAACGACATCGAGCTTTCGCTTGTGTCTAAAGCTGGCGACGAAGGCAAGCTGTTTGGTTCTATCGGTCCTCGTGATCTGGCCGACGCTATTTCCTCTGCTGGCATCGAGGTTGCCAAGAGCGAAGTGCGTATGCCGCAAGGCCCGATTCGTCAAACTGGCGAATACGACATCGACCTCCACCTGCATGCAGAAGTGGACGCCGTTGTTCGCGTGGTAGTCGTCGCAGAGTAAACTTTGCTGCTGCTATTTACGCCAAAAGGGCGCGGGATTTCCCGCGCCCTTTGTTATTTAAGCTCTGTGTTATTTAAACCCTGTGTTATTTAAGCCCGTTGCTATTTAACGAAGGCTTATTTTCAAGCGGCTAGTGGTTTGTTGAAAGCCCTGAGCGTTTAGAAATAACCCTTTATGCGATGACCTAGCGGTGGTTGCTAACGGTTTGTCCGATTAAGATAGTGGTCTTTGTCGGCTATGCTGCACTATTGAAAGGAGCTCGCTATGGACCAGCCTTCTGCTGATCAGGAAACGGCAGCGCTGAAGCTGCCGCCGCATTCGCTGGAGGCGGAGCAGTCGGTGTTAGGCGGGCTAATGCTGGATAATCAGGCGTGGGATACGGTTTCCGAGCGCCTGGTAGCCGATGACTTTTATCGTTATGAGCACCGTTTGGTGTTTAACGTCATGATTCATCTGGCGGAGTCTGGACAACCCCTTGATGTCATCACCTTGTCTGAAGCGCTTGAAGAGCGAGATCACCTGGATACCGTGGGTGGCTTGGCTTTCCTGGCGGAGCTTGCCCGCAATACGCCTTCGGCGAGCAATATTCGCGCCTATGCGGATATTGTGCGTGAGCGGGCAACGCTTAGAAAGCTGATTCGAGCGGCGAATCAGATTGCAGAAGGCGCCTTTGCCCCCCAAGGGCGGCCAGCCGATGAGCTGCTTAATGAAGCTGAGCGGTTGGTTTTTCAGATTGCCGAAGAGCGCCCTAAAACGGGTGGCCCAATTGGCATGAGCGAGCTTCTCACCAAAGCGGTTGATCGCATTGATGAACTCTTCAACCTGAAGGGCGAAATGACGGGGCTATCAACCGGCTTTCGTGATCTGGATGAGATGACGTCAGGGCTTCAGCCTTCGGACCTGGTCATCATTGCCGGGCGTCCCTCCATGGGTAAAACCACGTTTGCGATGAACCTGGTCGAACACGCGGTTATCTCCAGCGATAAGCCCGTGATGGTGTTCTCCATGGAGATGCCGGCTGAATCGCTAATGCTCAGGGTGCTGTCATCGCTTGGGCGCATCGACCAAACCCGCGTGCGTTCGGGGCAGTTGGAGGATGAGGATTGGCCGCGCCTAACGTCGGCGGTCAATCTGCTTAAAGACAAGCAGCTCTTTATCGATGACACCGCTGCGCTTTCACCTAATGAAATGCGCTCGCGCTTGCGCCGTGTCGTGCGTGAGCACGGCAATATGTCGCTGATCATGATCGACTACCTTCAGCTGATGCAGATCCCCGGTTTTTCTGAAAACCGCACGGGGGAGATATCGGAAATTTCGCGCTCGCTAAAAGGCTTGGCGAAAGAGTTTAAATGTCCGGTAGTGGCGCTTTCTCAGCTTAACCGCTCGCTGGAGCAGCGCCCCAACAAGCGCCCGGTTATGTCTGACTTGCGGGAATCAGGCGCCATCGAACAGGATGCGGACGTTATCGCCTTCGTCTATCGTGATGAGGTGTATAACCAGGATAATCCAGATAATCAGGGCTTGGCTGAACTCATTATCGGTAAGCAGCGTAACGGGCCTATCGGAACGGTGCATATGGCGTTTATCGGCAAATATACCCGTTTTGAAGACCTGGCTCCCGACAGCTATGGCGAAGCTTTTGGTGACTAGAGTGAGGGTGTGACCAGCATCACGCCCTTGATATATTGAGCATACGGAAAAAAGAACGAACGGGAGTAATTCATGGCAGGTGGTTTTCGGCGTGGTAATCGTCAGCGTCTTCCCAAGCTTCAAGGGCGCGGAGAACTTCAGGAATTAGAGCGCGAAGGGCCTTTTAAAGAGTGGCTGGGTATGCCAGACCTTTATCGCTATCAGCTGGTCGTTGATGGTGAGAAGTACAGCTATCAAACAGAAGATGCTGAGCTTCCGGTCGCTATCGGCGATAACGTGGTATTTCGCTACAAAGAGACCAAGGGCGGTAACTGGATTGATCGTAACTCGCTTGGTAAGGCGATTGATCCTTCTGAATATCAGTAGCTTGGCTGTATTAATAGACTGATAGCCTGGAAACCTCCTGAAAAGTTGCCCTCTTGGTCAATAAGTGCCAATGTAAGGTAACAGGAATGTAATAGGACGCAGTCATGCTGGGTCCTATTGTTGTATCCAATAACAGGAGGGAATCATGGAACTGAAAGCACTTAAACAGTTCGTCGATAGCCACGATAATTTCGAAATTCGCGTTATTACGCATTCGGGTAGTCGTTTTTATCAGCTTGAACTTGAAGATGTAGAAGGCGCGCGGCATATGCTCACCCAACGTGGTAAGCCCATGCTGTTTCGCTCGTTAGATGATGTGTATTTGGAACTAAAACGTGCGGGTATTCATCGCGCGTATCTGGTTCAACATGTGCCTCAGGACGAAGTTATTGGTCGTGACGCACATTACAGCGAGCCGCTAGCCTCACGAATGCCGCTGGTTTTTTAAAAAGCGGTTGATGAACCACTCTGTGTATTTACTGAATGCACACACAACAGTTAGCGTAACGTTTTTCCCACCCTCGCCTAAACCCTAATGCGGTGACAGGCAAAGAAACAGCAGCCTGCATTCATCTCTTCTTGCAGGCTCGGTAAGCAACAAAGCCCTACCAGCCGCCGGACGCCCAAATCTTTATATAGTGGCCCGGCTGCATCCTGGTCAGCGCACTGCTTTAACCGCTTAACTTGCCTCTATTCGCCGTGCTTTCCAGGTGCTTTCCAAGTGCTTTGCTTCTGACCACCTTGCGGCTATTTTTTAAGTATCTTCGATCTGCGCTTAAAGCGTATTTGAAGTAAGGCGTGGGGCGGCGGAGTGCCACTTTACCGGTGGTTATACAAATGATGTTGATAGTATAACTTTATGCCGCGCCTTATCGAAAAGTGTTAAGATTTTTGATAATTAGAAGCCGTCTTTGGAGTAAGCGTAATGACCGATAGCGTTGTGGTGGACCAGCCGGGCGAAGGCCGCTTGGCCCATGCATCCAGTGATCATCCGGCCGTGCCGCGGGCAAAAGTAGGTGTAGTTCTGGCTAACCTGGGGACGCCCGATGCCACTGATTATTGGTCGATGCGACGTTATTTAAGTGAGTTTCTCTCCGACAAGCGGGTAGTCGATTATCCCGATTGGAAGTGGCAGCCGCTTCTGCAACTGATTATTTTATCCAAGCGGCCTTTTTCGTCGGGTAAAGCGTATAAAAGCATTTGGAACACCGAACAAAACGAAAGCCCGCTACTCACGATCACGCGGGCGCAAACCGAAAAACTGACGGAGCAGCTTAAGGCCTTATACGGCGACAACGTTGAAGTGGATTTCTGTATGCGCTACGGCAATCCTTCAACGCGCAGTGTGCTCACGCAGATGAAAGAAAAGGGCTGTGAGAAGATTGTTTTCTTTCCGCTCTATCCACAGTACGCCTCGCCGACCACTGCAACCGCCAATGACGAGGCGTTTCGCGCCTTAATGAAGATGAAGTGGCAACCCTCTATTCGTACGGTGCCCGCCTATTTTGATCACCCTGCTTATCTACAGGCACTGGCGAATTCGGTAACAGATGTTTACGCCGAGCTTGAGACGCGGCCCACCAAGTTAGTTGCCAGCTACCACGGCGTGCCTGAGCGCTATTTGATGCAAGGCGACCCCTACTATTGCCAGTGCCAGAAAACCACGCGCCTCCTGGGCGAAACGCTAGGTTTTAGTCAGGAGGAAGTGGATACCACCTTTCAATCGCAGTTTGGTCCTGAAAAGTGGGTGGGGCCTGCAACGGTCGAGCACGTAGCCGCGCTTGCCAAGCAGGGTCATAAACATATTGCGATTCTATCGCCTGCTTTCTCCTCCGACTGTGTGGAAACGCTAGAAGAAATCAAGGAGGAGATCCGCGATAGCTTTATGGAAGCAGGCGGCGAAACGTTTAGTTACATTCCCTGCTTAAATGATCGTAATGATCACATAAAGGCGCTGCTGGACATCGTGAATAACGAGCTTTTGGGTTGGCTCCAACAGTCGTAATGAACCGATAATCAAGACGTTATAAACGGCGATGAAGTAACAATAAGCACGCTATCTATTTGATTTTGAATGATTGCCTGGTAACACGCAGTGGCCTGTTATAGAGTCTACGACTTTATGATCACCTCGCGTGCTTAAAATAAGCGCTGTTACTCTACGGCTTTCGGCGTGCTCGTTAAAATCTGGTCCGAGCGCTTAAGGCAGAGTTATTGAAATAGAGCTCTTAAGACAGGGTGCTTGAGACAGAGCAGTTAAGAGAGAGCAGTGAACAGGGATGATGATCGCTACTCACCGCGAGAGGAATTGATGCTCAACGAACCCGCTTCATCATGGGGCAGATACACAGGAGATATCGCTAGATGCAATTCGCCGTTTTGATGGGGTTTGTATTAGCCGCGTTGGCACCACTTATGCAGCGCTGGTTTGCAGACCGTACGAGTATGGTATTGGCCCTTTTTCCTGCGCTCATCGCTGCGTGGCTGTTTTCTCAAGCACCCACAATCATTAATGACGGCCCGCTGCTAATGGAGTGGCAGTGGGTGCCTTTGTTAGGTATCAGCCTCACCTTTATGCTGGATGGTTTGTCCTTACTGTTCGGCTTGTTAATCAGCGTTATTGGCGCGTGCGTATTGGTGTATGCGGGGAGTTACTTAAAAGGCCACCCGGATATCGCGCGGTTTCATATCGCGCTGATGGCTTTTATGGTGTCCATGCTGGGGCTAGTGTTGGCCGATGGGCTGATTACGCTGTTTATTTTTTGGGAGTTAACCAGCGTTACTTCGTACCTGCTGATCGGGTTTAACCATACCGATATGCAGGCGCGTAAGTCGGCTCGCCAAGGGCTTTTTGTCACTTTTGCGGGTGGACTTGCGTTGATGGCCGGGCTTATCTTGCTGGGCATCGCCAGCGACCAGTGGTCGTTAACCGATATTCGCGCAATGGAAACCGACCTGCGAGAGCATGCCCTTTATACGCCCATGCTTATCTGTTTGCTGTTGGGCGCTTTCACTAAATCAGCTCAGTTTCCCTTTCATTTCTGGCTGCCCAACGCCATGGCAGCACCTACACCTGTCTCGGCTTATTTGCACTCTGCCACCATGGTGAAAGCCGGTATTTACCTCATGGCAAGGCTTCAGCCTGAACTGGGTGGAACGGCACTCTGGATAAGCATCCTCTCTGTGGTGGGCGCTATTACGCTGCTGTTGGGCGCCTTCCTGGCTATCCATCACACGAACATTAAAAAGCTGCTGGCTTACTCAACCATTATGGCGCTCGGCACATTGACGATGCTGCTGGGCATTGGTACCGAGTACGCCATGACAGCGTTTGTAACTTTTTTGCTCGCACACTCCTTGTACAAGGGGGCGCTGTTCATGGTGGCCGGTATTCTCGATCATGAAACGGGCACCAAGGATGTCACCGCAATGGGCGGGTTAAGGTCTTTGATGCCGGTGACGGCCACCATTGCATTGATAGCGGCGCTATCACTTGCTGGGGTGCCGCCGTTGCTTGGCTTTATTGGCAAAGAGCTTAAGTTTGAAGCGGTGCTGGGCGCAGGGGATTTTCAAGGCTTGCTAGTCGTGTTCGCATTTGTCAGCGCGATTATGACTATCGCCGTGGCGGCGATTGTTGCGCTACGGCCTTTTTACGGCAAGCGTCACGAAACCCCAAAAACGCCGCATGAAGCACCTTTCGGCATGTTAATGGGACCCGCACTGCTAAGCGTAGGCTCGCTGGTTTTTGGTCTGGCGCCCGCCATGTTTGGCGTTGACGCTCTTTTAACGTCAGCGGCAAGTGCGGTGGCAGGGCAGCCGAGAGAAGTGGCGCTGTCACTTTGGTACGGCGTTAATGCGGCGCTGATAATGTCCGTTGTTAGCCTGGGGTTGGGCTTTTTGCTGTTCAAGTACTGGGACAATGTACGAGGCAAGCTAACGCTGCTGGCCCCTGTTATGCGCTACGGCCCGGAAGCGGGCTATGAAGGCTTGTTAAATGGCCTGGTTCGGTTTGCGGAATGGCAAACCCGTGTGCTGCAAAATGGCTATATGCGCAACTATATTTTAGTCATGCTGGTCGTGCTGATTACGCTGTTGGGTAACTCCATTCTGGTGCGCCACTCTCCGCTGTTAGCCTTTGAACTTGATGTACGGTTTCATGAGGCTATCGTCGTTGGCACAATGGTGATGGGTGCCCTATATGCAACAATCACCCGCTCCCGGCTGGGTGCTGTCGTGTCAGTGGGTATTATGGGGTTCTCAATCGCGCTGGTCTTTATTCTTTTCAGCGCCCCTGACCTTGGGATCACCCAGCTTCTGGTTGAAACGCTCACGGTTATTTTACTGGTGCTGGTACTGTTCAGGCTGCCTCGCTTCTCGCATCTTTCGACCAGCCTGGAGCGTATTCGCGATGGCTCGGTAGCTGCGATGATGGGGATATTAATTTTCCTTCTGATCATGACGGCCTGGAGTATTAACCAGTTCGAGTCCATTTCTACCTATATGGTTGAAAACAGCGCACCGCTCGCTTTTGGCCGTAACATCGTCAACGTCATTTTGGTGGATTACCGGGCGCTGGATACGTTGGGCGAGATGTTTGTACTGGCGCTAGCCGCCATTGGCGTTATCGCTATGCTGAAGCTGCGCCACGAGCCAGAAAGCGCTAAGCCCACCAATGACAGCGGGAATACTGATAGCAGGGAGCCGTACGATGGTTAAATCGGGAACGATTATTTTAAACACGGCGGCCCGCTTTCTAATGCCGCTACAGCTCATGTTTTCGATATTTTTACTGCTTCGTGGACACGACGAGCCCGGCGGTGGGTTTATTGCAGGGTTAGTAGCGGCGGGGGCGTTTACCTTGTATCTGCTGGCGTTTGGCGTCAGTGCCACAAAAGAGGTTTTACGGATGGTCGACCCTCGCGACTTGATTGGCGTGGGGCTGTTGTTAGGCATGATTTCTGTTGTACCTGCCTGGTTTATGGGTCAGCCGTTTTTAACCGCGCAGTGGTGGACCATTCCGGTTATTGATTTTAAAGCCTCCACCCCGCTGATTTTTGATATTGGCGTTTACTTGGCGGTGTTGGGAGCGGTGATTGGTATGGTGATGGCGTTGATGGAGGTGGATAAGGATGAGCCTTAACATAACAGGAGGATTCGCATGGAACCGGTAATGGCGCTAGCGATTGGGGTTATGTATGCCACCGCTATTTTTATGATGCTGCGACGCTCCATTGTAAAACTGGTTATTGGGCTACTGCTGCTTTCCAACGCTGCTAACTTATTGATCTTTACTACTGCCGGAATGACGCGGGGCGCGCCACCGCTGATTCCAGAAGGTATGGTTCAGCCTATGGGCGATGTCGCTGACCCGTTGCCCCAAGCCGTTGTACTGACGGCTATCGTTATCGCATTTGGTGTGCTGGCCTTTGCTGTTGTATTGATTCGTCGTGCCTATGAAGTGGTGAAGGCTGATGACATGGATAAGATGAAGGATACTGATACGTGAGGCCTGAAGTTGCTCTTCCCGTCCTTTTACCCTTACTTTCAGGGGCTATTTCACTACTGTTTTGGCGTTCAAGGCCAATGCAGCGCTTTATCGCAGTCGCTGGAAATATAGCATTTCTGATCGTTAGCCTTTGGCTGTTTACGACAACCCTTTCCGAAGGCTATGTCACCATGCAAATGGGCAGCTGGCCTGCGCCGTTTGGGATTACGCTCATCGCCGATATGTTAAGTGCGGTGATGGTGCTACTGACCGGTATCATCGGCCTCGCCATGGGGATTTACTCCTTGGCGACGACCGGTCGTGGCCATGAGAAATTTGGTTATTATCCGTTAATGCACTTGCTGTTAGCCGGGGTGGCGGGAGCCTTTTTGACCGGTGATATTTTCAACCTTTATGTATGGTTTGAAGTAATGCTGGTGGCCTCTTTTGCGCTACTGATTTTGGGCGGCGAGCGGGCCCAGATGGAGGGAGCAATAAAGTACGTAACGCTTAACCTGCTGGCGTCGGTGATCTTTCTGACAGCGGTGGGGCTGCTGTACGGCACGGTCGGTACGCTTAACATGGCCGATATCGCACTGCGCATGAATGCCGTTGAGCACAATGGGATGGTCGAGGTGCTCGCGGTGATGTTTATGGTGGCCTTTGGGATCAAGGCGGCGGCCTTTCCGCTCTTTTTCTGGCTGCCTGCGTCTTATCATACGCCGCCGGTTGCCGTTTCAGCGCTTTTTGCAGGCCTTCTCACCAAAGTAGGCGTGTATTCACTGTTCCGCGTGTTTACCTTGATCTTTGACCAGTCGATGGACTATCTACAGGAAATAATGTTGTGGGGGGCGGTGCTTACCATGGTGACCGGGGTGCTGGGTGCGGCTGCTCAATATGAGTTTCGGCGTATTTTGTCGTTTCATATCGTCAGCCAGATCGGTTATATGATTCTGGGCTTGGCGCTGTATACCCCCTTGGCGATTGCTGGCGGCGTGTTTGCCATCATGCACAATATTGTTGTCAAGACGAACCTGTTTTTGATTAGCGGTATCACTCACCGCTTACAGGGCACGTACCAGCTAAAAAAGATGGGTGGGCTTTATAAAGAGCGCCCTTGGCTTGCCGTTGCATTTTTTATCTCAGCATTTTCCCTCGCGGGGGTTCCTCCGTTATCCGGATTCTTCGCCAAGTTTGTCATTGTGCGTGCAGGTATTGAAGCCGAGGCGTATGTGATTACTGCCATTGCCTTGGGTGTGGGGTTATTAACGCTCTACTCCATGGTCAAGATATGGAACGAAGTCTTCTGGAAATCCTTGCCAGACGATAACCAGGTACCTGTATCGAATACCCCCTCTGGGGATGACGGGCGGCTTATTAAACCCAGCCTGTGGATGATGTATTTGCCCGTGGTGGTGCTGGCTCTGTTTTCAGTGCTAATCGGGGTTTTTGCTGAACCCATCATGAGCGTAATGACCACTATTGGTGATCAACTGCTGGCTCCTAGAGGCTATATTGATGCGGTGTTGGGCGTATCCGCGAGTGTTGAGGATGTGCTACTGATACCAAGTGAGTTGCAGGTAGAAATAATAGGCGGGGGGGACGCGCCATGACCGGTGCTATTTGGAACCTGCTGTTAGGATTGGCGTGGGTGCTGCTAAGCGGCGACTTCACTGGCTTAAACCTGCTGGTAGGCATGATTTTCGGCTATATCGCGCTGGTGATGATTGAGCCGCAAGTCAGCGCATTAAAAGGCTACCCGGCCAGGATTCCGCGCATTATTGGCTTTCTGGGCTTTTTTCTAAAGGAGCTTGTTCAAGCCAACCTGCGTGTTGCGTTTGATATTGTGACGCCGCCTTGGCACATGCAGCCAGGCGTGATTGCCATGCCGCTTTCCGCACGCACTGAAATGGAAATTACCCTGGTGGCTAACCTGATCTCTTTAACACCGGGAACGCTGAGCCTGGACGTCTCTGATGACCGAAAGGTGCTTTATATCCACGCCATGTTTCTTGATGATGAAGAAGAGCTAAGACGCAACTTAAAAGAAATGGAACATCGAGCCCTGGAGTTATTTCGCTAATGGATACGGTTCTCTTGATTAGCCAGATCATTATGGGGCTGGCGCTAATTTTGACATTTGTGCGTGTGGTGCGCGGGCCAAGCCTGCCTGACCGAGTAGTGGCGCTTGAGCTTTTTTCTACTACGGTGGTCGGGCTGGTAGGCGTTTACGCCATTCAATCCGGGGTAGCCAGCTTTCTGGATGCCGCTATCGTTATTGCACTAATGGGCTTTCTAGCCGCGATTGGCTTTGCACGCTTTTTGGAACGGGGAGGGCCACGCGATGATTGAAGCGATTAAAGGTGTGCTATTGCTGACAGGCTCTTTATTTATGCTCTTGGCGGCTATTGGCTTGCTACGTTTGCCGGACCTGCTAACGCGTATGCATGCTACTACCAAAGCGGCGGCATTAGGCGTTATTTTGATCATGCTGGCATCGGCGATGCATTTTTCTGAGGTAGGCGTGGTCGCTCGCTCCTTTGCGATTATCGTGTTTATCCTGATGACAGCCCCCGTTGCGGCGCATGTGATAGGACGGGCGGGTTACTTTGTGGGCTCTCGACTTTGGAGTGGTACGGTCAAGGATGAGCTTCGTCCCAACTACGACCCGTTAACCCACGAATTAAAAAGCGGTATGGAAACGAATGAAAATGCTAAACGTCAGCCACGAGCGACGGATCCAGATTGATGTATTTCACTAATTTAGCGGTTAGTAAATAACTAATCGGTAAGAAGCCACCTTCGGGTGGTTTTTTTATAACACAATGTATCAGCAGGAAATGTCAGCGCCGTGACTTTACCTGTGAAAAGTTGGTAGGCATGGTTTACGCCACAACGGCTAAGCACGCGTTGTTTTCGTACAAATTCTGGTATCTGCTTGTTTTCCAGGCCATCATCAGGCATGCCAAGGACAGCCCAGGAATAGACACCATGTTGCTCAAGATTAATTTGCCATTACGTCGCGCTTTTTGTCATACATCACTTGTAGTTACTGCCGGGGTGCTATCGGTAATGTTTAGCGGAAGCCTCTACGCTAACCCGCAGTTGATGACAGAAGTGGATGCCCGCGGTGCCGAAGAGCTACGCTATGCCAACTTTGAACAGTGGCGCAATGAGTTCCGTCGTTATGCAGCTGCTCAGGGGATCAGTGAATCAACGCTAGCCACCGCATTGGATAACGTGCGCTACCGTGAACGGGTGATTGAACTGGACCGTTACCAGCCGGAATTCGTGCGGCCTATTTGGGAATATCTCGACACTGCCGCCTCCGATACGCGCGTCAATGCAGGCCGTGAGAAACTTGACGCCCACCGCCAGACGGCATTAGAAATGCAGCAACGCTACGGCGTGCCCTCAGAAATCATCGTGGCGATTTGGGGCATCGAGAGCAATTACGGAAGCAATTTTGGTGATTTCTCGACCCTTGAGGCGCTCGCCACCTTGGCATACGACGGGCGTCGCCGGGATTTCGCACGCGGTGAACTGCTTGCGGCGTTACGTATTATTGACCAGGGCGATATCGCAGCCGAGCAAATGAAAGGCTCCTGGGCGGGTGCTATGGGGCATACCCAGTTTATCCCCAGTAGCTTTGAAGCTTATGCCGTGGATGGTGATAATAATGGCCGCCGTGATATCTGGGGCAGTATCCCCGATGTGATGGCCTCCACCGCCAACTATCTGGCGCGGGCAGGTTGGCAAGCAGGCGAACCCTGGGGGGTTGAGTTAGCGCTTCCTGCATCGTTTGATTATTCACAGACCGAGCGCCGCAGTAGCGCTGAGTGGGCGAGTCAAGGTGTACGCGCCCTGCAGGGTGAACTGCCCAATTTCGAGAGCGCGGCTATCGTCATTCCGGCCGGGGCGGAAGGGCCCGCCTTTTTGGTAGGCGCTAATTTTCGAGCGATTTTGCGCTATAACAACGCCACCAGCTACGCCCTGGCCGTGGCGACGCTGGCTGATAAAATTGCCGGGCGTGAGGGAATACGCCAGGCATGGCCGCGAGGGCAGACACCTTTAACCCGCGACGATGTCAAAGAACTCCAGAGGCGCTTGAATGAAGCGGGCTATTCGGTAGGCGGGGCTGACGGTGTGATGGGACCCAATACACGCCAAGGCGTGCGTGACTTTCAACGCAGCCAAGGGCTAACGCCGGATGGCTTCGCTACTCAGGCGCTGCTTGAAAGGCTGCGCTAGGTGCGTAGTTAATGATTAATCACTTATTTCACCAAGGATGATGCTATGGGATTTGTGGCAAAAACGCTGTTAAGTAGTGTGCTGGTAAGTGCATTAGCCGCCAGCGCAGTGGCAAGCGATGATGATAAAGTGTTTGGCTGGGTTGAAAATGCCACCATAGAGCCCTGGGGCATCATGGTGAAGGCCAAGCTTGATAGTGGTGCCCTGACGTCATCTCTGGATGCGCGTGATATCGAAGTGTTTGAGAAAGAGGGCGAGGAGTGGGTACGCTTTCGCTTAAAGCTAACAGACCAGCAGAACGACGAAGTGTTTAGCGACCGTCTTGAACGGCCGCTCTATCGTGAGTTGGCAGTGCGCGGCGCGGGCGGTCGTGATGAGCGCCCCGTTGTATTAATGAATGTGTGCATGGGCGATACGGTTTACGAAGAGCAATTTAGCCTACGTGATCGCGAAGAAATGCATTATCCACTGCTGCTTGGCCGGCGTACCATCAGCCATTTAGGCTTGCTGGACGTGCGCGAAACATTCCAGCAAGAGCCATCCTGCAGTGACGATGCTGAGGTGGTGCCTCACGATCCGGAAGACCAGCAAGCCTAGGTATTGAGCTCTAAAACAGCCGTGACAGCAACGCTGTGACGGCTGTTTCAACGCGTAAAATGCGCGGCCCAAGATGCATCCCCTCACAGCCAGCGTCCAGCAGTTTCTCAACTTCCCATGGGATAAACCCACCTTCTGGGCCGACCAACAGCAGCGTATTGTCGCTGATGCCACGTGGGCAGGCCATCGGCATGCCTGGGTGAGCCACAAGGCCACGGCGACCGCGAAGTAAAGCAGGCAGTTGCTCTTCAAGAAAGGGCCGAAAGCCTTTGGTCAGTGTCACGCTCGGTAGCTGGGTATCACGTGTTTGTTCCAGGCCCAGCACCAGGTGCTGATGAATTTTCTCGGGAAGAAGCTCTGGTGATTGCCAATAGCTTTTCTCTACGCGCTTGGTATGCAGTAAAGTAATTTCCTTCACCCCTAGCGCTGTCACATGCTCAAGTGTTCGCGCCAGCATGCGTGGTCGAGGTAGCGCGAGTACCAAATGCACGGGAAGAGCGGGGGGGGGCACGTCAGCTAACGGGTCAAGGGCAAATACGGCAAGCTCAGTGGTTAATTCGACCAGCTGTGCCTTTCCCATTAAGCCACCCTGAACACCCACCGTTAACCGGTCACCGAGGGCGGCGCGATGGATGTCGCGTAAATGCGCTAATCTGCGTGCGTCTGTTATACGCGCATGGCCCTGGTGGTCGAGGTCGCTGGGGTGAAGCAAAATCAAGTTCATAATCGGCATCTATTGGTCGAAGGGTGGGCACACTGTTGCGCAATATTCTACTCACATGGCTTGCATGGGCGCGTGGTGCAGGCACAATAATAGCATTGGGGAACACCCCCTATCGCGTTTAAGGAGATGCGCTGTGCGCGTAATTCGTAAGTATGCCAATCGCCGGTTGTACGACACTCAGCAAAGCCGTTATGTCACGCTTGAAGATCTGCGCCATCTTATTATTGAAGAAGCGCCGTTTCGGGTTGAGGATGCCAAAAGCGGTGAAGACCTGACGCGTACCATTCTGCTCTCCATCATTATTGAGCAGGAGCAGTCGGATAACGAAGCCGAAGTATTCTCTAACGACCTGCTGGCGCAGCTCATCCGGGTTTATGATATGTCGTCGCCTTTACCGCTGGCGCGTTATCTGGAGCAAGGCACGCAGCTTATGCTGGAGCAGCAAAAGCGTTTGCAAAGCCAATGGCAGCAGGCCATGCGCCATACGCCCATGGAGTTTATGCGCGAGCTGGCCGAAGAAAATATGCGCTTTTGGCAAAACACCTTGAACCAGTCGCCCTCCACCAGCGACAAGAATGAGGATAAATCCTCCTAACGCCACGAGTGGCCACCTTGTGGCATAATGCGGCGCATAATCGCTCTCCCGTTCGAGAAGGAAGAACATGAAGGTTTTGATGATAGGTGGCGGCGGCCGCGAACATGCGTTGGCGTGGAAATTAGCGCAATCTGATAATGTTGAGCAGGTATTCGTAGCGCCCGGCAATGCCGGTACGGCGACCGAAGACAAGCTGACCAATATCGATATTGCGGCTACCGACTTGGCCGGGTTGGAAGCATTTGCGCTCCAGGAGCGTATTGGCTTGACCGTCGTCGGTCCGGAAGCGCCTCTGGTCGAAGGCGTCGTTGACCGCTTTCAAGCGGCTGGCCTGACCATCTTTGGCCCTACCCAAGCGGCGGCCCAGTTGGAAGGCTCCAAGTCGTTTACCAAGGACTTCCTGGCACGCCATGCTATTCCAACGGCGGCTTATCAGACGTTTACTGCGGTAACGCCTGCGTTGGCATATTTACACAAGGTCGGTGCGCCTATCGTTATCAAGGCGGATGGCTTGGCGGCAGGTAAGGGCGTGATCGTTGCCATGAGTGAAGTGGAGGCTGAAGCCGCCATTCGCGATATGCTCGAAGCCAATGCCTTTGGCGATGCTGGTGCTCGCGTTGTTATTGAAGAGTTTCTGGAAGGCGAAGAAGCGAGCTTTAT
The DNA here is from genome assembly GCF_013183775.1 of Halomonas hibernica. NCBI lineage: Bacteria > Pseudomonadati > Pseudomonadota > Gammaproteobacteria > Oceanospirillales > Halomonadaceae > Halomonas > Halomonas hibernica. Next base: position 142,258 of record NZ_VIFN01000001.1, read on the forward strand.
CGTCATGGTCGATGGTGAAAACATCGTTCCCATGGCCACAAGCCAAGACCACAAGCGTGCCTACGATGGCGACACAGGCCCTAATACCGGCGGCATGGGCGCTTACTCACCTGCACCGGTCGTTACGCCAGACGTTGATGCCCGCATCATGGAGCAGGTCATCGTGCCCACGGTTAAAGGGATGGCCGCTGAAGGCAATGCCTATACCGGATTTTTGTATGCCGGGTTGATGATCGACCAGACCGGGCAGCCCAAAGTGATTGAATATAACTGCCGCTTTGGTGACCCCGAAACTCAGCCCATCATGATGCGCCTGACGTCGGATCTTGCTGAGCTTTGCCTTGCCGGTGCCCAGGGGCAGTTGGCGGGTAAAACGTGCCATTGGGATTCACGTGCCGCGGTGGGTGTGGTCATGGCGGCGGGCGGTTATCCAGCCAGCTACCGTAAAGGCGATGTCATTGATGGTTTGGCAAAAGCCGAGCAGCACAGCAAAGTGTTCCATGCGGGCACCGCGCTGAACGCGAATAACGAGGTAACGACCTCCGGCGGTCGTGTACTGTGTGTGACGGCACTGGGTGAGAGTGTCTTTAGCGCACAGCAGCAGGCTTACAAAGGCGTCAATGAGATTCGCTGGGAGGGTGCTGAATATCGCCGTGATATCGCTTACCGTGCTATTGCGCGAGAAAAAGCGTAATAAGCGCGTTGATACCGTAGCGCAAGGGGCGGGCCACTTATCACCACCGAAAGGAAACAGGTATGGAACGTGTCACGCTGGATTTTCCCGCTAACGCGGTTATTCATCGTCACCCTTTAACGGTGCGGGTAACCGATATGAATTACGGTCGGCATTTGGGGCATGACACAGTGGTTTCGCTGCTACATGAAGCCCGCGTTCACGCTTTTTCCGCCCTGGCGCTATCGGAATGGGACATGCACGGCTATCCAAGCGTGGTGGCCGACCTGGCCGTGCAGTATCAACGTGAAGCGCGTTGGCCTGATGCGTTGATCATTGAAACGGCGGTGCCTGAGCCGCAGGGCAAGGCATTAACCGTTTACCAGCGTATTTTGCAGCGCGACGGCGAACATATCGTGGCGACCGCCCGCGTTAACCAGTTGCTCATCGACACCAATACTGGGCGGCCGGTTGCGATACCTGAGCCCATCAAGCAGGCCTTGGCCCAAGCGAGGAGCGCTTAATGTCGCGGGAATATCCCATTATCGCCGTGACAGGCTCTTCGGGTGCGGGCACCACGACCGTAAGACGAAGCTTTGAGCGCATGTTTCTACGCGAAGATGTACATGCGGCCATGGTGGACGGTGACGCTTTTCACCGCTATACGCGCGATGATCTTCACCGCATGTTTCGTGAAGAGCCTGAGCGTAAGCATGAGCTCTCGCATTTTGCAGTAGAAGCCAATCTGCTTGACCGCCTTGAAGGGGTGTTTGCCGAGTATGGCGAGCACGGTACGGGCACGTTTCGGCACTATATCCACGCGGAAGACAAGCAGAAAATCGAAGCGGGGTACCGCGTAGGCACCTTTACGGAGTGGCAGTCGCTCCCATGTGGCACCGACCTATTGTTCTATGAGGGTTTACATGGCGGGTTGGTAACCCAGGAGTACGACATTGCTCGCCATGTGGATCTGTTGGTAGGCGTTGCGCCGACCATGAATCTTGAATGGATTCAGAAAATTGACCGTGATACCAAGCTGCGTGGCTACTCCCAGGAAGCGGTGATCGATACGATTCTGGGCCGCATGAACGATTACGTGCGCTATATCCAGCCGCAATTCTCCCGCACCCATATCAACTTTCAACGGGTGCCTACCGTCGATACGTCCAACCCCTTTGAAGTGCAGGATATCCCCACGGACGCTGAGTCGTTTGTGGTGATCCGGTTTCGTGATCCATCAACCGTTGATTTTCCCTGGCTTCTTGCAATGATCAAGGATGCCTTTATGACGCGGCCACATACGCTGGTCGTGCCTGGCGCGCGCATGTCATTAGCCATGGAGCTGATTTTGGCACCCCTGGTGCGCCATTTATTATCCCAGCGCCGCTTTCGCTAACCGCGTTTGCAAATAATGCCGGGCGACAAGCTGCAACGATAACAAGGAGTGGGTATGGAGTGTTTATTCTGCAAAATCATCAATCGTGAGATCCCGGCGGATATCGTTTATGAAGACGAGCACGTTCTCGCCTTTAACGACATTAGCCCTATGGCGCCCACTCACCAGCTAATTATTCCCAAAAAGCACATCGCCACTTTAAATGACATTGAAGAAGGTGATCTTGAGCTGGTCGGCCGTTTGCAGTTCACTGCTGCTAGGCTTGCCAAGCAGCAGGGTTTTGCCGAAGACGGTTATCGTGTTGTGATGAATTGCAACGAAAAGGGCGGTCAGACGGTCTACCACATACACATGCATTTATTAGGTGGCCGTCAGTTTACGTGGCCTGCGGGCTAACATACGGCCTTCAAGCTGTCTTTAAGACAGTCTTTAAGACAAGTTTGCTGTTAAGCGGAGTAAGCCATGAAGCGCCAGCTTAGTCGGTCTGATTGCTTAATTCATCAGTTTGATACAGCGTTACGGTCGCTGATGCCTCGCGCCGCTACATCACAGCGTAACCACCCCGCCAGTCAACTTGCCGATAGGGTGTTTGATGGCCACCAACGACGTCATACCGCAGGTCTGATGCGTGTTAATCATGTAATTGGTGTATCGAATCAGGCGCTGTATCAGGGCCAGAGTATTACCGCAGCGCTTCCCCACGCGCGTACGCAAATGGTGCAATCCGCTGCGGAGGCGTTTGATCACTTGGCGTGGTGTGAAGAGCGGCTGGCGCAACTGAATAGTCGCACCAGCTACTTTACGCCCTTTTTCTATACCGCTGCATTTGGGGTTGGGGCTATCTCTGGGTTAACCAGCGAGCGTCTAAGCCTTGGTATGATTGCCGCTACCTGCGAGCTTTCAGGTAAACACTTTGAAGAGCAGCAGGCCTGGCTACTGGCAGACGATCAGCGCTCGCATGCGCTGCTTCGCCAGATGGCTGCGGATGAAGCGCACCAGGCGCATTTAGCGATAGAGGCGGGGGGCCTGCGTTTTCCTGCGCCGATTAAATGGGGGCTACGATTTATCGCTCAAGGTGCCACTAAAGGCGCCTACTATTTCTGAATACCGGCATCGGGAATGAAAAGCATCAGCAAGGAAAGCAAATTCGCCTTAATTTCTTGACGAATGACGAGTTATCGCCAACGCTTAATCAGGTCAACGCTCATCGTACGTAAGGTAGCGTGCGTTTTCTAAAGCAGAAAAGCGTCACCAGGGAAAAGGAGAAAGACGATGCTAGGCAATGCGATGCTGTTTTTGATTATTGCGATTATCGCCGGTGTGCTCGGGTTTTCGGGGATCGCGGGGGTTGCATCAACCATCGCGCAAATTCTATTCGTTCTGTTTCTCATCCTGTTTGTGGTATCGCTCTTTACAGGGCGACGCCGTTAGCATAAGGGCTACTTATAGAGACCTTTCATAAAGACTTTTCATAAAGATTTTGGATAGAACCAGCTAAACAAAAAGCCCCGTTTGGGGCTTTTTGCATACGGGGCCGCCGTACTGTTACCGGGTATGGAACGCTAAAAATCAGGCATCAATACGCTTGTACTTCATGCGCTTGGGCGTATCGTTACCTACCCGCTTTTTATGATCGTCTTCATAGTCGGTATAGTTACCGTCGAAGAAGACGACTTCAGAATCACCTTCAAACGCCAGAATGTGCGTGGCAATACGGTCCAGGAACCAGCGATCATGAGAAATCACCATGGCGCAGCCTGGGAAGGCAAGAAGGGCTTCTTCAAGCGCACGCAGTGTCTCAATATCAAGGTCGTTAGATGGCTCATCCAGCAGGAGTACGTTGGCGCCCTGTTTGAGCGTTTGAGCAAGCTGCAAGCGTCCTCGCTCACCGCCGGACAGTTCATCCAAGCGCTTCTGCTGGTCATTACCTTTGAAGTTAAAGCGACCAACGTAGGCACGTGAGGACACTTCGTAGCCGTTGATGTTGAGAATGTCCTGCTCGCCAGATACCGCCTGCCAAACCGTCTGCTTGTCATCAAGCGCATCACGTAGCTGCTCAACGTAAGCGATCTCAACCGTGTCTCCGATGACCACTTCACCCGTGTCTGGCTGCTCTTTACCGGTGATGAGTTTAAACAGGGTCGATTTACCCGCACCGTTTCCGCCGACGATGCCAACAATCGCACCTTGGGGAATAGTGAAGGAAAGGTCTTCATACAGCAGCTTGTCTTCAAAGCGCTTGGAGACATTATGAAACTCGATGACCTTATCACCCAGGCGCGGGCCAGGCGGAATATAGATCTCGTTGGTTTCATTGCGTTTCTGGAAGTCGCCGGACTGCATTTCTTCAAAGCGGTTAAGGCGCGCTTTGCTTTTGGCCTGACGACCTTTAGCGTTACTACGCACCCACTCAAGCTCTTGCTTGATGGCTTTTTGCCGCGATGCTTCCTGCTTGGCTTCCTGGGTTAGGCGGTGCTCTTTTTGCTCTAGCCACTGAGAGTAGTTGCCTTCAAACGGGATGCCTTGGCCACGGTCGAGCTCCAGAATCCAGCCCGCTACGTTGTCCAGGAAGTAACGGTCGTGGGTAATCGCCACAACGGTGCCGTTATAGTCATGCAGGAAGCGCTCCAGCCAGGCAACCGATTCGGCGTCCAAGTGGTTGGTTGGCTCATCCAGAAGCAGCATGTCCGGGCTTGAAAGCAGTAGGCGACAAAGCGCGACACGGCGCCGCTCACCACCTGAAAGATTGCCCACTTTGGCATCCCAAGGCGGTAGGCGAAGCGCTTCGGCGGCGACTTCAAGCTTACGCTCAAGGTTGTGGGCATCGGCGGCTTCAATGATGTTTTCAAGGCGTGCTTGCTCGCTTGCCAGTGCATCGAAGTCGGCATCAGGCTCAGCGTAGGCAGCATAAACAGCGTCCAGCTTCTCCTGCGCTTCCTTGATAGCGCCTAGTGCTTCTTCAACGGTGTCGCGGACATTTTTCTCATCATCAAGCTGCGGCTCTTGGGGGAGATAACCGACATTGATACCCGGCATCGGACGAGCTTCACCCTCAAACTCTTTATCGACACCCGCCATAATGCGCAGCAGTGTGGATTTACCGGCACCGTTTAAACCCAAAACGCCGATTTTGGCGCCCGGGAAAAACGATAGCGAAATATCCTTGAGAATTTGTTTTTTGGGTGGCACAACTTTGCCAACCCGGTTCATGGTGAATACGTATTGCGCCATGGAAATCCGTTAGGTTGATGAATGAGACAGCAACGTGCTGAGTAGCCTCAGATGATAGTGCTCTGTGCTTGGAAAGGCCAGAGGAGGCCACCGGGCAACATCCAATGGCTATAAAAAGAAAGCGTGGATTTTGTGATGTGTTGGATGGTGACGAAGAGGGCAACTGGCTCGCTGCCCACTTAAAGGAGCTATTTACGCATCCCAATCATCTTCAATGGCGCGCTGTAAACGACGCTCCTCAAGCCACGCTTCCACCTGTCGGCGGGCGCGTAACGAGTCGGTTTTGCTTGGCTTATGCTTGCCGTATTGATCATCGTTTACGGCATCAAGATTATCGAATTCGTCAGCTTCAAGGTTTTCTGCTGAGTAGTTCTCACGATTTAAGGGGTCACGGCTCATGGTATGCCCTCCAACCCAGGCCGGCAGGCCGGCGTCACGATGGCTTCGTTTGAAAGAAGCGCCTAGCCGCTATATAGCGCTACATGGGCTGAAGGTCAAGTGTTGGCGTTAATTAATGAGTCCTGTGCTTTATGGGCGGTGTTATCACTGCGTTGTCATTCAGCTTCAGCTAAAGTCAGTTGTGCTTCCTCGCGCTCAGGAACATCTTTTTGTACGCCGATGAAATACATCAGCTGGTCTGTTTCATCAAAAACGGGTGTTGTGGAGAGCGTTGCATTGCAATCATGTCTGTTATTCCACCTCGGGCAGTTTCAGCGCGCTAAGCACCGCCCCAGCCGCCGTAAGTGCCAAAAGCAACAGCAACGCCGCACTACCTAGCCATTGGGCCAGCCCGCCAATAACGCCGCCGACGACGAGCATGAGAAGACCGGTTAAGGTATTGGAAAGAGCAACATACAGAGCCCTGTCATCCTGACTCGCCATATCTACAATATAGGTTTTGCGTCCCAGGCGGACACCGTGATGGACGATCACCAGCAACGCATACACCAAGGCATATGGCCAAACACTCTGAGTCCAGGCACCGGGTAGCCAGGCCAAGCCAGCGCCTAGTAAACAGCAAGTAACGGTGCCAATAGCCGCATTACGCATTACACGGCGGCTGGATTGGTCGGCTAATTTACCCCAGATAGGGCTTGCCACCATTGCTGCAAGACCTGATACCACGACAAGCAGACCAAGCCCACCCAAATCAGAGCCGCTTTGCTGCTGGCCGAGTAGCGCAATGTAGGGTAATGCCAGTGCGCTGGAGAGCAGCAATGCTCTGGCAACATTGAAATGTAGAAACGTGCGATCCTTTTTTAAGAGCGATAAGCCAAGCTTGATGCTGTCCCAAGCGCTCTCTCCACCTTCCACTGCACCTGGTACTTCTTTAATACGTGCAACACAGAACGCGTTTAGTAGCCAACTGAAGGCGGCAACGCTTAAGAGTACCGCCAGGGAGAGGTTGCCTGGTTGATTACCCAGCAACATCAGCACGCCACCCGCCGCCAGGGTTGCGCCGCCCGCTAGGCTACCGCTCCACCCCATCAGGGCGCCTCGGCAGTGTTTGGCAATGGTTTTGCCCATGACATCTTTGCTGGCAATTGATGAAAGCCCGCGTGCCAAGGAGAGCAGCACAAGTACAGCTAACACCGCAGCGCCACCCAAGCTTCCGCTCCCCACAAGTGCCAAGACAGCAAGTGCAAATGCGGCAAGTGCCTGGAACAGCGCACCTAAAACCCAAACGCCTTTACGTTTGGGTTTTAGACGAATAAAGCCCGCCACGAATATCTGGGGTAACAGGGCACCAGACTCACGAATAGGCACCAACAGTCCCACCATCCAGATGGGTGCGCCGATAATCCCCATTAGCCAGGGAAGCACCAAGCGTGCGCTGGATAGCTCGTCAGCAAGCTTATTCCCCAGGGAGGCCCATAAGTGCAGAAAAAAATTACGCGGTTGTTCGGCGCAGGCCTGCTCCGGAATATCGGCACAGAGTCGACTGTCCTCATCACCCGTTAGCCACTCAAAAACACGCGTTTGAGAAATATTGGGTCCAGCCATGACAGCTCCTTGGCGGTTATACTCCTGGAATGACAAAATGCAGCAACAGAATGCCACCATTATATGGGTAAGGAGGCCGAAAGTGTCACGGATCCAGATTCGCTATTGCACGCAGTGCCAATGGCTTTTACGCAGTGCCTGGTATGCTCAGGAACTACTCTCCACTTTCGGGGAGGATTTAGATGAGGTAGCCCTTGCACCTGCGCATGGTGGTACCTTTGAAATTTGGTGTGATGACACCTTAATTTGGGAGCGCAAGCGTGATAGCGGCTTCCCGGACAGCAAAGTGCTGAAACAGCGCGTTCGCGACCAGATCGAGCCGCACCGTGACCTGGGGCATATCGACCGATGAACCAGGATCGTCAGGCTATTCTTTATGGGCTAGGTGCTGTGGCACTGTGGTCAACGGTGGCGACTGCTTTTAAAGTCGGCTTGGGCTTGATGGGGCCGGTTGAATTAATGTGGCTTGCGGCGTTGGTTTCCTGGCTTTTGATGGGCGCTCTGGTGCTTAAACAAGGCACGATGGGGGAGGCGTTAACCAGCGGATGGAAAACTGCCTTTTGGGCGGGGATCATAAACCCTGTGGCTTACTACCTTGTGCTGTTTGCCGCCTATGACCGCCTGCCAGGCCAGGAAGCAATGGCGCTTAACTACACGTGGGCGCTGGCGATGGCGTTCCTCGCGGTTCCCATACTGGGGCAGCGTTTGACGCGGATGGACATTTTGGCAGGTGTTGTGGCTTATGCAGGCGTATGGGTAATTGCGACGCGTGGCGCGGTGCTCAATGTGTCGTTTGCTGATCCCGTTGGCGTGCTGTTGGCGCTTTCATCGACCTTACTATGGGCGCTTTACTGGTTGCTTAACGCGCGCGACCCTCGCAAGCCTATTGTTGGTCAGTGGCAGAATTTTACCGTTGGCCTACCGGTATTAACCGTTTTATTACTTGCGGGCCCAGGGCTCCAATGGCACGGATGGAAAGGTGTTGGGGCCGGGGTCTATGTGGGGCTGTTTGAAATGGGAATCGCGTTTGTCCTATGGCAAATGGCCGTTCATAAGATTTCGCGCACGGCGAAAGTATCGACCCTGATTTTTCTCTCGCCTCCTGTTTCATTACTGCTGCTGTATTTAGTGGTTGATGAGCCTCTACTTTTCTCTACGTTTATTGGGTTGGGGTTGATTTTGTTTGGATTGGCGCTTCAGCAGCTTCAGAAAAAGCCAGAGGCTGACGAGCAATAAGCTAATTTTTATTGCCCTCTATGGTAGCGGTGATGGACGCTTGGTGTATGTATTTTTAAAGTAAAAAATATTTAATATCAAGAGATTATTATAAATGTAAGCTTCGCTTTGTATGTATTCTTGTGTCACGAAAAACTATCAATTGCTTATTGGGAACCTAAGAATTAGGCATTACTAATTTACTTTGTTTTATTTCTATTGTTGAAATTACCTTTGAGCTGATATAAAACGCAGCCATTTTGGGTAAGATGAAAGCATGAATATGGAGGTTTGAAAAATAAGGAGATACGCTAGGGCAACCATGCTCAAAGTCCAGTATATAATGAGGCCGCTACAAAAAAATGAGTGAAGAAAATAGTGTAAATGGATTGGACGGAAAAGTTGGAAATTATTTCTCTTATCAGCAGTTCGAGTCAGACAACCATAGCCGCATCGAACATCAGCAACGCTGGAAGTTGCTAGAGAGTATTGCCAATCAAGCCCCTCAGACTCATCAAGCGGCCCGGGAGCCTAAAAAAGTGGCCTCGCCTTTTTCAGCAGTTGCTGAGCCTGTCTATCGTTCTCAGTCAATGCCCCAAGAGAACTCCTTGAGTAGGCCCGTAACGTCAGCAGAGCCTGTGCAACGAGCGAGCAGCGTAAACGAGGCTGATGGTATACATCACAATACCCAACATCGCGTGGCATCCAGGGGTGCTCATTTCGATCACCTTTTTGAAGCTTATAGTGAAAAAAGGGGCGAGCCAGAACAAGCGGATCCCAAGCAGGCCCCTTTAAAATCGTTGTTAAGGCAAATTAATTCATGACGCTTATATGTATTGCTTCTCCTAAAGGTGGCGTTGGCAAAACCACATTAACGGCGAATCTTGCCTATACACTTCAGCGTTTAGGGTTAAACGTAACGGTTATTGACTTTGATAGCCAAGACGCGCTCAAGCTCCATTTCGGTATCCCGGTCAATGATGCGCAAGGCTATGTTGCTCCTGCAGGCGTCACAGACTGGCAGCAGCTGTCGCGTTCAACGCCTAGCGGTATCAATGTGTTGGCATACGGTCATACCACTCATGAAGAGCGATATGCTTTTGAAAGCATGCTCACGAATAACCCCGAAGCGTTAAAAAAAGCGCTACAAGGGTTGTGCAAATCGCCTGGCGACATTGTGTTAGCCGATTTGCCGCCTGGACATTCTGTCGCGCTTCATGCGTTATGCAAGCTAAAACCGCTGTGCGTGACAGCGCTGCTGGCTGATAGCGCGTCGCTTGCGGTGTTACCCTCCGTTGAAAATAAAAGCTTTTATCCTTCAGGTGTTGAAGGTCAAATTTACTATGTTATTAATCAGCTGGATTTACGCAACGAGTTGAGTAATGACGTTTATGGACTACTAAAAAGCCGACTAGGCGCCTCGCTTTTAGGTGCAATCCACCGGGATGCTGCGGTTTCTGAAGCGCATGCCCAGCAAATTTCTATTTTGCAATATGCCTATACGTCAGCAGTCGTTAATGATCTTGAGATCGTCGCACACAATATTATGCGGCTATTACCAGACGCTTTAGCAACTCAAACGCACTCGAGAGCCCAACAATGAAAAGCGTGCTGTATAAAAGCTGGATATTGCTGATTCTATTGGTGTGTTTGCCCATTCTGGCGGTGGTAGTTTCTACGCCAATGACTATACATAATCAGCTGATCTTTGGCTTGATGACCGCGCTTTTGCTTCTTGTAATGGGGCAGGTTACGTCTAAACGAGTACGCTTGGGCATGGCGCTTATCACCATTATAACGGCAACCCGCTATATTTACTGGCGGATGACAGAAACGCTGATTATCGAGCCTGGCTTGGAAGCCTTTTTAAGTTTTGGCTTATTAGCGGCTGAGTGCTATGCATGGCTAGTATTGGTGTTAAGTTTCTTTCAAGCGGCTTGGCCTTTTGAAAGAAAAGTGGTGCCGCTTCCAGAGAATATAAACCAGTGGCCATCGGTTGATGTTTATGTACCTACCTATAATGAAAGCCTGGAAGTTGTTCGTGATACCGTGTTGGCTGCACAAAATTTAGACTACCCAGCAGATAAGCTTAATATTTATTTATTGGATGATGGCAAACGCGCTGAGTTTGGTGCATTTGCTTCGCAAGCGGGTGTTGGTTATATAACGCGGTCAGATAATAAGCATGCAAAAGCCGGTAATTTGAATAATGCCTTAATACGCACAACGGGCGAGTTAATTTGTATCTTTGACTGTGATCATATTACCACGCGTGCTTTTCTGCAGGCGACGACAGGCGCCTTTTTAGTCGATGATAAGCTGGCACTTATTCAGACGCCGCATCATTTTTATTCACCAGACCCGTTTGAGAGAAATCTGGTAAGTGGTCGCGAAGTGCCGCATGAAGGCGAACTTTTTTACGGTCCAATTCAGAAAGGCAATGACTACTGGAATGCCACCTTTTTCTGTGGTTCTTGCGCAGTTATCCGGCGTAGCTCGTTAGAAGAGATCGGCGGCTTTGCTGTCGAAACAGTCACCGAAGATGCGCATACGGCGCTTAAGTTACAGCGTAAAGGTTGGTCGACGGCTTATTTGGGAATACCACTTGCAGCAGGGTTGGCGACTGAACGTTTGGCGCTTCATATTGTACAACGTGCTCGTTGGGCACGGGGTATGACGCAAATATTAAGGCGTGATAATCCTCTGTTAGGCCGTGGGCTAACCCTTCCTCAGCGATTATGTTACTTGAGCGCCATGCTACATTTTCAGTTCCCATTAGCACGGTTTGTTTTTTTAACTGCGCCACTCACCTATTTGCTTTTCGGACTTAATATTATAGAAGCCTCACCTGCGTTGGTTGCAGCGTATGTAGTTCCTCATTTATTTGCGGTTATTTATACCAACGCTAAATTAGTCGGTGAGTATCGGTATACGTTCTGGAATGAGATTTATGAAACGGTGCTAACGTTTCATTTATTGAAGCCCTCTATCGTTACACTTTTTAACCCTAATCGTGGCAAGTTCGATGTAACCGAAAAAGGTGGGTTGCTGGAGCGCAGCTTTTTCGATTTTAATGTGACGCGTCCTCATCTCTTTTTGCTGGGGCTTTTAGCTGCGGGTGTCATTTGGGGGGCTATTCGGGTGGTCTGGTGGGATCCCGTAAATGCCCATTTAAGCGCATTACTTTTTAACGTGGCATGGGCCTCTTTCAGTGCCTTGTTTTTAATGGCGGCGGTCGCGGTTGGTAGCGAACAAAAGCAAGTGCGTGAGTATGTCAGGATTGATTTAAAGCATCCGGCAATACTGCATTTGGAAGGAGGCTATACGCTATCAACCGGCACACAAAATCTCTCAATGGGGGGAATGCAACTGAGCACTGTTAAAGACTTTCCTCAAAGTGCAAATATCGATTTTGTTGAAATGTCTTTTGATGACACGCCTGTGTTGTTTCCAGTAGATTTGGTAAGTCGTGATTCACAGTATATCCGCCTGAAATTCGGCCGCTTAAGTATTGCTCAGCGTCGTCAGTTGGTGAAACTGGTGATGGGGAGGGCGGATGCCTGGATACAAAAACGTAGCCATCCTCGTGATCAGCCTATTCGCTCCATGTGGACCGTTATTCGCGCTGTTTTAGGACTTTTCTTTCAGCGCTGGAAAGAGCAACGGTTATTCGCTGGGGGCGCTGTAGCATCAGAATCCAATCAGAAAACATCAGCTGAAACTCCGGCGAGCGCATCTGCAACCGCCGCTAGAGGGGCATCAGCTGCAACCTGGTTATGGCGAATGGTGCTTGTAAGTTTAATTATCGTAGGTGTGCTTTCGACCCAGCGAGCCTGGAGCCAGACGACCATTAATACGCCGGTAGACGCATCCCCTTCATGGCTTGATGGATTGGATGATAACGCGCGTACATTACCTGACGTTGCGATCGGTACTCAGGGCGAGCTTGCATTTACAGCGCCGGCCCCTACTAAAACGCATCGCTTTCCATTAACGTCTTCCTTTAATGAGATAGTAACTCAACCATTGCGTTTACAGGGTAACGGCGCGCAAGCGGGACTAGACTTCTCACTACGTAGTGATGAAGTGGCGACCAAGGCTACCTTGACACTGAATTTAAAATACTCCGATGCATTGTTGGAGGGACTTAGTCGGTTAAATTTAAGTCTTAACGGCATTGAGCTGCGGGTGATTGAACTTGACCGATTTACCGCCCAGGATCTTACGGTGGATATTGCTATTCCACCTGAGTTATTAGTGACTTATAACACATTATTGCTTAGTGTGACGGGGCAAACGCTTGAGCAGTGCAATACACTGCTCAGCGAAGGTATCTGGTTGGAAGTATTACCCGGTTCTTCGATGGAAATAGAAGTGCAAGCGCTTCCACCTGCTACGGGGCTTGAAGCACTGCCTGCGCCGTTTTTTGATGAGGCGGATTTAGAACGCTTGGTATTGCCGTTGGTATTGCCTGATGCGCCTTCTGAAACTCTATTACGCGCAGGCGCAGCGCTAACCTCGCATTTTGCTGTGCTGGCTGACTATAGAGGCGCTGACTTCCCTGTGCATCATAATTTGATACCGGACCAGCATACACTGGTGATCGGCACGCCAGAGCAAATGCCGTTAGGTATCGACCTGCCACAAATTAACGGACCGACGCTACTGCAACAGGTAAATCCCAACAACTCGATGTACCGTTTACTGGTTGTGACAGGTCAAACAGAGCAAGAAGTAAACGCAGCAGCGCGCTATCTAGCCCTAAAAGGTACCGACTTGACAGGTGGTGTTGAGCGAGTAAACGCACCATCAATAGCACCTCGAAACGCTTACGATGCGCCTAAATGGCAGGCGCTTAACGAGCCCATTTATCTGACCAGCATGACAAGTGAGGCCCCGTTAGCAGGCGAGGGAGTTCGTCCGACTCCGCAAAGCTTCAGCTTTAGTTTGCCTCCCAATATGTATTTATGGCCAGGGGAGGAGGTCACGCTGAAACTAGGTTATGAGTTTCCTCATGGAGAGTGGCTTAATGAGCGAGACTCACGTTTGGAAGTGGGCTTGAATGGCGCATACCTGGGCTCTTTGCCTGTTGAAAAACGCTCGCTTGCTTGGGAGATATGGCATCTATTAGGCAATGATATTCGCTCTAATGAAGCGACCTTGCGCATTCCCCCCGAACAACTTTATGGCAATAACCAGCTTGATTTCTTTTTTAATATGGCCGTCAATCTGCCCGAAGAAGGGTGTGACTTGGGGCTGCCCAATCGCATCGAAACGCGGCTTTATCCTGACTCCTATCTGGATGTACGTGACGCGCAGTATTTTGCGGCTTTGCCGGAACTTTCCTATTGGTGGAATGTTGGTTTTCCCTTTACTCAATGGGCAGATTTATCCCAAACAATCCTGTTACTTCCTGACGAGCCGAACACATCAGAGATGAGCACAGCCTTTGGATTGATTGGCCGCATGAGTGCTGCTACCGGTTATCCTGGAGTGGAACTGGAGATACATAAGGGGTTGGCTTTAAATCAAAACATGGCCAATCACGATATGTTGGTAGTTGCTCAGACGACTCAGTTAGAGCAAAGCGAACTCAATCGCCAGTTGGCTCCTTTCAGTATTCAGCAAGACGCGCTCAAAGTAGCACCGCTGGGACTAAAGAGCCGCTTAAACCTGTTAGCGCAAACACGCTTGGGAAGCGACGTTGAGCGTGCGCGTAATTGGCTGGGAGGCCAGACACCTGAGCAAATCATAATGGGCGTGCGCTCTCCTTTAAATAATGAGCGCAGCATTGTCGTGGCAACGGCATCTGATGCAGGTCAGCTACGTGCATTACCTGATCTTATGGACCAGCCTCAGTTGAGTCGCCAAGTCGTTGGTGATTTGGTTTTGATTGGACCTGACAATGAGATTAATGCGTTTGAGGTAGGGCCCCGTTCAGTGCGTGGTGAAATGCCCTGGTATCGACTAGTGCGCTGGTATGCAGGCCAGTACGTCGCTCCCATGCTGTTTGCCATGGGGCTAATTGTATTTTTGATAGCAGGCCTACTTTATGGCGCCCTCCGAAAACGAGCACAGCGTCGAATGGGCGATGGTAATAACATCGAGAACGGGGAATAACATGCGCCGACCTATTACTATCCCCAGAAGAGTGACAAGACGCTTACTTTTGAGCGCGATGGCGTGCTGCACTCCCTTTACAACAGCTTGGGCACAACAGGACACTTCTCAAGATGATTCTCTTCAAGGCGGCGCTCAACATAATAATGGGGCACAGAATGCCTTGGAAACACTCCTAAATCAGGCTGATTTTTGGCAGCAAAATCAGCGTCCTGACTTGGCAAGACAAACGCTTGAGCGTTACCTGGCAGGGCGGCCAAATGATCCAGAAGTACTCTATCGTCTGGCACGCCTGGACTTGAGTGATAATCAAGGGGCGGACGCCGATCAGTGGATAAGCCGCTTGGAGCAGGCTGCACCGAATAGCCCCTATTTAACTGAGCTTGATCAGCTAAGGCAGGGGCAGACTCTAAATGCCGAGCAACTTAACCGCGCTCGTCAATTGGCAAATGTTAATCGTTATGAAGAATCGGCAGCGGCTTATCGTGAATTATTTGAGGGTTCTACACCGCCACGAAGTCTTGCCATTGAGTATTATCAAACGCTGGCAGGTGGGAGTGATGAGCATTGGCGTCAGGCCCGCGATGGATTGCGGCAACTGGCTGAGAATGCTCCTCAGGATGCAGCGTTAACACGCGCTTTAGGAGAAGTGCTGACCTATCGTGAAGGTACCAGGAGAGAGGGTATCGAGCGCCTGGCGCAGATGAGTCAGCGCGCCGGGCCGCAAGCGGCTAATGCACGAAACTCTTGGCGTCAGGCGCTGCTTTGGCTAGATGCGACGCCCGCTGATGAGACACTTTATCAAGCGTATCTCCGGGCAAATCCTGATGATGGTGATATTCTAGAGCACTTTGAAACGGCGACTGCTCAAACGACACGCGCAACGGGGTTTATCGCGCTGGAGACGGGAGAGCTGAGTAGTGCCGAACAAGCATTTCGTCAGGCGTTGGAAGAAAACCCACAAGATTCCGAGGCCAAGGCCGGGCTTGGCTTGTTACTGTTACGTCGGCAACAGTTTGCCCAGGCCAGAGATCTATTGGCAGAAGCGATGGACCAGGCGCCCGAGCAACGCGAGAAGTGGAGTGCTGCATATCAAAGCGCTTCTTTTTATGCGCGCTTGGCAGAGGCACAACGTCTAGCACAAGCGAATAATTTAGAACAGGCGCTGGCTCGGGTAAGGCCATTAACTCAGCAAAGCGGTGATGCCGGGCGAGCTGCCCGCTTGCTTGAAGCCGATATTCTGCGCCGCCAGCGTAGGCTGGATGCCGCTGAGCGCGCATACCGTGCACTGCTCGAGACACGTCAGAATGATGTGGAAGCGCGTGTAGGGTTGGTGCAGGTACTTTCCGAAAAAGGGGAGTGGTCCGAAGCGCAACAAATTGCCCAAACGTTACCGGATGGCGCTCGCTCCCAAGTCAGTGGTTTGACCAGTACGCAAGTAGAAGCATTGCGTGCGCAGGCACGTCAACAGGATAACTTTGGCGCAGAAGTTAATCTGCGTCAGGCGTTAGCACTTGAACCCGATAATCCCTGGGTGCGCCTGGACCTGGCGCGTCTAATGGTGGAGCAGTCTCGGCCTGATGAAGCACAGGCGTTAATGGCATCATTTTCGGGTGCGAGCGCAACGCCTGAACAGCGCTATGCCGTGGCACTGTTTGCATCAGAACAAGACCGCTGGGGGGATACTCTACAGTTATTATCCAGTATCCCCTCTGCTAACCTGACCACCGAAATGCGCTCGCTGCAGCAGCAGGCACACATCCAGCAGCCCTTAAGCCAAGCGCTTGCGCAGCTAGAGCAAGGCAATCGTACCGCCGCTATTAGTGCTTTGCAGCAACTATACCAGCACGATGGTGGTCGTGATTTAACCCCCAGCCAAGTGGGGCAAATTGCGGATGCTTTATCACAAGCAGGCGCTACCGAAGAAGCGTTGCGATGGGTAGAGCGCGATATCGCTCGTGGTGTTGATGAGCAAGCCCCCAATAGTTATATAACGCATGTGTTGGTTATGGCTCAGGCAGGCAGGCCAGATGCTGCCCGTCAATTGTTGGGACGGTTAAGTGCTTCATCGCAATGGCGGGAAGACCAGGACGCAATGGAGGTAGAACGAGGGCTTGCCATTATAGAGGCAGATCAGCTGCGTCAAAGCGGACGATTGGCCAGTGCCTATGATCGGCTTGCGGAGCCGATTCGGCAAGCACCTGACGATGAGGGTCTGTTGCTTGCCATGGCACGTTTATACGCAGATGGTGATCGACAGGCGCAGGCGGAACAAATTTACACGTATGCCCTGACACGACATCCTGATAGTCAGCAAGCGTTAGAAGGTGCTGTCCAGAGTGCGCTGTCCAACAACCGACCACGTCAGGCGGACCAGTTGCTGAGCCGTTACTCTCCCGAGCAGCCGACAGCCGATATGTGGTTGTTACGTGCTCAGGTCGCGCGTGCTAACGGAAATAGCCGTGAAGCATTGGCGTTATTAAGCCAGGCACGTCAGAAGTTGGGAGCAGAAGACGGCGGTGCCGTCATGCTTGCCCAGGGCAATAATCCGTTTACTGACCGGGCGCCTACTCGTACCGCCGCCACATCCCAGCGCCCCAATTGGTTGCCGGGTGCAGCGCAACGTACAGGAGACGTATTTGCTTTTGAGCAGGTCGATGATGCACCTTTGACTACCGCCCAGCGAATTGATGAGCTGGCCAAAGAGATAAGACGGGAGCGAGCGCCTAAAGTTACCACTGAGTTTGCCTTTAATTTACGCGATGGCGAAAGCGGATTAAGCCGACAGGATAGAATTGAGGCGCCTGTTGGCTTCTCCTTTATACCGTACGGAGAGGGTCGTTTTGAAGTGCAGGTGACGCCCTCGTTGGTGTCATCAGGCACGCCTGAAGGGGAGTCGTTACGTCGCTTTGGTAGCAGCGGCCTTGGGGAAAGTGCCGCTGCACTAAATCAATCATTAGGCGGAGTAAGCGACATACTGGATAATATTCAGTCCAGTGTGGATGGCTATTTTGTAGCCCTGGATCGTTTTCAAGCAGCAACAAATCAGCAAGAAGAAGTACGTTTAGGAGCGGAGCTTGAAGAGGCGCAACGCTTTTATGAAAACGCATTAACACGTAATCCGCTGTATGAGGCTGGTTTAACCATTGCAGATTTAACGCAAGAGCAGCGAGATTTATTCAACCGTATTATATTAGACGACAGCGTTGATTTTGATGCCCTTAGCCTTGACGGAACCTCGCGTGAAGCCTTTATTGAAAGCCGCCAACAGTTTGAGCGAGCTATCGACACGATTAATCAGCGTTTAGAGGTTGTTGCTGCTGGAAGAGGGCGACCGTCAAGTCTGCGTGACAGCGGTGCCGGATTAGCGTTGAGCTATGAAAATGGCAGCGTTTCTATGGATGTAGGAAGTACTCCGTTAGGTTTTGAGGAAACCAACGTAGTAGGCGGTATAAGCTGGCGTCCGCAAATTAGTGAAAATACATCGCTTGCTTTTACGGCAGAACGTCGCGCTGTGAAAGATAGTGTTTTATCTTATGCAGGCGCCCATGATGCCTATAGCGGCGATACATGGGGCGGTGTAGTGCGTACAGGAGGGCGCGCTGGAGTTAATTATGATACCGATGCTGGCGGCCTTTATGCAGACATTGGTGCCTATCGCTATACCGGCCATAACGTTGCAGATAACCAGTCATATGAGCTATCGCTAGGCGGCTACGCCCGCCCGGTTAATAATGAACGCCGACAATTACAAACGGGTGTCCATGTCTCAGCAATGGCATTCGATGATGACTTGAGCCACTTTACCTATGGTCATGGCGGATATTTCAGTCCTCAGGACTACGTTAGTGTCGCCTTTCCTATCAACTATCGTGAAAATGTCAGTGACCAACTGACCCTTGGTGGATACATAGCCCCTGGTTTTCAAAGCTATAGCACGGATGACAGTGATTATTTTCCCACTGATCCCGAGTTTCAGGCGCTAATGGATGTTTTTGCCGACTTGGGAGCAACGCCTGCTTCGCGCTATTCGGGAGAGAGCGAAAGTGGCGTAGGACTTTCTCTCGGTGGGGCGATGGAATATCGCATGACGCCTGACCTGTCTCTTGGAGGACGTGTGGATTTTAATAGTTTCGGTGACTATAACGACACATCCGCTAGCGTATTCATGAACTACATCTTTGGAGAGAGCGGTGAACGAGCCAGATAGCCATACCCAAAGCATGACGTATTACGCAAGTCGACACTGTAGTCGCCAGTGGAACCTTTTTTTAGAGCTGATTTTTGATGAGCTCTTAAATAGCGCTGGTAAAGAAGGCGCTTCCGGGTTTTTACAGCATATTGGGGGCCGCATAGCTACTGAACTGCCTATAGGTGAATGCGATACGTTAGAGTCCCTTGAACAAGTGATGAATGGCATACTTAGCCAGCTAGACTGGGGGCAAGTAACTATCATGGCCGAAAATCAAAAAATACGTATTCGCCATATTGCCTGTCCAGTGCCTGGGTCTTCGCCTGAGCGAATTAGCGCTAGTCTGTTAGCCATGTCTACGGTACTGGAAGGCCTTTATAAAACATGGCTACAGCAGCAGGGCGGCGAAGCGGATGTGCCTATGGCGTGTACAAGTCGCCAAGTAGAGCAACGTGAGTGTACCTTTCTCTATGGTCGCTAGTGGCAGCGCCTTGTTTGGCACTGTTTTGCAAAGGAGTTTGCTGCACATGTTTAGCCGAGCAGTATGGGGGGCTGGATTGGCCCTGTGTATGTTGTTAAGCGCTTGTTCTGCTCAGGCAGACCCGGCCTGGGATGCTTATCGTGAGCGTTTCATCAGTGCTGACGGGCGTGTGATTGATACAGGCAACCGTAGTATCAGCCATTCGGAAGGCCAAGGCTGGGGCATGATGCTTGCTCAGCATTATAATGATCAGGAAACGTTTGACGATCTGTGGCGATGGACTCGTCGCAATCTAAGTCGACGGGATATGTCACTGTTTTCATGGCGGTATGATCCTAACGAAACGCCTCATGTTCAGGACCTGAATAACGCCACTGATGGCGATTTATTTATTGCATGGGCACTGCAATTGGCCGCTGAGCGTTGGAGTGACGCCAATTATGCTAGCGCTTCTCGAAGTATACGACGTGCGATTACCCATAACGTAATCACCGAAGTTGCCGGTTACCAGTTACTGCTGCCAGGGGTAGAGGGATTTCAGCGTAATGGGGAAGCCGATATAAATCTGTCTTACTGGTTTCTACCCGCACTGCGTGACTTCGCCGAGTTAGAACCCGATCAACCGTGGCAGCAACTGATGGATGACGGCGTAGCCTTGCTGGATAAAGCGCGGTTCGGCGCTTATCTTTTGCCCTCTGACTGGATAGAAATTAATCAACAAGGTGAGGTGACTCCCGCAGCCAACTGGGCGCCACGATTCAGCTTTGATGCTGTGCGTATTCCGCTTTATTTTGTCTGGGGCGGGCGAGATGACGCCAGTGGAGTAGGTAGCATTACTGCATTTTGGAACGACCCAGCGCAACAACCGGCACCTGCATGGATTAACGTGGTTAGCGGAGAGCGTGCTGAGTATGCTATTTCACGGGGCGTTAATGCTATCAGAGCATTTTCAAGCGGTGAAACCTTACCTGACGCTGTACCATTGCCCGAAGATGACTATTTTTCGGCAACCTTGTTACTGCTTGCTCATATGGCCAATGACATGCGCCCCTAAACGGGGCGCCGCTCAGTATTGTTGGAATCAGTTAGCCAAAGCCTGATAACCACTGCCCAACAGCGGTTCAAGCTCAGGCCACACGTTATCCAGAATAATCGGCTGTGCCTCGGCCGTAGGGTGAATGCCATCGCTTTGCATGAGCGATTGATTAAGCGCCACGCTCTCTAACAAAAAGGGCAAAAGCGGCACGTCATACTCGTCTGCAAGTGAGTAATAAACGCCGGTAAAAGCATCCCGGTAGGCTTGGCCATAGTTAGGGGGAATATCGATACCCAATAGCAGTACTTGAGCATCAATTTCTTTGCTTTGCTCAATCATGCTGGCCAGGTTAGAACGCATCTGATTGGGCGCAAGGCCACGCAAACCATCGTTGCCACCCAGCTCCAATAGCACGATATCAGGCTGTTGTTTCTCCAAAATGGCGCTAAACCGCTGTAATCCACCTGAGGTGGTTTCGCCGCTAATACTGGCATTGACCACGTCCGCTTGGCCGCCTAGACGCTCTTCCAGCAGCGGAACCCAGCCTTGTTCATGCTCAATACCATAAGCAGCACTCAGGCTATCCCCCATAATGAGTATGGTGGGAGGCTCACTTGCGTTGAGCGCAGGAATGCTTAAGGTGATTATTAGAACCACCAGATAGCTTTTTACCATACCGTTACGTTTTTGCCATGCCACAGGGATGCCTCGCTTCATGCCTTACTCCTCTGATAAAGCTGCCTACTCGTCCAGCGCTGATGCATCGCCACAAGCACACAGTCACTCTACCACTGACGCCACTTCGCAGAACAAGGTTCCCCATGCCGCGTTGGGGCGGCCTGTGCTGAATGCAGAAAAGCTATCGAAGAAAGTGACCAGTGGCGAACGCACGCTAACCATCCTGGATCAACTGTCGTTAAGCGTAGCAGCCGGAGAGAGCGTTGCCATTTTAGGCAAAAGCGGGGCCGGAAAATCAACGCTGCTGGGCCTGTTGGCCGGGTTGGATACGCCTACAGATGGTGAGCTTACGCTGTTTGGTAAACCCCTGAGCCGTTTGGATGAGGATGGCCGTGCGGCGTTAAGAGCTGGGCGCGTGGGCTTTGTGTTCCAGAACTTTCAGCTACTACCCACCTTAAGCGCGCTAGAGAATGTGTTACTGCCTTTGGAGCTTTCACCGCGCGCCGGAGAAGACCATATTGCCCAAACATGGCTTGCTAAAGTGGGATTGGGTGAACGCGTAGACCATCTACCCAAGCAGCTTTCGGGCGGCGAGCAGCAGCGAGTGGCGATTGCCCGGGCGTTTGTCACCGATCCTGAACTGGTGTTTGCGGATGAGCCGACCGGCAACCTCGACCCTGATACCGGCGCTCAGGTGATCGACCTGCTGTTTACCTTGAATCATGAGGTTGGAACAACGCTTATCCTGGTCACCCACGACCACGCTTTGGCACGCCGCTGTGATCGATGCCTGCAATTAACCCAAGGGCAACTAATCCCCTTTGTACCTGCTGATGTACCTGCTGAATCCAGCGTGGCAGGAGAGGGGCAATGAGCGATATGCCATGGCGGCTGGCCGCCAGAAGCTTAAGGCGTGACTTACGCTCGGCGGATGTTCGTGCGCTCTTTGTCGCCCTCGTGCTGGCGGTTGCCGCCTCCACTATGATCGCTTTTTTTCTCGACCGGTTGGAACGCGGCCTTGAGCGTCAGGCTGGGCAAATGCTGGGAGGGGATATCGTATTGGAGCAGCGCACCCCTTTTTCAGAAGAGCTACGCACGACGCTGGAAGAGGCAGGCTTTACTCTAAGCGACCAGGTCGGGCTGGTATCCATGATCAGCTTAGGGGATCGTTTTCAACCAGCTAGCCTTAAAGCCGTGGATGACGTGTACCCGCACTATGGTGTATCGCGTGTCGATTTAGGGGAGGGGACCGAACAGATAGCCTCGGGGCCACCAGCGGGCCAGGCATGGGCAGACCCGCGCTTGGCACAGCTGATTGAGGTAGAGCTTGGCGACCGTGTACAGGTAGGGCGAACCGAGTTAACCATCAGCGGGATTATCGAACGGGAAGCGGATCAATCCGCTGGCTTTAGTAATTTTAACCCCCGCTTGATGCTCAATACGGCGGACCTGGAAGCAACCGGTCTTGTTCAGGAAGGCTCGCGTGTCGAGTTCGAATTATTGGCGGCCGGGCCTCCTCAAGCCATCGACAACGTGCAAGGATTACTCACCGAGTTGCGCCAGCAAGGGGTCGAGGTGCGTGATGTTCGAGTGGACCGGCCGCAATTAGGTAACGCACTGCAACGCGCAGACAGCTACCTGGGGTTGGCAGGGCTTGCCGCTGTACTGCTGGCCGGGGTCGCGGTCGCCATGTCAGCAAAGCGCTATGTTGAGCGCCATCTGGACACGGCAGCATTGCTCCGCTGCTTTGGCGCTAGCCAGCAACAGCTTGTCATGCTGTTTAGCCTACAGCTTATCGGGCTGGCGTTGGCGGCGTCCTTGCTTGGCGCACTGCTCGGCGTAGCGGGACAGGCGCTGTTGCTGCATCTTTTGGCCAGCTTTTTACCTATTACGCTACCGCCGCCGGGCATTATGCCGATATGGCTAGGCGTATTAACGGCGATGGCGGTGCTGGTAGGGTTTGCCGGGCCAACGCTATTACGCATCAAACAGGTAAGTGCGCTGAAAGTGCTGCGTCGAGAGTTGGACCCTTTGCCTCCTGCCGCCTGGTGGGGCGCCGGTGTTGCCGCTGTCGTATTTGGCGGCCTGCTATGGCTCTATTCCGGTAGTGCGCCTTTGGCGGTCGCCCTGCTATTGGGGGGAGGCATCATGCTTAGTGCGCTCTGGGGCATCAGCGCGCTGTTACTCAATAGCATTCTTTACGGCATAAAAAAGCTAACAGGTACAAGCGAGTGGATGCAGGCGCTGCGCCTGGGTGGGCGCCAACTGGCGCGTCGCCGTCAGGCAGGCGTGGGCCAACTGTTGGCATTCTCTGTCACGTTCTTTGCCATGGCGATGATTGTTCTGGTGCGTGGTGACCTGCTTTCAACCTGGCAGGCCCAGTTGCCCGATGACATGCCCAACTACTTCGCCATTAATATCCAGCCTGATGAACGTGACCCCTTTGAGCAAGCCGTAGCGCCCCGTATTGATACCCAAAGCACGCTGTATCCCATGGTGCGTGGGCGTATTACCGCTATTAATCAGCAGCCTCCCATGGAAGCGGTACCTGAGGATGCCAGAGGCGACGGCTCTCTGCGCCGCGAACTGAACCTGACCTGGCAGGCCGAGCTGCCTGAAGATAACCAGATAGTGGCGGGAGAGTGGTTCTCCAACGAAGCACCCGCTGATGAGCTACCTGTTGATAAACCACAAGGCTGGCTAGGCGCGGTTGATGCAGTATCTGCCGATACCGTGCCTGTTTCCATTGAAGAAGGCCTGGCGGACCGGCTGGGACTATCACTCAATGATACGCTCACCTTCTCTGTGGGCGGGGAAGAGTTGAGCACACGTATCACCAGTGTGCGCAGCCTCGATTGGGACACTTTTAAGCCCAACTTCTTTTTGATTTTCCCGCTGGGCGTGTTGGAGTCGTTTGGACATAGCTATATCACTGCGTTTCATCTGCCTGACGAGGAGCAAGGCCTAATTCGTCAGCTAGTGAACGACTTCCCCGGCGTATCGCTGCTAAATGTCGATGCCATT
The DNA here is from genome assembly GCF_013183775.1 of Halomonas hibernica. Taxonomy (NCBI): domain Bacteria; kingdom Pseudomonadati; phylum Pseudomonadota; class Gammaproteobacteria; order Oceanospirillales; family Halomonadaceae; genus Halomonas; species Halomonas hibernica. Next base: position 166,308 of record NZ_VIFN01000001.1, read on the forward strand.
TTAGGCCAAGTGCGCGATGTGCTCACCCAAGTGACGAGGGCCATCGAGCTTGTGTTGATACTAGTGCTGCTGGCGGGTGTCAGCGTGCTCTACGCCGCCTTGACCGCCAGCCAGCCGGTACGAGCCCATGAAAGTGGCCTACTGCGTGTATTTGGAGCAGGCCAGCGAATGATTTCCCGCGTCCAAGGGGCTGAGTATGCCTTGCTTGGTTTTACCAGCGGTTTAATGGGCGCTGTACTGGCCGAAGTCGCGACCGCCGCCCTCTATCTCTACTGGCTAGAGCTACCGCCACGTTTTCACTTAACCCTATGGTTGGTGCTACCTATTGGAGGTGCGCTACTGATCGGTTTTATCGGTCATACGCTATCGCGCGGGCTACGCCGCCAGGCGCCTGCAGCAAGCCTGGGGCTTTTGGGTGAAGCCTGATGTAATCTTGTAGGAAAAGCCAAGGAGGCCGAAGGCCTCCCGGGGTTGAGCCAACCCCATTCGCTGGCTGAAGCCTGGTCCTACAATGTTTATCAGGGCTTCGGGGGTTGGCTCAACCCCATTCGCTGGCTAAAGCCTGCTCCTACAATGTTTATCAGGGCTTCGGGGGCTGGCTCAACCCCATCTAAAGCCTGCTCCTGCAATGTTCATTGGCTCCTGAAATATGTAGCAACTCTCAATGCCTTGTCATCCTTGTGGAAGCCCGTTTATCAAGCCTCAAAATCGGGCAAATATGGTGGGAATCAGTCCATCAAATCCCAGGGCTTGGTTAAACATTGTGGGAGCCCAGTTCCACTGGGCGAAGGAGGTCGGAGGCCTCCTAGGGTTGAACCAACCATCGCTGGCTGAGACCTGAAGCTGAATACTCAGATTTTATTTTAAAGCCTGCATTTACAACTTTCTTCCATGCTCTGCTTTAATTCATAATGCTGGATGCTAATTAAAATGAGTCATGAGGTGTGGTATGCAAAAAAGTCATCGGCTTAGGCAGGGGAGGTATTCGCTAGAAAATGCCTATTATCTAATTACGATTGCCACACAAAATCGCCATCCAGTCTTTACACCGTTTGATGCGGCTTGCTGTGCCTCCAAGTGTTTCTATCATCCTCGTGTCCAGGAGCTGGCATCAACACTTTCATTTGTCGTTATGCCAGACCATATTCACTGGCTTATTCAGCTTAATGGTAGCCTTCCAGAAGCGGTTCGCCGTTACAAGGGATATGTCTCGTTGGGAGTGGGGAGGAGAATCTGGCAACGAGGTTTTCATGATCGAATGATTCGACAAGAAGAATCATTAAAAGAGGTAGCCAGATACATCGTAGGCAATCCGCTAAGGGCAAATTTAGTGCGGGATGTTAATCAATATAGCTACTGGAATGCGGTATGGCTTTGATCAGGTGTCGTAAATTTACCCACCTTGGAAGCCTGGTTTATTGATCGAAGGTTATGGGGATAGCTTCACCCCCATCGCTGGCTAAAGCCTGCTCCCACAAGGTTTATCAGGCCTCCCGGGGTTGACCAACCCTCATCGCTGGCTAAAGCCTGCTCCCACAAGGTTTATCAGGCCTCCCGGGGTTGACCAACCCTCATCGCTGGCTAAAGCCTGCTCCCACAAGGTTTATCAGGCCTCCCGGGGTTAAACCCACCCCATTCGCTAACTGAAGCTGAATACTCAGATTTTATTTTAAGCCTGCATTTACAACTTTATTTCATGCGCTGCTTCAATTCATAATGTTGCGAATAATTAAAATGAGCGATGAGAGATGATATGCAAACAAGTCATCGGCTTAGGCAGGGAAGATATTCGCTAGAGAATGCCTATTATCTAATTACGATTACCACGCAAAATCGCCATCCTCTCTTCACGCAGTTTGAGTCGGCCTGCTGTGCCTCCAGGTGTTTTTATCATCCTCGTGTCCAAGAGCTTGCATCAACACTTTCATTTGTCGTCATGCCAGATCACATTCACTGGCTTATTCAGCTTAATGGCAGCCTTCCAGAAGCCGTTCGACGTTACAAAAGCTATGTCTCGTTGGGGATAGGAAAAAGCATCTGGCAACGAGGTTTTCATGACCGAATGATTCGCCAAGAAGGATCATTAAAAGAGGTAGCCAGATACATTGTAGGCAATCCGCTAAGAGCGAATTTAGTGCAGGATGTGAATCAATACGGCTACTGGAATGCAGTATGGCTTTGATTAAGTGTCGGAAATTTATTCACCTTTGAAGCCTGCTCCCACAAGGTTCATCAAGCCTCGGTGGTGGGTAAACATTGTGGGAGCCCAGTTCCACTGGGCGAAGGAGGCCGAAGGCCTCCCGGGGGTTGTTCCAACCCCTTCGCTGGCTGAAGCCTGCTCCTACAAAGTTATCAGGCCTTTGAAGTTGGGCAACATTGTGGGGATCAGTTCATCAAGCCTCGGTGGTGGGTAAACATTGTGGGAGCCCAGTTCCACTGGGCGAAGGAGGCCGAAGGACTCCCGGGGTTGTTCCAACCCCCATCGCTGGCTAAAGCCTGCTTATATGGACCCGTCCCGTTGTGCAAGTAAGGCACGGATGGACAAGGAGGAGGACTGCACGCTTATATCCGGCCCTTGGTGATAGCATGCAGCTATCTGGCCCTGATGGAATGCGCACTCTCTGCTCTTGATCTCCCACGCGGCCTCATAATGGGCCATCAGGCTTTTCAGAGCGGCAGAGAGTAGGTCTTACCTGTGTGCCATCGGGTATCTTACTCACGCAACCTCGGGAATAATTTCATATCATCATATAACCGCCTGGCCTGGCGTCATCCACCGATACGTCTACTCGGAACCATGCCTGATCGGAACTATGCTTGATAGGCGCGCTGATAAGCGAGTACTGACCAACAGATACGCGCCATTTTGTTTGCCAGGGCAATAATGGCCTTGCGTTGCCCTACTCGCGCCGCCAGGTGGATAATCCATTGCGCCAGGCGGTCGGAATGGTCCTGGCGCTGAAATTGCCTCAAGGCGGCTCGTGCGCCATGTACCAACTGACGACGCACTTCGCTGTTACCTCGTTTGGTAATACTTTTCAGAATGTCTTTACCACCACTGGAATGTTGCCGCGGTACGAGGCCGATAGAGGCGCTAAACTGCCGCCCATTTGGGAAGCGATGGGGGTCGCCCATATGACTCACCAGCAACGTCGCGTTCACAGGACCAATGCCGGGCACACTCATCAACTGTTGCATGCGCGTATCCGCTTTTACACAGGCCTTTAGCCGCTTGTCATGGCCAGCGATGCGGCTATCCAGTGACTGCCACTCGTTCACCAGGTCAGCAAGCACCTCGCTGAAGGCGGCACCCAGCTGCTCTCGATGCTCGTCCAGCAATCGATGTATATCCCCCTGGCGCATCACGCGATGGCCCTGGGGCACAATGATCCCCCTCTCATGGAGCAATCCACGTAGCTCATTGCCGACCGCTGTCCGCGCACGAATGAGACGGCTACGGACACGATGTAGTGCTTGCAATGTCTGCTGCTCCTGCGTCTTCACCGCCACACGGGGGGTAGCGGGCCGTGCGGCCGCTTCTGCAATACCCGCCGCATCCCGTGCATCGTTCTTGTGACCTTGAATAAACGGCTTGACGGCCTGAGGAGGCAACAAGCGGGTGTCGTGGCCCAGTTGTTTGATTTCGCGCGCCCAATAGTGCGCAGAACCACAGGCCTCCATGGCGACGATACACGAAGGCAGTTGAGCCAGCAGGGGGCGAAGCTGATCACGCGTCACCTTTTTGCTGAACACCTTGTGTCCCTTGTCATCAATGGCATGTAGCTGAAAAACATGCTTGGCAAGATCGATACCCACAATGCTAATGTTATTCATGGATGGACCCTCTTTCACGATGCCGTCAGTGTTCTGCGCACATGAGATGAAGTGCTTCTTCATCCTGGCACAGAGGGACGGGTCCATCCCATTTCCCACAGTGATTACCAGGCCTCCCGGGGGTTGTTCCAACCCCATTCGCTGGCTGAAGCCGGTTCATCAAGCCTCGGTGGTGGGCAAACCTTGGGGCGTTCGCCATCATGGAAAATAAAGCATATTTGATACCTTTCTTTACGGTTAAACTTAATTAATATTAAATTAAGATTAACGATGATGTGTAGGTTTCTAGCTGTGCCTTCGGGTGTTCGTCAGGCGTTTGGTGGGAGGATGTGATGCAAATACCAGAAAAAGAAGCACTCATCCGTGAGCTTGTCGATGTGATGGAGCGTTTTCATGCAGAGATCAGTCAGAAGCCTGATCAATATGAAGCCATTGTGAGCTATCCAAACGAGGGGCATTTGCTGATTAGGCTGCAAACCGTAGATCGCAATGCAACGTCTCAAATTCGCTAGCTGATGTGTCTTTTATCAAGCGCGTAATGTCTGTTGGAAGAGGATAGCATTGAGACGCGCTTGGCTTTTAAACAGCTTGCCTTGCCGCCCGCCGAATGATCCATTGAGCCAAGCGGTTCTGATTCTGAAACGCTCTTAAGGAAGCTTTCGCTCTGAAAGCTTAAGAGAAGCGCGGCTTCGTTTTTATCAAGACACTCCTCATGAGTGGCATTCATGCAGTACCTGACGCGGATGCGATGAAAGTCGCGTCAGGCTGCGTTATGATAGCGGCCTGATTTCTTCCTTGAACGACCCTTATCTACGAGGTTTCCCGCCAATGTTCAGCCGTGACATGACAATTGCCGGATTTGATGATGCGCTGTTTGACGCCATGCAAAAAGAAGTGGCCCGTCAAGAAGCTCACATTGAGTTAATTGCTTCCGAAAACTACGCAAGCCCTCGCGTAATGGAAGCGCAAGGCAGCCAGCTGACCAACAAATACGCTGAAGGTTATCCGGGCAAGCGCTACTATGGCGGCTGCGAGTTTGTCGATATCGCTGAAAACCTCGCGATTGACTACGCAAAAGAGCTGTTCGGCGCCACCTACGTTAACGTTCAGCCGCACTCCGGCTCCCAAGCCAACAGCGCCGTATTTTTAGCGCTGGTTAAGCCGGGCGACACCATTTTAGGCATGAGCCTGGACGCAGGTGGTCACCTGACCCACGGCGCCAAGCCTAGCTTCTCCGGCAAGCAGTACAATGCGGTTCAGTACGGCTTAAACGAGCAAGGCCTGATCGATTATGATCAAGTGGCGGAACTTGCCCGCGAGCACAAGCCGAAAATGATCATTGCTGGCTTCTCTGCTTACTCACAAATTGTCGATTGGGCTAAATTCCGCGAAATCGCCGACGAAGTAGGCGCTTACCTGCTGGTCGACATGGCCCACGTAGCGGGTCTGGTGGCCGCGGGCGTTTACCCAAGCCCCTTGCCTCATGCCCACGTTGTTACCTCAACGACACACAAAACGCTGCGCGGTCCGCGTAGTGGCGTGATTCTGTCGGCTGAAAACGATGCTGATATTGAGAAAAAGCTGCAGTCTGCCGTATTCCCTGGCGGCCAAGGCGGCCCGTTGATGCATGCGATTGCGGCGAAAGCGGTCTGCTTCAAAGAAGCCATGGCGCCTGAGTTTAAAGCCTACCAGCAGCAGGTCGTTAAAAATGCCAAGGTAATGGCCGGTGTGTTTATGGAGCGCGGTTTTGATATCGTTTCCGGCGGTACCGAAGACCACCTGTTCCTGCTCTCGTTAATCAAGCAGGGCGTGACCGGTAAAGATGCCGATGCGGCACTAGGTCGTGCCCATATCACCGTCAACAAAAACGCCGTGCCTAACGATCCGCAAAGCCCGTTTGTGACCTCAGGCCTGCGCATTGGTACGCCAGCGGTTACAACGCGTGGTTTCGGTGAAGAAGAGTGTCGTCAGTTGGCAGGTTGGATCTGTGACATTCTGGATGTATTGGCCAAAGGCGAAGACACCGGCGCCATTGAAGCCCAAGTGGCAGAGAAAGTAGCAGAGGTTTGTGGCCGCTTCCCGGTTTATAAGGCCGGTATATAAGCAATAAAGCCAAACAAATAGCGCACGAGCGCGTTAAGGCTAAACAGTTCTCCGGCTAAGGACAGCCAAAAACGGGCACCCGCAAGGGTGCCCGTTTTCTATGGTGACTAACCCGTCAGCATCATCAGCCGCCTTGCAGGTCAGGGCAAAGCGGCAAGGCTCACCACACTTCAATCGCTGCCAAACAGGTCGCGTGTGTAAACTTTCTCAGTAATATCGCTTAACTCGCTTGTCATTCGGTTAGCCAAGACCACATCGCATAAATGCTTAAAGGACGCTAAGTCGTTGATCACGGTAGAGCCAAAAAACTCGCGCTGCTCCAACACCGGTTCATACACCACCACCTTGATACCTTTCGCCTTGATGCGCTTCATTACCCCCTGCATGGCACTGGCACGAAAATTATCCGAACCCGCTTTCATGATTAAGCGATACACGCCCACTACCTGAGGGTTTCGCTTGATAATACAGTCGGCAATAAAATCCTTGCGCGTGCGGTTAGCGTCCACAATGGCCTGAATAATATTGCTGGGCACGTTCTGATAGTTTGCCAATAGCTGCTTGGTGTCTTTGGGTAAACAGTAGCCGCCGTAACCAAAACTTGGATTGTTGTAATGCTGGCCAATACGCGGGTCCAGGCCCACGCCTTCAATAATTTGGCGAGTATCCAGGTGCAGGCTCTCGGCGTAGGTATCCAGCTCGTTAAAGTAGGCCACGCGCATGGCAAGGTAGGTATTAGCAAATAGCTTGATCGCTTCGGCTTCCGTGCTGTTAGTGAACAGTACGGGAATATCCTGCTTAACCGCGCCCGCCAATAACAGTTCGGCAAACTGCTGGGCGCGTTCCGAACGCTCGCCTACTACAATACGCGAAGGGTGCAGGTTGTCGTAAAGCGCCTTGCCCTCGCGGAGAAACTCGGGTGAAAAGAGTAGATTTTGTGTACTAAAACGCTTGCTTGCACGGTGGGTGTAGCCCACCGGTATCGTCGATTTAATCACCATGACCGCTTGGGGATTAACGCGCATCACCTGTTCAATGACCGCCTCTACGCTTGAGGTGTCAAATGTGTTCGTGTCCGGATCGTAATCTGTAGGCGTTGCGATAATGACATAGTCAGCGTTTTCATAAGCGGCCAAGGGGTCAAGCGTGGCATTGAAGCGTAAATCATCACGCTGAAGAAACGCTTCAATATCGGCATCCTCAATGGGAGAAACGCGCCTGTTCAACAGGGCTATCTTTTCAGGCACAAGGTCTATGGCAGTTACGTCGTTTTGCTGCGCGAGCAGCATCGCGTTGGAAAGCCCGACATAACCCGTTCCGGCAACGGCGATTTTCATATCCATCTTCCTACAGCGTGGTCGGTCGTCAGCCTGCCTAAAACATGGCAGAAATGTACACATGGAAACTGAAAGCGGTAAAAGTAATATGACGGTTATCTCATATTATGTTGATGGCTGGTAAGTACGTCTTTTCAAAAAAGGTTCATTATCCCTAAGCTTCCCGACGGACAAGTATCCAGCCTACCGCTGCAAGGCATGTTCTGGTATGCTGCCGCGATTCATTTTTTCCTCACGTGACGCCTCTTCGATTCAACGGTGAACCCTTCATGTCAAAGCAACAGGAAGCAACGGATCTGCAGCGCGCACTAAAAGCCTGCAAAGGTTCGTTTATATCGGTCGGTTTTTTCAGTATGTTCGTCAATCTGCTGATGCTCGTGCCACCGATGTATATGCTCCAGGTTTATGACCGCGTACTGACCACCCAAAGTTTTGATACGTTATTGATGCTAACGGTAGTGGTCGTCTTTTTATTCATGATTATGGGCGGGCTGGAGCTTGTCCGCTCGCGTATATTGGTGCGCGTGGGTAATCGACTAGACACCACCATTAATGAGCGCCTGTATAGCGCCATGTTCCGCCGAAGCCTGGTAGCGCAAGGCACCCAAAGTGCCCAGCCGCTGAACGACCTGACCAATCTACGTCAATTTCTAACCGGTAACGGTTTGTTTGCGTTTTTTGATGCGCCCTGGGTGCCCATTTATCTCGGTATTCTCTTTCTGTTTCATCCTTGGCTAGGCATCTTTGCAACCTGTGCCGGCTTGATTCTGGTCGCGCTGGCAATCGCCAATGAAAAAGCTACCAAGAAGCTTCTGGCAGACGCCAACAGTGAGCACATTCAGGCACAAAACCTGGCCAACTCTAATCTGCGTAATGCCGAAGTGCTGCACGCTATGGGTATGTTGCCAGGCATTATGGGGCGCTGGTCCAAGCGTCATCACGAGTTTCTTTCCAAACAGTCCCAGGCTAGCGACCGTGCAGGGGCGCTAACCAATACATCCAAAATCTTACGCTTGCTCTTTCAGTCATTAATTCTTGGGCTTGGTGCCCTGCTGGTGCTGGAAGGAGAGATGACGGCGGGCATGATGATTGCAGGCTCTATTCTAATGGGTCGTGCGCTGGCACCGATTGATCAAATGATTGGCGGTTGGAAGGGCTTTGTGGCCGCACGCGGCGCGTATGGGCGTTTGAATGAGCTGATGGCACAAATTCCCGCTGAACAGCGCAAAATGTCACTACCGGCGCCCAGGGGCGATATCGCAATGGAAGGGGTCGCCGCTGCACCGCCAGGTTCACGCATGGCGACGATACGAGGCATCAACTTTAGCGTAGCGAAGGGCGAGCATGTCGGTATTATTGGCCCTAGTGCTGCCGGTAAGTCTACGCTGGCTCGCGTGCTGTTAGGCATTTGGCCCTCCCAGGTCGGTGATGTTCGCCTGGATGGTGGGGTGATTACACAGTATAACCGTGACGAAATTGGCCCCTTTATAGGTTACTTGCCCCAGGATATTGAGCTATTTGACGGCACGGTCAGTGAAAACATTGCCCGCTTTGGTGATATTGACCCGCAAAAAGTGGTCGAAGCCTCTAAAAAAGCAGGCGTACATGAAATGATTCTTGAGCTGCCAAGTGGCTATGACACGATCATTTCATCCACCAGCGGTGCACTCTCCGGCGGTCAGCGCCAGCGGGTTGGGTTAGCGCGAGCACTATACGGCAACCCGGTACTGGTTGTGCTGGACGAGCCCAACGCCAACCTGGACGAGGCTGGGGAAAAAGCACTGGCGCATACCATTACTCAGCTTAAAGCTGAAGGCGTCACACTGTTTGTTATTAGCCATCGCACCAATGTTTTAAAGAACATGGATAAACTGCTGGTAATGAAAGAAGGGCAGGTCAGCATGTTTGGGCCTCGTGACCAGGTGCTGGCGCAATTTGCCAAAAAGCCGCGTGCGCAGGTAAGCCAGCAAAGCGCAGCACGACTTTCAGCCGTATCCAACGGGCACGGGGGCGAGGAGAAGTAACATGAGCGATGAGCAACGTAACGTTCAAAACCGCCACGAAATCGATGTCACGCCCAGCGGGCCTGCCACCATTGATGGCGAGGCAACCGAGCGTCTGCCGACCAGTGACAAAGGCTACCGTAAGCTGGGCATGTTTATTCTGCTGTTTGCCTTGGGTGGGTTCATCGTCTGGTCCCTTACGGCCTCGCTGGCCATCGCCGTCGTAGCGCCTGGCAGTGTATCGATTGAATCTTTTAAACGCACCGTGCAACACCTTGAAGGCGGCATTGTGCGTGAGCTGCTGGTAGAAGATGGCGACAAGGTAGAAGCCGGGCAGCCGCTGGTGATCCTTAGCGATACCCAAGCGCGTTCGCAGCTTGAAATCGCCCGCTCCCAATATCTGATTAGCCGCGCGATGGAAGCACGACTGCTGGCCGAGCAAGAAGGCGCAGACACGATGGTTATTCCTGACGATATTCAGGATGTTGATGACCCGCGTGTCCAGCAGGTGGTGGCCGTTCAGCAAAGTCTGTTTACAGCGCGTCGACAGTCGCTCATCAGCACCCTGGAGTCTCTGGACGAACAGATTATCCAGATGCAGGAGCAAATCGAAGGCTTAGAGCAGCGCATCAATGTGAATAATCAGCGCACTGCCTCGCTACGCTCAGAAGCCGATGATTTTCGCTCCCTCTATCGCGAAGGCCTGGGCAACAATCAGCGCCTGCGTGAGCTGGAGCGGCAAATACTTCAGTATCAAGGCGATAACGCTGAGTTCAGAGCCAATATCGCGCAACTGCGCTCGCAAATTAGCGAAAATCGTATGCAGCGTGAAATTCAGCAGCAAGAGTTTCAAAAAGAAGTAGGCGAACAGCTGCGCCAGGCGCAGTCGCAAATCGCCCAGTCTGAAGAGCAGATCGTGTCCTACGCCGACCAGGTCGAGCGCACCGTTATCGCTGCGCCCGTCTCAGGCACCGTGGTAGGACGCCAAGTGAATACGGTGGGTGCAGTTATTCGCCCAGGCGACACCATCATGGATGTAGTACCCTCCAACGACGGCTTTGTAGTGGAAGCGCGAGTGCCTATCCGCGATATCGACAATATCTTTTTGGGCCAGTTTGCGGAAATCCGCTTTAGCGCCTTTAATCAGCGGCTCACTGATATCATTGACGGCGAAGTTATCTACATAAGCGCCGATAGCTTTGAAGACGAAGCGACCAGACAGCAGTATTACAAGGCGCGAGTGCGCGTAACAGATTCAGGGCATGAGCAGATGAATGAGCAGATGCAGCTATTGTCGGGTATGCCCGCTGAGGTAATGATTCGCACCGGCGAGCGCACGTTTGCAAGCTATATTGCCAAGCCGATCAACGATATGCTGGCTCGCGCCCTGCGGGAGGATTAATGTCAAGGATGCTCAGCGCTATCGTTAACAAGGCGATGTGCCTAACAGTGGCCGCTGCGGTGACCGGTATGATATCGCAGCCGCTTTATGCCCAACAGGATGCGCTCGCAGAGCCCGAGGCCATGCAGGCGCTTGCCTCCCTGGAGAAGCCCGCGCCAACGCAAGTAGAACTACCCTCGCTGCCTGAGCTATTTGCTCGTGCGCTTGAACACGACGCTGCCTTATCACGCCAGCGCTATGAGCTAGCCGCCACCCGGGAAGAAATTCCCATGTCGCGCTCACAGCTACTGCCGCAGATAAGCGCTACGGGTGGCTATCTCTGGCAGGACTCCACCAATATCCAAACATCCCCCGATGATTTTGGCCTGGACCAGCCCGCCCAGCGGCCAGGAGAAATTGAAGAAACCTACTGGCAGGTTCAGCTACAGCAGCCACTGTTTAGCCTGGAGCGCTGGCGCGGCGTGGATGTCGCCAACGCACAGGTCGGTGCGGCTGAGTTGCAACTGGCCGTGGTAGAACGCGATCTGGCATTACAGGTGAGCGAAGCCTACATACAAGCATACCTGGCTACCCAGCGCTTGGGCCTGCTGGAATCTCAGCAGGATTCTCTGGAACTGCAAGTACGCCAGGCCCAGCGCGCCTTCGACCTGGGAATAGGCGACCGCATCGACCTGCTTGAAGCGCAGTCTCGCCTGGACCAGGCCATTTCCGAAGCCGTTCTGGCTGAAAATGAGCTGGATAACGCGCGTAGTACGCTGGAGCGACTAACGGGTGTTTTACCCGCATTTCGTGGCTTGGCAGTAGGGGAGCTTTCCGCCGTTATCTTGAAAAGTGAATGGGGCAGTCAGGATGAGTGGTTGGCTCGCACCAATCAAAACCTGGATGTGCTATTGGCGCGACAAGAGCAGCAGATTACCGAGGCGGATGCCAGCACACGCCGAGCGGGTTACTACCCCGAGGTTAATCTGAATTTAAGCTACTCTGACCGCCAAAGTGACGACGTATTACGCGAAAGCAAGGATTACCGTGCTGGCGTTGAAATGAGCGTGCCGATTTATCGCGGTGGCTACACGATGGCGAACGTCAGGCAGGGCGAGCGTCGCATAGATGCAAGCCAGGCCGCCTTTGATAATCAGCTGAATCTGGTATCGCAAGATGTCCGCCAGCGCCTGCGTTCATTAACCGGGCATGTGCGCCGCATAGAAGCGCTCAAGCAAGCCATTGCCTCCAGCCAACTGTTTCTGGACGCCGCCGAACGGGGCGAACAGCTAGGATTAAGAGACCTGGTCGACGTGCTGGATGCTCGGGCAAGCCTGTATGATCAGCGTATCCAATACGTCGATACCATTGGCCAGTACGCCCTGGACAGCCTGGCCCTTCAATCAGCAGTAGGCGACCTTAACAGCGAAGATCTCAGCGACGTGATGCAGTTGCTCATATCGCTCACCGACTTCACCTCAGCAACGTAAAGGATATGTGCATCGCATGGCGGCGTTGAAAGGACTCCAAGGCAACGAATGGCTGCGTCGCATCATGCGCTGTTTTGATGCCGCCATCGCTGTTGGCGTATCCGCTCTGTTGCTCTGGGCCATGCCCCATATCACCCTCAACGGTGAATACTACCTCTTTCTGATGCTTATAGGCAGCCTACTGCTGCCTGCCGTTGGCGAGTTAATGGGGCTTTATCAGCCTTGGCGCGGGCGCAGCCTCTTCAGTATGTTGGGTGCCTATGCGGCGAGTTGGCTCATTACTATTGTACTGCTTAGTTTGCTGCTGGTAGCCACTCAAAATACTCAAAATTTTTCACGACTATGGATGGGTTTTTCGTCAGTCGCCATACTCATCATCGGCAGTTTGATGCGCTCGGCACTCTATCTTTATCTCAGGCACCTGCGCTCCAAAGGCAGAAATCGCAAACAAATAATTATTGTAGGGCGCGAAGAAAACCTTATACGGTTGGAAGACCACCTCAATACCATGCGCTATGCGGGTTACGTGCTACAGAATGCTTATATAGACGACGACTCGGACGCGTTTCATAAGCACTTGGCAACATTAGCAGAAGAGAGCACGTTCGAGCGCAGCTTTGATGAGATATGGCTGAGCTATCCGCTAAGTGATGGTGACAAGGTTCGCCTGGTATCCGCCAGCCTGATCAATATTCCTGTCAACATGCGCTATTTTCCTGACCTTTCTGATATCCGCCTCTTAAATCACCGCATGGCCCAGGTCGTTGGCCTTTACTCGTTAGAGCTTAACTACAGCCCCCTGGATAGCGGCCCTTTACGTTTTATGAAAAACGTGGAAGACAGGCTGCTTGGCGGCATCTTGTTTATGTTGTTTTTCCCGGTAATGTTACTCATTGCCGCTTTAGTGAAATGGAAAATGGGCGGGCCGGTGCTGTTCAAGCAGCATCGTCACGGCATTGACGGCAAATGCTTTAAAATTTATAAATTCAGAAGCATGAGCGTCCATCAATCGGATAAGACGCTTCAAGCTCATCAGGATGACCCGCGTATCACCCCTCTGGGCGCTTTTTTAAGGCGCACAAGCCTTGATGAACTGCCCCAGCTTTACAACGTATTGCAAGGCAGGATGTCGCTCGTTGGTCCCCGCCCGCACGCGCTCGACCACAATCAGTATTACCAGGGTGTGATCCAAAACTACATGCAACGCCACCGCGTAAAACCAGGCATGACCGGCTGGGCGCAGGTCAACGGCTACCGCGGCAACACCGACACCCTCGAACAGATGCAAAAACGCGTAGAGCTTGATCTTTACTACATAGACAACTGGTCACTGGGCTTCGATTTAAAAATCCTCGCCATGACCATCACCCGTGGCTTTATTAACTACCAGCCCTGACATCCCTGGGATTGGCTTAACCCCAAAGGCCTAATAAACATTGTGAGAGCAGGCTTCAGCCAGCGATGGGGTTGGAACAACCCCGGGAGGCCTGATAAACATTGTGGGAGCAGGCTTCAGCCAGCGAATGGGGTTGGCCAATCCCCAAAGGCCTGACAAACATTGTGGGAGCAGGCTTCAGCCAGCGATGGGGTTGGCTTACCCCCGGGAGGCCTGACAAACATTGTGGGAGCAGGCTTCAGCCAGCGATGGGGTTGGTCAACCCCGGGAGTCCTGACAAACATTGTGGGAGCAGGCTTCAGCCAGCGAATGGGGTTGGCTTAACCCCGGGAGGCCTGATAAACATTGTGGGAGCAGGCTTCAGCCAGCGATGGGGTTGGCCAACCCCGGGAGGCCTGACAAACATTGTAGGAGCAGGCTTCAGCCAGCGATGGGGTTAGTTCCAGTAGCGTTTATGCATGGAAAGTGCGCGCTTTAGGCGGATTGGTAGCTTGTGCTCTATCTTGCCTAACCGATAGCCCGCATATTTAAGCACGGTACGTAATGCTGCTTCGGGCAGGCGCCAAAGTGCTTTGCGGAGCAGATAGCGTATTTCAGAAAGCACAAACCGCTTGCCTTCGCCTTCTGCTTTGCCAAGCCACTCCAGTAACCAGCGTTCCTGGTGATGGAAAACGCCAATATCAAAATAGCGCTGAAATTCCTCAACTAATGAGTAGTTATGCGAATGAAAAACGCAAGCGTCAGCACGATAGGCGAGCTTCCAGCCATGCGTTAACAGCCTGGCACCTGCCAGCATATCCTCGCTAAGAATCGTACCTTGTGGGAATCCGCCTACCGCGAGTAGCGCTTCACGGCGGTAGGCTGCGAAGGAGTTAGAAAGAAATGCAGTTTTAATCCCCAAAAAAGGGATATCTGTTTTGTCAACTACCCGTGATGTGGCTGGATAATTAAAATAACGAGCATGAGCGGCAATAGGCGTTGCATCCGAGTGAGGCAATTGTCTGCCAAACGCGGCCCCTACGCACGGATCCTCGAACGCTGCTACTAGCTGCAAAAGTGCCTCTGGGCCTGCTACCAATGCATCCTGAGTAAGAAAAACAACGATATCACAATGGCGCAGGTGCTCTAACGCCCGTTGGCGTGTGCCGCCATGGTCAAAGTCATCTCGCTTAATGATCAGAACGTCACATCCTGCCTCGCGTGCCTTGAGAGCTGTACCATCTTGCGATGATGAGTCAATAACCAATAACTGAAATGATGAAGCGGCGGGAAGCGTAAGTGAGAGCCACTGATGCCAAAGAGAGCCCGCATTAAGCGTTGGCACACACACACCAATAGAAAAATTAGAAGCAATGGCAACGGGCATAAAAAGTATCTGACTCAAAAGACATTGGAAAACGGCTATAAAAAAGCACTTAGCATACGCGTATACTACGCGCTGGTCAGCTGAGTGACATGGAGCAATCAGATCTTGAACCCAAGCATGGATATCAACAAGCAGTCTTCAATGCCCCACGTGGCTATTTTAATGGGCACCTATGAAGGTGAGGCCTACCTTTCAGAACAGTTGGACTCGATTGAGAACCAGCAGTATACCCATTGGACACTGCATGTGTCAGACGATAGCCCAACGCCGGGGACCCAGCGCTTGCTGAAAAGATATCAGCAGCGATGGGGAGATAATAAGCTCGTTATCTACCAAGGGTGCCGGAAAGGGTTTGCTGCCAACTTTATGTCACTGGTACGTAATACCGCTATTCAAAGTGATTACTACGCCTTTGCAGACCAGGACGACCGTTGGCATACAGAAAAACTTTTACGTGCTGTTAAGCGGCTTGCGGAGGAGAAAGCGAGGCGCCCTCTGTTGTACACCGCAAGAACACGGCTGGTAGATGAACACGGCAAGCCTATTGGTTATTCAGCGCTGCAAAAGCGAAGACCATCGTTTCAAAATGCGTTGGTACAAAATATTGCCAGTGGAAATACCATGCTATTTAATCAGGATGCTCGCAATTTACTGATTGCCTCATCGCAGGGTGAAGACATCGGTCTGCACGACTGGTGGTGCTACTTACTGATCAGTGGTTGTGGCGGGCAAGTGGTGTATGACAGCACGCCCAGCCTTGATTATCGCCAGCATCCAAAAAATCTGATTGGCATGAAACGAGGAATAAAAAGCCTGCTTGTTCGCGTTGCCCACCTTTGGCAAGGGAGCCACCGAATGCAAATTGACCGTAATCTGGCAGCATTAAGCACACATCAGGACTGGCTAACACCACAGCATCAAGCCTGCTATCACCACTATTTTGTGTCACGACAAGGCAATTTCTGGGAGCGGTTGCGTGGCTTATGGTTGGCAGGCGTCTATCGGCAAACCTGGCAGGGTAATATGGCCATGCTGGTGGCGGCCCTTCTTAACAAGGGATGACTGAGGTACTATCTGCGCCTTCAAAATTTACCTGGAGAGTAAGCGCAGGGCATTTGTAACGCCTTGTTTCACTCATAAGATCAATTAATGTAAAGAGAGCCAATGAATCCACATGCTTTAAATTCGATAGCGCCGCGCGCCATGATGGTGCACCTGTGGCGTTATCGGGAATTGATCGGGCGTATGATAAAACGCGATGTTATGGGGCGCTATAAAGGCTCTCTGCTGGGGCTTGCCTGGTCGTTTGTCACGCCTATTATCATGCTGATTATCTATACCTTTGTTTTTACAGTGGTGTTTAACGCACGCTGGGGGGTTGATGGTGAAGACAGTAAAAGTGTTTTTGCGCTGCAGCTGTTTGCCGGGCTTATCGTCCACGGCATATTTGCCGAAGTACTAACACGGGCACCAGGGCTTATACTCGCTAATACCAACTATGTAAAAAAGGTGGTGTTCCCGCTGGATGTGCTGCCCTTGATACCGCTTGGCAGCGCCCTGTTTCATGCCGCAATCAGCACGCTGGTGCTGTTGCTTGCCCAGCTTATCGTGCTGGGTAGCCTTCCCTGGACTTTCTTGCTGTTACCGTTCGTGCTTTTTCCGCTTTTGGTGCTGGCGATGGGCGTAAGTTGGCTATTGGCATCATTAGGCGTTTTTCTACGCGACATAGGCCAGACGATGGGACTGTTAGCCACGATGCTGCTATTTCTTTCTCCTATTTTTTATCCAATTTCCGCGTTGCCTGAAAGTTTTCATGGGCTGATTCACGCCAACCCCCTTACGTTTATTATCGAACAGGTGCGCGTGGTGTTGCTTGAGGGAGCGCTTCCCAATACTGCCGGGCTGCTCAAGTATCTAGTCATCTCCTTGGGTGTCGCGTGGGTAGGATTCGCCTGGTTCCAAAAAACACGCAAAGGATTTGCTGATGTCCTCTGAGTCTTCCAATGCGGTCATTACCGTTAGCAATGTGGCCAAGTATTACCATATTTACCAGCAGCCGAGCGACCGCTTAAAACAGTTTATTATGCCGCGCCTTAACCGCTTGGCGGGCAGGCCTCCCAAAGGCTACGGGCGTGAATTTCGTGCACTCGATGGCGTTAGCTTTGATATTCAGGCCGGTGAAACGGTCGGTATTATTGGCCGCAACGGCTCGGGTAAGTCGACCCTGCTGCAAATGATCTGCGGTACGCTCACGCCGACCCACGGTGATATTAATACCCAAGGGCGTATTGCGGCACTGTTGGAGCTAGGAGCCGGATTTGATACCGAGTTTACCGGGCGTGAAAACGTCTATATGAATGCCTCCGTACTTGGTTTAAGTAAGGCGGAGATTGACGCCCGGTTCGACGATATTCTGGAGTTCTCGGAGATCGGCGAGTTTATCGACCAACCCGTTAAAACCTACTCCAGCGGTATGTATGTACGCCTGGCTTTCGCTGTTATTGCCCACGTTGATGCCGATATCCTGGTGATTGATGAAGCTCTGGCCGTAGGTGATGCCTTTTTTGTGCAAAAGTGTATGCGTTTTTTGCGTCGCTTTATGCAGCACGGCACTGTGCTGTTTGTCAGCCATGATACCGCCGCTGTGTTAAGCCTTTGTCAGCGGGCTATCTGGATCGACCACGGGCAAGTGGTAGCACAAGGGCGGCCTAAAGAAGTCGCCGACGCCTACCTGAAAGCCTTTTTTGAATCTAACCAGGGAGCGGGCGCCGAAAATGGCAGTAGTGCTGAGCGCGCCGATGAACAAGCGCGTTTGCGCCCGATACCCCGCGACATGCGCCAGGATATTATCAATGCAACGCCTTACCGCAACGACATCGAAGTGTTTACCTTCGATCCCGAAGCAGAAGGGTTTGGTAAAGGCGGCGCGCTCGTGGAAGAAGTATGGCTACATGACAGTGCAGGCCATCCGCTCACCTGGATGGTAGGGGGTGAAGAAGTCTGCCTCAGCGTTGCGGCCAGGGTGCAGCCCGGGCATCACTTAAATAAGCCCATTATTGGTTTCTACGTTAAAGACCGCTTGGGGCAAACGCTGTTTGGCGACAATACCTTCTTAAGTTATAGCGAAAGCCCGGTAGACGCCGCTAGCCAGAGCTTGCTTTCGGCCAGTTTTACTTTCCGGATGCCGATTCTCCCGCACGGTGACTACAGTGTTAGTGTGGCGGTAGCAGATGGCACCCAGGATGACCATGTGCAGCACCATTGGCTGCATGATGCCCTGTTTTTCAAGTCGCACTCCAGCAGTCAAAGTCATGGGCTGGTAGGACTACCCATGCACGATATTCGTTTACAAGTGGATTCAAGCCAATGAGTGACACACCTGATAGTTCGATGCTACCCGGCACGGGCGAGCGCTTTCTGCCCGAGTTTAAAGGCGACATCGTCGCTGAGCACTACCACCGCTACCTGTTAGCGGCCCGGTTTGTGGAAGGCAAGCGCGTGCTGGATATTGCCAGCGGTGAAGGCTATGGCAGCTACCGGCTGGCTGCCCGCGCAGAACGCGTGACAGGGGTAGACATTGACCGCGACTCGGTGCGACATGCAAGTGAACACTACCAGCGCGATAACCTGGAGTTCCGCCAGGGCGACTGCACGGCGATACCGCTACCCGATGCCAGTGTCGATGTCGTGGTGAGTTTTGAAACCATCGAGCATCACGACAAGCACCAGGAAATGCTCCAGGAAATCAAGCGTGTGCTGCGCCCCGACGGGCTGTTGATTATCTCAAGCCCCGACAAGCGGGAATACAGCGACGTACCCGGTTACGAAAATCCCTACCATGTTAAAGAGCTTTATCAGGATGAATTTGAAAGCCTGCTGACACGTCATTTTCGCCAGCACCACTTGGTAGGGCAGCGCGTGCTGTTTGGCTCCGCTATTGTCGACCCTACCCCCAGCGCCCTGGAAACCTTTCGCGCCCTGGCACCTGGCGCAATAGAAGATACGTCGTCTGACACACCGCTGGAAAAAAGCGAATATCGCCCCATGTACTGGGTGGCACTAGCCAGCGATGCTGAATTGCCAGCCTGCGGGAGCAGTTTTTTTTACCAGGACATCATAAACAGCGATGCCGTGCAGCAGCGTGAACAGCAGCTTAACGAAGCTGCGCAGGAAATTGAAAACCGCGATACCGCCATCGAAGAACGCGACCAGCGGCTGCAGCGTTTCAGTGATGAAAATCAGCGCCTGATGGATGAAGATAAACGGCGCACCGCCGCCCATGAAAAAGAGGGCCAGCAATGGCAAGCTGAACAGCAGCGGCTACACGAGGCGCAGTCAGAAAGCCTGCGTCTTCAAGAGCAGTACCTGCAAAGCCAGCGGCAGCTATTAAAAGAGTACGCCGTTCTGATGAATCGCGTGCACGCCCCCGGCTGGCTGGGCAAACGGTTGATAAAACAAATAGTGCAGTGGCCGGTGCGCTACCGTCAGGAAAAACAGCAGCGCGAACAAATTGCCCAGTCCGGCCTGTTTGACCCTAACTGGTACTTAATGCACAACCCCGATGTACAGAGCAAAGGGCTTGATGCACTTACGCACTACCAGCGTCATGGTGGTTTTGAAGGGCGCGACCCCTCGCCAGAGTTCAGCACGCTTAACTACCTAATGACCCACCCACAGCTAATGTCGGCGCACCAGCATCCGCTGGTTCATTATCTGCAAAACCGTCAGCCCGAAGTTGCCGCCGCACCGGTGCCAAGTAGTGCCGGTGGTGCGCTGTTTAACCAGCTGTTTAGCGAAGCCGCTGGACGAAGCGATGTGTATGTAGAACGTTCAGAGCAGGCACTTGAAGAGCCATCAAGAGTTCGCGCCATTGCCTTCTACCTGCCGCAGTTCCACCCCATCGCCGAAAATAATCGCTGGTGGGGCACGGGCTTTACCGAGTGGACCAACGTTGGCAAGGCCGTTCCTCAGTTTGAAGGACACTACCAGCCACGCCACCCAGGCGAGTTAGGCTATTACGACCTGCGCCTGCCCGAAGTGCAGGAGCGCCAGGTAGAGCTGGCCCAGCAGCACGGTATTGAAGCCTTCTGCTTCCACTACTACTGGTTCAGTGGCCGTAAGCGCCTACTCGAACGCCCTGTTGACCAGTTCGCCAATAACCCCAATATTGATTTTCCCTTCTGCCTCTGCTGGGCCAATGAAAACTGGACCCGCCGCTGGGATGGCCAGGAAAGCGACGTGCTTATGGAACAAAAGCACCAGCCGCAGGACGACCAGGAGTTCATTGAAGATATCTTTCCGCTGCTGCAAAAACCTAACTACCTCAAGGTAGACGGCAAGCCGCTGCTGATTGTGTACCGGGTAGACATTCTGCCCGATGCCGCTAAAACAGCCCAGGCATGGCGCGAGTACTGCCGCGAGCAGGGCGTGGGTGAGATTCACCTGGTCGCCGCGCAGAGTTTCGGTATTACCGACCCCGCCCCTTACGGGTTCGATGCTGCCGTCGAGTTCCCCCCTCATGGTACTCAGGCGCGCCAAATTAACCGCGAACAGGACTTTATCAATCCTGACTTCCAGGGCAACGTCTACGACTACAATGACCTGGTGGCTACCCAGCTTGCCAAGCCCGAGCCTGAGTATCGCCTGTACCGCACCGTATTCCCCGGTTGGGACAATGAAGCGCGCAAGCCAGGCCGGGGGCATATCTTCCATCATGCCAACCCCGAAACCTACCGCCAGTGGTTGGGCGGTGCCTGTGCAGAAACCGACCGCCACCCAGGCGACGACAAGCTCGTGTTTATCAACGCCTGGAACGAGTGGGCCGAAGGCGCCTACCTGGAGCCAGACCGCCACTTTGGCTACGCCTACCTTGAAGCCACCAAACAAACCCTGGCGCAGTTTCCCAGCGGCACGTTAGCCAGCTATCCGCCTGCACTGAATGCCCTGCAGCAAGCGGCCCGCAAGCACGATACCGCCGTGATCCTGCACCTGTACCACACCGAGCTATGGAGCGAAGTCGCCCAGTACCTTGAAAGCCTGCAAGGCAACTACGACCTCTACGTTTCGTTGCCAGAACACGCCGATGCTGACATTGAGCGCACCCTGCAAGATCACGTGCCGGGCGTATGCACTGTGCGCTGGCCGAATCGCGGGCGCGATGTTGCTCCTTTTTTGGCCATCCTCAAGGCAATTGAGCCGCTGGGCTATCAGCAGGTGTGTAAAATTCACGCCAAGCGTTCCCTGCACCGGGCTGATGGTGACCAGTGGCGGCAAATGTTTCTTGGGGAGCTGTTAGGCTCCACCGAGCAGGCAGGCAGAATTATCGATGCCTTTAAACAGCAGCCTGAGCTTGGCATGGTCGGGCCGGCAGGCCACTGGTTGCCTTACACTCGCTACTGGGGCGCGCCGTTAAGCAGCCCAGCACGCTTTAACCAGTTAAAAGAGCAGCTGGGTATTCACGAACCAACGCTTGATGCCTTGCACTTTTTTGCAGGTTCCATGTTCTGGTGCCGCCCGCAGGCGATGGCGCTGCTGCTTGATAATGCGCCTTTAAACGCCTTCGACATGGAGTTGGGCCAAAAGGACGCCACGTTTGCCCACTCACTGGAGCGCTTATTTGCCGCCGCCTGCCAGTCAGCCGGGTTTCGCGTTACCGATACCCAGGCACCTGCCGCCAGCCACCCCCCCGCGCCGGTAAAGCAGTATGCGTTTGCTCAGCCCAGCCCAGCGTTAAGCGGGCAGCAGGCGCCCAACATGGTTATTACCCCGCCAGGCACGGCGCAAATTATAGAACGCCGTGCGAAAACGCTTTACCATGCGCTGAAACGGCGGTTAAATTAACTGAGCAACACGCCAAAATAGCGAAGTAATTCATTAAAAATGATGAGTTATAGAGTGGCAGCCCAGCTAAAGGGCTGCTATGATCGCTTGGCGTGAATTGCGCAATTCACAGCAGGCTACACGGTAGCCTTGATTTTGTAATGGTAGAGGCGCTATTGTCTCCGCCATGGCAAATCACCCACCAGGGTAGCCTGCTTGCTTTGTACCGTGCCTCGGCAAGGGATCCCCCAGGGGTTGAGGTACGGCTAAGCATTACAAATGGGTGCAGCCAGCACCCGAACATATGCATATGTAAGGAGAGTACCTACATGGCACTTCAAGGCTTCGATAAAACGTATTACCTGAACGCTAAATTGGCACAGCTGCAAAGCGACTCTGCAACCGCATCTAGCTGGGCAGGCAAAACTGTTGCTTTCCTGGAAGAGCGCCTGCAGGATGGCTTTGGCTTAACAGCAGAGCAGCACTACGAGCAGTTTGGCTACAATGAAGGCTTGGCGCCTAACGCGTTCTTCAACGCCGCTGAATATATTCGCGCTAAAGCGGTTGACATGTTCAACGACCCGGCGACTACGTACCTGACCGTTGATGCGGCCGCGCAAGATTTCGTTTCTCTCTGGCCTGGCAACGTATACGACCACTACCTGCAGTACGGTAATGCAGAAGGCATCAACCCGTCTAACGCCTTCGATGTTTCCGATTACTACGAAGCCAAACTGGCTGAGCTGCAAGCTGCAGGCAACACCGAGATTACAACCGTTGCAGAAGTAAAAGCAGCGTTTGAAGCGTCTGGCCTGACTGCGCTGGGTCACTTCATTGAGTTCGGACGTGAAGAAGGCCTGACAGCACCTGCCGTACCGGCAGACGAGCAAGTCACGGTAGACAACGCTGTGCCAGGCGAGACCTTTAACCTGACGACCGGTATTGATAACCTGGTAGGCACCAACGGCGACGACACTTTTAACGCCGTTGAAAACGCCACCACCGGCCGTGTGTTGGGCGCGCTGGATGTCATCAATGGCGGCGCCGGTAACGACACCTTGAATGTGTCGGATACAATTTCTGCAACTGGTGATCAGTTTACGTTGCCGACAGGTTTGACCGTAGAAAATGTTGAGAACTTCAACCTCACCACCAATGGCGGTGTAAACGTTGATGTGTCTGGCTTCACCGGTCTTGAATCAGTTGAAACCGTTGCAGCGGGCACGGCTGCTACTGCTGTTACCGCAGCAGGTACGTCTAACGTAACTACTGCTGTTACGGGTGCTGCTACTACGACGATTAATGGCGGTAAAGACGTTTCCGTTACTGCGGGTGCTGGTGCGGTTGCTATCACTGGCGCAGCACTTGAAAACGTAACCGTTAAAGGTGGTAACGTTTCAGCAGCAAATGCTATCGATAACACTGCCACTGGCACGACCCTGAAGTCTGTCACGCTAAACGATGTCAATGGCACTGATGCGAAAATCCGCGGGGAAGCAGTCGACACTCTGACACTGCAAAACCAGGATACTGCACTTGCAGCGACGATCACTAATACCGCTTCTAAAGCGTTGACCGTTAACCTGAATAACGTTGGTTACCAGGCTGATGGCTCTGCTATTGCCGGTAATGTGGTAGTGAATGCAGGCGCTGCTGCTGAAACCATCACGCTTAACGCCACTGGTGCCAAGAGTGCGGTTACAGTAACGGGTGCTGCTGGTAAAGCGGTAAACATTACAGGCGATGCAGCCCTGACCCTGGTTCCGCTTGCCGCTACGTTTACCGCGATCGACGGCTCTGCCGCTACCGGCAACCTGACACTGGGTGCGCTGAATACAGCCACGACCAGCGTTAAAACAGGTGCAGGTAACGATACCTTTACCCTGGGTGCTGCAAAAGTCAACGTTGATGCCGGTGCCGGTAACGACGTAGTAACACTGAATGGTGCTATTGCGGCTGGTTCTACCATCAAGCTGGGCGCAGGTGACGACAAGCTGTTGGTGAGTGCTGCTGGCACTGGCTCTGTCGCTGCGTCTACAAAAGAAGCAGTGACGGTGATCGACGGCGGTGAAGGCTTCAACACCGTTTCTGCGACGCTGATCAATGCGGGTAACGCTGCGCAGTTTGTTAACTTCCAAGCGTTGGATCTGTCTGTTGCCAACGTGGGAGGCGGCACGCTTGATCTTGACTTGGTCTCCGGCATTGAAACACTAGCGCTGTCTGGCGGCACTGGCGGCTCAGCGGTTTCCAACGTCGCAGCAGGCGTTGGCTTGACCGTTGCTGGTAACAACACGGGCACTACCACTATCGGCGTGAAAGGCGCGGCTACCAACACGTCTGACAGCTTCGGTATTACGTTTGCTGGTACGGATGTAGCGGGCGCTGCTGCTACCGCTGCCAATGTAAATGCTGGCACTGTCGTGACCGACGGTGTTGAAACTTTGAATATTGTTTCCGCTGGCGGTAACAATACTTGGAACAGCATCACCGTAGCTGATGACAAGCTGCAAACACTTAATATTACGGGTGACAAAGCCCTAACGCTTGCTTTTGACGCTACTGCCACTACCGGTACTAACGCTGCTGCCGGCGGTGGCGCTGTTAAGTTGATCGACGGTTCTGCGGCAACCGGTAACTTGAGCATCAACACCGAAAACGTGACGGCTGATAACTCTGCTACAGGCCTGACTGTTAAAGGTGGTGCAGGTAACGACTTCATCACGTTGGATCAAAAAGCCACAGTTGAAGGCGGTGCCGGTAACGACACTATCGTTTCTTCTGCTGCAGGCGGTAACTTCACTGGTGGCGCAGGTAACGATACGTTTAACGTGTCTGCTGCAACTGCGACAGGCACTACTGAAGCGACGTCTGTGCTGACGACCATCACCGACTTCTCTGCGGGTGATAAGATCGTGTTTGGTGCTAACGCTTCAGATGACTTCAACGGCCAGCAGGTTGTGCTGGATACTACCGTGCAGAACCTTGACCAGGCATTGGCTCAGGTGGGCGCTGTCAATGATGCGAACGAAACTTCCTGGTTCCAGTATGCAGGCAACACCTACATCGTAGCGGATACTGATGCTGCTGGTTCTGGTACTTTCAATATTGGCGATACCGTGGTTCAGCTGACTGGTCTTGTAGATTTGTCCAGTGGCACTATTACTAACGGTGAGCTGTCACTGGCTTAATCCTTCCTTGAGAAGGCCACCTACCGTTAGTTAGGTGGATCGAAACCCTCGGCTTTGGCCGGGGGTTTTTTTTGGCCGTAAAACGGGTGTTGAGAGGGCGTGTGCGCAGCGGCCTGGCCGTGGCATTGCTATCAACGCGCTGATTTGGCAGCATTAAGCGCGGCCTGCGGCCTGCGGCCTGCGGCCTGCGCCTGGCACCGGCCTCACTTCCTGTACGGCATAAAGAAAGGTGAACTATGAACGACTGGACGGCTGGCTACACGGCCTCGATTGGCTATACCTACGGCTACTACAATGAGCTGAACCCACTGCGTATCAAGCTGGCTTTTTTAAACGCCGGGTTGGCCTTTCCAGAGGTGGGCGCTGCCTGCGAGCTGGGCTTTGGCCAGGGGGTAAGCGTTAACTGCCACGCGGCGGCATCTACGGTGACGTGGCACGGCACCGATTTCAACCCCGCCCAGGCAGGCGTTGCCCAGGCGCTTGCCAGCGCCAGCGGTGCAAAGGCCCACCTGCACGACGATGCTTTTGAAACGTTCTGCCAGCGCAGCGACCTACCGGAATTCGACTATATTGCCCTGCACGGGATCTGGAGCTGGATTTCCGACACCAACCGCGAGGTCATTGTTGACTTTCTACGCCGCAAGCTGAAAGTGGGCGGCGTGCTGTATATCAGCTACAACACCCAGCCGGGCTGGGCCGCGTTTGGCCCCATGCGTCACCTGCTACACGCACATAGCGATATGATGCAAAGCGCCAGCACCGGCGCAGAAGCGCGGGTGGATGCCGCCATCGACTTTGCCGAACAGCTGCTGGCTACCCAGCCAGGCTATGCCAAAGCCAACCCTCACGTGGCCGAGCGGGTAACAGCGCTTAAAACACAGAGCCGCCAGTACCTGGCCCATGAGTATCTAAACCGCGACTGGCTACCCATGCACTTCTCCGAGGTGGCTCAGTGGCTGTCGGCGGCCAAGCTTGATTACGCCTGTTCCGCTCACTATCCCGATGCCATTGCCACGTTGAACCTTAGCCAGGAGCAGCAGGCATTTTTGGCGCAGCTGCCCGACCGTGGGTTTGTGGAGACCGTGCGCGACTTCATGGTGAATCAGCAGTTTCGGCGCGATTACTGGGTAAAGGGCGCACGTACGCTAAACTCGCTGGAGCGCACCGAGCAGCTGCGCGCTCAGCGAATAGTGCTAACCACCTCCTATACAACGGTGCCGTTCAAAGTGCAGGGCGCGCTTGGCCAGGCAGAGCTGAGCGAAGAGATTTATGCGCCGCTACTCAAGGTGCTGGCCGACCATCAGGCACATACGCTGGCTCAGTTGGAGAAGCAGTTGGAAGGCCAGCTTACGCTGGGGCAGATCGTCGAGGCCGTCATTGTGCTGCTGGGCGCAGGCCATGTTGCGCCGGTGCAGGAAAAAAGCATCATCAAACAGGCTCGGCCATTTACGGAACGTCTTAACCGCACGCTGGTCGAAAAAGCCCGAGGCAGTGCCGATATCACGTGGCTTGCAAGCCCGGTAACCAGTGGCGGCGTGCCCGTGCCGCGCTTTCATCAGCTCTTTTTAGGCGCCCTGGCCCAGGGCCATAAGCAGCCTGAACAGTGGGCGCAGGCCGCCTGGCAACTGTTGAATGCCCAGGGTCAGCGGTTGGTGGTAGAAGGCAATACCCTTGAAAGCGAGCAGGAAAACCTGGCGGCGTTAACGCAGCAAGCGGTCACCTTCGCTGAAAACCGCCTTCCGGTACTCAGGGCGCTTCAGGTCCTCTAGCGGCCGGGGGTTAATAGCCCGCCCTGGAGTACGCTATAATGGTGTTTACCGGCAGGCGCTTAAAAGCACGGCGTAGCGGGCGCCTGGCGGGCCAAGTTTTTTAAACCATCAAGGACACCTTATGAGCGATTGGGTCGCGGTATCTCGCAGTCAGCACGCTGATAAACATTTTTTGCCTCGCGATGGTTACACCTTTGCGCTGGACAGGCCCGTTATTGGCATTTTGATCGCTGAACTGGCCAAACTATTGCCTCACTATGCCCTTGGGTTCATTGAGCAAGGCGACGGCTTTCTGCCGGTGGCGCTATGCAGCCTTGATGGCAAGACCAACCTGTATATTGCGGAAAACGGTAAGTGGCTGGGTAACTATGTGCCCGCTGCTATACGTGGCTACCCGTTTACCCTGGCCAATACTGATGACGGACAAATCGCGCTCTGCGTGAACGCCGAACATCTTACCAGCGGCCAGGGCGAGCCGCTCTTCACGGAGGACGGTGAGCTTGGTCAAACGGCGGCACAAACCCTGGACTTTTTAGAACAGTGCGAGAAGAACCGGGAGCTAACGGCAGTGTGTACGGCCAAACTGGCCGAAGCAGGTGTCATAGAGCCATGGCCCTTGACCATACAGCATGAAGAGGGCCAGGAACCGCTTAAGCTTAATGGCCTGTTTCGGGTTAACGAGCAAGCCGTGAATAGCTTGACGGCGGACGCACTGCACGCCCTGCGCGGCGGGCCGCTTTCGCTGGCCTATGCGCAGCTGTTTTCTATGAGTCAGCTGCATCAGCTTTCCGACCGGTTGAAATTCCATGCTGAACAGGGGCATTTGCCGCAGCAGAGCCTGGAAGAACTGTTTGGCAATGACGATGACGATTTAACCTTCGATTTTAATTAACCAGGAGCCGAATCATGGCCGATGATAACGCCACTATTACCATTGACGAAACGCCGTATCGCATGGCGGACCTTTCCGAAGATGCTCGCCAGCAGGTGCTTAATCTTCAGATTACCGATGCAGAGATCGAAAAACTCCAGCAGCAGCTAGCCATTTATCAAACCGCGCGCAAGGCCTATGCGCAGGCGCTAAGCGAAGCGTTGCCCCAGCCAACGCATTAATAGGGCGTGGGCTGTGCTGCTGAAACATCGCCAGCCCAGTGTTGTCTACTGTCGCTCGGTCGGCGTTGCAAGAGCGAATGTTAAGCTTTTTATATGCGTCTTTCAGCGTCGTCTATACTACGTATTTGCCAACGGGTACGTTGAACAGGCAATTGCATCAGGCGCTTCCAGCGGATGGCACAAAAGGGCCATGGCCGGTGGAAGCGTTCTGTTTTAAGGAGCTTGCACGCACGGATGCTAACCTTTTTTTCGCGTTACCTGAGTGTGGGGGTGGTAAACACGTTGCTGCATTGGACAGTGTTTATTGTGCTGCATTCAGGGGTAGGGCTAAGCCAGGCATGGAGCAATATACTGGCTTTCAGCGTAGCGGTGACGTTTTCTTTTTTTGCTAATGCTCTCTATACCTTTAAAGCACGCGCAACGCCAAAACGTTACGTGCTGTTTACGCTGTTTATGGGGGCGTTGAGCTTTGGAGTGGGGGCCGCTGCGGATCACTTGATGTTGCCTGCCTGGGTAACGTTGGTGCTGTTTTCAGGAATAAGCCTTGTGGTGGGTTTTGCTTATTCAAAATGGATCGTGTTTAAGGAGCAAACATGAAACTTTCGTTAGTCGTGCCTGTGTTTAACGAGGAGGCGATGCTGGAGACTTTCTATCGTGCAGTACGCGATAGCAATGAACTTGCCCCTTATGCCGTTGAAATAGTGCTGGTTAATGATGGCAGTACCGATGCTACGGGAACGATAGCTGAGCAGCTTGCCCAGCAGGATAGTTTAGTCGTCGCGGTTCACTTTTCGCGCAACTTCGGCAAGGAGCCTGCGTTATTGGCTGGGCTTGCTTACGCAAGCGGTGAGGCAATAATTCCAATAGATGTCGACCTGCAGGATCCCATCGAAGTTATTCCTCGGCTGGTAGAACGCTGGCAGCAAGGCGCCGAGGTTGTGTTGGCTAAACGGATTGATCGACGCCAGGACAGCGCGTTTAAGCGATTAAGTGCGGAGTGGTTTTACCGTTTTCATAACCGCATCAGCACGCCTGGCATCGAATCCAACGTGGGCGACTTTCGATTGATGTCGCGCCCGGTGGTCGATGCTATTTTGCGCTTACCTGAACGCAACCTGTTTATGAAAGGCGTGCTCTCCTGGGTGGGCTATAGCACCGAGGTCATTACTTATGAACGTGCCGCCCGCGTAGCCGGGAGTACCAAATTTAATGGTTGGAAACTCTGGAACCTTGCTCTTGAAGGCATTACCTCTTTTAGTACCGTACCGTTAAAAATCTGGACGTATATGGGCCTGGGAGTTGCGATGCTCTCTTTCTTATATGCGGCTTGGCTTGTGTTGGGCAAGCTGCTCTGGGGCAATCCGGTTCCTGGCTACCCTTCGTTGATGGCCGCTATTCTGTTTTTAGGGGGTGTTCAGCTTATGGGGATTGGCGTACTGGGCGAGTATGTCGGACGCATTTACATGGAAGTTAAACAGCGTCCACGCTATATCGTTAAGCACGCCAGTAAAGCGCCATTTAATTAAGTGCCGTCAATGATGTGATGCCATCTCGCCTTTCTTCTTTAACTGAGGAGCGTTGTACGGGGAAGTGCGTGCGGTAAAACACCAGTAGGTTAGGGCGCACGCCTCACGCCTGTGGGCTGCTCTGATGGTAGCTGCCAAATAACACAGAATTGGCTATCTCGACTATTTAATGGATAACGATCAATGGATGACTATTCTCGGCCATGGATATGGTTATTGACTTGCCTGGCAGTGTTTACTGTCGCGCTTTACGGTATTAATTTCGCTTTGGCGCCTTTTATGGGAGAAGACTTTGCTTTTATGCAAGGTGACGAGTCCCTGGGAGCTTATGACCAGCTCTTGTGGATAATAGAACGAAGCCATGAGCAGATTAGTGACTGGAATGCACGGTTTGGTGAGCAGCTGGCCATTTTTTGGCTGAATATGCCAACGTGGGGGTTCTGGTGGGCGTCAGTGGCCACTTTTTTATGTTTTTCTGTGCTGTCTGCCGCTGTTTACTCAGGACAGCAGGGGCTAAAAGTTAAAAGTCTCATCGCAGTTGGTTTGATATTTTTACTATGGCCCGGCCTGGAAGTTTTTTTTTGGAAAACGGCGAACGCCGCTTATCTGTATCCGATGCTGCTATATCTTGTATGTATGCTTGCCTATAGTAACGACCAATACATGCATCGCTGGGTGTCGCGCAAATGTATCGTGGGTGGCGTGTCGGTTGCTGGATTTCTGGCTGGATTATCGTTTGAAAATGTGCCGATAGCTGTCGTCATTTATATGCTTATTGCATTGCTAATGACAAAAGGATGGAGGCAGCTATGGCCTGCATTTTTACCCATTATCGCCATGCTGGCAGGCTGGCTAATACTGCTAATAGCACCGTCAACGCAATATCGGCGTGCGTATTATCGTCAGGCATTTGGTATTGAGCACACTGATCTTATGTATTTTGTACAGCGTGGGCTAGATGTTTGCGCGGTATTCTTTCGCACATCAGGTATTTTATTTGCTTGCTCGTTACTTGCCCTTGGCTATTTGATCTATTTGCATCGCGGCAATAAAAGACGCTACAACCTACGAACTTTTTTAACGGTTGTTCCTGCTGTTTTGGTAGTTGGATCGTTAATAATGGCACCTTATACAGAACCTCGGGCTTTTTTGTTGGCGTGGTTGTTAATGTTTGCTGTCGTGGTTGAGGCGGCGTATCAAGCCAGTATGCGTATACCCTTTGGGCGCTGGATACTGCTTGCAGCGTTGCTCGCTTCACTTGGTTTTGGTGTGAACACTTGGCGAATATACCAAGGTGTTTCTCAGGAGTTTTCGTCTCGTGAAAGGTATATTATTGAATATACAGGGGAGCCTGGCTGTGAAGAAGGGCTTCCCATAAAACAGATAAAACTGAACTATTCTTATCGTTACTTTAATAATAGAGACGCATGGTATATACAGAATTTAGCGTTAATGAGTCGTTATTATAACTGTAATTTAACCGTGGCTAATTAAGCAGTGGGGAGGCAAGAATATCGGATAGCGGCAATTGATGCTGTAGAATTCATGGCGCCGCTACGCTTGAGCGTGTTAAGCACGCATAGCTACATACGTTTCATGTTAATTATTGCTTGCCTGTTTTACGCGAAGCGGGTCTCATACAGCTTGAATAGGAGCCGCTTGGCACCATCGGGCTGGAGCATGTCACGGGTATCTCTATAAAATGAAGGCGATATGAAAAGTGCCGAAACAGGCGCATTAGTGTGGAGTGGGATAGCCCGGCACCGTTATAATCGCCTCTACCAAGTGAGCACTGAGTGCCCAATAAACTTATAAGTGATTTTTTGAATATGAATATTTTGGTAACAGGTGGTGCGGGGTTTATCGGTTCGGCGGTAATCCGCTATTTGATAGAGCAGACCGATCACCGCGTGGTTAATGTGGACGCGCTAACGTATGCCGGTAATTTAGAGTCGCTTGCGGGTATTGAAGAAAGCGAGCGCTACGCTTTTGAGCAGGCCGATATTGGTGATGCATCGCGTATGGCGGCTATTTTCGAGCGCTACCAGCCTGATGCAGTGATGCACCTGGCAGCAGAGTCTCACGTAGACCGCTCTATTGATGGCCCGGCGGCGTTTATTCAAACCAACATAGTGGGTACTTACACACTGTTAGAAGCGGCCCGCCACTACTGGAAAGGCTTGCAAGCAAGCGCGCCTGAAAAAGCCTCGGCGTTTCGTTTTCATCATATCTCGACCGATGAGGTGTATGGCGACCTGGAAGGCCCGGAAGACCTCTTCACCGAAGAAACTCCGTATGCGCCCAGCTCGCCCTATTCGGCCAGCAAGGCAAGCTCGGACCACCTGGTGCGTGCCTGGCACCGCACCTATGGCCTGCCGGTACTGGTCACCAACTGCTCCAATAACTACGGGCCGTACCACTTCCCTGAAAAACTGATCCCGCTGATGATTTTGAACGCCCTGGCGGGCAAGCCGCTGCCGGTGTATGGCAATGGTCAGCAGGTGCGCGACTGGCTATACGTTGAAGACCACGCCCGTGCGCTGGTAAAGGTCGTGACCGAGGGCGTAGTGGGCGAGACCTACAATATTGGGGGCCATAACGAGAAGGCGAACCTTGAGGTGGTTGAAACGCTGTGTGATTTATTGCAGGAACTGGTGCCCGCTGAGCGTAGCTACCGCGATTTAATCACCTTCGTACAAGACCGCCCAGGCCACGACCTGCGCTATGCCATTGATGCCGACAAAATCGAGCGCGAGCTGGGCTGGCGCCCAGAAGAAACCTTTGAAACCGGCCTGCGTAAAACCGTTCAGTGGTACCTTGATAACCGCGCATGGTGGCAGCGCGTGCAGGATGGCAGCTACCAGGGCGAGCGGTTGGGTAGTTTGTAAAGGGTGTAAGCGCTTCGCTTGTAAGGTGAGAGGAGAGAGTTCGTGAGAAAACATCAACAGCTTCGTGCATGGCAACAAGCCATGGATCTTGTTGTGTTGATTTACTCAATGACCGCTAACTTTCCTTTGACTGAGCAGTACGGGCTTACTAGTCAAATGCAGCGTGCAGCCGTATCCGTGCCAAGCAATATCGCGGAAGGGGCAGCACGCGGTAGTAAGCGCGATTTCTTAAGGTTTTTACACATAGCGCGAGGATCGCTCAGTGAACTTGAAACGCAGTGCCAAATTGCCCAACGGCTAGGGTATTCGGCTGATATTTCAGCTCTGGAAATGGCGATTAACGCACTATTTTCTCAGCTGGGCGGCCTCATTAAACACTTGAAGGCTTCATTATGATATCTGAACGCTCACTATTACCCCCTCACACTTCACCCCTCACAATTCTTGTGACCGGCGGTAACGGCCAGGTGGGGTTCGAGTTACGCCGTCAACTTGCCACAATGGGTGACGTGTTAGCCCCTGATCGAGCAGCGCTGGACCTTTCTGATGCCGGTGCGGTGGCGGCGTACTTGGCAATCCATCAGCCCGATGTGGTGATTAATGCGGCGGCCTATACGGCGGTGGATAACGCTGAATCCGACCAGGCAATGGCTGAACGCCTGAATGCGGCGCTGCCCGCTCAGCTGGCCGAATACTGCCAGCAGTCATCCAAATGGCTGATTCATTACTCTTCTGATTACGTCTACACCGGCCAAGGCAGTGCACCCTGGCAGGAGAGCGACGCTACCGGGCCGTGCAACGCTTATGGCGCAAGCAAGCTTGCCGGTGACGAAGCGGTGATGAATAGCGGCTGCCAGCACCTGATCTTTCGTACCAGTTGGGTCTATAGTGCCTTTGGCAAAAGCTTTTTGTCGACCATGCTGCGCCTGGGGGCAGAGCGCTCGGCGTTAAGCATTATTAACGACCAGGTGGGCGCGCCAACACCAGCACGCTTGATCGCGCTGGTAACGCAGCAGGCACTCATTCGGTGGTTAAGCGAAGGTGCTGCCTTGGCAAGTGGGGTGTATCATTTGGCACCGCGTGGTGAAACCAGTTGGCACGGTTTTGCCTGTGAAATTTTCAAGGTGGCAAAACAGTGTGGTTTGCCGTTGGCAATTACATCTGACGGTGTTTCGGCCATTCCAACCACGGATTACCCGACGCCCGCTGCACGCCCGCTGAACTCACGGCTGGCCGTTGATAAACTGGAAAAAGCGCTAGCAGTACAGCTGCCGGATTGGCAAAGCCAGCTGGCACTGACCGTGGAAGAAATAGCCCGCTCGCGTTAACCGCGAAGCCATGAGCAAGGAGCAAAAAACGATGCAACGTAAAGGTATTATTTTGGCGGGGGGTAGCGGTACGCGGCTACACCCGATAACACGCGGTGTTTCAAAACAGCTGCTGCCTATTTACGATAAACCGATGATTTATTATCCCGTCTCGGTATTGATGCTGGCCGGGATTCGGGAAATTCTGATTATCTCGACGCCAGAAGACCTGCCCCAGTATGAAAACCTGCTGGGCGATGGCAGTGCGTTTGGGGTGCGTTTTGAGTACGCGGTGCAGCCAAGCCCGGATGGTTTGGCACAAGCGTTTTTGATCGGTGAAGATTTTATTGGCGATGCGCCTGTCTGTTTGGTGCTGGGCGATAATATCTTTCATGGGCAGCACTTCTCGGAGCAGCTGATGCGGGCTTCTGAGCAGCAAAGCGGCGCCACGGTGTTTGGTTATTTAGTGAAAGACCCAGAGCGCTTTGGTGTGGT
Organism: Halomonas hibernica; assembly: GCF_013183775.1. NCBI lineage: Bacteria > Pseudomonadati > Pseudomonadota > Gammaproteobacteria > Oceanospirillales > Halomonadaceae > Halomonas > Halomonas hibernica. The sequence goes on from NZ_VIFN01000001.1 coordinate 200,323, forward strand.
GGAATTTGATGCTGATGGTAAGGCGGTCTCCATTGAGGAGAAGCCTGTTGAACCCAAATCGCCCTATGCCGTTACCGGCCTTTACTTCTACGACAACGATGTGGTGGAGATTGCCCGCCAGGTGAAACCTTCAGAGCGCGGCGAACTGGAAATTACCAGCATCAATAACGCGTATCTTGAGCGTGGCGACCTGCGTGTTGAGCGCTTGGGGCGCGGCTTTGCATGGCTGGATACCGGCACCCACGACAGCCTGTTGGAAGCCAGCCAGTACGTGCAAACCATTGAGCACCGCCAGGGCTTGAAAGTCGCTTGCCTGGAAGAGATCGCCTGGCAGCACGGTTGGTTAAGCGACGACGCACTGCGTGAAAGTGCGACGGCGCTGGCCAAAACCGGCTATGGCCAATACCTACTGCATCGCCTGGACACTAAAGGAGGCAAGTAATGCAGGTCGAGAAAACATCCCTGCCCGGGGTGGTGATTCTAACCCCCAAGGTATTTGGCGACGAACGCGGCTTCTTTATGGAAAGCTTTAACCAGAAGGCGTTTGAAGAGGCCACGGGCTGCACACGGGAATTTGTGCAGGATAACCACTCGCGTTCCCGCCAGGGGGTACTGCGTGGCATCCATTACCAATTAGAGCAGCCGCAGGGCAAGCTGGTGCGGGTGGTGCAGGGCGCTGTGTGGGATGTAGCGGTTGATTTGCGTAAACACTCGGCCCACTTCGGCCAATGGGTGGGGGTTGAGCTTTCGGCTGACAACAGCCGCCAGCTGTGGGTGCCGGAAGGCTTTGGTCACGCGTTTGTGGTGCTCTCCGAAACGGCTGATTTTTTATACAAGACTACGGATTATTATCATCCGGCGTCTGAGCGCTGTATCCGCTTTGATGACCCGGAACTTGCGATCCAGTGGCCCACTTTGCCGGTAGAGTTTGCATTGTCAGAGAAAGATCAGGCAGGCAGTGCATTCACTGCCGCTGAGGTTTACCCGCAGTAATTGGGTCTTTGTGACGTGTCATTGCCCGCCATAGCGCTTGAGCTATGGCGGGCAATTTTTTGCTTGCCGTTTTTGCTAAGTTTACTTTAACTAATTTTACTTTTGTTTTGTTTCGCTATACGGTGTAGGTCCAATTACATCGGTAGGGCGTTTTATGGCACTTGATACGCTAAGTACACCCCTTTCTACGCTCGTTCATCGCGGTGGGGCAAGCGGTGTTACCGGAAGCTGCCATCAGCTATATGCCGGTGATGGGCGCTCGCTACTGGTGGACTGCGGGCTGTTTCAGGGAGACGACGCCGCCAGTGAGCGCTTTGATCAGCTAACCGTTGATTTCGATGTAGCTTCTGTTCAAGCGCTGGTAATCACGCATGTGCATATAGACCACGTGGGGCGCCTACCGTATCTGTTGGCGGCGGGGTTTACCGGGCCGATTATTTGCTCGGTGCCTTCTGCACAGCTGCTGCCACTGGTGATTGAGGATGCCCTGAAAATTGGCTTTACCCGCGACCAGGCGTTGATCGAGGCGTTTTTAGCCCGCGTTTCTGATCAGCTTGTCCCGCTTGAGTATGGCCAGTGGCATCCGGTGGTTGAGGACGCCGCGCTAACGATGCGCGTAAGGCTGCGCCGTGCCGGGCATATTTTGGGTTCCTGTTATGTGGAGGTGGCACTGGGTGATCCTGCTACCCACCACGAGGAGAGCGTCGTATTTTCGGGTGACCTGGGCGCGGCTAATTCCCCCTTGTTGCCGGTTGCTGAGTCGCCCTCAAAAGCCGATGTATTGGTGTTGGAGGCGACCTACGGCGATAGGCTTCATGAAGGGCGGAGCGAGCGCGCCGACACTTTGAAAAGAGCGATTGAACAGGCACTTGAAAACCAGGGCACGGTGATTATTCCTGCGTTCAGCATTGGCCGCACTCAGGAACTGCTGTACGAGCTTGAGGGCATTATTCACGACGCGGCCGACCAGGCGCTCTGGCAGTCGTTGGAGATTATTGTGGATTCACCCTTGGCGGCTCGGTTCACCCACGTGTATCGGGCGTTAAAACCCTATTGGGATGAGGAAGCTCAAACGCGATTAAGCGCTGGGCGGCATCCGCTTAATTTTGATGCGCTTTATACCGTAGACAGCCACGAAGCGCATGAGCAGACGGTCCGTTATTTGGCCGAAAGTGGTCGGCCAGCCGTGGTGATTGCGGCGAGCGGTATGTGTGCCGGTGGGCGAGTGATGAATTACTTAAAAGCGATGCTGGGTGATGCACGTCACCAGGTGCTGTTTGTGGGGTACCAGGGAGCAGGCACGCCAGGCCGAGATATCCAACGCTATGGTGCTAAAGGCGGCTGGGTCGTGCTGGATGGCGAGCGGATTGATATTCGCGCCGGTGTGACCACCATCAGCGGATACTCTGCCCACGCCGACCAGGCGGACCTGCTGGCATTTATCAGGCAAATGTCCCGTTGGCCTCATGAAGTGCGCCTTGTTCATGGCGACACCCCGGCCAAACAAGCGCTCAAAACCGCGATTGACGCCATGGCGGCTCAGCACGGTAAATCAATCCGCGTTACGTTACCTACCAACCAGCCTCAATAACCTCTTCGCTGGCTAAAGCCTGCTCCCACAATGTTTATCAGGCCTTGGGGAGTAGGTAGATAGTGTGGTAGCCCAATTCATCAAGCCTCAGGGTTGGGCAGATATAGGAAAGCCAATTCATTAAGCCTCCGGGGCTGGATAAACATTGTGGGAGCCCAGTCCCTTGGTGGTCCGACACGTCGGCGAAGGAGGCCGAAGGCCTCCCGGGGTTGGTTCAACCCCATCGCTGGCTAAGGCCTGCTCCTGCAATGTTTATCAGGCCTTGGGGTGTGGGCAGATAGTGTGGGAGCCCAATTCATCAAGCCTCAGGATTGGGCAGATATAGGAAGACCAATTCATTAAGCCTTCGGGGCTAGGTAAATATTGTGAGAGCCCAGTTCCACTGGGCGAAGGAGGCCGGAGGCCTCCCGGGGTTGGTTCAACCCCATCGCTGGCTAAAGCCTGCTCCCACAATGTTTGCCAAGCCTCCCGGGGTTGGCCCCCTCTGCCCCGACACTATTTATCACGGCGCTCCGAGGCAGGCACTGTGCGGCTGTGTGTCGTTAGTGCGGATTATTTGAGCGTTTACGTTGCCCAGGAGACCATTGTTTAGCAGCTAAAAATAGAGCAGGTTCGACCCCAAATCGGGCTGATAGTGCCTCGATATGGCGGCGTGTCAGGTCGCGTTTCCGATTAAGCACTTTTGAAACATAAGATTTGCTGCCGATTTCGGGAAGTTCGGCAGTGCCTAAGCCGTTCTGCTCCATTAGGAATTTCAGCATATCCACGCCATCCAGCGCCGCTATGGACTCGTTGAAGGCTGAGAACTCATGAGCTGTGTCCTCCCACTCCTCGATCACATCGGTAAGCCGCTCGATGAGAAAATCATTATCCTCATTTTCCTCGTCTAGCAGCGTTTCCACCAGGGCCAGCGCTTCTTCGTACTCAGCGCGATTATGGATTCGCACGAGGAAAGGCGCCTCTTTAAATAGTTTGGCAGCGGGTTGGATAATAGCAATTGCATTCATTATCTCTTCTCCTGTGCGTATTTTTTGCACAGCTTGTTGTACTCGGCATGAGTCACCAGGTGCTTGGCAAACAACCGTTGTTTATCAAAGTCTATAAAGGCAATAAGCCTAAGATTGTTGCCCCCTATGTCAACCACCCACCATTTGTCCACGTATTTGAAGTTATCCAAGCTTGGGAACACGACTTTCATTTTTTCTGGGCTACTGAATCGGGATGACCTCAATACTTTGTAGGTTTTGTCTACTGCGGCAGCATCGTTTGGAAACTTGGCCATAGCGTCAGCGAATGGCCCTCTTGATATAACTCTCATTGATCTACCTGGCTGCCAGTTGATGCCATATTGGTCCTCGGTGTCCTATTTGTCAACCAGCATTCTTTATGGGCGAAGGAGGCCGGAGGCCTCCCGGGGTTGGTTCAATCCCATCGCTGGCTGAAGCCTGCTCCCACAATGTTTACCAGGCCTCCCAGGGTTGGTTCAACCCCATCGCTGGCTAAAGCCTGTTCCTACAATGTTTGCCAGGCCTTTTGGGGTTGGTTCAACCCCATCGCTGGCTGAAGCCTGCTCCCACAATGTTTATCAGGCCTTGGGGAGTGGGCAGATAGTGTGGAAGTCTAATTCACCAAGCCTCAGAACTGGGTAAATATAGGGAAAACCAATCCATTAAACCTTCGGGGCTGGGTAAACGTTGTGGGAGCCCAGTTCCACTGGGCGAAGGAGGCCGGAGGCCTCCCGGGGTTGGTTCAACCCCATCGCTGGCTAAAGCCTGCTCCCACAATGTTTATGGTGCCTCCCGAGGTTAAGCTCGCCTAAAGCTTGCTCCCATAATGTTCAACAAGTCTCTAAGGCTTGGCATTGAGGGCTTCATTTCGGTGACGGTGGGGCGGCTATGGTACTATTTGTGGCTTCCTGTACTGGTTAGGTTTTCCCGTTATGCTGAGTTCTCCACTGCCTGGCGCTGAGTCGTTGCGCACGTTTACAAGTGTTGCTGTATTTTTAATGGGTGCGCTGGCGCTTGTGGTACCTACGGGTTACTCGGTCGGGGCGGCGTTGTTGCTGCTGGCGAGTGCGACGCTACTGTTCAAGCGCGCTCCTTATTCGCTTGGCGCCTCGGACCGTTGGGTGATTCTGGCGTTAGCGCTCTATGGCTGTGTGGTGGGTGGCCTTTCAGTGGTTGATTTGGGGAGCAGCGGGTTTGATATACCCATGCGCTTTTTATTAGCGATACCTGTGTTGCTCTTGATAGTACGTTTCCCTCCATGGCAGGCGTGCCTTTGGGCGGGCATGGCGGTAGGTGCTGGGGGCGCGGGTAGCTGGGCGTTATGGCAGAAATCCATGATTGGCGTTGAGCGCGCAGGGGGGTATCTCCACGTTATTCAGTTTGGCAACTTGAGTATGCTAATGGGCGTGTTGTGCCTGGCGGGGCTGGGCTGGGCAATGGTTCAGCGCTATCGTTCGGTGTGGGTGAGCATGCTCTTGGCAGGTGCATTGCTTGGCATGTTGGGATCACTGCTTTCGGGAAGCCGTGGCGGGTGGATTGGCTTGCCGGTGGTGGGCTATGTGCTATATCGCGGCTATGGGCGTCAACTGAGTATAAGTATCAAGCTAGCGGCTGTCGGGGCGTTATTGGCGATTGCCGTCACCATGTACGCGTTGCCTCAAACGGGTGTGCAGCAGCGTGTTCATGCGGGAATAAACGATGTTCACCAGTATGTGTCGGGGGCGGAGCGCGATACATCGCTTGGCCTGCGTTTTGAAATGTGGCGTGGGGCGTCATCACTGATTCATGAGCGCCCGGTGCTTGGGTGGGGGGAGTCCGGTTACCAGGCAGAAATGGTGCGCTTGGGTCAGCAGGGCGATATCACGATGGCCGCCACGCAGTTTGGCCACGCCCACAATGAATTTGTTGATGCTTTTGCCAAGCGCGGCATGGTAGGGCTATTTGTGTTGCTCTTTTTATACCTGGTGCCCATGCGAATGTTTGCATCCGGCTTGCAGCATCCACATCTTGAGGTAAGAGCCTTGGCGCTGGCGGGTACGTTATTGCCGGTCGCGTACATTGACTTCGGGCTGTCTCAGGCGTTTTTATCCCATAACAGCGGGGCCATGTTTTATGCCTTCTGGCTTGCCGTGTTATGGGGGAGCTACCGTGCTTATGCCAAGGCATTTACTGAACAGGCGGGCTCGACGAATGACGCCATCGCTTCAAGAATTTGATCAACGTCAGGGATGCGCCCATCCTGGTTAAATAAACACGTATGCTGTGGCTCGTACCTGGGCCAATAGCGGTAAGGCAGCGTCGAATAAAAAATGCCTAAGGTGGGCGTGTGCGTGGCCAGTGCCAGGTTTCTTACGCCCGTATCGCCACAAACAAGTAAATCTGCTTGGGCCATGGTGTGCGCCAGCTCATCTAGGGAAAGTTTGTGCTGGATCGTAATGTTGGCGTGCTGCGAGGCCTCGGCGAGCAGGAAATCCCCTTTTTCACTCTCGTTGGCCCCTTCCAGCAAAATATGCTGATAATCAGGAAACTGTGAGGCAGCGCGTAACATAAGCGCCTTCCATACGTCCTGTGGAACAGATTTATTGGTTCCAGACGCGAAGGGGAAATAGTAGATAGCGCGAGCGCTCTCGCTTGGGGAGTGAGCGGGCAGCGCAAAATCGAGCGGGTACGAGGGCTGGTTGCCGAATACGCTTAAGAAGTCGAGTAAGACCTCGGCTTCGTAATGGTAGTTTGAGCGGGGCAGAGTAACATCATACAGCCAGCGGTTGTACCAGGGGCGATATGGAAAACCCATTTTTAAATGCGCACTGCTCAATAGTGTGAGTGCCCTTGAGCGAGAAGTATCCGCAAGGTCAAACACAATATCGAACTTACCAAGCGTTGTAAGCGATTTGTACTGTTCTTGAATGCCGGTTGATGTGTCATGGATGAAAATGTCATCGACCAGGTCTTCAGGCACGGCATAGCGGTATTTGCGGGTGGTTGCCAGCGTCACGTGCGCGTTAGGAAAGGCCCTTTTTAATTCAACCAGGAAGGGACGGGCCGCCATATAGTCGCCGAAAGCACATTGGCGTATCACTAAAACACGCTGGATATCCTCATGGCGTGTTTGGTTGGCCCACTGTAGAGATTTTTTCTTGAAATAACCTGACTTATCTTTCCATATCTTCATACTGCAGGGCCTGATAATAACGATTAAAACGACATTGCCGGTGAGACATACAGGGCAGTTGAGTAGGTGGCCCATAGTGAGTGTTCACTATGGGCGCGTTTACCAGCCCCCTTGGCCTTCCAGCAAGCTACGCATGTTATTATCCAGCTTTACTTGAAAATCTGCACTGCCCAATACCATGGCATCGCTTGAACGTACGACACGTGTGCTTACGTAGAGATAATCCTGCCCTTGGGCATAGGTGCCCATCAAAATAGAGCGTGCATTATATTGTGAGCTTAAGCTCTGTACCTCGCGAGAAAGAATCAACTCGCCCACTTTCTCCTCAATAAACATGCTGTGGCGCATTTTGACTTCACGCACTTGCATACCCTGCTGCACAAGGGCCGAGGCCATGATTTCCGAACTGATACGCCCAAACGTGGAGGATTGCGTGAGGTTGTCGATGTTGACAAAGGTCGCGGCAATCATGGGGTTGTAGCGCGTGATATCTGGGTTGCCAGCCACCATCTGTTGAGCAGCTTTATGCGCCAGTTCAGAGAGGTCGGGCTCTGGCGGACGCGTGTTAGCACTGTTCGTGGCACAGCCTGCTATGAAAAGCAGCAAAAGGCCCATCAATAACAGGCGGCTAGCCGCTAGAAACGGGTGAGGATGCGGTGATGTCGACGATATGAAATGCATGGCGTTACCAGGTACCTGTTACCGGGATAGAGGGGACAGCCGGTGCTTGCGGAACGCGATGCGGCGCATATTGGCGGCGGTCGCCTGCATTGATGTAATAGATATTCGATGAGGAGTAAAGAATACGCTCATCGTCGGTTATCTGAATGGTGATAATCACCTCTTCATTGCCTGTAGAGGTCCAGCTACCGCTAACGGCGTCGGCAGCAATCCCGGCGGGTATTAATCCAAGCGCGGGTTCTGCCCAGTGGTTATAGGGGATAGTCGCGACCGCAATGCCTGCTGTCAGGGCTGTAAAGGTACCGACTGGCGGGCGAATAAAGCCCCGGTCTCGGTGTTCAACTACTTCCACGCCGATATGGACATCGGCGGTGTTGGCCGTTGGCAGCGTAGTGAGGTTGGCGCCACGCGAAACGAGCTCGCTGGTCAGTAGCGTGCGAAAACCGCGTTCAAATTCGCCGCCGCTATACGTACTCAGGCTTTGGTGGTCAGGCTCGGTGATATATAAATCCCGAAAACGCACGCGCTCACGCTGTAGAATGCGGTTGGTTTCATAGCGCGCCAGTACTTCCCAGTGGTGAGCGGCCTGCATACGTTGCTGCTCAGTATAAGGATAGGTGGTGGCGATGGGGGCTTGCGAGGTGTTGGCATAGAAGCAGCCGCTTAGCAGTAAGCTTGCAAACCCTGCACAGGCAATGCGGAATAATGGGGGCGTTAGTAAATGGCTTAAGCAGCTCTGCACCAGAGGTTCCTTATCGTGTCATAGGGTCTTTGATAGACTTGTCTAGTTTTACCATGCTTGGTAACCATCGGCCACGGGATTGAAAACTTGAATGAGCGATAACACGCATGCTTGAAGACCATCGCGGCGGCTCGCGCCATGATACGCTAATGTCCGCCTATCCTGCCGATGAAAGTGGTAGCGGATGGATGATTAGCTACATCGATATTATGACGCTGCTGGTGGCGCTGTTTGTCATTATCGTGGCAGCAGCGGGTGCCAAAGCGCCTGAACTGTTTCAAGCATCCTCAGAGGAGGCGGCCCAAACGCCGGACCTTGCACGTGAAATACCGCTTCCAGAGCCCATTGAAAATGCGCTGCAACAGCGCACCATTGAGGCATGGCGGCGAGGGCTGGACCCTCATGCGCTGAGCGCGGCACTGGGCGTTGCCGGGTTGCCTAATCGTAGGGCCAGGCCTGCTGCTACACCCGAAGCGCCGCCGCCACTGCTGGCTCTTGCCCCTGTGGAGGTTTTACCGTCTGAAGAGGTTAATGAACCGTTAGCGTGGATGCCGCCGGTGGTGCTGCCCACATTGTTAATGCGCGTGGATGATGAGGCATTCGCGGCGCCCTTGGCCGATTATATGGTGCTACTGACAGATCGCCCCCCGGTTAATGTTCAGGAAGTTTCAATAGAGGCGGTTAATAGTGCCCAGGCGCTTCAAGCCTCCCTGGCCGAGCGGGTTGATATTTCCCCCTATTTGCCCGACCTGGAAGGTGTTGAGGTTTCCCGGGTAGCGGAAGGGATTAGTTTGCGCGTTCAGGATCAACTGCTGTTCCCTTCCGCTGCGGCGGAGCTCACCAGTGGAGGAAACTCACTGGTCGGCAGCCTGCTGGAAACCATTCAGCGATACGAAGGGGAAGTGTGGGTAGAGGGCCACTCAGACAGCCAGAGTATTAGCACCGAGGCGTTTTCTTCAAACTGGGCACTCTCCAGTGCACGGGCCATTGCCATTGTCGAAGCACTAGAAGCGGAAGGCGTTGCGCCTGAGCGCCTAAGAGCGGTTGGGCTCGCCGCTACTCAGCCGCTTGAAGATAACAGCACGCCAGAAGGGCGGTCACGCAATCGACGCGTCGAAGTCGTCATTCATATTGAGTAAAAAGGCCCGCCGGGGGAGGGCGGGCAAAAGAGCTTGGCTCGAAGTAGCTCGCTAGCCTCAGGGGAGGGGGAATTGCTAGCGAGTACAATTTCAGTATAGTTGTAGTGTAGGTTTTTCCAAGTTTTGCCGAGTGTTTAAAGTTAGCTTAAACGTTTTGACAAGGCTCACATTTTATAATCTTGCATGAATTGGTTTTCTTAATATTTGCCCAGCCCAAAAGGCTTGATAAGCATTGTAGGAGCAGGCTTCAGCCAGCGATGGGGTTGGTTCAACCCCGGGAGGCCTGTGGCCTCCTTCGCCCAGTGGAACTGAGCTCCCACAATGTTTACCTGGCCTCAAGGCTTGGTGAGCTGGGCTCCCATAATGTTTGCCTGGCCTCCAGAATTAATAAATTGGTTTTCTTAATATTTGCCCAGCCCAAAAGGCCTGATAAGCATTGTGGGAGCAGGCTTCAGCCAGCGATGGGGGTGGTTCAACCCCGGGAGGCCTCCGGCCTCCTTCGCCCAGTGGAACTGGGCTCCCACAATATATGCCAAGCTCCGAGGCTTAATGAACTGGCCCCCCGCAATGCTCGCCCATCCCCGGAAGCTTGATAAGCACTTTAGCCAGCAAATGGGGCTTGTGTGCTTGTTAGTGGTATTGCGGGAGGGCTGCTTGCGCTTCTTCGCCGTTTTGATCTACACGGAAGTGAGCAACTTTCTGACGCAGTTGAGTACTAAGCTGCGCTAACCTTTGGGTGGTATGAGTACTCTGTTGCACCAGCCCGGCGTTTTGTTGGGTCATCTGGTCCATCTGGGTCACGGCCAGGTTGACCTGCTCAATACCGCTGCTCTGTTCACTGGTGGCGGCGGATATCTCCTGTACCAGCGTGCTGAGCTGTTGGATATCGGTGACCACGCTATTGATAATGTCACCGGTATTGCGGACTTGCTGGCTGCCTTCGGCGACTTTAGCGCCGGAGTTTTCAATCAGCTTTTTGATTTCCTGAGCGGCCGATGCTGAACGGCTGGCAAGCTGACGTACCTCATTGGCGACCACTGCAAAGCCACGACCCTGTTCACCTGCGCGTGCTGCTTCCACCGAGGCATTCAGTGCCAAAATGTTGGTCTGAAACGCGATGGCATCAATGGTGTTCACGATACTGCTCATTTCCGCCGAGCTTTCATTAATCGTGGCCATGGTACTGACCACCGTGGTCATCGCGTCGCTGCCGCGCTGGGCATTATTCGCCGTGTTCGTGGCCAATTGGCGGGCATGCTCGGCATGGTCAGCATTCTGTTTTACAGTGGCGGTGAGCTCTTCCATGCTGGAGGCTGTTTCGGCAAGGGAGGCAGCCTGCTGTTCGGTGCGGGTTGAAAGCTCTTCGTTAACGCCCACAATTTGCTCAACGCCACTGTTGACCTGGTCGGCACCGTGATGAATATCGCCAATCGTTCCGGCTAACGTCTGCCGCATACGATTAATATCATAAAGCAGGCTTGCTTGGTCACGGCTGGAAAGCTGAGTACTACGGGTAAGGTCGCCATCCGCAATATAACGCACCACCGTTGCCGCATAACGCGGGTCTCCGCCCAGGCGGCGAGAAACATCACGAATGACCCAGCCCATCAGCAGAGTGGCCGGCAAGCCGATGATTAACAGCATGATGATGGAATGCAGCAAGTTGGCAATGAATGCTTCGTTAATATCATCCACATAAACGCCGGTTGCCAGTGACCACTCCCACTCAGGCAGGTAGGCCACATAGCTGATTTTAGGTAGCTGCTCGTCGCCATTGGCACGGCGAGCATGGTAGCCAACGTGGCCGCCTCCCGCTTGCGCTGTGCGAAGCAGTTCGGGATACAGCAGCATGCCGCCGGCATCTTCATAGCGGCTCATATCATCGCCAGGTGTTCGGCTAGGGTGGGAGATGACAATTAAATCGTCATTGAAAGAGAAAATATATTCGCCAGCGCCAAAGCTCACACTGGACATATTATCGATAGCGCGTTGTTGCGCTTCTTCAAGGCTCAGTTCGCCAGCGGCGACCCTTTCTTGTAACACTTCAATCTGGTTATGCACGCTTTCGACGATGTACTGAATGCTGTCGCGGCGTTCGCTTTCGATCGTTTGGCGATTTTCCCAGGCAAGCCAGCCCACCAGCAGCAGCATGGTGATCCAGATGATGCCCAGCGTTCCCCAGAGTTTTTGTGTTGTTGTTATTTGCATTAATATTTTCCTATCACAGCTAAGTAAGTAACGAACACTATACTGTATCGGCCTAACGCTCTATTACTTAAGGCGAGCTAAATAAAATTCGTTAAAAGAGTGTTGAAAATTCGCAATAAGCGCGCTGAAAAGGCGGCGGCATACAATCAAAAACGCCCCCGTGGCCAAAAAGCCAAGGGGGCGTTTTTTCTGCTGCTAGCCTGGTTTAAAAATCGCTATCGTCGTGTGTAACGCGTGACGTTGATGAGCGTGATGGCAGAGGGGTTAAGGTCGACTGGCGATCCACTCGGAAGTGAGACACACGCTCGCGCAGTTGGGTACTAAGCTGCGCAAGCATCTGGGTCGCGTGATTGCTCTCTTGCACCAGCCCGGCGTTTTGTTGGGTCATCTGGTCCATCTGGGTTACGGCCAGGTTGACCTGCTCAATGCCGCTGCTCTGCTCACTGGTGGCGGCGGATATCTCCTGTACCAGCGTACTGAGCTGTTGGATATCGGTGACCGCGCTATTGATAATGTCACCAGTATTGCGGACTTGCTGGCTGCCTTCGGCGACTTTAGCGCCGGAGTTTTCAATCAGCTTTTTGATTTCCTGAGCGGCCGATGCCGAACGGCTGGCAAGCTGACGTACCTCATTGGCGACCACTGCAAAGCCACGGCCCTGTTCACCTGCGCGTGCTGCTTCCACCGAGGCATTCAGTGCCAAGATATTGGTCTGAAACGCGATAGCATCAATGGTGTTCACGATACTGCTCATTTCTGCCGAGCTTTCGTTAATCGTGGCCATGGTACTGACCACCGTGGCCATGGCGTCGCTGCCGCGCTGGGCATTATTCGCCGTGTTCGTGGCCAATTGGCGAGCATGCTCGGCATGGTCAGCATTCTGTTTTACAGTGGCGGTGAGCTCTTCCATGCTGGAGGCTGTTTCGGCAAGGGAGGCCGCCTGCTGTTCGGTGCGGGTTGAAAGCTCTTCGTTAACGCCCACAATTTGCTCAACGCCACTGTTGACCTGGTCGGCACCGTGATGAATATTGCCAATTGTTTCGGCCAATGACTCCCGCATACGATTAATATTATAAAGCAGGCTCGCTTGGTCATGGCTGGAAAGCTGGGTACTACGGGTAAGGTCGCCATCCGCAATATAACGCACCACCGTTGCCGCGTAGCGCGGGTCCCCGCCCAGGCGGCGAGAAACATCACGAATCACCCAGCCCATCAGTACCGTGACAGGAATGCCAATAATTAGCAGCGCAATCAGGGAGCGAATGATACTGCTAACAAAGGCTGCATTAATGTCATCTACATATACACCCGCGCCAAAAGCCCAGTTCCATTCAGGAATATAGGCAAAATAACTGATTTTAGGGAACTGTTCGTCACCCGAAAGCCGGCGCGAAAAGTAATCAACGTGCCCACCCCCTGAGCGTGCGGCTTCAAGAAACGCAGCGTACAAATACATGCCTTGTGTGTCTTGAAAACTGCTCATATCCTCGCCAAGCGGGCGATTTGGATGTGATACGATCTTTAGTTGATCATCAAAGGCAAAGATATACTCGCCTTCAGCGAAGCTAGCGTTTGCCAGGCTGTCAATGCCACGTTGCTGCGCTTCGGCGAGTGTGAGCTCGCCGCTGGCTACCTTGCCTTGAAGGGCATCTAGCTGTGAGTGAAGGCTTTCTACGACGCTTTGAATAGTGTTACGACGTTCCTGCTCAATGGTTTGACGAGTCTCCCAGGTTAGCCAGCCAACCAGCGTTAGCATGGCGAGGCAAATAATTCCCAGGATGCTCCAGAGTTTTTGATTCGTGGTTAATCGTGTCATGGTGTTCTTGTCATAGCCTTTCAAATAATGATTGAAGCTTGTATATCGGCCGAATTGGCGATGTGTTTAAGAGAAAGGCCGTTTAATTTTTCAAGAGGGAGGCAAAAACGAAATGCCTGCGGTGCAGGCATTTTTAAAACAGTACCTTAGCTATTTTTGTTAAGAAAAATTAATGCGTTATTGTGTTTCTGGCGCCGGGCTACCCATCAGCTCGAGCAGCTGTGCTTCCTCCGGCATTCCTTGAATGCGGTCAATGCGCACAACGCCACTGGCTACTTCACGCTGAAAAGCGCTGGTGGGCGTTGCGTAAAGTCCTAATGCGTCAAACAGCTGGTTATTCGTGTACACCTGCTCTTCAATATCACGGGGCTGTGCGCTGGCTGTTATTGCTTCCCCCTCTTCATGACGCTTGAGGGCTGCACTTGGGTCATCAGCCGCCAGCAGCGTGGCGGCTTTGGCAGGGCTATCAGGCGCTAAAATGCCCACCATGATATGGCGTAACTGTACCTCGCCAGCCTCCACCCACGGGCGGGTTTTCTTCCAAAATGCCTGACAGTAGGGGCAGTTGGCATCAGTGAAGGTGTATATCACCCTGGGGGCTTCGGTGCTGCCATCCTGTATCCAGTGGCTATCTTCGAGTAGTTGCCATGTTTCGGCTTCCAACACTGCGCGGACATGCTGGTCCAACTGGGCTTCCGTCAGGTTCTCGCCCTGGTGATCCGTTAGCGTGCCGACAATCGCGTGCTCGCCATCTGGTGTTAAATAAATGGCTATTTCCTGGCCTTGGGCGCTCGCACCAAAACCGCTTAGCCCACCTGGCGCGTCAAACTGGCCGTGAATTTCCCAGCCCTGGTCGGCCAATGCCTGCACCGGTGCAGGCAGCGCGTTAGCGTGGCTGATGTTGAAGCCTGCGAACAGTAGCAAGCCGCTGAGGGCTGTGGAGGTTTTAAAAGCATTGCGTTTTTTAAAAGAGACGTTAAGCGTACGGAGGGTAAGCGGCATCACAACATCCTTGCGTAAGGAGCATAATAAGTGACGCTAACCTATCAGAGCCTGTCACCGAAGCATACACAAACACCTCGGAGGGGTGTTTGTTGGAATTGGGGCATAGCACTTGAAACAGAGACGCCGCGCTACGAAAAAGTGGCCATGTTGATGCCGGTAGCGCATACAATGCATTGTGTTTTCTGGATTCATTAATCCCATGTATTGAACCAATGCAGCGTGTGTGTCAAATCGTTACAATGACGGGCTAGACACTGCTGTTATTGCATCATGGTCCGCGCTTAAACGCTGCAGACATAACGTTTGGGTCGATTGATGGATGAAAACGCGTTTGAGAACAGTCTTGAAAAACAGTGAGTGATAACAGGTTATAACATGCTTACTCGTGCGGCTTACAGCACGGACTGACAACAGGTTGACCGCTATGCATTGCCCTTTTTGTGGTGCTAATGATACTCGAGTGACTGATTCGCGTTTGGTAGCGGAGGGTGATCAGGTGCGTCGGCGCCGACAGTGTGCCAGTTGCCAGGAGCGCTTTACTACCTATGAAACGGCAGAGTTTTTGATGCCAAGAGTTGTAAAGTCGGATGGCTCGCGCGAAAGCTTTAATGAAGTAAAACTACGCGCCGGAATGTTACGCGCCTTAGAGAAGCGCCCGGTCAGCGCTGAAGCTATTGAAGCGGCAGTTGAGCGTATTCGCCAAACTCTGCGCGCCCGAGGCGATCGTGAAATCAATGCGCGTGATATTGGTGAGTCCGTGATGCAGGCATTAAGCAACCTGGATCAAGTGGCGTATATCCGGTTTGCCTCGGTCTATCGTAAGTTCCAGGACATAGACGAGTTTCGCGCTGAAATTGATCGTCTCTCCCAAGAGCCCTCTTTGCCATCGGAGCGTGATAAGGAAGATACGTAATGAGTACCGTTGCCGCGTTTAGCGACGCTGACCACCGCTATATGGCGCGTGCCTTGCAATTAGCCAGGCAAGGGCTTTATACCACTGACCCTAATCCGCGCGTAGGCTGCGTCATTGTACAGCAGCCGCCTGGCCAGCCCGGGCATATTGTGGGGGAGGGGTTTCATGTGCGGGCGGGCGAGCCGCATGCGGAAGTTCATGCGCTCAATGCCGCGGGTGACAAGGCCAAAGGGGCAACGGCTTACGTCACGTTAGAGCCCTGTTTTCATACAGGGCGGACAGGGCCATGTGCGTTGGCGCTTAAAAATGCCCAGGTGGCACGTGTTGTGGTCGCCATGGTCGACCCTAATCCGCAAGTCAGTGGGCAAGGAGTTGAGCTACTAAAGGCGGCCGGTATCGACGTGCAAATCGGCTTGTTAGAGCAAGATGCACGGGCGTTAAATCCTGGTTTTATCGCTCGTATGCAGCATAAGCGGCCCTTTGTGCGTCTAAAAATGGCCATGAGCCTGGATGGGCGTACGGCGATGGGGTCGGGTGAATCGCAGTGGATAACGGGTCCTGAAGCGCGCAGCCATGTTCAGCGCCTACGTGCGCGTTCGAGCGCTATTTTGAGTGGCGTTGACTCGATTATTATGGATGATTCACGGTTGACGTTGCGGGCTGATCAACTGCAAGTAGAGCATGCTGATATCGTGGCGTTACGTCAGCCGCTGCGCGTTATTGTGGATACGCGTTTGCGCCTGCCTTTAGCGGCGGCCTGTTTAAGTGAGCCTGGCCGTACCTTGATAATGACCACGCCCGCACACTCGTCAGAAAAACGCGCCAAGTTAACGGTGGCTGGCGCAGAGGTGCATGTGTTTGAGGCGGGGAGCGATGGGCGTCTTCCGCTGGGCGAATTGCTTGGTTGGCTGGCTGAAAACGAACAGGTCAACGAACTGCTGGTGGAGACTGGCGCCACGTTAGCTGGGGCGCTGCTGGATGCCAGGTTGGTGGATGAGCTGCAGCTTTTTGTGGCGCCTACTTTATTGGGTGGTGAGGCAAAGCCGCTCTTTGCGCTACCTGGGCTCTCACAAATGGCGGATCAGCGGCGTTTAACCATTCATGATATACGAGCGATAGGGCGAGATTGGCGTATTATTGCCTCTCCAGAGCCCGACTAGCGCAGGCGGCGATAGCAAGGTACTCTGTCGCAATTAATCGTCGCAATTAATCGTGTCACAATTCAGTGGGTCGCTATCGGTCATTGATGGTTGCCCGCTTATTTGTCATCAACGTGGTGTCACGATGGTTACGTAGTGCGCAGCCCAAGTGTTGCGCAGCATCGCATACTCTGCGAACTCATATTTAGGAGCTTCCATGGCGCACTCTTCCTCGGGGGGCTTGGCCTCTATTGCTGAACTGATAGACGATATCCGCCAAGGCAAGATGGTGATCCTTATGGATGATGAGGGTCGCGAAAATGAAGGCGATATCATCATGGCGGCCGAAAAAGTTCAGGCCGAGCATATCAACTTTATGGCGCGGTTTGCCCGTGGCCTGATTTGTATGCCGATGACGCGTGACCGGTGCGAGCAGCTTAACCTGCCATTGATGGTACGCGACAATGGCTCAGGGTTTGGTACCAAGTTCACGCTCTCTATTGAAGCAACCCAAGGCGTGACCACGGGTATTTCTGCGGCAGACCGTGCGCGAACGGTTCAAGCGGCCTGTGCGCCTTATGCCAAACCGACCGACCTTGTTCAGCCGGGGCACATTTTTCCGTTAATGGCTGAACCCGGCGGAGTGTTGCGTCGTGCAGGTCATACCGAGGCGGCCTGTGATCTGGCGGCGCTGGCGGGCTGTGATCCCAGCGGCGTGATTTGTGAAGTGATGAACGATGATGGCAGTATGGCGCGCCGCCCGGAGCTTGAGGCGTTTGCCCTGCAGCATGGTATCAAAATCGGTACCATTGCCGACTTGATTCATTACCGTATTATTCATGAGCAAACCGTTGACCATGTTGAAACATCAACGGTAATGACGTCCCAGGGCGAGCTGGCGTTGCATGTTTTTCGTGATCGTATTCAAGGCGCGCATCATTTGGCGCTGGTGAAAGGGCAGCCGACGCCTGAGCAGACCACTACCGTACGCGTTCATTTAGCCGATACGTTGCGTGACGTGCTTGGTTTGGCGAAAGATGATCAGGGGCGCTGGAATGCCCATCGTGCCCTGGAAGAGGTCGCGAGTTCTTCCGCCGGTGTGCTGGTGCTTATTGATGACGGCCGCCCACATCAGGATTTGAAAGACCAGTTGGATGTGTTTTTAGATCGTGTGCGCACCCCGCGCACCAGTGAATCTGATGGCACAGGCAACTATTTAACGATTGGTACTGGCTCGCAAATTCTACGCCATCTAGGGGTAGGTAAGATGCGGCTACTAAGCTCACCGTGGAAATTTTCAGCGCTCTCGGGCTTCGACCTTGAAGTGGTCGAGCTTGTGGGGCCTGATGACATCACGTGTGAGCCAATTTCTCAGCAGGAATAAATTGATGCAATCCCTCTCTCAAGTAGAAGGCACGTTTGTCGACGTCGATGGTCGCTACGTTATTGTGGTTGGCCGGTTCAATCACCATGTGGTTGATAGCCTTGTAGAAGGCGCGATTGATAGTTTGACGCGTCATGGCGTAGACGCCGAAAACATTCACCTTGTTCACGTGCCGGGCGCCTGGGAATTGCCGCTCGCTGTGAAGCGTGTTCTGAAGGTCATGAAACCTGATGCAGTGATTGCGCTGGGCGCGGTTATTCGTGGCGGTACGCCGCACTTTGAGTACGTGGCGGGCGGCTGTAATACGGCTATCAACCATTTGCAGCTGGAGTTTGATACACCGGTTGCCAATGGCGTTTTAACCGTTGAGTCCATCGAGCAGGCAATTGAGCGTGCGGGTACCAAAGCGGGTAATAAAGGAACGGAAGCTGCAATGGCCGCGATGGAGATGGTCTCATTGCTGCGTGCGTTACCGCTAGGAGAGTCACAATGAGCGAGCGCCGTGAGCGTAAGGCCTCTGCTGCCCAGCAGAGCCGCCATGCTGCCCGTGAGCTTACCGTCCAGGGTCTTTACCAGTGGCAGATGACGGGTAAATCAATCACCGCCGTTGAAGCCGAGTTCCGCAGCCAGGTCGCCGATGACGATCTGGAAGATCATGAAAATTGGGTTAAGGTAATGGAGATTGCCGACAAGGCACTCTTTCATGAGCTTTTGCACAATACGGCACGCTATAAGACCGAGCTGGATCGCGAAATATCACCGTTGCTGGATCGCCGTCTGGAAGACCTGGATGCCGTCGAACTGGCTATTCTACGCTTGGGCGCCTATGAGCTTTCTCGCCGTATGGAAGTGCCGTATCGCGTGGTGATTAACGAAGGCGTTGAACTGGCCAAATCCTTTGGCGCAACCGACGGCCATAAATACGTAAATGGTATTCTCGACAAGCTGGCTAACCGCTTGCGAAGTGCCGAGGTCAGCGCCCGCCGCCTGTAACGGCGCGCCGTCTGGTACTGTGGTTAAGGGGCCTTTGTGCTTGCTGAATTTGATTTGATTCGCCGTTATCTGATGCCGTCGCAAGCGCCACTCCCGGCAGATGGTGTCGCACTGGGTGGTGGCGACGACGCCGCACTGTTAGTGCCTAAAGCGGGTCATCAGCTAGCGGTGAGCGTTGATACCTCTGTCGTTGATGTTCACTTCCCGCAGGATGCGCCCGCCTTTGCGGTAGGGCATCGTTCGCTCGCCGTCGCATTAAGCGATTTGGCGGCCATGGGGGCAGACCCTCGCTGGTGTTTTATGGCGCTCACGCTTGATCAGCGTACCTTTGCCAATGATCAAGCGATTCATGCCTGGCTTGAAGCGTTCGCCAAGGGGTTTCATACGCTTTGTCAGCGTCATGCCACCACCTTGGCCGGTGGCGATGTTACCTCAGGTGCGCTTACGATTGGCGTTACCGTGATGGGAGAGGCGCCTACGGGGCATGCCTTGACCCGCTCTGGGGCAACGCCTGGCGATATGATCGCCGTGACCGGCGCCTTGGGCGGCGGGGCGGGTGGGCTAGCCCTTTGGCAACGTGGCGAGCGTGATCTTCAGCATCCCCTGCTACGTCGTTATCTCCTGCCTGAGCCACGTTTGGCCGCAGGCGTTGCGCTTCGAGGGCTAGCCAACGCCGCTATTGATATTTCTGACGGGCTGCTGGCGGACCTTGGTCATCTACGCAAGGCATCAGGCGTTGGGGCGGCGCTTGATATGGCATCGCTGCCGCTGGCTGAGGCGCTGGAAAGTACCCTTGGCCGTGACGCTGCCTGCAACGCTGCGCTCTCGGGGGGGGATGATTATGAACTGTTGGTTACTCTGCCTGCTGAGAACGTTGCCAGCGCGCAGCGTGCGCTTGGCAAGCTGGGGCTACCCTTAACCGTTATTGGCCAATGCAGCGACACGTTGGGTGTAAAAGGGATTGCACCTAACCTGGATACTGGCTGGCAGCATTTTCATGAGGGGGCGCCATGAACCGTGCACCACCAAGTGTGTGGCGTCGCCCAACGCATTTTTTTGCGTTTGGTTTAGGCAGTGGAACGGTGCCCTGGGCGCCAGGCACCTTTGGCACGCTGGCCGCTATTCCTTTCTACTGGATTATGGCGGAACTGCCCTTGGGTTGGTATTTGGGCATCGTGTTCGTGGCCTTTGTGGTTGGCGTTTGGCTCTGTGATAAAACATCGCACGATTTAGGGGTACATGATCATTCCGGCATTGTTTGGGATGAGTTTGTCGGCTACTGGATCACCATGGCTGCCGTTCCCTTCTCCTGGGAGGCGGCGCTGTGGGGCTTTATTGTTTTTCGCATTTTTGATGTGTTTAAGCCTTGGCCTATCCGCTGGGCTGACCGACGAGTGGCTGGTGGCTTTGGTATCATGATTGATGATGTCATGGCCGGGATCTATGCCTGGAGCACCATGCACTTATGGTATTGGTTGCACTAAAACGCAACCGCAGGTGACACTGGGCAGCACTTACTTCCTATTCGTGCGGTTGCTCAAGGAGATGGCATGCGCAAGGAACGCTTAATTGTCCCTATTGTGGCCGCACTAGCCATTGTTTGGATGGCGGGGCAGCTGCTATCCAGCGTGCTATTTGAGCGTAGCCTCCGCCAAGCGCTGGAAGACCTGGAGGCACGGGGCGAGTGGCGAGTGTCTCGTGTTGAGAGCAGTCGGGGATGGTTAAGTTCTCAGGGGCGCCTTCTGCTTTCCCCCCTGCTGGGACGCCCCTGGCAATTGGAGCTTACTTACCGTGCACGTCACGGTATTTTAAGCACGGACGTCGAAGGTACTTTTTTGCCCCGGTTGGATACGGCATTACAGCGTGCGGTAGGGGAGGTAACCGCCGCCTCCGCACCACGTTGGAAAGGCCGTTACCACACGCTTACAGGGCATAGTGAGCTACAGCTGACGCTGGCGCCGTTTATCATTCAGCAAAGCGGGCGGGAGCTTGAGGTCCGTGGGGGGCGACTGCGGTTGGAGGGCGTGTTTGGCGATTGGCGATTACGCGTTCGCCTGGACCAGTTGGCGTTAACCGATGGCGCGGCACAGTTAACCCTGGGGCCGCTGCTGCTTGAAAGCCGTTACACCTATATCGAAGATGCCCACCACTTCGCTCAACGCGACCATCTGCATATTGAGGCCTTGTCACTTCACTACCCAGCGTATGACGTAAAACTGGCACCGCTGGATATACACAGCTACATGGTGCTGGATGAAAGTGAGTTGCGCCTCACCGGAGAACTCATTATGGGCGACGTTATGGTGCCTACGGAGGCACCCGATACGGCGCTGCTTAATGGGCATATTGTCATGGAACTATCACGCCTTAACGCTGATGCGATACGTCAGGCTATTCGTCGGCTGCGCCAGGAAGCGGCTTGGGGAGATGCCAGCTTGCCGATGGCCGAAGGGCTGCTATCCCGGCTTGAACCTGACCTACTGAAAATATTGAGTGACTCTCCGCGATTGGATGTTCTCACTGTGGACGTGGATAGCCCGCTGTTGGGAATTCGTGTTGACGCCGATGGCGCTCTCTTTTTCGATGCTCGAAAGCTGGATCAGCTCAATGTCACCTTGCTTGATAAGCAGGAAGAACGTGCCCGTTGGCTTGAGCGCCTTGATGGCGATTTTATTTGGCATGATGCACCGACGGTGGCCGCCTTATGGCTGGGCTTGCCGTTAGGAACCCGTGAGCTGCAGTTTGACGTTATACGCGGGAATTGGCGTGTGAATGGTCGTCCCATGCCGGACCTCTGGTCGCAATAGGCGGCTCCAGGGGTTGAAGTTTAAGCCGGTTGCCCGCATTCCATGAGCAATGCTAAGCGGTATATCCGCTAGTCACTGTTTACCGGAGGGTATATGAGCGACCAGGATTACGACCGCGATGACGACAATCTCGGCTGGCTGGGAGAAGATGTCCCGTCATCTGCTGAGACTGAACATACAGGTGAAGAGCATCATCGCTCCGATGGCGAGCGGACAAATTCGCTTGTTCCTGCCAGTGATATGCTGCCTGAACGTATTTATTTACTGCCCATTCATAACCGCCCTTTTTTCCCCGCCCAGGTTCAGCCACTGGTCATTAACCGTGAACGCTGGGAAGAGACCATGCGTCGTGTAGGTAATACGCCCCATAAAACATTGGGCGTTGCCTTTGTGGGTGAGGGCGGTGTGGAGTCGTTAGGTCATGACGATTTTCCCGAGATTGGCACCGCCGTTAAAGTGCATAAACTAAAGGGCGAGGACCAGCAGATTCAGTTTATTGCCCAAGGCGTGCAGCGTTTTCAAATCAAACGCTGGTTGTCTAAAGAGCCGCCGTATCTCGTTGAAGTTACCTATCCCAAAGAGCCTGTTGATGCGGAAAACGAGGAGACGCGTGCGTATGCCATGGCGATTATTAACGGCATCAAAGAGTTGCTGCCGATTAATCCGCTGTATGGCGAAGAGTTAAAGCACTATCTGAACCGCTTTAGCCCTCATCAGC
The DNA here is from genome assembly GCF_013183775.1 of Halomonas hibernica. Taxonomy (NCBI): domain Bacteria; kingdom Pseudomonadati; phylum Pseudomonadota; class Gammaproteobacteria; order Oceanospirillales; family Halomonadaceae; genus Halomonas; species Halomonas hibernica. Next base: position 222,631 of record NZ_VIFN01000001.1, read on the forward strand.
CAGGCCCCCTTACCGATTTTGCCGCCGCGATTACGTCAGCCAAAGGCCCTGAGCTTCAGGATGTGCTGAATACGTTGCCGGTAGAAGAGCGGATGCACAAGGTGCTGCCACTGCTGCGTAAGGAAATTGAAGTCGCGCAACTGCAAAGCGAGATCAGTGAGCAGGTTAATGCGCAAATGCAGGATCGGCAGCGTGAATTCTTCCTGCGCGAGCAGTTAAAGGTCATTCAGCGTGAGCTGGGTATTTCCAAGGATGACCGCGAAAACGACGTTGATACCTTTAAAGGCCGTTTGGAGTCGCTGGTCGTTCCCGAGCGTGTCCAGAGCCGTATCGATGATGAGCTGAATAAGCTAAGCGTGCTGGAAACCGGGTCACCCGAGTACGGTACGACCCGCAACTACCTGGATTGGCTAACGTCATTGCCCTGGGGGGTCACCAGCCAGGATAAGCTTGACCTAAGCCATGCGCGTGAAGTGTTAAACCGCGATCACGATGGTTTGCAGGACGTGAAAGAACGTATTGTCGAGTTCCTCGCGGAAGGCACATTTAAAGGCGATGTAGGCGGTTCCATTGTACTGCTGGTAGGCCCGCCAGGGGTCGGTAAGACGTCTATTGGCCGCTCTATTGCAGAGGCGCTGGGCCGCGAGTTTTATCGTTTTTCTGTCGGCGGAATGCGCGATGAGGCCGAGATTAAAGGCCATCGACGTACCTACGTGGGCGCCATGCCCGGTAAGCTAGTGCAGGCATTTAAAGAAGTCGAAGTCGAGAACCCGGTGATTATGCTGGATGAAATCGACAAGCTGGGGCAATCGTTCCAGGGGGACCCTGCCTCAGCGCTGCTTGAGGTATTAGACCCTGAGCAGAATGTCGACTTCCTGGACCACTATCTGGATGTCCGGATGGACCTTTCCAAGGTGCTGTTTATCTGCACGGCCAACACGCTGGACTCAATCCCCGGCCCGCTTTTGGACCGCATGGAGCAAATCCGCCTTTCAGGCTATATCGCGGAAGAGAAGCAGGCGATTGCCAAGCACCACCTGTGGCCGAAGCTTCTTAAGCGCAATAACATGCCTAAAAAGCGCATCAACTTAACCGAGGCGGCGTTAAAGCAGGTTATTGAAGGCTATGCCCGTGAGGCCGGCGTTCGGCAACTCGAAAAGCAGCTTCACCGTATTGTACGTAAAGCGGCGGTTAAGCTCCTGGAAGAGGAGATCGAAACCGTCAAGATTTCGGTCAACAATCTGGAGGAGTTTTTGGGAGCGCCTCTTTTCCGTAAGGAAAAAGCCCTCAAAGGCGAAGGCGTGGTGACAGGGCTTGCCTGGACATCAATGGGCGGGGCAACCTTGCCCATTGAAGCGGGTAAAGTTCATGCGCTGGACCGGGGGTTCAAGCTAACCGGTAAGCTTGGCGATGTCATGAAAGAGTCTGCCAACATTGCCTACAGCTACACCCTGGGCCATCTGCAGGAGTATGGTGCAGATGCTGACTTCTTTGATTCAGCGTTTGTTCACCTGCACGTGCCCGAGGGCGCAACGCCCAAGGATGGCCCTTCGGCGGGTGTCACCATGACCACCGCACTACTCTCGCTTGCCAAGCATCAACCCATTACGCGGCCACTGGCAATGACGGGAGAGCTAACCCTGACCGGTCAAGTGCTTCCTGTTGGCGGCATTCGTGAAAAAGTGATTGCAGCCCGGCGTAGCGACATATTTGAGGTGATACTGCCCGAGGCCAACCGCCGCGATTACGAAGAGCTCCCTGATTATCTTAAGAAAGGTATGACGGTACACTTCGCTAACCGCTATAAAGACGTGGCTAACGTTGTCTTTAAGAATTGAAACATACGCCAGGGAAGGGCTGAGCGAGGGTAGATGATTTAAAACATATTTTCTTATCGAACATCGCGAAAAACCTCGTACTTCTAGTGCGAGGATGGATAGCGAGGGGCGCGAGAGCGTCCCTAGTCCGGCCTCGATTGTTGCTCAATATACTGTTTGACCATGCTCAGGGGGGCGCCTCCGACACTTCCCGCAAAGTAGCTTGGACTCCACAGCGAGTTCTTCCGGTAGGCGGGCTGCACCAGTTCAGGGTGTAGTAACTTCATCCGCCGGCTGGATACCCCCTTCAAACTATTCACCAGCTTGGATACCGCCACTTTGGGTGGAAAGTTGACAAGCAAATGGACGTGATCGGTTTCACCGTTGAACTCCTGTAGCTCCGCCTCGAAGTCCCGACACACTCGGTCGAAAAGCAATTCGAGGGAGTTGAGATGCGCGCCGGTGAACACCTTGCCCCGATACTTGGTGACAAAGACCAAATGGGCATGGAGTTTAAAAACGCAGTTTCTTCCTGTTCTGATAGCTTGTTTGGTTTCCATAGACCAAGTATATTCGAAGCCATGAAGCAGACCAAGACCCTCAAGGTTCGAGTGAAGGACAAACACGCCGCCGAGCTTAACCGCATGGCCCGCAGCGTGAATTTTGTTTGGAACTACCTCAACGAACTGTCTTCTCGAGCCATTCGGGAGAAAGGTCTGTTTCTGTCTGCCTACGACATGCATCCCTATACCAAGGGTGCTGGCAAGGACCTCGGCCTGCACAGCCAAACGCTGCAATGCATTGCTGCTGAATACGTTGCCCGCCGCAAGCAGTTCAAAAAGCCCCGCCTGAATTGGCGCAAGTCCGGCGGTGTACGCCGCTCACTTGGCTGGATTCCGGTCAATACCGGCGCGGCCAAGTGGAAGAACGGGCAGGTATTTCACAACGGCACCTACTTCAAGGTGTGGGATAGCTACGGCCTGTCGACATACAAGTTCCGTGCCGGCAGTTTCAACGAAGATAGCCGGGGCCGGTGGTATTTCAATGTTGCGGTCGAGGTGGACGTGCAGCCAACGCTTGGGCAGGGCGCCGTTGGCATCGACCTTGGGCTCAAGGATGTGGCCACCTGTAGCGATGGAGGAAGGCTGGAAAATAGCCGCTTCTACCGCCGCATGGAAGACCAGTTGGCGACAGCCCAACGTGCGCGTAACAAGCGGCGGGTAAAGGCTATTCACGCCAAGATCAAGAACCGTCGCCAAGACGCGCAGCACAAGTTTTCCCGGAAACTCGTCAACCAGTACGGCGAAATCGTCGTGGGCGATGTTTCCTCAACCAAGCTCGCGAAGACCAAGATGGCCAAAAGCGTCTACGACGCTGGCTGGTCACAACTGAAAACGATGCTGGAATATAAATGCGCTCACGCAGGCATCGTCTTCAAGGTCGTTCGCGAAACCAACACCACCCGCGCCTGTTCGTCGTGCGGCTCGCTTAGCGGGCCGCAGGGCGTCAACGGGTTGCGAGTAAGGGTCTGGGAGTGCGTGGAGTGTGGTGTACTCCACGACCGGGACGTGAATGCGGCCCGGAATATCCTCAGCCTCGGGGCAGGACGTTGCCCTCAAGAAGTTGGAATCCCCGTCCTTTAGGGCGGGGAGGACGTCAATCTACGCAATGTACTCAACGGCTTAGCGGGTGCGCGCCACCTGACCTTTCAGATTGCGGCAGGGAACCTGGCGGCCAGCAACAAGCAAACTAGCCACGATGAGCTCGGGGAGCTGCTCTACTCACTGGATACCATGCGCTTTAGTTTGGCCAGTATCGTCACTGATCTGGATAGCCGAGTGTCGATCGTGACCCCGGCCGTTAGGCAGATTGCTGCTGAAAACGAAGAGCTTTCATCACGTACCGAGCAGCAAGCATCATCGCTTCAGCAAACCGCTGCCAGCATGGAAGAGATGACCTCTACCGTGCAGCAGAATACTGAAAACGCGCGCCAGGCAACCGAGCTTGCCATGCAAAATGCCGACAGTACACGCGATACCGGCAAACAGATGGAAGCCCTGGTTGAGCGTATGCAGCGCATTGCTCAAAGCGCAGAAAAAATGACCGAAATGATCAGCGTGATTGATGGCATTGCTTTTCAGACCAACATACTGGCGCTCAATGCCTCCGTCGAGGCTGCCCGCGCGGGCGATCATGGCCGTGGCTTTGCCGTTGTCGCCAGCGAAGTGCGTAATCTAGCGGGGCGGAGCGCGACGGCTTCCCAGGAAATTCGCAAAATGATCGACAGTACTACTCAAGAGGTCAGCGGCGGGCGGAGTGCTGTAGAGCAGGCAGAGCGCGCCATTGAAAATGTGATGCAGCAGGTAAACCGTGTCAGCGTGTTAATGGAATCCATTAGTGCAGCCTCTAATGAGCAGAGCAGCGGTATCGGACAAATTAATTCAGCCGTCGCTGAAATGGACCATGTGACACAGCAAAATGCATCAAAAGTGCAGTCAATCGCGGCGTCAGCTGACAATTTGGCGCTAGAGGCCTTTGAGCTGGCCAACGTGGTCGATGCGTTCCGCTTAAAAGGCTTTCAAGAAGAGAGTGCCAAGGCTGCCCGCGATAAGCTTTCGTTTACGCATAAGGCTCAGCAGAAAACAACCAGGCAACTGCCTGCCGCCAGTAATGCCGCACTTGGTAAACTCGCCGCCCAGCCTCAGCACGACCAGTGGGAAGAGTTTTAAGCGTCTAACGCCTCAACACGCCCGTACCTGATAGATGCCACCCTCCAGGGTGGCATTTTAGAAACGCGTCAGCGGATTAATCTCGTCGGACACTACATCTGGCGCTGTGGGCAGCGCTCATGCCACAATCATGGGCGCTGGATTCACCTGCCCACCGCCGAGTTGGCAGCGGGCCAAAAAAAAAGATGTAGAGGACACTATGCCTGAGTATCGCTCCCGTACGACCACCGCTGGCCGCAATATGGCTGGCGCCCGCGCTTTATGGCGCGCCACGGGTATGAAAGATGACGATTTTCACAAACCTATTATCGCGGTCGCCAACTCCTTTACCCAATTTGTCCCCGGTCACGTCCACCTGAAAGATATGGGCCAACTGGTTGCGCGTGAAATTGAGAAAGCCGGTGGCGTAGCCAAGGAATTCAACACTATTGCCGTCGATGACGGCATTGCGATGGGCCACGACGGCATGCTGTACTCGCTGCCCAGCCGCGACATTATCGCCGACAGCGTTGAGTACATGTGTAACGCGCACTGTGCCGATGCGTTGGTCTGTATCTCCAACTGCGACAAGATCACCCCTGGCATGTTGATGGCTGCCATGCGCCTGAATATTCCGGTCGTCTTTGTCTCAGGCGGGCCGATGGAGGCCGGCAAAACCAAGCTGTTAAATCATGGCCTGGATTTGGTAGACGCCATGGTAATGGCGGCTGACGACAGCGTGGATGATGAAATGCTGGCCGAAGTTGAGCGTAGCGCTTGCCCCACTTGCGGCAGCTGCTCAGGCATGTTTACCGCCAACTCAATGAACTGCCTGACCGAAGCGCTCGGCCTGGCGCTGCCGGGTAACGGCACTGTGCTGGCAACGCACTCGGACCGTCGTCGTCTGTTTGAAAACGCCGGCCACAAGATTGTTGAGCTGGCCAAGCGTTACTACGAAGGTGACGAGGCGCACCTGCTGCCTCGCGCGATTGGCTCGAAAGCCGCTTTTCGTAACGCGATGACCCTCGATATCGCCATGGGCGGTTCCACCAATACCATTTTGCACCTGCTGGCGGCCGCGCAAGAAGCGGAAGTCGACTTCACCATGTCGGATATCGATCAGCTTTCCCGTGAAGTGCCTCAACTGTGTAAAGTGGCGCCCAATACCCAAAAGTACCACATTGAAGATGTGCACCGGGCGGGTGGCATCATGGCGATTTTGGGTGAGCTTGATCGCGCGGGCGTGCTGGATACCTCGGTGCCCACGGTTTACGGTGATAGTCTCAAAATCGCGCTGGACGAGTGGGACATCATGCGCTCACCCAGCCCGGAAGTGGTTGAGTTCTTTAAAGCAGGCCCAGGCGGCGTGCCCACCCAGACGGCCTTCTCGCAAAGCACGCGCTGGCCGAGCCTGGACGGCGACCGAGCGACTGGCTGTATCCGTAACCTGGAGCACGCATTCTCAACCCAGGGCGGCTTGGCCGTGCTTTACGGCAACATCGCGCTGGACGGCTGTGTGGTCAAAACCGCCGGCGTCGATGACTCGATCCTGCTGTTTGAAGGCACGGCTCATGTGGTGGAGTCCCAAGATCAGGCGGTCGCCAACGTACTGGATGGCAAGGTAAAAGAGGGCGATGTCGTGGTAATCCGCTACGAAGGCCCTAAAGGCGGTCCCGGCATGCAGGAAATGCTTTATCCAACCTCATACCTTAAATCCAAAGGGCTGGGCAAGGCCTGCGCGCTACTGACCGATGGTCGCTTCTCGGGGGGTACATCCGGCTTGTCCATCGGTCACGTATCGCCTGAAGCGGCAGCGGGGGGCGCAATCGGCCTGGTGGAACAGGGCGATACCATCATCATTGATATCCCCAACCGCACGATTAACGTCAAGCTTTCCGATGCTGAGCTTACCGCTCGTCGCGAAGCGATGGATGCTAAAGGAAAAGAGGCCTGGAAACCGGTCGAGCAGCGCCCCCGCAAAGTGACGCCTGCGCTAAAGGCCTATGCACTGTTAGCGACGTCCGCTGACAAAGGAGCGGTGCGCGATCTTTCCAAGCTCGATTAAACGTTCGCAAGGAGCATTATGAAAGCAACGATCAATGTGGGCCTGGTAGGTTATGGGTTCGCGAGTAAAACGTTTCATGTACCGCTCATTCAGGCCACGGAAGGCCTGGATTTGGTCGCGGTGTCCTCAAGCGACGCCGCTAAGGTGCAGGCGGATTTGCCTGATGTAGAGGTCGAGAACGAGGCGCGGGCATTATGCCAGCGTTACGATATTGACCTTATTGTGATTCCTACCCCCAACGATACCCACTTTCAGCTTGCCAAAATGGCACTTTCTGCGGGCAAGCACGTGGTGGTGGATAAACCGTTTACCGTGACGCTGTCAGAAGCCAAGCAGTTAAAATCGCTGGCCGTGGTGAAAGAGCGTTTGATCTCGGTGTTTCATAATCGCCGTTGGGATAGCGATTTTTTAACGGTTAAGGCTTTGCTTGAGACAGGCACGCTAGGACGTGTGACCGGTTTCGAATCGCGCTTTGATAGGTTCAAACCAGAAGTACGCGACCGCTGGCGCGAGAAAGCCACGGCGGGTGGCGGTCTCTGGTTTGACCTGGGGCCACATCTGCTGGATCAGGCATGTGAGTTGTTTGGGATGCCCAACGCCATTTTGCTGGAGCTGGGCACACGCCGCGATGGCGCGCAAGCCGATGACGATTTTCTCGCGCTACTGGCCTACGATGACCGGCGTGTTCAGTTAAGCGCCAGTGCGCTAGTGGCCGAAGCGACACCACGTTTTCGGATACATGGCACGCAAGGCAGCTATGTAAAATACGGTCTGGACCCTCAAGAAGATCGCCTGAAGGCAGGGGAAGTGCCTGCTGTTAATTGGGGAGAAGATACCCCAGGCACGTTGACGCTGCGCGAAGGGCAGGGTGAAAAGGCATCACTGACAAGCCATGAGCGTCCTACTCAGCCGGGTAACTACCTGGCCTATTACCAAGGAATCGTCGAGGCTCTTCAAGGCCGTGCTGCGCTACCGGTAGATATCGAAGCCGCGCTACGCTCGATGACGCTTTTGGAAGCAGGGCAGGATAGCTACCGCCAACGCCGCTGGATAGCGCTTAAACCCCACTTTTAACCCAACACGAAGATCGGCACCCTCTTCACGCGGGTGCCTTATTTGCTCGTTCCTCGCAAAACGTTACCACGCGCAACGACGATTCTCGCTAGATCCGAAAATAGCGCAAATTTGTAGCGCGTGGTAAGCGCCAGCGCACCCGCGGGAGCAACGCGAAGCGTTGCCAGGTAGCGCGTTACAAAGCATGGATACAGGCACGGCGACAACGCCAAGGCGGCTTGCGCCGCCACCCGCGGGTGCCTTATTTGCTCGTTCCTCGCAAAACGTTACCACGCGCTACGATTCTCGTTGGATCCGAAAATAGCGCAAATTCGTAGCGCGTGGTAAGCGCAGCGCACCCGCGAGAGCAACGCGAAGCGTTGCCGGGATTGGGTGGCGGGGTGCAATAGCATAGACATAAACACGGTGGCACAAGCCAAGGCGGCTTGCGCCGCCACTCGCGGGTGCCTTATTTGCTCGTTTCTCGCAAAACGTTACCACGCGCTACGATTCTTGCTGGATTCGAACATAGCGCAAATTCGTAGCGCGTGGTAAGCGCCAGCGCACCCGCGGGAGCAGCGCGCAGCGCTGCCGGGGTTGGGTGGCGCAGCGCAATAGCATAGACATAAACACGGAGGCACAGCCAAGGCGGCTTGCGCCGCCACTCGCGGGTGCCTTATTTGCTCGTTCCTCGCAAAACGTTACCACGCGCTACGATTCTTGCTGGATCCGAAAATAGTGCAAATTCGTAGCGCGTGGTAAGCGCCAGCGCACCCGCGAGAGCAACGCGAAGCGTTGCCGGGGTTGGGTGGCACAGCCAAGGCGGCTTGCGCCGCCACTCGCGGGTGCCTTATTTGCTCGTTCCTCGCAAAACGTTACCACGCGCTACGATTCTCGCTGGATTCGAAAAGCGGGGCCGCGTTGAAAGGCGGGGCCGACATTACCTCACAACAAATCAGCAGCGTCTTGGCGCTTCTCGTCACGTAATTTATCGCGGGCGATATACAGGGCTGCTATGGCACGGGCTTCATGAAAATCGTCGCGTAGCAAAAGGGCAGGCAGCTCTTCGATGGGGTGGGTCTCGACAATAAGCGGCTCTGGCTCATCGCCCGGCAGCCGTTTGGCATACAGGTCGGTCGCGATTAATACCTGCATGCGATGGCGCATATAGTTGGGGGCCAGTGAAAGCTCAACTAAAGGCTCGATGCAGTGAGCACCAAAGCCGCACTCTTCCATCAATTCACGGTTAGCCGCGGTAATAACATCCTCGCCCGGGTCCACCAACCCTTTGGGAAGCGTTAATACGTAGTCTTCAAAACCTGCCGCATACTCGCGTATCAGCAACACATGGTCAGGGTCAGGCATGGCCACAATCATTACCGCACCACGGTCGGCGCCGGTTAAACGCTCAAACTGGCGCTCCTCGCCGTTCGAGAAGCGTAAATCCAGCGACTCAATATGAAACAAGCGGCTTTTGGCTACGCTCTCACGGGCCAGTATCTGCGGCTTGCGCAGGTAGCCGGCGGGAGAATCAGATGCTGACATAAGGGCCTCCATGGCTGCTAAATAAGGGTTAGGCTACAATAGCACGCTTACTCTTTTAGACTGGAGCGGCAATGATTGATTGGCGCGAAATTGATACCGTGCTGTTGGATATGGACGGTACGCTGCTGGACCTACACTTTGACAGCCACTTCTGGTTGGAGCATCTCCCGCGCCGTTATAGAGAGCTTCATCAGCTTGATGAAGCATCTCAAAATGCACTCCAGCAGCGCATTATGGGCGAACAGGGCACGCTAAACTGGTACAGCCTGGCGTACTGGAGCCGAGAGCTGAATGTCGACGTCGTTGCGCTCAAGCGGGAAGTGCAACATTTAATTGGTCTACGTAGCGATGCACTCGACTTCTTAGCGTGGCTAAAGCAGGCCCATCCCCGAGTGATATTGGCCACCAACGCTGATAGAGCCAGCCTATCGCTTAAATTGCCGTTAACAGGGTTGGAAAACTACCTGGATGCCATCATCTCCTCTGAAGATGTAGGGGCAGCGAAAGAGGAGCAGGCATTTTGGTTTGCACTGCAAGACATCGAACCCTTTGACCCGGCCCGTACCCTGTTTATAGACGATAACTCCCGCGTGCTGGAAAGCGCCCGCGAATTTGGCATCCGGCATTTGCTGGGTATTAAACAGCCAGACAGCCAGCGCCCAGAAAAAGAGCTGCAGGAGTTTATTGCTCTGGATCGATTTGCCCAACTGCTGCCAGAAAACGTACCTGGGTAGCAAGGAGAGCGTTAATGAGCGACACCGTTCGCTTGGATAAGTGGTTATGGGCTGCGCGGTTTTTTAAAACCCGCGCGCTCGCTAAAAAAGCCATTGAAGGTGGCAAGGTGCATTATGACGGTGCGCGTGTCAAAACCAGTAAAAATGTCGAGCTGGGGGCGCTTATCCGCGTGCCTCAGGGGTGGGATATTTACGAGGTCGAAGTAATAGAGCTTTCTGACCAGCGTCGCGGTGCGCCTGAAGCCCGAAAACTCTATGCAGAGACCACCGAAAGTGTCGAGCGCCGCGCCCGTGAGACCGAAGCCCGCAGGCTTACTAATCAAGCCATGCAGCACCCCCTCAAACGGCCTGATAAAAAGCAGCGCCGCGATATACAGCGCTTTCAGCGTCAGCCCGGCGAGTAGCCGACGTTTCCTGCCTAGGGCTGCCTTCACCGTTAAGGCAGGTTAGCCCGCCAAGCGCCCACTTTAAGTACCCTTTTACTGCAGGACCTTGTTATGTCTGATCAAATTCAGCGGTTTATGTTTGACCAAACCAACGTACGTGGCGAAATCGTAACGCTAGCCACTGCCTACCACGAAGTGCTCACGCGCCACGCGTATCCGCCCGCCGTCAATGAACTGTTGGGTGAACTGCTGGCCGCTGTCGCGCTACTAACCGATACCATTAAGTTGGACGGCACCTTGAGTATTGAAGTGCGTGGCCAGGGCGTGCTGTCGCTGCTAATGGCGGAGTCCAACCCCGGCGGCGAGCTACGTGCGATTGCGCGTGTGGCACAAGACAGCCACTTGCCCAGCGAGCGAGCAGACTTTCGTGAATTGGTCGGAGAAGGTCAAATTGTCATTACGCTCGACCCGCGTGAAGGCAAGCGCTACCAGGGCATTGTCGCGCTGGATCACGAAACGCTCAGTGGCTGTCTGGAAGCCTATTTTGGCAAATCCGAACAGTTGCCTACTCGCTTGTGGTTAGCGGCAGACGGCGAGCGTGCCGGTGGCTTGCTGCTGCAGCGTTTGCCTGATGCCTCGCAAAATCAGGATGTCGATGCGTGGGAGCGCAGCGTCGCGTTGGCCGATACGATCAAGCCTGAGGAACTTTTGGGGTTAGAGCAGCGCGAAGTGCTTTATCGCCTTTATCATGAAGAGACGGTTCGGGTCTTTGATCCTAAAGCCCTGCGCTTTGGCTGTACCTGTTCGCGGGAGCGAATGGCGGGAGGATTGATCACGTTAGGCGCTGCTGAACTGCGCGATATTGTGCGTGAAAAAGGCGCTGTTGATACGCAATGCCACTTCTGTCACACGAAATATCACTACACTGCGGCTGATGTTGAGACATTATTGGAGAACCCGGATGCACCATCGCCGGTTATTCACTGATTATGTAGTCGTTTATCAAGGCGCTGGTTAACGGGGTGTGCTCGCAAAAGGGCAGTAGCGACAACGGTTGTAGCGATTTCACCCTAAAAATAGTTAAAAGCTTACTGCGCTGCAATAAGAAATATTGTGTGTTTGTAGTAGTTTAACTACAAAATGTTTGCTCAAAGCCCCCGTTTCCCGGGGGCTTTCTTTTTGCAATAATGCGCCTGACTTCAGCACACCCAGCGCAATGTAATGTTGTTGGGACGACCTTTTTTTGGTGGCGTTAACAGCGCCCGGTAACGAGAGAATGGCCGCAAGGCCCAGGAATCAAAATGACCACGACTCAAGCCGCTCCCCAAGCCCACGTGAATCTTAGCAGCGCCGAATTAATCGAGCGCGCCGTGGCCCGTGGTGAAGGCCGCCTGTCGGCAGATGGCGCTCTGGCCATCAATACTGGCGTACGCACGGGGCGTTCGCCAGCTGACCGCTTCATTGTCGATGAACCGTCAACGCGTGACAGTATTGATTGGGGCAGCGTCAACCGCCCGTTTGATGCCGCTAAATTCGACGCTCTGTGGGCGCGGGTTGAAGAGTATCTAAGCCGTCGTGAGTATTTTGTATCTGAGCTGCACGTGGGCAGTGATTCCACCCACTATCTGCCGGTTCGCGCGACCACTGAAACCGCTTGGCAGAATCTTTTCGGCCGCACCATGTTTGTACGTCCGAGCGCTTACAACTCGGCGGGTAAAGATGAGTGGGTCATTCTCAACGCGGCAAATTTTGAGTGTGAGCCGAGCCGTGATGGCACCAACTCTGACGGCTGCGTAATTATCAATTTCGCCGAGAAAAAAGTGCTGATCGCCGGTATGCGCTACGCAGGCGAAATGAAAAAAGCCATGTTCTCGGTACAGAACTTCCTGCTGCCAGCGTCTGACGTGCTGCCGATGCACTGCTCGGCCAACGTGGGTGAAGATGGCGAAACCTGCCTGTTCTTCGGTCTTTCTGGTACGGGTAAAACCACGCTTTCCGCTGATCCGGCACGTTACCTGATCGGTGATGACGAGCACGCCTGGGGTGACGGTATCGTCTTCAACATGGAAGGTGGTTGCTACGCCAAATGTATCGACCTTTCCGAGAAAAACGAGCCGGTTATTTGGAATGCCATCAAGTTCGGCACCGTGCTTGAAAACGTGGTGCTCAATGACCGCCACGAGCCTGACTACGCCGACGACAGCCTAACGCAGAACTCGCGTGCCGCGTATCCGCTTGAGCATGTTGAAAAGCGCGTGCCGGAAAACCTGGCGGGCGAGCCCAATGCTATCGTCTTTTTGACCTGCGATATGTCAGGCGTATTGCCGCCGGTGTCGGTGCTTTCAAAAGAAGCCGCGGCGTACCACTTCCTTTCCGGTTACACCGCTAAAGTTGGCTCTACCGAAATGGGCTCCTCAGAAGGCCTGGCCGCTACGTTCTCTACCTGCTTTGGTGCGCCGTTCTTCCCGCGCCCGGCGCGTGAGTACGCGGATCTTCTGATCAAACGTGTTGATAAGAAAGATGCTCAGGTATACCTGGTCAATACCGGTTGGACGGGCGGCGCTTACGGTGAAGGTGGCTCACGCTTCTCTATCCCGACGACGCGTTCCATCATCAGTGCGATTCAGTCAGGCGTGTTGCGCGATGTAGAAACGCGCCATATCGAAGGCTTGAACCTTGACGTGCCGGTCGCCGTGCCAGGCGTTGATTCCAGCCTGCTTGACCCACGCGATACTTGGCAAGACCGCGCTGCCTACGATCAGCACCTGCAAGAGCTGGCGACTAAGTTCGTGGATAACTTCAAGAAGTTTGAAGGGGTGAGCGAAGCGATCCTCAAGGCAGGCCCGCAGTTGGGTTGATATTGAGTAGGGTACAAAGGCACGTCTTCCAGAAAGCCGCCTCATTTTGAGGCGGCTTTCTGCGTTGATGAACGGCGGGTAAAGGGCAAGCCTTTGCTGAACAATGCCTGAATACTGCAATTGTGTTATCGGTATCGCTGTACATTGGGTACTCATTAGTGTGTATTGTTGACATAACCTTAATCATGATTAAGGTTAAGTATGCCGTTGATGGTCTCTAGAGGTAGTAACGTAAAGAGAAATACCGCGCAGGGAGACAGCGTACGGCGATAATTGCCTCTATGGGTTTTTAAACGGCAGTGTTTTATCAGTTCGATATAACGTATTAGCGAGAACTATAAAAATCCTTCAGTGGATTTTTTTAAACGTAGTTTTTCAAAGACTACTGATTAAAAAAATGCTTAGAAGCAAGGAATAAACGGGACTTACAGAGAATAAAAGAGTATTCCGAGCTGATGTTTAACGCAGTAGTATCAGGCGCAGCCACGCTATCAACGGTAGCTAATTGCGCTCAACCGTTCTGGCATGATGATCATGCTTCAGTATGGAAGCAGAGCTGGTAAATGGCTTCCATGATAACTGTCCAGAGCTGAATGAAATATGCCATTGAAGAGGCAGGCGAATGGGGCTATCTACTGGAATGAAAGCGGATATCGAAAGCGCGTTAAAGGCAGGCATGGAGGCGGGGCAAGCAGCGCATGGAGGTAAGAACGCTGATTATATCCCCTATCTAGCCTCTGTTGATCCTGAGCTGTTTTCACTTGCCATCATAACGGCAGATGGCCAAGTCTATACCGAAGGGGATTGCGACTACGCGTTTGCAATTGAGTCGATCTCAAAAGTATTTACGTTGGCGATGGTCATGGAGCATATTGGCCCTGATGCTGTTCGCGATAAAATTGGAGATAGCCCAACGGGACTGCCTTTCAATTCCATCATCGCACTGGAGTTAAATAACGACAAGCCGCTCTCTCCGCTTGTCAATGCTGGCGCTATAGCGACGGTAAGCCTTGTGCCCGGGGAGAGTGCAGACGAATGCTTTGAAGCTATTCTCCAGTGCCAGTGTGAATTTGCGGGACGAGATCTTGCCATGAGTGCCGAGATTAATGCGTCTGAGCAGTCTACCAACGCCCATAACCGGGCTATCGCATGGCTGCTTGAAAGCGCTGGTGCGTGTTATAGCGACCCGGTACGCACTGTCGATGTCTATACACGGCAATGCTCTACCCTGATTAATTGCAAGGATCTTGCCACGATGGGAGCAACGCTTGTTGCAGGTGGTATTAATCCGTTAACCAAGCGACAGGTTATGGATGCGCGTTATGTCCATTATATATTGGCTGAAATGATGATGGAGGGACTTTACACAGCTTCTGGAGACTGGGCTTATGAGGTAGGCTTGCCCGCGAAGAGTGGTGTTGGTGGGGGGATTCTCGCTGTCATGCCGGGGCAGCTCGCGATAGCCGCTTTTTCTCCTCGCTTGGATGAGGCTGGCAATAGCATTCGTGGTCAGGCCGCCGTCAAGGCTGCTGCGGCATCGCTGGGTCTCAATCTCTTCAAGGCTCCTTGCCAGTAAATGCCTTGAAGAAAGAAGGTTACTGTTCATGGCAATTAAAAGGGCGGCCACGCCCTGAACGGTCTTTTATCCCCATTGCTATAAAGGGAGTCTTGTGCAGATACAGCGGTAGTAGGCTGATTGTGATACCTTGTCAGCACTAAAAAATGCTGCATGAGTTAGTTGCAATTTATGGATGTCAATCAGCGAATTATTTCCCGCTTAGCCGACGAGCTAGGCGTGCGTACCCAGCAAGTAGCGGCTACGGTAGAGCTGTTGGATGGCGGTGCCACCGTGCCGTTTATTGCCCGTTACCGTAAAGAAATTACCGGGGCATTAGATGATACCCAACTGCGTCAGTTGGATGAGCGGTTGCGCTACCTGCGTGAGCTTGAAGAGCGCCGTGTCGCCGTTCTGGCAGCCATTGATGAGCAGGGTAAGCTGGATGCATCGCTCAAGGCGAGCATTGACGCGGCAGAAACCAAGCAACGCCTTGAAGATCTCTATTTACCCTTTAAGAAAAAACGCCGTACCAAGGCACAAATCGCCCGTGAAGCGGGGCTTGAACCGTTGGCGGATGCGTTGTTAGCGAACCCCGCGCTTGATCCTGAAACAGAAGCAGCCGGTTACCTGTGCCCGGCAGAGGGTGATGTTCCCGCCATTGAAGATGCCAAAGCGGCGTTGGACGGCGCTAAGCAAATCCTGATGGAGCGTTTTGCCGAAGACCCAGAACTGATTGGGCGGCTGCGCGAGAGACTCTGGCAAGAGGGTGAACTGAGTGCCCGTGTACTGGAGGGCAAGCAGCAAGAAGGCGCTAAGTTTGCGGATTACTTCGAGCACGATGAAAAGCTTGCCAAAGTGCCTTCACACCGTGCGCTTGCCATGTTCCGTGGCCGCAATGAAGGCGTGCTGAGCCTTGCTATTCGCTTGCCTGGTGAAGATGATGCGCCTATTCATCCCGCCCAGGTAGCCATTGCCAAACACGTCGGTATTAGCGATGAGGGCCGCGCTGCTGATAAATGGTTGGGCGAGGTGGTCCGTTGGACATGGCGTGTGAAACTCTACACAGCGCTGGAAACCGAACTGCTGGGGCGTTTGCGCGAGCAGGCTGAGCAAACCGCCATTGAGGTGTTTGCCGCCAATCTGAAAGATCTGCTGTTGGCCGCGCCCGCTGGGCAAAAAATCACCCTGGCGCTTGATCCTGGTTTGCGTACCGGCTGTAAGGTGGCGGTCATTGATGCAACCGGGCAGTTTATTGATCAGGCCACCATTTACCCGCATGCGCCACAAAACCGTTGGGATGAGTCGCTCAACGTGTTGGCTAAGCTCGTTAAGCAGCATGGCGTTCAACTGGTTGCTGTTGGGAATGGTACCGCCAGCCGTGAAACCGACAAGCTGGCAGGGGAGCTACTGAAAGCACTGGCGCCTGAGTATCGGGTCAGTAAAGTGATGGTGTCGGAAGCTGGGGCGTCTGTTTACTCCGCTTCGGAATACGCTTCTCGTGAACTGCCGGATCTTGATGTCACCATACGCGGTGCGGTGTCGATTGCTCGTCGGTTGCAGGACCCGCTGGCTGAGCTGGTTAAAATTGAGCCCAAGTCGATTGGCGTAGGCCAGTATCAGCATGACGTTTCTCAGGTACAGCTATCGCGTAGCCTGGAGGCTGTCATTGAAGATTGTGTTAACGCCGTGGGGGTTGACCTTAATACGGCGTCAAGTGCGTTGCTCTCTCGGGTGGCAGGCCTAAGTGCTGCGATAGCTGAGAATATCGTGGCCCAGCGTAACAGCCTTGGTGCGTTTAAAAGCCGTAAAGCACTGCTGGACGTTAGCCGCCTGGGCCCCAAAACCTTTGAGCAGTGCGCAGGTTTTTTGCGCATCAGCAATGCGGATAACCCGTTGGATGCAAGTGCCGTTCACCCGGAAGCCTATACCCTGGTCGAGCGCATCGCTAAACAAAGTGGCCGTGATGTTAAAGGCTTGATTGGCGATAGCGCAGCGCTGAAAGCGTTAAAGCCCGCTGATTTTGCCGATGAGCGCTTTGGTGTGCCCACGGTCAGCGACATTCTGAGCGAGCTTGATAAGCCGGGTCGTGACCCACGGCCTGAATTTAAAGCTGCAGAATTCCGCGAGGGCGTGGAAACGCTCAAGGATTTGAAGCTGGGTATGGTACTGGAGGGCACCGTGACGAACGTAACGCCCTTTGGTGCGTTTGTAGATATTGGCGTCCATCAGGATGGTCTGGTACATATCTCTGCACTGTCTGATCGCTTTATTGACGACCCACGTAGCGTAGTTAAAGCGGGTGATATTGTGTCGGTAAAAGTGATGAGCGTGGATATTGCCCGTAAGCGGGTGGGGCTTTCCATGCGCCTGAATGATGAGCCGGAGAGTGAGCAAGAGCGCGCGTCATCAGCCGTTAATAAAGGGTCGCAAAAATCACCACGTAGCCAACGACCTGCCAGTAAGAGCGCGGAAACTTCGGCGCCAATGGGGGCGCTGGGGGCGGCATTGCTGAAAGCCAAGCAGGGCAAGTAGACGCATACGTTGAACGCTTATGTAACTTGAAGGCTTGCGTGGCTTGAAAATACGTGTCTTGAAAATACATGTCTTGAAAATATTAGGGCTGCCGCCATATCCTGCCTTTTATGATTGATGGATATGCTGGCGATGCCACCTGATTTCACCAAGGCTCGTCCAAAACGAGCCTTACTGACAAGGAGTGTTCACCTTGCCTGAACCACTCACTGTGCCATCTTCGTTGACCTCCCAGGTTGAGCGACTGTTGCCCAGCGCGCGCTTGGGCCGCATGGGACGCTTACGCCGCGGGTTGGAAAAAGAAGGACTGCGGGTTGATGCAAACGGCCATATTGCGCAAACCCCGCACCCAAGAGCTTTGGGTTCCAAGCTAACGCACCCGCATATCACCACTGATTATTCAGAAGCGTTGATTGAATACATTACCCCGGTGTATTCGCAGCCGCGTGAAGCCTTGGCCTTTTTATCGGATCTGCACACCTTTACCTATCAGCACCTTGACCAGGAGTGGGTCTGGCCGGGGAGTATGCCGTCACGGCTTTCAGGTAATGCCAGCGTGCCCATTGCGGATTACGGCTCTTCCAACGTTGGCACCATGAAGCACGTCTACCGTAAAGGGCTGGACGTACGTTATGGGCGGATCATGCAGGCAATTGCTGGCGTACACTACAACGTCTCGTTACCTGATGATATGTGGCACGCGCTGCGCGAGCTGGAAGGTGCGAATAATATCCCGTTTAACGACTATCGTTCGACGCGCTATTTTGGCCTTATCCGTAATTTTCGACGTCATAGCTGGCTGCTGCTTTATCTGTTTGGCGCTTCGCCTGCGGTAGATAAAAGCTTTTTGCCTAACGGCAACGTGCCTGAAAAGTTGAAGCCACTCAACGACGATACGTTTTATGCCCCGTTTGCTACGACGCTGCGTATGTCGGATCTAGGCTATCAAAACAAGGTCCAGGCTCAGCTTAAAATCTGCTTTAACTCGTTATCCAACTATGTGAATACGTTGCGCCATGCGATATCAACGCCGTGGCCGGATTACGAAAAACTCGGGGTTAATGTAGAGGGCAACTGGCAGCAGTTGAATGCCAATATTCTCCAGATAGAGAACGAGTACTACAGCGATATTCGTCCCAAGCGCGTCGCCAAGCATAACGAAACGCCTAGCCAAGCGCTTGAGGCGCGCGGTGTTGAGTATATTGAAGTGCGCTGTTTGGACCTGAATCCCTTTGACCCGCTGGGCGTCACCGAGACGCAGATGCGCTTTGTAGACACCTTCCTGATGTGGTGTTTACTCAGCGATAGCCCGTGGATTTCTGATGATGAGTGCGACCGCCTGGACGATAACCGTCGTTGGGTGGTGGAGCGCGGCCGTGACCCAGAGTTAACGCTGATTCGTAATGGCCAGACCACCTCGGTTTGTGAGTGGGGCGAGCAGATTTTTGCAGAATTGCACGAAGTCGCCCGCCTGCTGGATGCTGTGGAAGACGATGCGCCTCACGCGGCAGCACTCAAGGAGCTGGCCCCGCGTTTGCAGGATCCTTCGCTGACACCCTCGGCTCAGCTTCTGGCGCTTATGAAAGAGGGCAATGGCTCGTTAAGTGATACGCTGCTTGGGCTGGCCAAGGAGCAGAGCGAAAAGCTTAAAAACACACCCATGCTACGCTCGCGCGAAGCCTTGCTTGACCAGTTGATTGAGACCTCGCATCAGCAGCAGAAAGATATAGAAGCGGCAGACCAGGAGAGCTTTGCTGACTTCCTCGATACGTACTTTACCAAAGCGCGTGAATCGCGCGCGTTGTCTGCGTTACTACTTGAGGAGAGGCAATGAAGCCCACAGCACTTCGCCCCGTGGCCCTTGCAGGCTTGGCATTTTGTGTCTTGATGATGGCCGTCGCGCTTGGCCTTGAGCATATTATGGGTCTTGAACCCTGCCCGCTGTGCATTTTTCAGCGCGTAGCGGTCATTGCCGCCGGCGTGATTTTTGCGATTGCGGCTATCCACAATCCAAGCGGCTGTGTGGGAAAAGGCATTTACGGTGTGTTGGGGTTGATAGCGGTAGCCACCGGCGCGTTTATTGCCGGTCGCCACGTATGGCTGCAAACTCTCCCGGCCGACGAGGTGCCGTCCTGCGGCCCAGGTCTTGGCTACATGATGGATATCCTGCCCATGCAGGATGTCGTTGCCATGGTGTTGACCGGCTCGGGAGAGTGCGCCGAAATTGACTTTACCTTCATGGGGGCTTCTCTGTCTGTCTGGACATTCCTCGGCTTTGTTGTCCTGGCGCTTGTACCTCTGCGGATATTATGGCTAGCTATCAAGCGATAGATGGCTGTTTGTGCGGCCAGCGTTTTGGCTGGCCGCGAGTATCAAGGAAACGGCCCCTAACAGAATTGACAGAGAAAGGTGGAAAAGCGAGTTTTGCTCTGTTGTAGGTGGCTATTAGCAAGGAGAAACCCATGCTCGAAGATTGCAAAAATGCCCAGGAGCGCTGGGGAGGCGTTCATGGCTTGATTGACCGCTGGCTGGAGCAGCGCCGCACGCTTTTGGCGAGCTTTATCGAGCTGAAGGACGCCTGCGACACTGAATTGGAAGCAGTTAGCAAAGAGCGCATTGATATCTTTAGCCAGACGCTAATGGATTATATTAGCGCTGGGCATTTTGAGATTTACCCCCAACTCGCGGAAGAAGCGAAAGCCTTTGATGATGAGAGTGCGCTGCACATCGCATCACGGCTTCTGGAACGCCTTGAGATGTCTACGCAAATGGTGCTTGAGTTCGACCAGGATTACGAGTCACCTGTGCGTTGCCAGCAGCATTTGGTGCGGCTACCCGCCTGGATTGATCGCTTGGCAAAAGGCCTCTCTGAGCGTTTCGCGTTAGAGGACCAGCTCATTGCCCGTTTGCACGCCGCCAATACCCCCAGCTAAGTCTTTCTTCTTCATTGCTTGTTGTTTTGCGCCAGATAAAAGCACCCTTGAAGGTGCTTTTTGTCGAATTTTATTCCGGCTAATCTTCCCAAGCGCCCTGGTTTAGTTGGGCGATACTTGCTGCTCCATTGAGACTAAACGAGCCAATACTGTTTCTTTTATGCAGGAGATGTTTACGTACGTTGATTTGATAGTAAATAAGCTATAGTTTACCTGAAGTATGGTTTAACTATTAATAAGATGAAGAAGAGTAGTATGCGACGTTTTTCCAAGCCTTGTTTAGCAGGTTTTTGCCTATCGGCCATCAGTATTGCTCTCGCGCCCACAGTGGCCGCATGTACCTCCCTTCTTTATAGTGACGCAAATGATAAATTTTATGCGGGCCGCACCATGGAACTGCCGATGGAGCTACCTTATAAAGTGTCCTACTTTCCAGCCGGCACTAGCTTTGGCTCGCAGGCTGATAAACATCACGTGCTGGACTTTACCGGCCAAAACGCCTTTGTTGCCGTTACGGTGCCGGACCCCGTATCAAAAGATTTAAAAGTAGCTGAAGGTGTTAACGACAAGGGTTTGACGTTTGGCTTGCTGGCGTATGCCAGCACCGAAGGCCCCGCCGATATGGTTAACAATACGCAGGCGGTGCTGGCAGCTATCGACCTCGGCGCTTGGGCGCTTTCTCAGTTTTCTACCGTTGACGAAGTAAAGCAGGCGTTAGAAGAACAACCTGTTATGGTGACGTCGCTACTGCCGATGGGCGTGCTGGATACGCCGTTTCACTACACGTTGCACGATGCCACGGGTAAATCCATCGTGATTGAGTTTGCCAATCACGAGCAGAATGTTATCGACAACCCGCTAGGGGTTATGACCAACGGACCAGAATTTTCCTGGCACATGACCAACCTGAATAACTACACGTTTTTAAGTAACATTGACCAATCAAAGCTGGAATTGAGTGGGGTAAAACTTGCTCAGCCTGACTCAGGAATTGCGACGGCCGGGCTGCCTGCGTCGAATACGTCAGTGGGGCGCTTTGTCCGCGCTATTTACTACTCCCAGTTTGCTGAAAAAGCAGAAAATACAGACAGCGCCATCACCACACTTGCCCATGTCATGAATAACTTTGACCGGCCGCGCGGTATTACCATCGACAACCGATTCCGCGACTCGATTGAAAATATTGCGGCCCCCGGTGTTAACAATGATCGTGTCTACACCTCGGAGTACACCTCCTGGACGTCACTGATTGACCTTCAGCAGCGGACGCTTCATCTGCGCTCTTACGATAGCCTTAACTACATCCATTTCGATCTGGATGAGCTAACGGATATTGATGAGATCCGTCATGTTGAACTCAAGGACGTGGTTCATGGCCCGCAAGACGCCACGCTGGCCTTGAGTCAATAAGAGAAAGGGGGCCGCTCAAACGGCCCCCTATGTTCGTCTGGCTGCTACGGCTTGTGGCGGTGTAGTTTGCCACCCAGCACCAGCATACAGGGCGTCAGCAGAAGGGTGAGGGCGGTCGCGAAGGTAAGCCCGCCCGCAATAGCGCTCGACATCTGTGTCCACCACTGCGCTGAAGGGGCGTTGAACCCAAGTGATGGTGCGAACAGGTTGACGTTCATGCCCAGTACCATCGGCATCAAACCCAGCACTGTGGTGATTGCCGTTAACAGCACCGGGCGAAGCCGCAAACAGCCTGCTTCCAATGCGGCCTCGGCCGGTGCCATCCCTTCAAGACGTAACTCATTATAGGTATCGATTAGTACGATATTGTTATTCACCACGATACCAGCCAGCGCAATGACCCCCATACCGACCATCACAATGCCAAAGGCCTGACCCGTGATCAGCAGCCCTATCAATATTCCGGCTGTCGAGAAGACGATGGCCGAAAGCACTAGAATCGCTTGGTAGAAGCTATTGAATTGAGTCACCAGGATCAGCGACATCAGCCCAATAGCGACAAAGAACGCACTGATCAAGAACTGCATCGCTTCCAGTTGGTCCTCCTGTTCACCGGCCACATTCACCATCAAATCATCGGGCAGCTTGTCTTGCGCTTCCTGAAACAGTGCCCTTAAACGTTCATCTGCCAGGTACCCCGGCGCCAAATCAGCTTCGACGGTAATGGCGCGGCGCCCATTAATACGATTAAGCGTGCCTACTTTGGGTGCCGGAGTAATCTCCACGAAGTGAGAAATAGGCACCTGCCCGCGCGGTGTGTTTATCGTCATGCGGCCGAGTTGGTCGAGTGAGCGCCAACCTTCCGGTAACCGAATTCGAATATCGACCTCATCACTAACGTCAGGCGGCCGGTAGCTGGCTACCTGTAAGCCGTTGGTAAGCAGTTGCACCGCACTGCCAATGGTCGTGATATCAGTGCCCATGCGCGCGGCCGCTTCCCGGTCCACATTGATCCGCCACTCCACGCCTGGCAGGCTACGGTTATCCTGAATGGCAACGAACCCCCCTAGCTCATGCATGATGGCTTGTAACTGGTCCACCCCCGCATCGGCAACGGCTGGGTTCATGGCGCTGACTTCCAGAACGATAGGCTTTCCGCCTCCTGGCCCCATCTCCTGCTCCTGGAACTCCAGACGAATACCGGGAATGTCGCTGGCGCGTTCGGCCATATCGGCCAAAATTTCTCGGGAAGGGCGGCGCTCATACCAATCAATAAACTGGAACTGGAGTACGCCGATAACATCGTTCCCCAGTTGCTCGTTTGGAACGGCAAACGAACGCGCATAGAGCGCCTGTACTTCGCTCATCCCTGATAGCCGTGCCTCCACGCGCTGAACAATGGCATCCGCCTCCAGAGCAGAGAAGTCGCCACGGGCGCGTACCAACACCTGGGCGCTGTCCGGCTCAACATTGGGGAAGAAGTCGACCCCGTGATTGAGGCGCCCGTAGGCTGTGTAAATTAACGCCAGCAGTAGCACGGCAATAATAAGTACCCAGCCAGGGCGGGCCAATAGGCGGGAAAGTAGGCGCCGATAGCCGCGCCCCAGCCGAGTACTTTGGTCGGGGCGAACTCCGCCCTGCGCCGGCTCGGAGGCCGTACGGGTAAACAGTCGCCCAAGTGTGGGTAAGAAAATCAGCGCCATGGCCAGCGACGCCAGTAAACAGAGAATAACGGTTGCAGGCAGATACTTCATAAACTGACCGACCATGCCGGGCCAAAACAGCAGGGGGATAAACACCGCAAGTGTCGTGGCGGTAGAGGCGATCACCGGCCAGCTCATACGTGAGGCGGCATTCAGCCATGCCTGGTGAGGCGATTGCCCCTCGCGCAGATGACGATCCGCCAGCTCGCTCACCACAATCGCCCCATCTACCAGCATGCCCGCGACCAGAATCAAGGCGAAGAGCACCACAATGTTGAGCGTGAACCCAAACGCCCAGACCAGCAGAATACCGGTTAAAAAGGCGCCAGGAATAGTCAGGCCCACCAGAAGCGCCATGCGCAAACCCATCACGGCAACCACCACGATGAGCACCAGTACTACGGCGGTCAGTACGTTATTGAGAAGCTCTGAGAGCATATCCTCAACCGTGACCGATTGGTCGAGAATGGTGGTGATATTTAACTGCTCGGGCAGCAAATCACTTGCCTGGTCGAGTGTCTCGCGCACAGCAGCAATGGTGGCAATAATGTTGGCACCAGCGCGTTTGGATATTTCCAATACTACGGCGGGCTGGTCATCAATACGCGCAAAGCCTGCGGGGTCTTTAAAGGTTGGGTGAATCCAAGCGACGTCGCCAAAGGTAACAACGCGGTCCTCATCCACCTTCACCGGCATATTCATAACATCTTCAAGCGACTCGATAACGCCGGGCACCTTCAGCGCCATACGGCCTGCGCCAGTATCCAGGCTGCCCGCCGCTACCAGCCGGTTGTTATTGGAGACGATGTTAAACAGCTCATTGAAATCGATGCCGTAACTCTCCAGCACCAGTGGGTCGACCACGATCTCCAGCAAGTCCTCCTGTTCACCACCAATATCCACTTCCAGCACATCAGCGATGCCTTCAATCTCCTCCTTTAAGCGGCGCGCCACGGTAATCCGTTCCCGGGTATCCAACTGCCCCGAAAGGCCAATGCTGAGTACCGGAAACTCTGACACATTGACTTCCATAACCCGTGGTTCATCCGCTTCGGAAGGTAAGTCGCTGCGGGCGATATCAACGCGGTCACGAACGTCGGAAAGCGCCGTGTCAGGGTCAAAACCTGGGTCAAACTCCAATGAAATAGAGGCGTGGCCTTCGCTGGATTGGGCAGTGAACTTGCGCAGTCCTGCAATGCCGCGCAGTTCCTGCTCCATAGGACGAATCAGCAGACGCTCGCCATCCTCCGGGCTCACGCCCTCCAGCGTTAGCGAAACGTAAATCAGCGGAATCGTAACGTCGGGGTTGGCTTCCTTGGGAATGACCTGCCAGGCAACCACGCCTGCCAGCAGTAGGCTAACCAGCAGAAACAGCGTGGTGCGCGTATGGTGAAGCGCGGCATCAATCAACTGGCGCATTAGCGGGCCTCGGATGCAGCGTCAACAGAAACAGGCTCGACAACCTCGCCTGCATTCACAAGGCCAGCGCCCAGCGTGATCAAGCGCACCTGATCGGGCAGCCCACTTACATAGGCGCTTTCAATCGTCGCGCTAACCAGCTCCACCGGCGTCTCAATCACTTCGTTATCGGCATTGATATGCTTGATAGTCAGCTGATTTTCATGGCCAAGAGACAGCAGAGCAGGCGAGAGACTGTGTACAGAGCGGGGCGGCAGGGTAATCGTAAGCTCCGCGCTACCGCCGGACATGGGCAGCTGCAAAGGGTTATCCAACGTCGCTTCGACATAGAACGTACGCGTTGCTTCATTGGCCCGGCGGCTAATAAAGCTCAGCTCGCCATCAAGGTGAGCGCCATTGAGCAAGCGAGCCGTAACGGGCAGGCCGACGGCCAAGTCACCTACTTGCTGTTGAGACACCCAAGCGGTGCCGGTTAAACGGCTATCATCTACCAGTCGGCCCCACTCTTCGCCGGGTTGAACAAGGTCACCCAATTCAACCTCAATACGGTCTAGCGTGCCGCTAAACGGGGCTTGGGGGCGTGAGTCGGCCAGCTGTTTTTCAAGCTGAGCGACTTGCGCTGCACTCGCGCTTAACGAGGCTTGTAAACGTAGCAGTTCGGGCTGAGAAATAAGCTGACGATCACGCAAATTCTGGGCACCGGAGTATTCGGCTTGGGCGAGTTCAAGCTCATCGCGGGCTTGCTGCAAGCGTTCTGGCAGGGCGTCGTTATCCAACACAAGCAGCGTATCCCCGGCCTCAACAGGGCTCCCTTGGGGAATAGGTTTTTCAACGACAAACCCGCCGACGTTGGCGCGCAGGGTGACCTCACGCTCGGCAGTTAGCTGGCCTTGAACCATTTGCTGAGGGATGTAGGGCATGCTGTCGAGTGTCATTACTTCAACGCGAGGGCCACTTACGGAGCTACTTTGTGCCTCGGGAGGCGCGGATTGAAAGCGCTGAAAATCGCCCAGCACTAACCAAATGACCAGACCCAATACCAGTAAGCTGGCCAGCATATAAGAAGAGGGAAGTTTGCGCATAAAGGGGGATCTATCCCTGGCAACTGTGTGCAACGACACACGAACAAGAAAAAAGGTGCAGCGATACAATAGCGCAACCAACGGCTTGCAGCGAGTGATTGCAGGCCCGATGAAGGCAAAGTCACTGTATGGATGATTGAGTTTTTGCATGACTGCGCATAACATCTTGGCATCTTGAGTTCTGTCGACCCACTTGAAGGCGAACCAACCAAGGAGCAATGATGAAAGATCCAGTACGTATTGCGATTACCGGCGGTGCCGGCCAGATCAGTTACTCTCTTATTTTCCGCATCGCCGCTGGCGATATGCTGGGGCCGGATCAGCCTGTCATTCTTCAGCTGCTCGAAATTCCGCAAGCAATGGACGCGCTGAACGGCGTAGTAATGGAAGTCAACGACTGTGCCTTCCCGCTGGTACAAGACATTGTTGCCACTGACGATGCCAACGTTGCATTTAAAGATGCTGACTTCGCCCTGTTAGTCGGTGCGCGCCCGCGTGGTCCGGGTATGGAGCGCAAAGATCTGCTGGAAGCCAACGCCGCGATCTTCTCTGTACAAGGTAAAGCGCTGAACGATCACGCTAGCCGTGACGTTAAAGTGCTGGTGGTGGGGAACCCGGCCAACACCAACGCGCTGATTGCTTCCTGCAACGCGCCGGATCTGGACAAAGGTCAGTTCACTGCCATGACGCGTCTGGACCATAACCGCGCCCTGACGCAGCTGGCCCAGAAAACCGGCAAGCACGTGACCGACGTTGAAAACATGATCATCTGGGGCAACCACAGCGCGACCCAGTACCCCGATATCGCTCAGTGCAAGGTTGACGGTAAAGCGGCGTTTGATCTGGTTGAGCGTGACTGGTACGAAAACGACTTTATCCCGACGGTACAGCAGCGCGGCGCGGCGATCATCAAAGCACGTGGCGCGTCTTCTGCCGCCTCCGCTGCCTCTTCAGCCATCGACCACATGCACGACTGGGCACTGGGCTCCAAAGGTATCGTCAGCATGGCAATTCCGTCTGACGGCAGCTACGGCATCGCAGAAGGTATCATCTACTCCTACCCGGTGCGTTGCCAGGGCGGCAAGTATGAAATCGTTCAAGGCTTTGAGCTTGACGAATTCAGCCAAGAGAAGATGAAAGCAACCGAGAAAGAATTGCGTGAAGAGCGCGCAGCCGTTGAGCACCTGCTCGGCTAAACGCGCTTCTGATTCTGTTAGTAACAACAACCCCGCAAGCCCAGGCTTGCGGGGTTGTTGTTTTATAAGTAACGCTTATTATTTCTATAATATGGACAAGATACGATGATTTTAAAGTAAAGAGAAAGGTGCTTCGGATGAGCTTAATTACTCAAAAGCAGGCTGCAAGGACAAATAAGAAGGGCCAGTCGCCTGAGCAAGCGCTTCATCGGGAATGGGAGCGTATTATCAAGCTGAAAGCGGGTAACGAACGGCTTGAGGATGATTTGAAAACCTTTGAAAAAGAATGCCTAGAGGTTATCGGGCCAGTAGAAGAGCAGGCGGCAGAGGCAATACTGGACCAAACCCGGCATTTAGGTACCTTTTTGTCGCGTAAATCATTAGCCCAGTGGCAACGCGCCGAGTTGATGGGCTGGATTGAAGAAAATCTAAACGATCTTCTGGCAAATCCTTTCTGTGATAGGCAAGTGCTTGAGGAGGTGCTTCAGCATATCGTTGATATGGATAACAGTAGGCTATCGCCGGAGCAGAGGCACGCGTATCAAAATAATAATGAAGATGGCATGAATGATGGTGCTCAGTATGCGCAAGAGGACTCAGAAGATATTGACAGTGAGAGCTTTGAGGCTTTGGAAGAGGAGCTTTTTGAAGAGTTCTTTCATCAGCAGCAAGAGCAGCAGCAAGAAAGAGAGCGGGAGCAAGAAGGTCAACAATCCTTGCAAGCGATGCTGGGAAAGTCATCTGTCAATATGATCTTTCGACGCTTAGCTCGCCTGCTGCATCCTGACCGAGAGTTGGATGCTGATCTTAAGCAGCTACGTGGCGAGCAGATGGGGCGAGCGACTCATGCAAGAGACAGCAACGATCTATTCACGCTGTTTTCAATGTATGAGGAGCATGTCGGCGAGTCACCCTTGGCTGACTTGGGGGATGATAAAAAGGTGCTAAAATTGCTGAAATCTTACTCGCGGACATTGCGGGAGCAGCGTGACGATATTATTAATGTTACTCCTATACGTGCGGGTTTTTATCAGCATTTTTATGATGCCAAACCAGAGATTAGAAAGCGTAAACTACAGGAGTATTGCAAGAAGGCAAGAGATCAGGCGAAGCGAGAAAAAGAGATTACTCACTCCATTCGCAGTATTGCGACACTCAAGCCTCATCTGGAAGAACGCTATGACATGGGGATGTCTCAGTTTGCTGTCGAAAGCTTGCTAGCATCCTATTAGCGCGTTTTTTGATCTCGCGACGGTGTGCAACCATTTGGGGGATTCTCGTAGCGCGTGGTAAGCGCAGCGCACCCGCGGGAGCAGCGCGCAGCGTTGCCGGGGTTGATTCTTTGCCTCTAGGCGTCGCACCGCCGCCATTCGCGGGTGCCTTGCCGTTCGTTCCTCACGGCGCGTTACCACGCGCTACAATGTGTGCAGCCATCTGAGGGGATTCTTGTAGCGCGTGGTAAGCGCAGCGCACCCGCAGCGGCGGCCCGGCGCGGAAGCAGCGCGCAGCGGTGCCGGGGTTAATTATGTGCCTTTAGGCGTCGTACCGCCGCCATTCGCGGGTGCCTTGCCGTTCGTTCCTCACGGCGCGTTACCACGCGCTACAATGTGTGCAACCATCTGAGGTGATTCTTGTAGCGCGTGGTAAGCGCAGCGCACCCGCGGGAGCAGCGCGCAGCGTTGCCGGGGTTGATTCTGTGCCTCTAGGCGACGTACCGCCGCCATTCGCGGGTGCCTTGCCGTTCGTTCCTCACGGCGCGTTACCACGCGCTACAATGTGTGCAGCCATCTGAGGGGATTCTTGTAGCGCGTGGTAAGCGCAGCGCACCCGCGGGAGCAGCGCGCAGCGTTGCCGGGGTTAATTATGTGCCTTTAGGCGTCGTACCGCCGCCATTTGCGGGTGCCTTGCCGCTCGTTCCTCACGGCGCGTTACCGCGCGCTACGATGTGTGCAGCCATCTGAGGGGATTCTCGTAGCGCGTGGTAAGCGAAGCGCACCCGCGGGAGCAGCGCGCAGCGGTGCCGGGGTTGAATGCGGTGGCGCAGCCGGGGCGTCGTACCGCCGCCATTCGCGGGTGCCTTGCCGTTCGTTCCTCACGGCGCGTTACCGCGCGCTTGAGGGGATTCTCGTAGCGCGTGGTAAGCGCAGCGCACCCGCAGCGGCGGCCCGGCGCGGGAGCAGCGCGCAGCGGTGCCGGGGTTGATTATGTGCCTTTAGGCGTCGTACCGCCGCCATCCGTGCGCAGCCACCTGACGGTGATTCACGTTAAAGCACTAATCACGAAGGCTCATGATGCGCCATTGGCGCTGTTCGGCTACCTGGCGGAGGGTGTTGTCCGGGTCAACGGCTACCGGGTGATCAACCTCTTCAAGCAACGGCAGGTCATTATGTGAGTCGCTGTAAAACCAGGCGCCGTCCAGCGTAAAGTCCTTGTCTTCTAACCATTCATGCAAACGGGTAATTTTGCCTTCCCGATAACTGGGGATGCCGGAGACGCGCCCGGTATAGCGACCATTCTCCATTTCCGGGTTAACCGCGATCAAATAATCAACGCCCAAGCGCTCAGCAATGGGAGCGGTAATAAAATGGTTGGTCGCGGTCACAATAAGCAGCGTGTCACCCCGGGTGCGGTGCCGGGCCAATAACTCTTCGGCCTTGGACAGAATATGCGGTTCTATCTTGCTGGCCATAAATTGCTGGTGCCAAGCCGCTAACTGTTCAGGTGTGTTATCCGCTAACGGCTTAAGTGCCACTTCCAGAAACGCCGCCATATCCAGCGTGCCCGCCTTGTAATCGGCCATAAAACGCTCGTTGGCTTCGCGATAGGCGATGGGGTCTACAGCGCCTTGCTCGAGCAAAAACTCACCCCATGCATGATCGCTGTCGATGGATATCAGCGTATTATCCAGATCGAAAATAGCCAGGCTCACGGCGCTCCCCTTATGGTCGATTGTCGTTTGAAATTTATAGGTGTGAACGGCAAAACAAAGGGGCGGATTATCGCAGAGTCCTTGGTTCTTTCCCACCCGAGCCGCGCACGTGTTCACGACTTGGCGTTATATTGTATTGATACGCTTGTCACCCTTGTGGAAAAATGGGGATAACTGAAAATTTAATAAGGTGATGTCCGTGATCGACGCTGACGGCTTTCGCCCCAATGTTGGCATTATCATTGCCAACAGCCAGGGGCAGCTGCTTTGGGCGCGTCGTGTAGGACAGAATGCGTGGCAGTTTCCCCAGGGAGGCATTAACGCAAGCGAAACACCGCAACAGGCTCTTTTTCGTGAGCTTTTTGAGGAAATCGGCCTAACCGCCGATGATGTTGATATTATCGCCTGTACCCGGGGATGGCTGCGCTACCGTCTACCACGACGCATGATTCGTACCCATTCACGGCCAGTGTGTATTGGCCAAAAACAGAAATGGTATTTGCTTAGAATTCGCTGTCAGGAAAATCGAATTTGTATGACGGCAACGCCCAAACCTGAATTCGATGGTTGGCGGTGGGTGAGCTATTGGTACCCACTCGGGCAAGTGGTACCGTTCAAACGAGAGGTGTATCGGCGCGCGCTAAGAGAGCTTTCTCCCCGCGTTCAGCGCTTGGCACAAGATGATGAAAAATAACGTGCTCCACGGCTCTGGATGAGCGGTGAAAGTCTGTCGAAAAGATCCTCAGCGAGGCAAACAATGTGAAAAGTAAAACGTCCATGCTTGAGGTATTGCGTCGTGTTATTCAGGAAGTAAACGGTGCACGCAACCTGGACGCCGCGCTGTCGACGATGGTGCGTCGTATCCGCAAGGCCATGCAGACCGATGTGTGCTCATTCTACCTTTATGATAAAGAGCTTGAATCGCTCGTTTTAATGGAAACGATTGGTCTGCGTACTCAAGCGGTAGGGCGCGTTGTGCTACCGTTAGGGGAAGGGTTGGTGGGCCAAGTGGCCAAGCGCAGCGAGCCCTTGAACCTGGAAGATGCACGGCTTCACCCTCATTTTCGCTATTTTGAATCGACCGGTGAGGAGCGCTATTCCAGTTTTCTAGGCGTGCCGATTATTCACCAGCGCCATATGCTGGGTGTGCTGGTTGTTCAGCAGGCTGAAAAACGCCGCTATGATGATCAAGATGAAGCCTTCCTGGTCACCATGGCCGCTCAGTTGGCAGGCGTGCTGGCTCATGCGTTGGCAACGGGTAACCTTGCGCGGCCTGCCTTACCGGGCGGGCAGACCATGTTTAAAGGGGTCGCAGCGTCGCCCGGTGTTGCCATGGGCGAGGTGGTCGTTATTACGCCACCGGCTGACCTTAATAGCGTGCCAGACCTAATCCCCAATAATGAAGCGTATGAAATTGCGCGTTTAAAAGAGGCGATCGGTAAAACTCGCGATGAAATTCGTGCAGCGGCCGAGCGTCTGGTCAACCGAATCTCCTCCCAGGAGCTGGCGCTTTTTGATGTTTACCAGCAGATGCTGGGTGAAGCAGCCCTTTCTGAAGAGGTTGAAAAGCGTATTCGTGAAGGGCAGTGGGCGCCGGGTGCGCTTGCCGATGTAGTGCGACGCCACGTTCAATATCTGGAGCGGGTAGATGACGATTATCTCCGCGAGCGCGCTGCGGATATTCGTGATTTAGGCCGCCGGGTGTTGGCCCATTTGCAAGAGGGAGCGCCCTCAACGCCTGAAACCTACCCCGATAACGCCATTTTAGTGGGCGATGAAATTAGTGTCGCCATGTTGGGCGAAGTGCCGCGAGAGAAGCTCAAAGGGTTGGTTTCTGTGCGAGGTTCAGGTACATCGCACGTTGCCATTGTCGCCCGTGCTATGGGGATCCCCACGGTGCTGGGCATGATGGATTTACCCTTGCCACGCTTAAGTGGCGCACCGGTTGTGTTGGACGGTCACCGTGGGCGGCTGTTTGTTCGTCCGTCGGCTGAGCTGACGTCGCGTTATGAAAGCTTAATTGCGGAAGAGCAAGCGTTAAGCGAGCTTCTGGAGCATGAGCAGGACCAGCCCAGTACGACCCCGGATGGCCATGAAATACCGCTGATGGTCAATACAGGGCTGGCGGTAGATGCCACCACACTGCTCAAAAGCCGTATTGCGGGTGTTGGGCTTTATCGTACGGAAGTGCCGTTTATGATTACTGAGCGCTTCCCCGGCGAACAAGAGCAGATGCGCATGTATCGCGAGCAGTTGGAAGGGTTTGCGCCCTTGCCCGTGGTAATGCGTACGCTGGATATTGGGGGCGATAAAGACCTGCCTTATTTCCCCATTGAAGAGGCTAATCCTTTTCTAGGCTGGCGCGGGATGCGGGTAACGCTGGATCATCCTGAAGTGCTCATGGTGCAGCTGCGTGCCATGCTGAAGGCTTCTCATGGTTTAAACAACCTCTCTGTGCTTTTCCCGATGATTACCAATGTCGAGGAAGTGGATGAGGCGCTGCGGCTATTGGATCGCGCGATTATTGAACTGGGGGAAGAGGACATCATCATAAAACGTCCCAAAGTGGGCGTGATGATTGAGGTGCCAGCGACTATTTATCAAATGGATGCGCTGGCAAAGCGGGTCGACTTTTTCTCTGTGGGCAGTAACGATCTCACCCAGTATTTGCTGGCGGTTGACCGTAACAATGCACGGGTTTCCAGCCTTTATGATGCAATGCATCCGGCACTGTTAGGCGCCCTGCAGGAGCTTTCCCAGGATGCCAAGCGGCTTAATAAACCCATTTCGTTATGCGGCGAATTGGCCGGTGACCCCGCGGGGGCGCTGTTATTGATGGCCATGGGGTTTAACGCGCTTTCAATGAACGCCCCCAGTTTACCCAAAGTGCGTGCGGCCATTCGGCGCGTGACACTTCATGATGCCAAAGCACTGCTGGCTGAGATCATGGGCCTGGACACGCCTTTCCAGGTACACGAGCATCTCAATAAGCGCATGGACGAGTGGCAGCTTTCGCACCTGTTGCCTCCACGCGATTAACGCTGCTGCCTCACGATATGGCCAGGGTCGTTTCGCCTTTGAAACGACCCATGGGCCCGAAGCGTTGCTCGGTGATGTTTATATGGCCTTGGTGATCAAGCGTTAACCAGCTCGTGGCGCGCGTGCCGTAAGTCTCGCCCAGAATAAACGCGGCAGAAAGCCTTCGCTCTAGCGCAAGCTCAACCCCTGTCTTGGGTAGCTGGGCGTCCGGCGCTCGTTGAGTGTTATGCAGCGCTTGGCCCAACGGAGAGCGCCAATTATCCAGCGAGCTTTGCGCTAGTGCTTCTCGCACGCTTTGCACTTTTGGCCAGGGAGTGTTCAATTCCGCATTGGAAAGGCCATGCACGCCGGGCGGCACATCGCTGAGCGTAATGCCGTGCTGGCCATGATGGAGATACCAAAGCCGGTCTGTGGTGGCGACTAACAAATTAAACCCTGCGTAGCGGTGAGCTTTATGGTGAGCAAGGTCGGTTAGCCACTGCTCAATATTGCTGCACTGGAGCGCATTGGCGACAAGTTCGCCCCGGCTGGGTGCATCGGGAGGTGTCGTCACCGCAAGGTCGCGTACATTGGTAAGCGCCGCGACTCTACCGCCTTGTGTGGCAGCAAGCCATGAGCCGCCTGCTTCAAGGTCACGCCCGCCTAAAAGGGAGGGGGCGTCATCCCAATAGCCTAAAGGCGCCGTTGGCCGGACATGAAGCTCATCACGATTACCTGCCAAGCGTAAGGGCTGCGCTGTGCCAGGTTGCCAGGCGAATGCTATCAAGCACATAGAGAGTCCTCAGCATTGGTCATTATCGACAAGCTCAGCATGACAGCTTAAGGGCATAGTCGTACACTTGTGCGAGTAACGTAACACTCATCACCTCATCGGGGTGAATTGTCTCTAGCCAATCAGGAAGGCGCGAACGCATGCAACGCAATCGCGAAGAGCATTTCTGGAACATCATCGTTTGGCCTACTCTCTGGCCAATGTTACTTATTCAGGCCGCGCTAGTCGTGCTGTGCATGCTGGTTGGGCTCGCCGTTTGGTGGATGTCGCCTACACAGGCGCCATGGAGTACCACCTTGTGGGTGGCGCTTGCACTGCTATTGGGCAGCTCCATGAATGTATCCGCCTTTCTGATGCTGGTTAAAGTACGTACAAAACAGAAAGAAGCCTATTTTATGCAGGAGCTGGACGAGCTTGAACGGCATAGTGAGTCGCTTCGGTATAGTGTCTTGCAAATGTTGCCTGACAAAAAGCACACCGTACCTGAACTCAACAGGGCGCCTGTTCGACCGCTGAGACGCCTGGCCCAAATGAATGAAATGTTTTCAGGGCTTGGGCGCTATATTGAAAGCGCTCAGCGATCACACCACCCCACCGAGCAAGTAAAAGAAGATCAGGCACTGTTGGATGATATTCATCATCAACAGCAGCAGCTAAAGCAGCTTGTTGCCGGGCGTGACCGGGCGCGAGAAGAGTCACGTTTAAAATCAGGTTATTTAACACTGCTTCAGCGTGAAACTGATGACCTGGATGAGCAGTTAGGACGCATCCTGGAAAGTGACGAGTGTTCGCAGTGTCGTCGTCAGGTCGTGGATATCCGCGAGCACTTGGCTGATGTGCGCACGCTGCTGACCAATCTGGTTTATCAACGTGTTAATGAGAACGACGTGACACCTGCCAATACCGTACCAAACCACGTTTTACGCGTTCTTGTGGTTGATGATGGTCCGGTTAACCTGATGCTGGCGCGGCAAATGCTGGAAGTTCACGAGTTAGAGGTCGAGGGCGTAAGCAGTGGCGAGCAAGCGCTTGAGCGCCAACAATCTAGCTCGTTTGATTTAGTCTTTATGGATATTTTTATGCCTACTCTTGATGGCTTGGAAACCACCCGGCGCTGGCGGGCATATGAACAGGCAAGCGGAAAGCGCCCTAGCATCCTGATTGCGCTAACGGCCAATGCGGACAATGCAGGCATTGCCGAATGCAAAAAAGCAGGTATGAATGATTTGCTCACCAAGCCTTATCAACCTGAAAAATTACTGGGCATGATTTCCAAATGGCTGCCCGATAGCCCACACAAGGCACCTGGCCAATGAGTGTGATGACTATTTTGTTGGGTTACTTAGCCTTGGGCGCGGCGGCAGGTACGATGGCGGGGCTCTTTGGTGTCGGTGGTGGGCTTATTATTGTTCCGGTACTGGTTTTTGCATTTGGCCTGCAAAACATACCGCCAGAGATCACCATGCATCTTGCCGTAGGCACGTCGTTGGCCACTATTGTCATCACCGGGGCCTCCTCTGCGCTGGGGCATTTTCGTCAAGGAAGTGTTTATCGCCCCTGGTTTTTAGCGCTGCTCCCAGGGTTGATGGTGGGCGCCATTGGCGGCGTGTTTATTGCGGGGAGTCTCTCGGGTGGCGTATTGGGCACGCTCTTTGGCATCTTTGTTTTGCTGTTAGCAACCAAGATGGTTTTTGGTCTATCGCCCAAGCCTGGCTCTCTTGCCCCAGGCAAATTTGCGATGGTCGTGGCCGGCGGTATAGTAGGCGCCATATCCGCTTTATTTGGCATCGGCGGCGGCGCAATGACGGTACCATGGTTGTCTCGGTGTGGAGCTACCATGACACAAGCCGTAGGTACCTCTGCTGCATGCGGGCTGCCTATCGCATTAGTGGGCGCCATTACCTTTATGGTAATGGGGTGGGGGCATCCGCTGTTACCTAACTGGGCTACCGGGTTTGTGATGTGGCCTGCTTTTTTCGGCATTGTCGTCACCAGCGTACCGTTTGCGCGTGTTGGTGTTCGCCTGGCCCATGTGTTACCTGCGCATGTATTAAGGTTGTGCTTTGCGCTGCTGTTGGCTGTGGTCGGTCTACGCTTCGTTTTGGCTTAATTAGTGCAGTAATGGCCTTAGTGACTTTCTTCCTCCTCCGTAATTAGAGTATTTCAATGATGAATTACCCAGCAATTGACCCTGTGGTGTTCTCCCTTGGGCCGCTTCAAGTGCATTGGTACGGCCTTATGTATGTCGTGGGGTTTATCGCCGCGTGGTGGTTGGGCTGTCGGCGAGCTTCTCGGATAGGGCTTACTAAAGACGATATTGGTGACCTGATATTCTACTGTGCGATAGGTGTGGTCGCTGGTGGACGGCTGGGGTATGCACTTTTTTACGGCTTAGGACAGTGGTCGGCTGACCCGCTATGGATCTTCCGTGTGTGGGACGGCGGCATGAGCTTTCATGGCGGGTTGCTCGGTGTGCTGCTGGCAGCCTGGTGGTTTGCACGCCGCAAGCAGCTTGCCTTTTTTACCCTGACGGATTTTATTGCCCCGCTGGTACCCATTGGCTTGGGCGCTGGTCGAGTAGGCAACTTTATTAACCATGAGCTTCCCGGGCGAGTAACATCGTTGCCGTGGGGGATGCCGTTCCCCGGGATGGGGCCAGAGCCACGCCATCCCTCAGCGCTTTACGAAGCCCTGCTCGAGGGGTTGGTGCTGTTTGTGATTTTGTGGTGGGTATCAGCCAAGCCCCGCGCGCGAGGCTTCATTTCAGGGCTGTTTTTACTCGGTTACGGCGCATTCCGCTTCCTGGTTGAATTTGTCCGCATGCCCGACGCGCATATTGGCTACCTGGCATTCGGATGGGTCACCATGGGAATGTTGCTGACGGTGCCCATGATCGCACTAGGATTAGTCCTTATGGCATGGTCACGCTCGCAACCGGTGGATGCCAAGGTTTAAACGTTAGTAGTGAAGTAAGTGCCAAAGCAACAGCGCGTTACACCCAAATAATCAAAAAGTTAGCCAATTTGTAGCGCGTGGTAAGCGCAGCGCACCCGCGAGAGCACCGCGCAGCGGTGCCAAGTGCAGAGAGGTGCCAAGATGCAGAGAGGTACCCATGGGCGCCGTACTGCCGCCTCCCGCGGGTGCCTTGCCGTTCGTCCCTCACGGCGCGTTACCACGCGCTACATTTAAATAATCAAAGCGTTAGATGAATTTGTAGCGCGTGGTAAGCGCAGCGCACCCGCGAGAGCACCGCGTAGCGGTGCCAAGTGCAGAAAGGTGCCAAGATGCAGTGAGGTACCAATGGGCGTCGTTCCGCCGCCTCCCGCGGGTGCCTTGCCGTTCGTTCCTCACGACGCGTTACCACGCGCTACATTTAAATAATCAAAGCGTTAGATGAATTTGTAGCGCGTGGTAAGCGCAGCGCACCCGCGGGAGCACCGCGCAGCGGTGCCAAGGCGAACGAGGTGCCCATGGGCGTCGTCCCGCCGCCTCCCGCGGGTGCCTTGCCGTTCGTTCCTCACGACGCGTTACCACGCGCTACAGTTGCATAATCAAAGCGTTAGATGAATTTGTAGCGCGTGGTAAGCGCAGCGCACCCGCGGAAGCACCGCGCAGCGGTGCCAATATGTAGAAAGGTGCCAAGGCGAACGAGGTACCCATGGGCGTCGTTCCGCCGCCTCCCGCGGGTGCCTTGCCGTTCGTTCCTCACGACGCGTTACCACGCGCTACATTTGAATAATCAAAGCGTTAGGTGAATTTGTAGCGCGTGGTAAGCGCAGCGCACCCGCGGAAGCACCGCGCAGCGGTGCAGGGCTTGCGAATGCTTCATCAGCCATTAATCCCTTGCGCTAGACCCTCGCAGCCAAGCGGCCTAGAATACGCTTCTATATAGCCTGCAATTTTGGAAACTCTGTGACTGTTACCACGCCTACATCAAATATGACGACGAATGCCAGCGCTCACCCTGCGCTTGAACAGCCGTATTTGGATCTAATGCGCACTGTGTTGGAGCATGGCGTAGACCGCGACGACCGCACCGGGGTGGGCACGCGCTCGGTGTTTGGTCATCAAATGCGATTTGATTTATCACGCGGCTTTCCACTGATAACAACGAAAAAACTGCATTTGCGCTCTATCATCCATGAACTCTTGTGGTTTCTGAAAGGCGATACCAATATTGCCTATTTACAGCAAAACGGTGTACGCATTTGGGACGAATGGGCGGATGAACACGGCAATCTTGGCCCTGTTTATGGCTATCAATGGCGCAGCTGGCCCGACCCAAAAGGAGGCAGCGTCGACCAAATTGCCAACGTGCTGAAGCAAATTCGTACCACACCACAGTCGCGCCGGTTGATAGTCTCCGCCTGGAATCCTGCTCAGGTTGATGAAATGAAACTGCCGCCTTGCCACTGTCTGTTTCAGTTCTATGTAGCAAATGGGCGCCTTTCCTGCCAACTTTACCAACGCAGTGCCGATATTTTTCTTGGCGTACCGTTCAATATTGCAAGCTACGCGCTACTGCTGGCGATGGTGGCGCAGGTAACGGGGCTTGAGCCGGGAGAGTTTATTCATACGCTGGGGGATGCACATCTCTATAGCAACCATTTTGAGCAAGCGGAAGAGCAGCTCACGCGTGAGCCGAAAGTACCGCCTCGGCTGGTGCTGAATCCTGAGGTGAAGGATCTATTTGCATTTACCTTTGATGATATCCACATCGAAGCGTATGACGCCCACCCCCATATAAAAGCCAAGGTAGCGGTATGAGCCTTACCAGCAATGAATTTGAACCCTTAGTCCCTGTTGCCATGATTGTAGCAATGTCCAAAAACCGTGTTATTGGTGTGGATGGTAAGCTGCCTTGGCATCTTCCGGAAGATCTTAAATTCTTCAAACGTATGACTCAGGCAAAACCGCTGGTAATGGGACGCAAAACGTATACCTCCATTGGCAAGCCGCTGCCGAATCGGCTTAATATAGTCGTAACGCATAATAAAGAGTTCGCACCTGACGGTGTTCGAGTCTGCCACGACTTGCCCGCCGCTTTGGCACTGGCAGACCAGCAGGCAACGATTGATGCGGCTGAAGAAATTATGGTGATGGGGGGAGGAGAGATCTACCGCCAAGCGCTACCGTTTGCACAGCGGCTTTACATCACAGAAGTAGATATTGAAGTGGTAGGTGATGCTGCATTCCCCGCATTGGCAGCAGGTGAGTGGCGGGAAGTGCAGCGTGTGGCTGGAACACCTTCTGAAGGCAAGCCAGCGTACGATTTTGTAGTTTATGAGCGCACTGCTGACTAAAAAAAGGTCAAAGGAGAAGGTATGGCCGCCAGCGTAATGCAGTTATTAGACAGCCTGGAGTCGCGCCTTGAGCAGGCTCAAGTAGAGTTGCAAGCCCTACGGCGGGAGAACGTGCAGTTAAAAGAGCAGCTCGCAACGCAAGCAGTTACGCAGCAACAAACGCTCGACGACTCCAGTGCGCCGAGTCAACAAGCAAGTACGGATGGCGTGCATGATGGCACAGAACAAGTGGCGCTGGCTCAGCCTGCGGTTGAGCCAAATCCCGAAGCCGATGACGCTGAAGCCCTCGCTACTCATGAAACGCAGCCACCGTCGCCTCATGCCCTTCTAAAAGAGTGGTATAAACGTTACCCGGATACCTTTTTCAAAGGCCATACGAAGCCCTTAAAAGTCGGTATTCATCAAGACCTGGCAGCACGTGAGCCTTGGTCAGGCAAGCTGATTCGCCGCGCCTTGGCTAATTACGTGAATTTACCGCGTTATTTAAAATCGGTACGGGAAGGGGGAGAGCGTATTGACCTGGATGGCCAGTTGGCCGGAAAGGTAGATAAAGAAGCAGCTTTGCACGCTGCGGAGAAGCGTAAGGCTAAACAAAAAAGAGTAGAGGCAACAGAGCGTGTAGAGCACACGCCACAAGGAAAGCCCTTAGAAAAAAAGAGTGCCCACCTCTCAATACCGGCGATAACGACGCAAACTCTCCAGGCCAAGGATGAAGAGGCGGATAAGGTTAGACAAGAGAAACCGTTGAGCATGGAAGATAAATTAAAAGACCTACAGCAAAGGTTCAAAGCGCGCTGAGACCTGATTACGCTGGTGGGGTTCCTTGAAATTGCTTATTTCATAAAAAAACACTGTTTTTTTTATTGCGTTAAGTGAAATCCCGGTATAGAGTTTGACGTGCGAGCATTGGACTATAACAAGGTTTGTTTGAGGACGTGCCACATACCACTGGGAAAAACCAGAGGATGAGAAAACGAGCACGGCCCGCAAGCCAACTGCTGAAGGCCCACATAAGCCCGGCAGCTACGATCGAAACAGTAAGCTAGTTAAGGAACCTATATCATGAAAAAGACACTTTTAGCGACTGCTATCATCGGTGCCCTGAGCGCCACAGCTGCCGCTCAAGCAGCTACCGTATATGACCAGGACGGCACCAAGCTGGACATCTATGGCCGTATCGGTCTGGGTATTGAAGGCGGTGGCTCTCAGTACAGCGATAAAACCTATACAGATGCAGATGGTAATACCCAAGCGCAGCGCATTAACCGCAGCGGCGATTTTGTAAACGTTGGTTCGCGTCTTGGTCTGCGCATGAGCCAGGCGATCACTAGCGACATGACTGCATTTGGTCGTCTTGAGTGGCGCTTCAAAGCCAACAGCAAAGAAGATGCTGGCAACGGCTTTGACGAACTGCGCCAAAGCTACCTGGGTATTCAGAGCCAGCAGTACGGTACCTTCCAGGCGGGTAACTTTGACAGCTTCTACCTGCAGTTCGTTTCCAGCCCGTTCGATGTTTACATCAACAACGGTCTGCAGTTCGCTGGTAACGGCAAACAGTCGCGTGGCGACTCTATTGGTTACTACACGCCTGATCTAGAAGGTTTCACTGCCTTCCTGCAGCTGAAAAACTACAGCGAGCGTGGTTATGTTGAGGATCCAAACGCTCCCCTATTTGACGGTCAAGAGCGGACTTCTGAGAAGGGCAACGTTATTGCTCCTCAGGGTGGTGTTCGTTATGAGAACGGTCCTGTTACGGTAGGTCTGGGTTTTGTTGAAGACGTACGCCGTGGCGGTGGTAACGGTGAGATGATGTACGGCCTGATCGGTCAGTACCAGTTCACCGACCAGTTCTCTGCGCGTCTCGGTTATGAGAACCGTCAGAATAATAATGACCAAGGCTACAAAGATAGCATGGGTGTGAATGACGAAAATGGCTACAACACGGTTGGTTTAGGTGCTACCTATACCACTGGTCCTTGGGCATTCACGGGTGATTTCTACAACATCAACCGTGACGACGGAAAGGATAACAGCAAAGCCTGGTCTCTGGGTGGCTACTACAAAGTTTCCAGCGCTATGGACGTGTTCGTGGAAGTTAACGATAACGATGCCAAAGCTGGTAGCGGTAGCGACAACAGCACTCGTCGCCAGGTCGATAACCTGACTGACGATGCATACTGGCTGACAGGCGTTCGTTACTTCTTCTAAGCCAGTTTTTGCTGTGCTTTAAGAGTAACTGCTTGATAACTTAATAGAACCGGCCTCACTTGGGGCCGGTTTTTTTATTCTCTAGATAGTTAGGGTTTTTCTTCGATTAGAATTATAGCTTTTTTAAAAAGTTTGACGTATGAAAATTAAAGCTTTTAAATCGAAGGTGCCCGTAAAGCATGATGGTTAAAAAGTATGCTTGGCGATCTTGGTAGCTCGCACCCATAGGATTCCCTTATAAAAGATTCGAGGTCTTTCTTGAATTGTTATTAATTAAAATTAAACACTTGCTATTTTGATGAGTAAAATAAAACAGCTTTCTTTGGAATAGTCGTATTGGTTGGAATAGAAGCGCTCAAAGGTCGGAGGGTTAATATTATTTAGGCCTGGGTAATGTTGTTGTCTCATCGATATCAGGTGCTTATTGAGTGTTGCGTAGAAATCGAAAAATAAGGCATATCCTTTTCAAAGTGCGATAGATACCGTGATTAGGTTGTTCGTAGGTGTACGAAAATTACTTTTTTGCTTTGCATTTGATTTCTATGAGCATAATAATATTAATGTTTTTAACTTGACGCTTATTAAAAGTGAGAAGGCTTCCTGTGCATATGGTATTGTCGGTGAAGTATGTCAAGCTGCTATAAATGAATGTCATGTCTATTATATATAGTGTGCTATCAGGTGTTGGAGGTCAGTCATTAACAATGATTGAATTTTACAAAAGGGCTGTATATGAAAGGCATTGTTGAAGCATTTTTTGACGAAATGCCCGATGCCAATGTTGCTAAAGAACGCGTCGCCTTTGGTACTTCTGGCCACCGTGGCCGCGCAGGTGAGCGTACTTTTAACGCTGCGCATATTGCTGCTATTACTCAAGCCGTGGTGGATTTTCGGCGTGAGGCAGGCTACCAGGGCCCGCTGTTTCTAGGCTTCGATACCCACGCGCTTTCCAGACCTGCTTGGGAGCGTGCATTACAGGTATTGGTGGCTAACGACGTACCAGTATTGATTGAAAAAGGGCACGGCTATACCGCGACGCCGTTGGTTAGCCACGCCATTTTGCAACACAACGCGTCCAACGCAGCGTTGGCCGACGGTTTGATTATTACGCCGTCGCATAATCCGCCTGAAGATGGTGGTATTAAGTACAACCCTGCCCACGGTGGCCCGGCCGATACCGACGTGACATCGTGGATTGAGTTACGTGCCAACGCGTACCTGCTGCGCGAGCTGGACGATGTGCCGCTTGTTTCTCTAGAAGAAGCACTTGCCCATGCGCAAGAGTACGATTTTACCGCTCATTATGTGGCAGGGCTGAACAGCGTTATCGACATGCAGGCTATTCAGCGGGCGGGCCTGCGCCTGGGGGCCGACCCGATGGGCGGCACTGCGTTGCCCGTATGGCAGGCGGTTGCAAAGCACTATGCGCTGACACTGGAGGTGGTCAATACCCAGGTGGATGCCTCCTTTGCGTTTA
The DNA here is from genome assembly GCF_013183775.1 of Halomonas hibernica. Lineage (NCBI taxonomy): Bacteria > Pseudomonadati > Pseudomonadota > Gammaproteobacteria > Oceanospirillales > Halomonadaceae > Halomonas > Halomonas hibernica. The sequence continues at coordinate 265,358 of NZ_VIFN01000001.1, forward strand.
TGCCGCCCGACCATGACGGTAAAACCCGTATGGATTGTTCAAGCTCGGCGGCAATGGCGAATCTGTTAACGGTGAAAGACCGCTTCGATATCGCCTTTGGCAACGACCCGGATGCCGACCGCCACGGCATTGTGGATGCCAATGGCTTGATGAACCCTAACCACTTTTTAGCGGTGTGTATTGATTACCTGATGATGCATCGGCCTGAGTGGGCGGCGTCGCTAAAGATTGGTAAGACGCTGGTATCATCTTCCATGATCGACCGGGTGGTGGCATCGCATAATCGTGAGCTTTATGAAGTACCGGTTGGATTTAAGTGGTTTGTCGAAGGCCTGCATAAAGGGTGGTTGGCCTTTGGTGGCGAAGAAAGTGCTGGCGCCAGCCTGCTAACCCGCGATGGGGCAGCGTGGTCAACCGATAAAGACGGTATTGCGCTGTGCTTGCTGGCAGCAGAGATCTTAGCTGTTACCGGAAAGACGCCAAGCGTTTACTACCGCGAGTTGACTCAGCGCTTTGGTGAGCCTTGCTATAAACGGGTCGATACTGCTTGTACGCCTGAAGAAAAAGCGGCTTTCAAAAAGCTGAACAGTGAGAGCGTGACGGCACAAACACTGGCAGGAGAGGCGATTACCGCTGTGCTGGTGACAGCGCCCGGTAATGGGGCGAGCATTGGAGGTATCAAGGTGACCACCGAAAACGGCTGGTTCGCTGCACGCCCCAGCGGCACAGAATCGCTCTACAAGGTATATGCTGAAAGCTTCAAAGGCCCTGAGCATTTGGATGAGTTGATTGAAAGTGCCAGGGCGTTGCTTTCGGCTATTTTATAGCGCGTTACCCGCCAGCAGGTGGCGCCCGTTACGAAATGAAACAAGGAAATTAGTAATGACCCAGGTGCGCAAAGCGATTATCCCCGTCGCCGGTTTTGGTACGCGGTTGTTGCCCATTAGTAAGGCCATTCCCAAGGAAATGGTGCCCGTTGTGGATCGCCCCTTAATTCAGCACGTCATAGAGGAAGCATTGGCAGCTGGCATTAATGAAATTATCCTGGTGACACGTTCAGGTAAATCGGCGATTGAAGACCACTTTGATGCCCATGTTGAGCTTGAGGACGCACTGGCCAGTAAAGGGAAAGATGCATTGCTGGCAATACTTACAGCCATTGCCCCGCCAGAGCTTAAAATTACCAGCGTGCGTCAGGCAAACGCCAAGGGCTTGGGGCATGCGGTTTTTTGTGCTGCGCCTTTACTGGGTAACGATGAGCCGTTTGCGGTTATTCTGCCGGATGTGTTGGTAAAGCCCCAGCCAGGCAGTAATACCTGTGACTTGGGTCGTATGGTGGAGCTTTGGGATGCCAGCAACGCCGGGCAAATTATGGTGGAAGCCGTGCCCCAGGAAGACGTTTATCGTTATGGTATTGTTGACTGTGATGAGCCCAGCGCCGGTGAAAGCGCGGATATGCGCGGCGTGGTCGAGAAACCCAAGCCCGAAGACGCGCCTTCACGGTTGTCGGTCATTGGCCGGTATATTCTGCCGTATCGGGTTATGGAGCTTTTACGCGACCAGCCGCCTGGCGCTGGTAATGAAATTCAGTTGACTGACGCCATTGATCGCTTAATGCAGGAAGGCCAGCAGGTCCAGGCGTTCCGAATGCAAGGGCGCACCTTCGATTGCGGGCATATTGAAGGCTGGCTGCAAGCGAATAACACGCTTGCCCGTGAAGCGGGCTATAACCTGTAAGTTAGTACACATATATGTTTGCATCGTAAGCCGCCATTTTTGGCGGCTTTTGCGTTTTAGGCTACGGGTTAAAACGATGTAGCAGAAAGGGGGGGCGGTATGAATGAATTGTTAACAGAAGTATGTACGATTGCTCGTGAGGCGGGCGATGCTATTTTACGTGTTTACGCTCAACCGTTCGACGTAGCGATTAAAGCGGATAACAGCCCCGTTACCGCCGCCGATAACGCGGCAAACGAGATTATTTTAGGCAGGCTGAAAGCGCTTCCAGAGCGGATTCCTGTTCTTTCAGAAGAAGGGGATGAGGGGTTCACCGGGCCGGATGTCAGCGGGCGCTATTGGCTGGTGGACCCGTTGGATGGCACGAAAGAGTTTGTAAAGCGTAATGATGAGTTCACGGTGAATATCGCTCTCATCGAGAACGGCAAGCCTGTATTGGGCGTTGTGCTGGCACCGGTATTCAACGTGGCGTATATCGCAGCTAACGGTGTAGGGGCGTTTAAGATTGATAAGTACGGGCAGCGAGTCGCTATTCATGTTTCCGGTAGGCCAAAAGAAGGTACCCCGTGGCGCGTAATGGGGAGCCGTTCCCATGCCAGCCCCTATCTGGAAGATTGGTTAAAGCAGCTAGGCCCCCACAAAACAAGGCCCATGGGCAGTTCGTTGAAATTTGGTATCATCGCCGAAGGCAGTGCCGATGTATATCCACGCCTCGGCCCCACCAGCCTATGGGACACCGCCGCCGCGCAAGCGGTCGTCGAACAAGCGGGTGGGCGAGTAGTGACCCTGGACGGCACCCCGCTTTGTTATGCCAACCCCAACGAAACCCTCAACCCGGATTTTGTTGTTTGGGGGCATTAACGAAAAAAACGCCACCATCACGTAAATGATGCAGAGGTAGTGCGGCTCCAGGCTTGGGCGGCACATCCGGGCGGCTGACGCCGCCTTTCGCGGGTGCCGCAGGCTCGTTCCTCGCCTGCGTTACCGCGCGTTACGATTTGCTATATTGATACGGAGAGGTTCATGTAGTGCGCGGTAAGCGAAGCGCACCCGCAAAAGCAGCGCACCGCGCTGCCGGGGTAGGCCAAGGAGGCACATCCGGGCGGCTGGCGCCGCCTTTCGCGGGTGCCGCAGGCTCGTTCCTCGCCCGCGTTACCGCGCGCTACGATTCTGCGCATATAGATGCGAAATGGTTCATGTAGTGCGGTGTAAGCGAAGCGCACCCGCAAAGCAGCGCACCGCGCTGCCGGGGTTGGATGCGGCTATAGATGCTGCTCATGGGCTGTTATTCCCAGTCCATTGTGGAAACGTCGGGAATGCGTTCTGAACCCCAATCGCTTTCGTACCACCCTTTTTTTACGTATTGATGGAAGCTTGACCACTTCCAATCGCGAGGTGCTCTGCTCCAGCCGTGTTTCACCGGGTTATAGTGAATGTAATCGATATGCTGCTGCCAGTCGTTTTCGTCCCGAATAACGTGCTCCCAAAAGCCTCGTTGCCAAGCGTTTGGGTTTCCAGGGGGAAGGAGGAAATCTTTCGATGCATACTTTTTGATATCTCTCCAACGAGAAGAGTAATCAGAATCATCTTCCGGGAGGGTCCAAAGGCAGTGAAGGTGGTCGGGGAGAAGTACAAATGCCTCCATCACAAAAGGTTGCTCCTCGCGTACTCGACGAAAAGCTCTCCCAAGCGCATTAATATTGAGTTGATCGGCGAGCAGCGGCTGGCGTGAATGGGTCACGACCGTAAAGAAATAGCTGCCTCCGGGCACGTAGGCTCGCCGATAAATTGCCATTACTGCCTTCCTTTAAAATATTATAAATATTACGAGGTAAGGTTAATGGCTTATGAGGTGTATGTCATCTTGAGGGCACTTTGCTCGCGGGTGCGCTAACGCTTACGCCACATTACAAGGTTTGAATGTAGTGCGCGGCAGGGCTTTGGGCGCGCCCGCGATGGTGCCAAAAGGCGGTTGGAGCGTTATTAACGATGGTGCTGCTGTTCGCGTTCGGGCTGCCACAAGATGGCGTCGATACGCAGGCGGACTTCGGAGTTATTGGGTAAAGGCCAATCAATAATATCGCCTACTTTAAGGCCGATAAGGCCCGCGCCAATGGGTGCCATTACCGAAATGCCGTCCTCAACCGTGCCTAGTGCATGGGGGTAAACCAGTGTACGCACCATTTGGCGCCCACGGGTTAAGTCAGTGAAGCGGATTTGGCTGTTCATGCTGACCACGTTGTCGGGAATTTCCTGGGGATCAATCACTTCCCCGCGGGATAGCTCTTCCTCAAGCAGCGTGGCCACGGCAAGCTCTTTATCCGTAGCGTTATCAATCAAGCGCTGCAAGCGTTCTGCATCAAGACGGTTAATAATAATGGGAGGACGTTGTCCCATGGTCACTCTCCTTGGAAAGCAATGAAATCAATTGGATACTTTTATTTAACAGTAAATAAACGATTTTGTAGCTGTCAATAAAAACAGTCCTCCCTGAAAAGGGAGGACTGTTCGCCATGACCAGTGTAAGCGATCTAGCAGAGGAAGGCGATTACATTACTCCTTGCTCAATCATGGCATCCGCCACCTTTCTGAACCCGGCAATATTAGCGCCCAGTACCAGGTTGGTGGGGTCGCCAAACTCTTCCGCCGTGGTGGCGCACTGTTGGAAAATATTGGCCATTATCTCTTTGAGTTTTTGGTCAACTTTTTCCAAGGGCCACTGCTCCATGCTGCTGTTCTGTGCCATCTCCAGCTGGCTTGTCGCCACGCCGCCAGCGTTAGCGGCTTTACCTGGGCCATAGGCAATTTTAGCAGCCAGGAAGCAGTCAACAGCCTCGGTGGTTGAAGGCATGTTGGCGCCTTCGCTCACACAGGTAACTTGATTGGCGAGAAGCGTTTTGGCATCAAGCTCGGTTAGCTCGTTTTGGGTGGCACAGGGGAAAGCGGCGTCTGCCTGAATGTGCCAAACCGCATGCCCACCTTGCGGATAATCCCGTGCGCTAATGTAGTGCGCGTCAGGGTGCTCGCTTAGGTACTCTTCAAGCGATACCCGTTTAACTTCTTTAAGCTGCTTAAGAAGCCCAAGGTCGATGCCCTTTGGATCGTGGACTGTGCCGCGTGAGTCGCTACAGGTGATGGGGGTGGCGCCCAGCTCATACAGTTTTTCGATGGTGTAAATGGACACGTTCCCCGCGCCAGATACCAGGCAGGTTTTGCCTTCCAGGGTCTCGCCGCGTGCCGCCAGCATGTTTTGCGCGAAGTAAACAGCGCCGTATCCGGTGGCTTCTTTACGGCCAAGCGAGCCGCCCCAATTAAGGCCTTTGCCGGTTAATACGCCTTCATAGCGACCTGTCAGGCGTTTGTACTGCCCATACATATAGCCGATTTCACGCGCGCCAACCCCAATGTCGCCAGCCGGCACATCGCGAGTAGGGCCGATGTGGCGGTAAAGCTCTGACATGAAGGCTTGGCAAAAACGCATGATTTCGTTGTCTGACTTACCCTTGGGGTCGAAGTCAGAGCCACCTTTGCCGCCGCCGATAGGCAGTCCGGTTAAGGCGTTTTTGAAAATTTGCTCAAACCCTAAAAACTTGATGGTGCCTGCCGTAACGCTTGGGTGAAAGCGTAAGCCGCCTTTGTAGGGCCCAAGGGCTGAGTTGAACTGAATACGATAGCCTTTGTTGACCTGTACGCGGCCAGCATCATCTAACCAGCAAACGCGGAACATGATTTGGCGCTCTGGTTCGACCATACGTTCAATAATGCTGTGCTGTAGGTAGTGCGGCTGGCGCTCAAACAGAGGGCGCAAGCACTCTAATACTTCTTCTGCCGCTTGGTAAAATTCAACCTGAGCGGGACTGCTAAGCTTTAAACGGGACAGCGTATCGTGAACGTAGGGCATGAAAAAATACCATGTGTAATTACTAAAGACGTTGTTAGCTGGTCAGCTATTTGAGGGACATTAAACGAGGGATGCGCTTTCTTGCATACCCTATGTCGTTTCGGAATGAGTAAAAAAATAGTGGAATTTAGACCAAAGTCGCAGTGTTTTGCTTAGAAAAGCAGAATGTTAACAAAGTCAGTTAAACGGTATTTAAACGTAATGCGGTGCATATCGCCAGCCATCATCGCCATGTTGGTGAGGCTCAATCGTAGTGCGGTGTAAGCGAAGCGCACCCGCAGCGGCGGCCCGGCGCAAAGCAGCGCTCCGCGCTGCCGGGGTTAGGGTTGGGTGCGGCTCCAGGCCAAGGCGGCGCATCCGGGCGGCTGGCGCCGCCTTTCGCGGGTGCCGCAGGCTCGTTCCTCGCCTGCGTTACCACGCGCTACAATTCTGCGCATATCAATGCGGAGTGCTTCAACCGTAGTGCGCGGTAAGCGAAGCGCACCCGCAGCGGCGGCCCGGCGCAAAAGCAGCGCACCGCGCTGCCGGGGTTGGTGTTGGGTGCGGCTCCGGGCCAAGGCGGCGCATCCGGGCGGCTGGCGCCGCCTTTCGCGGGTGCCGCAGGCTCGTTCCTCGCCTGCGTTACCGCGCGCTACAATTCTGCGCATATCAATGCGGAGTGCTTCAACCGTAGTGCGCGGTAAGCGAAGCGCACCCGCAGCGGCGGCCCGGCGCAAAAGCAGCGCCCTGCGCTGCCGGGGTTAGGGTTGGGTGCGGCTCTGGGCCAAGGCGGCACATCCGGGCGGCTGGCGCCGCCTTTCGCGGGTGCTGCAGGCTCGTTCCTCGCCTGCGTTACCACGCGCTACAATTCTGCGCATATCAATGCGGAGTGCTTCAACCATAGTGCGGTGTAAGCGAAGCGCACCCGCAGCGGCGGCCCGGCGCAAAAGCAGCGCATCGCGCTGCCGGGGTTGGGTGCGGTTCCAGGCCAGGGCGGCACATCCGGGCGGCTGGCGCCGCCTTTCGCGGGTGCCGTAGGCTCGTTCCTCGCCTGCGTTACCACGCGCTACAATTGCCATGTTGGTGAGGCGTGGCCTTAACCATCGGGCGCGGTAATGGCGTTTACCGGCGCTATACGGGCAGAGCGGCGCCGTCTGTGCGGGGTTCGGTGCCGCCTTGGAATGTGCCGGTGGCGGCGTTGCGTAGGATGATCTGCCCGCGGCCAAAGGTCAGTGCATCGTTCGTCCTGACAATGTGATGCCCGCGTCGTTCTAATGCTTGGGCGAGGTGGTCGGGAAAGCTGGGTTCCACCTCAACGGTTTTGCCTGCTACCCATTTCCAGCGCGGTAGGTCCAGTGCCGCCTGTGGGTTGAGCCTGTCTTCCAGCAGGCTGGTAACTACCTGTACATGGCCTTGAGGCTGCATGTAACCGCCCATAACGCCGAAGGGGCCAACCGCTTGATTCTCCTTGGTGATAAAGCCGGGGATAATGGTGTGGTAGGTGCGCTTGCCGGGGCGCAATACGTTGGCGTCTTCTTTGTTAAGCGAGAATGACCAGCCCCGGTTTTGCAGGCTGATACCGGTGCCTGGCACGACAATACCTGAACCGAAGCCTTCAAAGTTGCTTTGGATAAACGAGACCATATTGCCTTCGTCATCCGCTGTGGCGAGGTATACCGTGCCGCCCAGAAGTGGATTGCCGTGTACGGGGTCAATGGCTTCGTTTCCGATCAGCTTACTGCGCTGCGCCAGGTAGGCCGGTGAGAGCATCTGTTCGACGCTTGGTGCCATGTCTTCTCGCTCGGTGATATAACGCAGCCCATCCACATAGCCCAGCTTGGTCGCTTCGATGCGGCGATGCAGCGATTCAACCGCATCGCGTGGCTCATCGCCCAATGCTTCCAGCATGCCGAGCGCCTGTAGCGCGATTAAACCGCTGCCGTTGGGCGGAATTTCCCAGATATCATGACCGCGATAACGAGTGCTAATAGGGTCAACCCATTCAGGTGTGAAGGCTGCAAGATCTTCCTTGCGTAGAAAGCCACCATGCTGGCGCGAAAAATCATCCATGGCATCGGCTAGCTCGCCTTCGTAGAACACATTGGCGCCGCTTTCAGCTATCGCGCGTAGCGTGTTGGCCATGTCGGGTGAATGCCAAATGTCGCCCGCTTTTGGGGCATGGCCGTGTGGTGCAAAGTGTTCAAACCAGGGGGCAAACTCTGGGCGGTTGTACTGCTTGTAACGGGTGAAGGCTTTTTGCCATAGCTGACTCACCACGGGAGAAACCGCAAAGCCCTCTTCGGCCAGGGTAATCGCCGGAGCCAGCAGTGTCGCAAGGGGAAGCGTGCCAAAGCGCTCAGAAAGCGTGGCCCAGGCAGCGGGGGCGCCGGGTACGGTCACTGGGGTTAGTCCGTGGGCGGGCATTGCATCCAGGCCAAGCTCTCGTACGGCATCAATACTAATCCCCATTGGGGCTCTGCCGCTGGCATTCAGGCCGTGTAATGTATCCTTCACCCACACCAGGGCAAATGCATCGCTGCCAATGCCGTTGGAGGTGGGCTCAACCACGGTAAGTGCGGCGGCTGTCGCAATAGCCGCGTCAATCGCGTTGCCGCCATTACGCAGAATATCGGCACCCACTTGGGCGGCAAGCGTTTGGGAGGTGGCGACCATGCCGCGCTTACCCAACGCCACCATGCGTCGGGAGGCGGCCGGGTAGTAATGAGGGTCGAGGTTCATTGAATTATCCTTGTGCGATATGCCAGGCAGGCCACTGTAGGGCTCAACATTAGCAGGATAATCTTATGAACGTCTTCTGACAGCCCTGATTACGCATCAGGCGAAGCGGGTCGCAGCGAACCGTTGGGGGGCTCACCTTTCAGGGCTTACGCAACAGTTCAATTGGCACGTTAAGGTGTTGCGGGCGCTGGAGTACATTCAGCAGCACAATGGCGCGCTCTTCGCCCTTGCAGCGTTCGAATATAGCGTCAAGGTCTTTAAAGGGGCCGTCAGTAATGGTGACTCTTTCGCCCGCGCAGAAATAGGTATGGCTCCCTTCTGAGCGGTGAGGTTGGGCGCGAAGCGTCTCCACCAGTGTATTGGGCACGCTAATGGGTGTATTGCCAAACGTAAGCAGGCGTAATACACCACGGGTAGAGCGAATAGGGCGCCAGTTGCTGACAATCTGGTCTAAGCGAATAAACAGGTAATAGGGAAACAGCGGTTCGCTCACCGTGACAAGCTTGCCCTGGCGCCTGCGTTGTACGTTCAGTACCGGATGAAACACCTCATAACCCTGGTTAGCGAGGTGTTCGGCCGCGCGGAATGATTCGCTGCCTTTGCACTGAATAACGTACCAGTTGGGCGCAGTATCCTCTTCGCTGCTGAGTTTTGACTGGTTTGGTTCTACGTCAACAAGTTTCATACCCTTGGTTCTGCGCCTGAGCGAGCAGCTTGAGTAGCGAGTTGCTAGGAAAAACGCTATGGCAAGGCTGCTTTAAATGAGAAATTGACGATTTTTCGCCGAATGAAAGATTATGGTTATACCTACGCAGTGCGCTAATTTTTCCGATACCTGATGAGGTAAAGCCTGCCGTTTTATTTGCCATGGGTATTGTCATTCGTAACGGAACAAAAAGTTAGGCGAGCGAACATACGTGAAACAGGCCCGCTTATCAATTAGTCACAGTAAGTGCTTACGGGATTACAGAAATTTGTGTTTATAGCCACGAAGCTGAATGATCGTTTAAATTTAATTTAACACGGCGCGAGAAAATCTGCTGTTTTGATAGGGTGGTGTAATAGAAACAAGGTGTTAGGGCCGTACAGTATACTCCAGACGTATGCTCAAGTTTGGCTTGTCAATTGGGTAATTGGACGTTATTTACCTTACTAGTGGCGTGGGAAGTACGGTGTAGCGACCACGTTGCCCGCCAAGGGGGCGATGAATTTGGCGTGTTACTGCCAAGCTGTACACTGGGGCAAGCGTAAACCATTGCGGCACTGTGCCAGGCAGCCAGGTGTCGGTTATCCACTCAGGCAAAGGGTGCAACAGCGTGGTGGTAACGCAGCGACCGACCAAGCCCTTCAGGAACTCTTTGATTACGTTATTATGTCACGACGCTACGCTGTCCGGCGTCTGCCTTTCTTGATATGCATTCGATAAACTACCCGCCACCGCAAACTGAAAGGGCACGCTGAATTGGCTGAGGCAACACTGTGAACCTACTTGAATTGTTTACTCAAACACTTGATATCACCTTACCCGTGTTTGCCATGGTTTTTCTGGGGATTGGCCTAAAGCGCTTGGGATGGATTGATCGCACTTTTGTCACCACCGCGTCTGCGTTGGTATTTAAAGCCACGCTGCCCACCTTGATCTTTTTAAGTTTGATTAAAGCTGATATTAGCGTTGCGCTGGATATCTCGTTAATGGTGTTTTTTGCCGTCGCCACACTTGGGCAGTTTGTGTTGAGTTGGCTATGGGCACACTTTCGCGTTCCTTATGCCGAGCGTGGGATTTATGTTCAAGGAGCTTTTCGCGGTAATTGCGGTGTCGTTGGGCTGGCGCTGGCAGCGGGCATGTACGGCAACTATGGGCTGTCAACGGGCAGCCTGTTGGTTGGAGTGGTCATTATTATGTACAACGCGCTATCGGTAGTGGTGCTGACCGCGTATCAAACGGAACAAGCCGCTAACTGGCGCAGCATTCTCAAGCATATTGCGACGAATCCGCTGATTATTTCAGTGATCGTGGCCTTGCCATTTACCGCTTTTTCCATTTCGCTCCCCAGTTGGGTGATGACCTCTGGGGATTATTTTGCGTCGCTCACGCTACCGTTGGCGTTGATCTGTATTGGCGCAACGCTCTCGATGTCCAGCATTCGAGATAAAAGCGACATTGCGGTGAGCTCCAGCATTATGAAGATGGCCATCTTGCCTGTGCTCTCTACCGTAGCTGCCTGGCTGTTAGGCTTTGAAGGCGAACAGTTGGGGTTGTTGTTCCTCTTTTTTGCCAGCCCCACCGCCGCCGCCAGCTTTGTCATGGTAAAAGCCATGGGCGGCAACGCAGGCTTGGCCGCCAACATCATTGCGATCACCACCTTAATGGCCAGTATTTCGGTAACGCTGGGCATTTTTGCGCTGCGTTTGTTGGGATGGGTGTAAGAAGGGCAGAGGCGGGTTGGAGTGTTATCTGTAACACGTTATACTGTGCGCCCCTTCTGCAAGCAAAGTCTCTGTAGCTCAGTAGGATAGAGCAGCCGCCTCCTAAGCGGCAGGTCGCAGGTTCGACTCCTGCCAGGGACGCCAACGGCCATTCTTTACAAGTCCTGAGAAGGCCAAAAATAGAGTGTAATACTCTGAAAGACTTGATTTTTTTATCCTCATCGTTCCTCGCTGTTCCTTCCAAAACCGGCTTGCAAGTGGTATACAGAATGGTATATACCCCCATTCGAAGATGCTCGGTATACCGCCATGGCACTAACCGTTCGACAGATAAACGCAACCAAACCTAGCACGAAAATTGTAGCCCTTAACGATGGCCAAGGATTAGAACTTAGGATCTGGCCCGATGGACGTCGTGGGTGGCGTTTGCGCTACACACGCCCTAATGGCAAACGCAATATGATCAGCCTGGGTAAGTACCCCGAAGTAAGCCTTGCTGAAGCGAGAGAGAAGCGGGCGGATATCAGGCGTCTAATATCCCAAGGCACCGATCCCGTTGAGCAAAAGCAGAACGATAAGCGGCAGCAACAGTACGCGGCACAGAATACGTTTGAGGTGCTGGCCATGGAGTGGCACGCGAGTATGGTGCCGCGTTGGAAGGAGACCTCTAAGCGGGCCAACGACAGTAAGCGTGTGCTGGAAACGTACGTTTTCCCGAAGGTGGGTAATCGCGCCATTGAGAGCATTCTGCCCCTAGAGTGGCTTGAGATACTACGCACGCTAGAGGACTTGGGGAAATTCGAGCAAAGACGCCGCCTGCATGCCTTTTGCCGGGACATCTACCGCTACGCCATCATAACGGGTAGAGCCAGCTTTAACCCCCTCACTGACCTCAATACAGCGCTTAAACCCTATAAGCGTGGAAGCTTTCACCATATTTCTCAGGAAGAACTGCCCGAACTGGTACGTGATATTGAGGGTTACGATAAGAGCCCTATGGTGCGTATTGGCTTAAAGCTATTACTGCTGACGGCTGTGCGCCCAGGTGAGCTGCGCATGGCGGAGTGGAAAGAATTCGACCTACAAGCCGCAATCTGGAAGATCCCCGCTGAGCGTATGAAGATGGGCAGGGCGCATCAAGTCCCTTTGCCCACTCAAGCCGTTCATGAGTTGCGCTACCTGCATAAGTTAACAGGAACTTTCAAATTGCTGTTCCCAGGACGAAACAACCCCCGTAAGCCGATATCCGATGCCGCCTTTAATATGGCCTTAAAGCGTCTTGGCTATGAAGGCCGGCACGTTCCCCATGGCTGTCGTCATGTGGTGGCCACCGGTTTGAAAGAATTGGGTTACCCAAGAGAGTGGATAGAGCTACAGCTTTCGCACAAGCTGCCAGGGATCGAGGGCGTTTATACCCACGCCCAGCACATGGCCCCGGATCAAAGGCCCGCCATGATGCAATTTTGGGCGGATCACCTCTTTGGCACTGAGAGGAGAAGCGAAGGGCTAGCGATATGAAAGGGCTAGGGGAGAAGTGCCTAGCGTGTGGGACCATCATGAGAACCAAGGAGCGCCGCAGGATAACCAACCAGCACCAAGAGGCTGTGTTGCAGTGCTTCGGCTGTCGTCAGCTTTGGCGCGTTGATTTGCGTTTCTCACCTGTCAGGGCTTACAAACGCTCGAAAAGCAAAGGTGCAATGAACGAGGCGGTGCCTGATTCCAGCAGTGTCTTAATCGACGAGAGTATTAACTACCCTGATGAGTTGTGTTTTTTTGGTGACCTTTGCTTCAAATGTGGGTCGTTTTTCCGTGTCAGAACGAGTAGGCGCATTTCTGAGTATTTCAAGGTGTTCTATCTAAGTTGTACTGGCCCCAAGTGTGGGGCCCGTATGAAAGTAGAGTTAATGATTACTAAGCAAGAAGTTGCAGAATAAATTATTGTTCTTTTTGTTTGTTAAAGTGTTCTAAATATGTAAGCTCGCCTTCGGCGTTAAACATCTTGTAAACAGTGAACGTTTCTGCGAATGTTTGCTCTGTTGTAGGAGGCATGAAGTTAACGCTATGCTCTTTTAGTATGGAAAATGTTCTATCGTTTTCATAAGGATTCTCTATTTCTCCTTTTAAGAAAAGTTGATAAAGCAATAGCCAGTATTCATCTTTTTGAAACTCTGATAGCTCGGTTATTTGTCTGGCAAAATGTAATGCTAGTGGTAAGCTTTCATTGTGATCTATTAACATGCAAATGCTTACACAATCTCTTGATTCTATAATTTTTTCAGATACGTGATTTTCGATCTCAAGGTTGTACTTTCTTAAGTAATACAAAGGCCATGCTATACCATCAGATCTTTTGTAGTGCGCATTATTATTAATTATTTTGATGAGCTTTTCCTTTAGATCGAAATGGGCTAGGTTTTCTTCGTTAATATCCATTTCATCTAAGAATGGTAGTAATAAAGGGTAGTGCCATGATAAATTTAAAATATAGTCTGCAATTGTTATTGTGTCATCTTCGTGTATGTGTTTAATGATAGAGCTAATTGCAAATTTTATTACACTGCCGTCAGGGGTCTGCTTGTTTTTTCTAACAGCGTAATCTAGGAAGTGTATTGCTTCCGAAAGAGTGATTTTTCTTGTGCCATAATTGTTATCAATAAAAAAATTTGGCCGGGATTTAACCAAGTCTGAGACCCACGCAGGCTGTAAAGGCTCAGGGAGCTCAACGATTGAGGTTTTAGTTAGATTGAGTGAAAGTTTGAAATTGTTTAACTCAAGACTTAAATCTCTAATGAACTCTTGTGCTTGCTCATGTGAGTCGCAAAGACAGGTATAATCATCAACGTATCGGTCAAAATCGTATTTTTCTGCTAGCTTATTATCGATTTTTGCTAAAATTATTTCGACTATAACGCTAGATGTGCCTGGGCCGATTGGTATGCCTTGAGTTTCATTTCTTTTTGATGATCGTGCCTTTATATCTAAGTCTTCCGACCAGTGTTTGGTGCGGTTTTTTGGTTTCAATGAAAGATTTATTTTTGTTTCTTCAAGCCCTCTCAATGCCCACTCGACAGAATGAGTGTAAATTGAGTTAAAGCAGTTAGATATATCTGTATGTGCTCTGAATTTCTTTCCAAATGTGGTTTTTAAAGATCTAGAAACTTTTTCTTCATAGTCTTCATAATTCATTATAAAGGCTCTGCCATCTGCATGAGCCTCTGGACGAACTATGCTGTTATTGTTTGTGTATATGTGATAATACTCTTCCCAGTTTTCGTATAATACTTTAGATAGATGGGTGTGTGCAGTTGGATGAACAATGCCAAGTAACCTAGGTACATTGTTAAATCGCGTCGATTTGTATTCAACTATTCCATAGCCACCTTTACGCATAGAGACTTCATTTGTCAGAATATCAGCTATGTCAGGGGTTAACTGTCTTGAAGTAAATGTGGGTGGGAGTTCGCTCAAACCCTTTTTTTGGTTTGGAAAGTAGTTCCATCTTAATAGTGCTTCGTAAAGATGCTCTTTTGCATACAACATTGAGTGCGCCCTTGTGAATTTATTTTAAAGTACAAAGTGTACTCTAATCCTCGCTTAGCCTCGTTGTTCCCGTCAATAACTGTCAGTTCTATCATGTCAGGTTCATCACCAATAAAGTGTTTACCTCTTATGAAACACCACCTAATCGCTGCTCCCGCAGCGTTTTTTGTGTCTGTGCAAGGCCAAATGTTGTATCGCGGTGTAAGAGAGCCTACTTACACCGGGCGCCGCTGGAAAGGTGTTGGCATGAGCTTCAAGCTTTATAGAGCCACAGGGGCACTTGCCCGGAACGTCACCGCGAGGACACGAACCGATGACCAACACTACCCACACAGGCACCTATAAAACGGTGAGCAAGATCCAGCTAGGCAACCGACTACTGCGCCGTAAAGACGTAGAACAAAAGACAGGCAAAAGCCGTTCAGCCATTTACGAAGGCATCCGCCAAGGCACGTTCCCGGCACCAGTGCCTATTGGCGGCAAAAGTGTTGCTTGGCTTGAGGAGGAGGTGGATAGCTGGATTGCTCATTGCCTGGAGGAGCGCAAACGCCAGCGCTTGGAGCACTGCCCAACCCCACTACGCATGACCGCCCAACCGCAGGAGCAACGCGCATGAACCAGTTTGAAGTCACCATTAACGGCACCACGCTGCAACTGACCGCTGAGGATGTGGTGCAAATGTCGACCGCCATGATGGAAGCGATGCGTACGCCAAGCGAAAAAACCTTTCGTAAGGGCAGCACAGGAAACATCTACGCCAAGCTACTAAACGACCAGAGTAGTACCCAGCGTTTCAGCAAGCACCCATCCACTGGTGTCGTCGAAACCGACTGCTAACCCCCCTAAACCCTTTCCGCAACAGGTAACGCTGCTGGGCTAACGCTCAGTGGGTAGGGGAAGTTTTGCCCAAAAACGCAAAAAGGCTCCAAAGCTGGGGGGCGATGGAGCCGAAGCAAAGCAAAAGAAAGGTGCCCATGAAGTTTATCAAAGTAAGTGAAATTTGCTGCCTCGAAAGCTTGCGAGGAACACTAGGGAATGCTTATCATGGTGGTGCTGTAGCAAAATCTACAGCCGGGCGTGAGAACCCGAGTTCACAAAGGCGCTACAGCGCCCCTAGCATTGCAGGCGCTTTTTTCATGCCTGTAGTACGATGTTATGGCGGCTGTGCGTGGGCACGCTTCGGCGTGGCCGGTTTCCTTTGTGACCGGTTTCTCACCCTGCGTACAGTCGCCTCCAATCGTGTGAGAACGGTTGTTGGTGACTCCATACACAAAGGAGTCTTACCCATGGCCAATCACAGCCAAGGTGCGTATACGCACACCCAAATTTCCCCCTCGCATATCGCTACCGCGCTAATCGGTGCAAAACTGATTGCCTATCGTGTTAACCGTAAGCCTGAACAGCTGCTCCAGTTGTTAGGTATGGCACGTATGGCCACCGCGCTAAATGTCCTCTCTTATCAAGAACACGACCAATTACTCATCGAGCTTGAGCGCCTCTGCGTTGAGGAGGTGAGCAATGCCTAATTCTCCGACTACCCCACGCCTTGAAGATGCGCTTTGCCTAACAGAAGCCGAGTGCTTACTGATCGACCCCCGTGCTAGATCAGAGGATCTATTTGATCAATGCGAAACCCGCTTGGAAGCGGCAAGCAATCTGATGATGACACTAAGCACGCTGGATGCGCCTAGTGCGTGTGCCGATGCACGTGATCTAGCGAATGTCGCGCTGTCGTGCCGACTGCTTCTAGCCGATTCACTTGATTTACTGCTGGCTGCACGCATGGCCGACAAGCGTAAAGAAGCGCCTGCCAGAATGGGGGTGCGCCATGGCTAAAACGACTATCCAAAAGATTCAGCAAGTAGCGGTAGTTGCGCTGAACAGCGCTGAAATTCTGCTGGTTGAGTGGCTGCCCGATGGGCAGCGCCAGGGCAGCGAGTGGGTAGCCCGTAACACGGCACGCGCCGATGCCTGCCCAGGCTCGTTTGGCGTATCGCTCGCTACTGGCAAGTGGAACGACTTTGCCGACCAGGACGCCCACGGCGGGGATCTAGTCTCCTTGCTTAGCTACCTACGCGGCTGTCGGCAAATCGACGCCGCTAGGCTGATTGATGAACAGCTTGGGCTAGGTATTTTTCAACGAGCAGGCGCTTCTAGCGCGCCGTTACCCAAGCCCTGCGAGTTGCCCACCAAGACCCAGCTTCGCCAGCATGCAGACACCGAACGTTTAGCGGCTCAAGAGCGCGCCGCCCAAGCCGCACAACGGCTTTGGCACTCGGCAGGCCCCGCCAATCCTGCGCATCCTTACTTGGTTGAAAAGGGGAT
Organism: Halomonas hibernica; assembly: GCF_013183775.1. NCBI lineage: Bacteria > Pseudomonadati > Pseudomonadota > Gammaproteobacteria > Oceanospirillales > Halomonadaceae > Halomonas > Halomonas hibernica. The sequence continues at coordinate 282,006 of NZ_VIFN01000001.1, forward strand.
CGAGCCTTACCACCTTCGCCAATCCGCACAGGGGCAACTCCTGGTGCCGCTGTACGCTGATGGAAAGCTGGTCAATGTGCAATGTATTGACCAGCAAGGCCAAAAGCGCTTTTTGAAAGGTGGCCGTGTACGGGGTGCTTATGCGCCCCTTGGCAAGGTGCAGGCAGGCCGTCAGCTATTTATTTGTGAAGGGTGGGCCACTGGCGCAACCCTTCACGCTCACACACGCGAGCCGGTGGCGTGTGCCATGAACGCGGGCAACCTTGCCGCTGTGGCCGAAACCCTACGCGAACGATACGACGCCCTGGAGTTAGTGATAGCCGGGGATGACGACCGCTTAACCCCCGGCAACCCAGGCCGCACCGCTGCTAATGCGGCGGCGCTGGCAGTGGGGGCCCTGGTGCTTTTCCCCGTATGGCCACAAGACGCCCCTACCACACTCAGCGACTTTAACGACTTGGCTCGCTGGTATCGCCAGCAAAGGAACGCCACATGAGCGAGCAAACTACACGCGAACAGCAAGCGCATCTTGCCCTAGTGGGTAAGCCTACGGCCCCCAAGATCGACACCTTGGAGCGCCCCAGCTATGCGATATACGAAGGGCCCACCATGGTGGAGGGCAAGCAGTACCGAGCAGGTACTTGGTATCACGGCATTAAGCACACCAACAGCGACGAGGCAGGCCAGCCGTTTGACCTATGGCTATGCGCGCCGCTGTACGTCAAAGCGGAAACGGTCAATAGCGACGATGGCAGCGTAGGCCGCCTGCTGCGCTTCAAGCACCGTGGCCACGCTATTGAGTACGTCATGCCCATGGAAGCCCTAGCGGGCAAAGGCGAGGAGGTGCTGAAAGCCTTGCTACGCCAAGGGCTAGAGGTGGATTACCACCAGCGCCGTTATGTGCCTGCCTACATCGCCAGCCACCACGGCTTAACGCGCATTCTGGCGACCACCACCAAGCCAGGGTGGCACGAGCGAAGCGGGGCCTTTGTGCTGCCCAGCCGCATTCTGGGCGGTGAAGATGTGCGCTATCAGGATAGTGGCAAGGGCGCACTGCTGTTTTCAGAGCGGGGCACCCTGGAAGGCTGGAAAAGCGAGCTGGCCTACTTCTGCCAAGGCAACCCGGTACTGATCCTTTCCGTTTGCTGCGCACTAGCAGGCCCGCTGCTTTCCAAAGTGGGCGTGAATGGTGGCGGTGTGCATTTGGTAGGCGACTCCTCAAGCGGCAAGTCACTCGCTCAAGCACTCGCCGCTACGGTATGGGGCGACCCCAGCCGCTTTGCCGCATCGTGGGATATGTCGCGAGGCGGTATCGAGATCGAGGCATCGTCACGCAATGACACGGTGCTGATTCTGGACGAGATCAAGCGCGCCGACCCCAAGCGGGTACAAGAAATGGCCTACGCCATCGCTAACGGTACGGGCAAGGGCACCATGACCCGTGAACGGGAGGGGCGGCCCAAGCTGTATTGGCGCGTTTTAGCGCTTTCGAGTGGTGAACGCTCGCTTTCTGAGCATGCGGCCATATCCGGCAATGCGGCCCACGCCGGGGCAGAGCTGCGCATGGTGGACGTGAACGCAGGCACCCGCGCTTACCGCGCTTTTGACGACGTTCACGGCATGAACGGCGCAGCATTCCACAGAAAGCTCACCACGGCCACAGCGCACCACTTTGGCAAGGTCGGCCCCGCCTTTGTGGAGCATTTAATCAAGGAAAACGACCCCGACTACTTTTTTAAGCGGTTTGCTGAGGTACGCGACGGATTCAGCGCAGAAGGCCCCCAAGCGGGCAGGGTGGCAGATCGCTTCGCCATCATTGGGCTAGCGGGAGAGATAGCCATTACTTACGGGCTTTTGCCATGGAAGGCCGACGCCGCCGCGAGTGCCTGCCGTCAACTATTTGAGGAGTGGCTGCTTACCGTCGGCGATGGTAACGCCGAAGACAGGCAAATACTTAGCGCGCTATCTGACTTCATCGCCATGCACGGTGATAGCCGCTTTTCCAATATTGCTGCTGAGCTACCCAACTCCAACATCAAGCACCGGGCAGGGTATTACGAGATCGAAAACGGCAAACGCTTCTACCTGTTCAACCGCGCCTCACTAACCGAAGCCGCCGCAGGCTATGGCCGTGAGCGCGTGATACGCACCATGGAAACCTACGGCGTGTTGGCCAAGGTGGATAACGGACGCAACCAGAAAAATTACCGCCTGCCAGGAGGAGGGAGCACACGCTTTTTCGTCATTGATCCCGACAAGCTGGACGCCGAAAGGCTAGGTGGAAAATGAAAAGGCTAAATACGCGTGAACCTAGTTTCTATGGCAACAGTGGCAACAAGGCAACGGCCAGTAACTACGCGGCTTACAGCGTTGCCTTAGTAATAAGAGAGGTGGCAACAAAGGCAACACATATCTCTATATACCTATGGTCTGATGTGTCTTGTTGCCATTTCAAAAAAGGGTGGCAACAGTGTTGCCACAATAAATTCTTTATAAATCATTTGGTTAGCCTCTGTTGCCTTGTTGCCACCATTTTTGCGATCTACAGAGTGGAACTATATAGGTGGGGAGTACTGGTAATCATTCTCAATTCCCCTCATTCGCTCAACCTTACCCCTTCCTGGCAGGCGTTTTTTGCCTTGCTCCCGTTTTCCCAACCGTGGGGCCTTGGCTCCACATCGTCACCCTGCACCCCAATCGCCCAATGGAGGGCCTAATGAACCAACCAGCCACTAACACTCAGCCCACTAGCAACAAGAGCGACGCCGAAACGATGAACGCACCTACTCAGCCAGTGAAAAAAGACGTTGGAAAGCCACGTTTTCTGCAATATATGGAAGTGCCCAGCCAATTCGGTGAAGTGGATGAGCAGACCCTGCGAGGCCGCATACCCCCTTTGCGCAGGGCATACCTAAACCGCCGTGAGCGCCTCGAAACGGCCACCCGAGAATTGGAACGTTTGCGTAAGGCAGTTAGCGCTCTGGAAGCCCAAGAGAAAGAGACTGACGCATCATGGCGGCGTGATTTCTTGAATGGCTTTGGCAAACAGAGCAAGGCGGTTCGAGACCAGTTAAAGCAAAAGGCCAACTGGCAGATCGAGGCCGAACAGCAGCGTGAAATGATCGAACTGCTAGAGCCACAGGTAGCGTGGCTCAGGGTACACACCCACTATGCCAGGATTGAATTTGGCAATGCCCAGGGGCAGCTCTATAACTACGTAGCACACCAAACCATGCTGGCAGTGGCGAAGGAGTTCGCGGAATCAGGGATCGCGGAAAAGCTATATGAAACGCTCCCCGCTCTGTTTTCCAGGATCGAAATTGAGCTTAGCAACCGAGACCTCAACAGCCAGCAGCTAAAGCGTCTGCAGTACGCGGCCATAGGGGAGCTGCTGTTGAGCTATCGTCCTGAGAAGCTGCCTAAAATTCAAGTTGAGGGCGCTGAGCATTATCCAAAGATGGATTTTGAAGCCGATCATAGCGAGTTCCGTTCTTTCCTTGGTGTTAGAAAGCGCGTGACCGACGCTGAAGAAAAAATGGATATCATCCCTAACCTAGATGAGATCGACAAAGCTTAAGCGCTAAAACGCTTCGCTACCATCAGCCCCGCCACTGTGCGGGGCTTTCTCGTTGTATGGCACGAACGCGGCTTACAGCGGCACACAGGGGCTATATGGCACGGTTGCCAGGACCAAGGCAAGCCAGACCGCCGCGCCTTACGGCGCGTTGTCCCCCACCCGCCTGCGGTGTTCGCTTGTGGGGTATTTCTTCATGCACCCTACAAAATGGGCCAAAGCCCGCTGTTGATGGGCTGTAGGCGGGATTTGGGTGCATGGGAGTCATGCGAAATCATGCGGATTTGTGAGTTTTAGATAGTTCATGAGAAGAGAATTAGCTTTCATAAGCATTAGGCTTATTGGCAAAGCAATCAAAGCACTCCTTATTAAACCGAGTAAGGCTTTGATTGGTTTCTGAAAACAGAATGAAGGCAGTAGTCGTGCACTGTGGCTTAGGGTGTAAGGTCTTATGAATGCCTGTGAGTTGTGATGGGTTCACATTTGATTGAAAGATTGCGTTGGGCTTTGGAGAGGGCTGATTCCCTAGCGGGTGATGCTAGGCAAATTTAGATATGTACTGTGAGAGCTAGGTATCAAGGGCTCATCATCAGGCTACAGGTTCCTAGATATGATCAATGAGCATTTCTGTCAGACAAGTTCTGAGAAAAATTGCTAAAACTAGACATGAAACCACTTTAGGCTTTCCAGAATGGGTGCTAAGATTACCAAAATTGATTTTTTGGTTACCATTTTGAGGGTTGGGTTAATGATTTCTATTAGTGAGCAGGAGTTGGTTGCTCTGTTTCAACAAGGAGTCGCCGGTAACTCCACAGGATTTACGCTTCTTGCTCGACGGTTCGTGAGTAGTACACGTAAGACAAACCCTGAAGTAGCTGAAAAATTATTAGAGCTTGTGGCTAGCCCTCATATGCTGAGGGGCAATGAAAAGCAACCACCAACGGATCGCGAAAGCAGCGCCAATCTACTTTCAGAACAATATCATGTGGTGCTTAAAGAAGAACCTCTATGGAGCAAGAGTATTGCTGATAAATTAGCAGTAGCCATAAATGAAAGAAAGCATGAAAAAAAGCTATTAGAAGCAGGACTAGAACCAATTAAATCGATGCTATTTACAGGCCCGCCGGGGGTAGGTAAAACCTTGGGAGCTTCTTGGCTTGCACAAAAAATGAATTTGCCAATTTTTACTCTTGATCTATCGAGTGTGATGTCAAGCCTACTAGGTAAAACTGGCGCAAACATAAAAAATGTCTTTAGTTATGCGGCTTCAATGCCGTGTGTTCTATTTTTAGATGAGTTTGATGCAGTTGCTAAAAAACGTGATGATGACAGAGATGTAGGCGAATTAAAGCGGTTAGTAAATGTTTTGCTACAAGCTATTGATAGCTGGCCCTCTACTTCTTTATTGATTGCAGCCACAAATCACCCTGAATTGCTTGATAGGGCAATATGGAGAAGGTTCGATAAAGTTGTTGAATTTGACTTGCCAAATAAAGAATCTGTTGAAGAATATTTTAAAAAGTTAGGTGTTAGTGAAAAGATAGCAAGTAAGATATCTCTCATAATGACAGATAAATCATATTCAGATCTGAATAAAATTGCTTCAGCAGCTAAGAAAATGAGTGTTCTTGAAGATGTGCCTTTAGACGATGCTATCTTTAAGCAAGCAATATTTGGGGATGTTTTGGAAAATCCTGATTTGAGAACTAATGCAATAAGAGGGGCAGTGTCTGCTGGTGTTTCTAGGAGAAAGGTTGCTGAGCTTACCGGAATGAGCCATCCGACTATCTCAAAGATTGTAAACAATAAAGGGGACGTATAATAATGGCCGATAGAAACTTATTGTTAGGGCGCGGTGAAAAACTCGCTTTGAAAACCCCATTTAAAAACGGTGGAGGTGATAAAACTTACCCTTATACATTTGACGAAGTGAGGGAGCGACTAGATTCTGAGTTGGCAGAAGTTGAAGATAGTGTTTCTAAATTGGAGTCAGATGCTAAGCCTCGAGGAGAGGCTATATTTGAATTAGTATTACACCCTTCTTTTATAGCGAAAAGTTACTACCCTGACGCTCTTTTAAGAACTGCAGGTATGAGAGATGTTGGAAGCAAAGAGGTTGTAATAACACCGAATAAAGTTACACGTAAGTCTGATCATGGTAAAGAGTTAGGCACCGCTTCTTTGTATGTTGCTGGTGGGATGGAAAGTATAAAAGTGATGCGCTCCATTCTACAAAATGGGATGGCAAATAAGGGGGTCAAGAAAGAAATTTGTGAAATTGAGAAAATCCGATGGGTTAGCAGTGATGATAAATATAAAGGTAAATTAGGAAATGATTCTGAGACAGTCCGGCTATACGAAGTGGCCCTGCATGCTGGTCATAAAGAAGAAGATATCGTGGACGCCTTTGTTGATTATGTCAAAAAACGGGGTGGTGAAGCTGTTTACCGGAAAAAAATACAAATAGGGGCACTAACTTTCTTCCCTTTAAAGGCTACTGAGAAACAGCTAAGGGAGATACTAAAGTTTTCTTTCATAAGGGTTGCGAGAGAAATGCCTCAACTTAGAGCTGCGATGCCTAACGCCATGCGCTCACCACTAGATTTTCCTGATATAAAATTGCCAAGTGCACAGGCAATTGAGCAGGAGTTTAGAGTCGCGATTTTTGATGGAGGTCTCGGTTCTGCAGATTTAAGTAATTGGGCTGATGAAATAGTCTGGGATGATACTGAATCAACTAACGCTAATTATATAATGCATGGTAACGAAGTTACTTCGACTTTTTTATTCGGCAGAATATCTGGTGATAGTGATTTTTTAAAACAACCATATGCTAATGTAGATCATTATCGAGTGATTTCTCCTAGTAGTGGCAGTGACCCAGATTTATACGACGTTTTATTAAAAATAATAGATGTGCTAGATGCTGGAGATTATAAGTTTGTAAATCTTAGTTTAGGCCCCCGTATGCCAATATATGATGACGAAGTGCATGCTTGGACGGCTTGTCTAGATCAGTTATGTGTGCGGCATGGAATATTGATGACAGTGGCGGCAGGTAACGATGGAGATATTCAGGGAGCCGATAGAATACAACCTCCAGGGGATATGGTAAATGCAATGGCAATTGGGTCTTGCGACTTATCAGGGGAAACTTGGAATAGAGCATCTTATAGTTGTGTAGGGCCCGGTCGTAGTCCCGGTTATGTAAAGCCAGACGGAGTGGCTTATGGTGGAAGTGATGAGGAATTGTTTAAAGTTTATAATCCCTTCGCAAGTTCGGTAGTAGGTGTTAAAGGTACTAGTTACTCAGCTCCACTAGTTCTTCGAGCTGCGGCAGGTCTGGCCGCTATTTCTGATTACGATATGAGCTCCATAGCAATTAAGTCTCTTTTGGTACACACCGCCGGGACGAGATACCGTATGGACCGGAGGGAAGTTGGTTGGGGACGATTTAAGGAAAATCCGGTAGAAATATTAGAGTGTGAAGAAGGCTTTGCTACAATAATTTTCCAAGGAAAATTAGAGAAAAATGAGTTTTTGAGATGCCCTATACCATTTCCAGATGCAGGCCTTGATGCAGCAACAACGATAAAAGCAACTTTTTGCATTCAATCTCATACTGATCCAGAGCATTTGGTTAACTATACACGATCTGGACTCGGGGTTTCATTCAGGCCTTTAGTCGGTATTGGTGATGAGTCAACTAAAGGTTTTTTTGGAATGGGAAGCCAGTATAAGAAGACTGAAAGAGAATATAGAGATGACGCTCATAAATGGGAAACATGCTTGCATAATTCCCATACATTTAAGGCTGAAACTCAGCTAGTAGATCCGGTATTCGATATTCAGTACTTTGCTCGTGAAACAAGTAGGTCAGTAGCAATGCCATCCGCTCCGGATGTCGCATATGCCCTTGTTATAAGCGTCAAAATAGAAGGAGTTAGTAATGTTTATGACTTGATTCGTCAGAAATATGATGTTTTAGAGCCAGTCGCTATATCAATTGATGTAGATGCCGATGTTCAAATTTGAAACAGTTTCTATAGGCCTGTGCCAAGCTAATTTATAGCCCTCAGTTAAGGCTTACAGAAATTATTAAATACTTACTGGTCTTGAAAGCAAAGTAGCTCTCAGCCTTATCAGGCTGAGAGCTACACTACTAACTCATTAACACTTTTGGTCATAGTTAAGCTGAGTTTACGCTAACCCTAAGCTAATGCATTTGGTCACGGTGGGTTGGCCGAAATTTTGGTTATGTGGGTAAGATGGTATATTGAGTGGTATATTAAATTCTTGGTTTTCTGTACGAGTCATTTAAATTCAGTTGCTTACCGTTAATTGTAGAATCCTGCCAGGGACGCCAAATCCTACCCCAAACAACGCTCAAGAAACCCTAAAAACCGATGATCATTAGCGTAGGCAATATGCATACGCATGGACGATGCGTCCGGCCCATTAGGGCGTAGTGAAAAGATGCTGCCAGGGGCAATGAAAATACCTTCGTCCGAGGCTTTTTTGGCTAGCAGCATTGCGTCAATGTTGTTCGGCAGGCGCGCCCATAAGTAATAACCTTCCCCTGGCCCCTCTATATTCTCAAGCCCCACCTCTTTCAACGCGGTAATGGTACTGGCGCTGGCCTTGGTAATGCGTTCGCGAAGCTGTACCAGGTGGCGACGGTAACGCCCGTGGGTAATCATGTCGTGAATTAGGCGCTCGCTGAAGGTGGAACTGTTAACGACGGTGACCATTTTGATATCGGTAAGCGCATTAACCAGCGCAGGGTTTGCCGCTAAATAGCCTGAGCGAATGCCGGTGGAAAGCGTCTTGGAAAACGTGCCTACGTAAATCACGCGACTCAGGTCATCCAGGGCTGCCAGGTGGGCGCTTCCTCGGTGGAGCAGGTCGGCAAAGGCGTCGTCTTCTACCAGTATCAGGTTGTAGCGCTCTGCGAGTGTCAGTAGCCGGTACAGCTGGTTAAGTGAAAGGGTAGAGCCTGTCGGGTTGTGAGCATTGGGCTGTAGAAAGAAAACATTGGGGCGGTATTGAATAATTTTGCGCTCAAGGTCATCAAGGTCCAACCCTTCGTGGCTGCGCGAAACGCCAATCAGCTTCGCCTTGGCTAGGCGCAGCTTGCCAAATAACGGGTAATAGCCGGGCGTTTCCACCAGAACTCGGTCGCCGGGGGCGATCAGGTGGCGAATAATAAGATCGAAAGCGTGATTGGCGCCGAAGGTCAGCAGTACCTGTTCATGGGAAGCATGAATAGAGCGTCCGGCCAATACCCTGGCAATCGTTTCACGCAGTGGGAGATACCCTTGTGGGGCACCGTACTCAATATCATCATTGCCGATGGATGTTAATCGCTTGGCTTGCCGTGCAAGCGCCGCGCCGCCCATCCAGCTAGCGGGTGCTCGGCCGTCGCCTACCCGCACCTGAAAATTACCTACCAACTGCTCTCTCAAAAGCGAGACGCTATCAACGGCTTCATTTAGCTCGTGGGTCTTTTCCAGCGCTTCAAGCGCGGGTGGCTGCGTAACAAAAAAGCCGGCTCCTTGCCGGGCGCGCAATCTGCCCAGTGCAATCAGCTGATCATAGGCATCAACAATCGTGTTTTTCGAAACCCCATGCTGGCGGGCGGCTTCGCGTATAGAGGCGAGCCTGGCACCCGGTGCCAAGCGGCCTTCTTCGATAGCCTTGAGGATAGTGTCAGCCACGTGTCTGGATTTCGACATGGTAGGTGCCTCCCGTAAATGGGCTAAACCCAACCCGGTGAAATCAGTGTACCTCTCTTTTGACAGGTACAGTACCTCGTACAATCTCGCTAACTGTACCTGTCAGTAATCCGCAAGTTTACCCATCATGAGCGGCATTAAAAAAGAAACATCCATAATAAATTCAAGGAGACACGCTATGGCTGAGCGAAAGAACCGGTTTCTCAATGTGTGGGATGACACGGTGAGTGGGAGAGACCTCCTGCTGTCACTGTGTATTTCCACGCCGTTAACACTAGGCGGCTATCTGCTTGCCCCGGCGCAGCCTCCGCTGCCGCTTATTCTGGGGCTAAGCGGCGCTATTCTGGGGTTCTTCATCAATGCGCTGCTGTTTCGCCCTAAGCGGCAGCTGCAAACCGGTGAGGAGACGTAGTAATGGATCCCGTCTTATTACTTCAAATGCTGGCGGCCGCGATTATTGCTGTCGTCGTTTATACCGCCATTGGCGTTGCGCCGGGTACTGATGAAACCGCCGTACTGGCTCCCGTAATCTTGGCCCTGGTGGTCGCAGGTATACCGCTTCCCGTGGTGCTGGCTTTCTTTATGGCGGCAATCGTTGCCAAGAAGCTGACTGACTCTATCCCCGTTTCGGTAGCCGGTATACCGGGCGGGGTGATGTCGGCCCCTATGGTCGAACACGCGCTGATTCTAAAGCGGGAAGGGCACGCCACTCTGGCGATTCGTAAAATGGCCTCCGGTTCGGTCATCGGTACGCTCGTCGCGATACCCATCAGCCTATTCCTCGCCTTTCTGTTAACGCCGCTAGCCGATGTGCTTGGCCAGTACGCCAGCCAGATTTTCTTTGGCGGTGCCGTATTTCTGGCGCTGATGAGCAAGGAGAAAGTCATCAGTCTGATCAGTATTGTGCTGTTGGCGGCTCTGATCCAGGGGCTACGGCACCTGTATTGGGGAATGGGCGTCATTCCAGAAGGACAGACGGTCTTCATTTCGTTCTTTTTGGGCATCACCATTGGCCCGATGATGTTTAACCTGGCGCAGCTTACGGTCAACAGTGAGCGCCATAAAATGGTGGAGTCTGAGCCCAAGCAGATCCAGATCTACGGTGACGATGAGAAAGGGCAGCTACCTAATCCGTTTCGTATTCTGACGCGCCAGGAAACCGCCTCGGCCGCGGCAAGCTCCGTACTGGGATCGGTTACGTTCTTCATGAGCCCAGTGGGCATCACGATCTTTCTGGGCGAAGTAATGTCGAGTTGGGTGAAGGGCACGGTCAATAAGGCCAGCCGAGCGCTCTCGTCAATGGATGCGGTCACCAATGCTTCTTACATCGCGGGCATCTTGATTCCCCTAGCGGCGCTGGGCATTCCGATGAGCCCGATGGCGATTGGTCCGGGCAATGCCTTCTTCAACGCACCGCCGGTGCTGACGCTCGAGCAGAACGCTCACCACTTGATGAGTTTTTCTGAAATTACCATCGCCAGCATCTTGGGCGCCGGTGTCGCTTTGCTGATTACTTACCCGATTGCGGTTCGGTACGCGCGGCGTATCTGCATCTTTGTCTTCAAGCACATCCCCCACGAAGCGTTTCTGGCGATGTTCTTCTCGCTGGTCATGCTGCTCGCCTATATGGATGCTGGCGTAATGGGCATTTTGGGCGTGATGGTGCTGGCACTGATGGCGGGCCTGCTCAACCGGTGGGGCGTCAACTACGGTGTGCAGTTCATGACGCTATATGCCGCGCCGTGGCTTTTAGGGCTCATCGCTTAATCCGCTTGGTTCATGCCTGAAGCACATGCAGCGTCCTGGTAAACCGTCTGCTTCAGGCACATTTACTTGTTCAACCTCAATTGTTCAGAGGCATTATCCATGGCACACAGCACATCCCGCATCCCCGGTTTTTATCAGCTTCCTCCCAGCGAACGGCTTGAGAAAGTCATCGAAATAGCCGGGCTCGGCAGCGAGGTTCGCACGCATTTCTCTGATATGGGTAATATCTCGTCGGCCACTGCCGATGCCATGATCGAAAACGTCATCGGTACGCTGAACCTGCCCATCGGCGTTGCCACCAATTTGATTATTGATGGCGAAGAACAGCTGGTGCCCATGGCGACCGAGGAGTCTTCAGTAGTCGCTGCCGTGTGTAATGCGGCCAGGCAGTGTCGTGCATCAGGCGGGTTTCATACCGATACGTCAGAACCCATCATGATTGCGCAGGTGCAGTTGCTGGATGTCCCCAATCCCGAGTTTGCCCGGCTTCGGCTGCTTTCCGAGTTCGAACAGGTAAAAAGCATTTGTGATGCAACCGACCCGGTACTGCTCCAGCACGGTGGCGGTTTCCGCGACCTGGAAGTACGCGTTCTCGACAACATGCTGATCGTGCATCTGCTGGTGGACGTGCGTGATGCCATGGGTGCCAATGCCGTCAACTCGATGGCGGAGGCCGTCGCGCCTTCTCTGGCGCAGTGGAGCGGTGGCCGCAGCTGCCTGCGTATTCTGTCCAACCTTGCGGATCGACGCATTGCGCGTGCGCGCGCTACCTGGACGCTCGAGGACCTGGGCGGCGAGTCGGTACGGGATGGCATGCTCAACGCGTATCGCTTCGCGGATCAGGACCCTTACCGCGCTGCCACCCACAATAAAGGCATCATGAACGGGGTGAGCGCTGTCGTGCTGGCAACCGGCAACGATACCCGCGCGGTAGAAGCGGGCGCCCATGCCTATGCCGCGCGTACCGGGCGCTACCGTTCCTTGACGCATTGGGAAGCCGATAGCGAAGGAAACCTGACCGGCACGCTGGAAATGCCCATGCCGGTAGGGCTGGTGGGCGGCGCTACTCGCTCGCATCCCAGTGCCCGGCACTGCCTGGATATTCTGGGTGTGAAAACGGCGGATCGCTTGGCGCGCATTATCGTCGCGGTAGGTTTGGCGCAGAATTTTGCTGCCATGAAGGCGCTGGCAACCACGGGCATTCAGAAAGGCCATATGGCACTGCACGCCAAGAATATTGCGGTGATGGCCGGGGCCGAAAACGAGGAAGTCGACCGTATCGCGGCGTTGCTTGTGGATGGTGGCAAGGTGCGTGTGGATATCGCCCAGCAGCTACTTGAACAGTTGCGTAACGGATAAGGAGAAGACATGGCTCTGCCATCTTCTGTACGCCTGGTCGAGGTTGGCCCGCGCGACGGTCTGCAAAATGAACGTGAGTTCGTGCCGACTCATCTGAAGCTTGAGTTCATCCTGCGCCTGGTGGAAGCGGGCTGTACCAATATCGAGGCGGCGAGCTTTGTGTCGCCTCGCTGGGTGCCGCAAATGGCTGATCACCGGGAAATAATGCAGGGCGTTGAGCCGCGCCCCGGCGTTGTCTATTCAGCCTTGACGCCTAACCTGAAAGGTCTGGAAGCGGCGATTGAGTGTGGGGTTGAAGAGGTCGCCGTATTTGGCGCGGCAAGCGAAGCCTTTTCACACAAGAACATCAACTGCTCTATCGCCGAGTCGCTCGAGCGCTTTGAGCCGGTGGTCGACCGTGCGCGCCAGGCCGGGCTGCGCGTGCGGGGGTATGTTTCCTGTGTGCTTGGCTGCCCTTACGAGGGAGAGATTGGGCCTTTACAGGTTGCGCGGGTGGCCAAGGCGCTGTACCAGATGGGCTGCTATGAGGTGTCACTGGGCGACACGATTGGCACCGGCACGCCATCCAAAGCCAAGCGTATGCTGGCGGCAGTCGCCGCCCAGGTGCCGGTGAATAATCTGGCCGCTCACTTTCATGATACCTATGGCCAAGCGCTCGCCAATCTTCATGCGGTACTGGAAGAGGGCGTAAGCGTTATCGATAGCTCCGTCGCTGGTTTGGGTGGCTGCCCCTATGCCAAGGGGGCTTCCGGAAATGTGGCCAGCGAAGATGTGGTGTACATGCTTGAAGGCTTGGGTATTGCATCGGGTATTGATTTAAACGCGCTGGCAAGAACGGGGGAGTGGATCACGCAATCGATCAACGTCCCCAACCGGTCACGCGCGGGCAGCGCCTTGATGGCAGCGGGAGCATGACGGCAATGCTGGCATCCTAACCTAGGAAAGCCGAAATATTGACTATAGTGAAGAGAGCGTAGACGTTTTAAGACGCCAATAACCACTGTTCAACATATTGACGCAAAGGGAGAAGCGCATGGTTCGTTATGGCCTGTTGGTCTTGATAGGGATGGCACTGGCTGGGTGTGCCACTCAAGGCACTACCGATAATGCTGAACAGGCGCAGCAGATTGCCGTTAATTACTGTGAGCAGGAAGGCGGTGAAGTGCGAGCGCACCAGGAAGCGGGCGAGACGCGCCAGTATTGCCACTTGCTGGAAGGGCGGGTAGTAGAGGTCAATCTGCTGTATCAGACGGAAGGTTTGCGCGTTCACTGAATGGGTAGCCGCATACTGCCACGCCGTGAGTCGGCTGATAACGCGCTGGGCATATTGCCAGCGCGTTTCCCTTCTGGGCCCCTAAATTGATAGTCTCCCACTCCCGCTCATCTTAATACCCGAGGAAGCCACGCTTATGTCCATGCGCCCGTTTTTCGTTCAACGAGTTGCCGTTGGCTCGTTCGCCGCCATGATGGCGTTGCTGCCCTCAACGCTACTCGCCCAGGATGCCCATATTGGCAGTGTGCGCACTGAGTTCCGCATGCTGGGGCCAAATAACACCATTGAAGTTGAGCGCTTTGACGACCCCAAGGTGCAGGGTATCTCCTGCTATATTTCCTATTCTCAGATTGGCGGGATCTCCGGTGCAGTGGGGCTTGCCGAAGAGGCCAGTGAGGCGAGCGTTGCCTGTCGGCAAACGGGCGAGATCGTGTTTAACCCGGCGGAGGTAGAAGAGCAGGAAGTGGTGTTTACCCAGCGCCGTTCAGCGCTATTCAAGAATATGCGCGTAGTGCGCATGCACGACGCTGAAACCGAAACCTTCGTATACCTGACTTACAGCACCAAACTGGTGGATGGGTCGCCGAAGAATGCGATAACGGCGGTTCACTATGGGGATCTGGCGCCGACTCAGTAACCTGGTGCAGGCATGTGAACCGACGCATTCAGTTTGGTTAGCGGGGCTGGCCCAGTGCCTGGGTCCAGTAAGTGGTGTAGCGGGATTCCGGGTTGTCGGCGTTGGCCATGCCCATCTGGGTAAAGGCGCCGTTCATGATATTGCTGCAGTGGCCGGGGCTTTCCAGCCAGCCGTCGACGGCGGCAGTGGCTGACATATGGCCCGCAGCAATATTTTCCCCCACTGCGCGCCATACATAGTCTTGCTCTTCCACGCGCTGTTCGATGCTAACGCCCTCAGGGCTGGTATGGCTGAAATACTCGTTCTCGGCCATATCTTCCGAGTGCGCCTTGGCTGCCGCATGAAGCTTGCAGCTCCAGGTCAGTGGCACTACCGAATCAAACGACTGATTGCCGCACTGCCGAGTTTGGCTGCGCGCCTCGTTAACCAGTGAAAGCATTTCCTGCTGCTGCTCGGTAGGTTCGCAGTTGCTGGATGAGCCGCCTTGCGGCGCATCATCAGAGGCCCAGGCTGCTCCGGTACCCAGTAGCATCAAGGCTGCTAAACGGAAAAGCGCCCTGGGGGCAGGGCGTTTTATAGCGGAATTAACCACCGAATTTTTCATTTTCACCAAGATCCGGTTTGGCATCTTTCTTGAGGTTGGCCTTGGCAATCTCGTAGAGCTGGTAGGTTTTGCTCTCCTTGGATTTCCAGTGCTCGCCCATCTCTACCTTGATTTCCAGAAGCGTGACGTCCGGGTCGTCCTTGCCTTCCGGGAACCAGGCGGCCACGAAGGGGTTCCAGTACTTATGGATCAGCTCGCGGTCATCGTTTAGGTTGGCCTTGCCTGATAGCGAAACGTATACACCGTCTTCCTGATCGGAAAAGCTCAGGCATACGTCGTGATCACTTTTGGCTTCAAAGACTTTTTCGGCGCTACGGCGGGTATAGAACCACAACGTGCCGTCATACTCTTCCTGCACCAGGTGCATGGGGCGCGCGCGCGGGGTATCGTGGTCCAGCGTCACCAGCATGCCTACCTTGATATCCTTGATCATCTTCCAGATCTTCTGCTTATGTTCCGGGCTGGACATAGCGTCACTCTCCTTATGAATAAATACTTTGATTAGCCAGTCCTTCCGTAGGACTAACAATAGCCTAGCCAGCATTGGTGATATCGGCAAATATGCTGGTGAGCTCGCAGTAGCAAGCCGGCAGGGCTAAAGTGAAAATTCGCAAACGGCTACCAAAGTAGACTGCCAAAGGAGGCTGCCATGTTCGTAGATGCAAGGTTAAAAAGATCGAGACCAATCAGCCCTGGTGTGAAAGGGGCCGGTTATATCTCTATTCTGATTGGCATGTTTCTGCTGGGCGGTTGCGCCACGGGAGAGCGCGCTGATACGCAAACCAGCATGCGGGGCGCGGCCACTGAGTACTGTGAAAGCATTGGCGGGCAATCCGAGGTACAGGAAACACGCTTGGGCAGCGGTCGCTATTGCCGCTTACCGGGTGGGCAGCTCGAAAACGAGTGGATGCTTTATCGCTCAGAGCGCCTTGATAACGACTAATTAACTATAAGGGATAACCTTGCGCCTGCACTACTCAGGACCTTTGCCTGAACGCATCGGCTTTTTACTACTCCCACGCTTTTCCATGATGGCTTTCTTTTCCGCAGTGGAGCCACTGCGGATTGCCAATCGCATCAGTGGTAAAACGCTATTTGAGTGGACACTGTTTAGCCTTGATGGCGGACCCGTAACCGCGAGCAATGAGATGGCATTATTGGTGGATCAGCCGATAGGGAGCGCGTTGGATTTACCTTCACTAGCCTTATGCGGTGGTTTTGATCCTGAGGCACATCTAAGTCGACCGTTGATGGCTTGGCTGCATCGTTTGGATCAAGCCGGGTGCGCGCTCGGCGGGTTGGACACCGGCGGCTTTTTGCTTGCAGCCGCCAAGCTACTGAAAGGCGAACGTATTACTTTGCATTGGGAAAGCCTGCCAGCTTTTCGTGAACGCTATCCCATGATTGAAACCTCTGATGAATTATTTGAGCTGGGTGAGCGTCGCTTCTCTTGCGCGGGGGGAGCTGCAGCAATGGATATGGCGTTGGAAGTTATCGCTCGACGCCATGGGACCAAACTGGCAGTCGATGTCTCCGAGCAGCTTATACATGAGCGGTTACGTAGCCGTAGCGATCAGCAGCGAATGTCATTAGCGCGCAGGCTGGGTACTCATCATCGTCCCCTTATCGAAGCTGTATCGTTAATGGAGCGCCATCTTGAGGCGCCACTGCCGTTAGCTGATATCGCCAAGCGTAGCGGGGTATCCTCCCGACAATTGCAGCGGCTTTTTGAACAGCAGCTGAATACCTCCCCGCGGCAGTGGTACCAGCAATTGCGGCTAAAACGCGCCCAGCGACTGTTGAACGAAACGGAAATGGGGGTGCTTGATATTGGTATTGCCTGCGGCTTTACATCCAGTTCAAGCTTCGCCCGCGCATTTCGTGCCCACTTTGGCCTTTCGCCCGCTGAAGTGCGTCGCCATGCTGGCAACTAAGCGCTTATTTGTCTTGTTGTCGTGTAATGTCTTCTATATGTCGCTTTATGTCGTGTGTCGAGGGGCTTACTGGGCAGACTGGTAAGATACATCTCCCTATAAGGATAAATTGATGAAGACGGCATTACAGGCTAAACAACGTTTCTATGCGCTAAGCACTACAGGCTTAGTCGCTTTGTTCATGGCTGGCTCGGCCACGGCCGGTTTGGATGAGGTGCGTTTTGGCGTTCCGCCGTGGCCGGGGGTAACGGTTAAATCTGAAGTAGCTTCACAGTTGATGGAAGCCATGGGCTACCAAACCCGGCAGCGAGATTTAGCGGTCAGCGTGATTCTTGAAGGGCTGACCCGCAACGATGTCGATGTCTATCTGGGTGGCTGGTATCCCGTGCAGACCGGGATGGTGGAGCCGCTGGTGGCGAACGGCAAGGTGGAAAAGCTGGTTTCCAATATTCAGGGTGCCAATTCAGGCTTGGTTGTACCGCAATACGTATATGACGCAGGTGTCACGTCAGTCGCCGACCTGGACGCTCATCGTGAGCGTTTCGACGGTGAAATTCAGGGCATTGAAGCGGGCACGGGAATTAATACGGCTATTTTGGCAGCCATTGACAACGATGCTGCTGGTTTGGGCGATTGGAGCCTGCGTGAGAGCTCAACCGCTGCCATGCTGGCGCAGGCTGAGCAGAAGATAGCCAATGAAGAGTGGGTTACCTTTGTGGGTTGGGAGCCACATTGGATGAACGTGAGTTTTGATCTCGCGTATCTTGATGACGCTGACGATGCGGGCATCGCCCAGATTGAGAGTACCGTTTGGACTGTTGTGCCAGCAAGCATGGCAGAAGAAGATCCGCAGCTACATCGTTTCCTTTCTCAGTACGTGGTCGATATCGAAGATCAAAACGCCTGGGTATACAGCTATAGCTATGACGATCTCCCAGCAGATAAGGTGGCCCAGGAATGGATCACCGAGAACCTGGATACCGTTGCAGCTTGGCTAGAAGGCGTTGAGGCAAAAGATGGTACTTCTGCGATTGAAGCCGTGCGGGCCGCCTACCAATAACAGGTCTGTTTAACGGGGTAACCGTGATCGTAACGCCTGGCAGAAATCTTGCCAGGCGTTTTGCATTTCAGGCAGCATGGCATGGCCGTGAAGGGAGCCGTGTACCATTGCAGCGGCATGGTGATAACCCACCTGAACTCCCTCTGCGCGCCAACGCGCCACGGTTGTTTCAAGCGGCAGCGTGAGTGGATCGTGTTCCACCGCCAGGACTTCCACTTGGGAAGCCGGGGCAGGGGTCAAACAGGGTGAGTTAAGGGCTGGGCACAGCGGTAATAAACACAGTACTACATCCTGACGACTGAGCAGCGGACCATCGGGACCCAGCGTTTGTTCGGTTAGGCCGTTAACCGGTGGGTAGATCAGCCCCAGCAGCGGTTGGTTACTCATGGCTTTATTAAGTAAAGGTGCCATGTCCATGGCTAAACGCCCGCCCGCACTGTCGCCGACTAACGCGATGGGTTTAACCACCTGGGCTACGTTGATACAGTCGCTGAGCATAGCCGCGTAGCACGCCTCAGGGGCCAGCCGATAGTTGATGCTGACCACTTCGCGGTTTAATTGATCGGCCAAACTGGCCGCAACGCCATGATGACTGCGTACTGAGCCAATCGTAAAGCCGCCGCCGTGAATAAACACGATTTGTTCAGGCGGCGCAACAGCAGGGCAGAAGCGCCTTACGGGAACGCCCGCCACGTAGTCATCCGCCACTGTCATACCCTTCGGGTCGGCTGGCGCAAACGATTGACATAAATCATCGTAGTGACGGCGCGCGTCTTGGATCGACGCCTGTTCGAGTCTGGCTAAGCCCGCCTCAAAGCGAGCAATAAAATCGCTAATAAGCATTTTTGCGAGGAATACCAATCGTACGACCTGCAAGTCCAGGCCATTCCCCAGCTGCGGCGCTGGGTAGGTTGATAATTGCCTGGGAAATGGGCTCAGGAAACCCACTGGGACGCCCGGTTTCCTGGTTGATGCCCATCAGCATCTGCTCACTGGTCGCTAAGAGATTATTGTCTGCATCCACTAGCTCGAAGAAGATATGCAGGCGTTTGGCATCGTGATCCAGTCGCGTCACTTTTACCTGCATGGATTGGCCTTCATGGGCTTCTTTCTGATAGCAGAGGTGGGTTTCCAGCGTATACAGCGTATAGCGATGGTGGTCCCGCCCCGTTGCATCCAAGCCAATGTGTACCATCAAGGCGTCCACCGCCAGGGAGAATACCCTGGCGTACTCTGCATCGTTCATATGGCCGTTGTAATCAACCCACTCAGCGGCGACCTTGGTATCCAGTATGACCATTAAATGCGTCCCTCCAACCCCTCGGCTTCGGGCCAATATTTTTGAACGAGATCAAGTAGCTCTACCAGAAAATCATCACGCCGGCGGTCAAGTTCCACGACCGGCCTGCCTGCGGCCTGGTGTTCACAGCCCTCAACCACACGATCAATCAATTCATCGGTAAGCTCTGGCGCTTCAAGCTTCGTCCAGGGAAGTTTAAGCGCCGGACCAAACTGTTCAAGCATATGTCGCATACCCTGCTCACCGCCTGCCAAGTGAAAGGTAAGAAAGGTGCCCATCAGAGGCCAGCGCAGGCCGCAGCCGTAAACCACGGCGGCATCTATCTCTTCTGTGGTGGCAACGCCATCATTGACTAAATGAAGGGCTTCCCGCCAAAGGGCTTCCATCAAGCGATCGGCAAGGTGGCCTTCAATCTCTTTGCGCACCACCAGTGGACGCATGGCTAGCGCCTTGTAGTGCGCTTGGGCTGTATCAATCTGATCTGCTTGTGTGTCAGTGCCACCGACTAACTCCACCAGCGGCAACAGGTAAACCGGGTTGAAGGGGTGCGCAACGATGACTCGGCCCGGCGCCTTGGTACAGGCTTGCTGAAGGTCACTCGGTTTGAAGCCCGACGTTGACGAACCAATGATAACGTTCTCTGCTGCAGCAGCGTCGATATTGGCAAGAATATCGCGCTTCAGTGCCAAGCGTTCCGGCACATTTTCCTGAATCAAATCTGCATTGGCTACAGCGGCGTCAAGGCTGTCAGCAAAGCGCAGCCGGTCAAGGCTGGCGCTTTCTGCCAGACCGAGGCGTGTCAGGGAAGGCCAGGCATTTTCAACAAAGACGCGCGTGCGCGTTTCAGCACTGGGGTCAGGATCGAAAGCGACGACCTCCCAGCCCTGAGCAAGTGCGCGGGCAATCCAACCATTGCCGATAACACCCGTACCAATCACCGCGAGTTGGTGGCTCATGCATCACCTCCAGTGACGATGGTGCCTGTGTTCGGGTCGCGTAGCTTAAGCTGGGTGCGAGTTTCGGCGGGAGACATTATGCGGGCGCCAAGGTTATCAATGAGCGTGGCGGCCTTTTCAACCAGCTGCCCATTAGTCGCCATAACGCCTCTCTCTAAATAGAGGTTATCCTCTAGCCCGACGCGCGCATGGCCGCCCAAAAGCATGGCCTGAGCGAGCATCGGCATTTGATGACGGCCAATGCCAAATGCGGCCCAGTGCGCTCTACCGGGTAATTTGTTGCGCATGGCTAGCATTGTTTCGGGGTCTGCTTCCGCACCCCAGGGAATGCCCAGGCAGAGCTGATAAAGGGGATCACCATCTATAAGCCCTTCCTGCTGCAACTGGCGGGCAAACCATACATGGCCAAGATCAAAGCACTCCAATTCGGGCTTAACGCCTGCAGCCTGTACCAGGCGGGCATGCTCGCGAAGCCAGTCAGCGGTATTTACATACACCATATCGCCAAAGTTAAGGCTGCCGCAGTCCAGGGTGCACAGTTCTGGCAGCAGCTCACCTACCGGAGCATGGCGCTGCGCAGGTGTTTGGATGTCTGTACCTGGGCCGCCTCGAGTGGGGTCTTCAGTGTCGGGAATCCAATCACCACCGCCACCCGCTGTGATATTCATCACAATGTCGGCATCAGCCTCGCGCACACGCGTCATCACTTCACGAAAGTGCTCTAGTGAGTGGCTGATGCCACCGGTTTCCGGATCACGTACATGTATATGGGCAACGCTGGCGCCTGCTTTTGCCGCAGCGATACAGTCGTTCGCGATCTGTTTGGGCGTAATCGGAACGTTAGGATTTTTGCCGGTCGTATCGCCTGCGCCGGTGACTGCACACGTCAGAATTACGTTGCGATTCATACGCTGCTCCTTTTAAAACTGATATTCGTAAAGAACATCAGTATGGCGAGCGTAGATGGTTGATTATTGACTTAAGGCGACACTGTAAATACAGCAAGCGACAATAAAGCACTGCTATAAGCACTAGCGAAGCGCTTGTTTTAATGATTTCGTTTTGCCTGTAGTGCCGTGGTTAAAAGGGGTATAACCGCTTTTTACGCAAAAGCGTTTTATTGACGCAGCTCATACATTGGCTCGGCAAAACCTGATATTTTAAAGGTGTATTCAATATGAATCTTTAGTAGGACGTTGAAAAGAGGCCATTATGCTGACACAGGCACAAGAACAGATCATTGCCGCCACGGCTCCCGTGGTAGCGGAACATCTCAACACGATTACCGCGCGTTTTTACCCGCTGATGTTCGAACGCTACCCGCAGGTCAAGTCACTGTTCAACCAGACACACCAGAAAGACGGTGGGCAACCGCGCGCGCTGGCGGCCTCGATTCTTGCCTATGTGGGCGTGCGCCAGAATCCGCAAACGGCGCGCCAGATCATGGAAACCGTGGTGAACAAGCATGTGTCGCTGGATATCCAGCCCGAGCACTACCCGATCGTGGGCGAGTGCCTGCTGGTTGCCATCTGTGAGGTGCTTGGCGACGCCGTGACGGCAGAGGTGGCCGATGCCTGGGGCGCGCTTTATCAAGAGCTTGCCGATCTTCTCATCGACCTGGAAGCCAAGCGTTACCAGGAGTTTGAACAGCTGCCCGGCGGCTGGCGGGGCACGCGGCGTTTTCGTATTGCCGCTACGCATCAGGAGAGCCGTGTTATCCGCTCGTTCATTCTGGAGCCTGAAGATGGTGGCCCGGTGGCCGACTATTCGCCGGGGCAGTACATCGGGGTGAAGCTGAATATCGACGGCGTACAAGCGTCCCGCCATTACAGTCTTTCTGATGTGCCCAACGGCCGCTCCTACCGGTTATCCATCAAGCGTGAACCGCACGGTGTGGCCAGCCGCTTTTTCCATGACCAGCTGACGGTAGGTGATGTGATCGAACTATTACCCCCTGCCGGTGAGTTGACCCTCAAGAAAGGTGACGAGCCTCTGCTCTTGATCAGCGGCGGCATCGGCCAGACACCGCTGTTGCCGATTGCCAAACAGGCGCTTAGCCAGGGTCGCCAGGTTACCTACCTGCATGCGGCTATCGATATGGATAGCCGTGCGTTTGCCAAAACTATTGATGAGCTGGCCGCCGCCAACCCTGATCAGTTGACCGCAGTTACCGTGCTTGAACAGGGCAGCCAGGGGGACCATCAGGGCCGGATAAATGAAGCCGTGCTGGCCAAGTATCTAGCACCTAACAGCCGCTGCTACTTCGTTGGCCCCCATGGTTTCATGGCGGCGATCAACCAGAGTCTGGAGCTTTTGGGTGTCGCGGAGACCCATCGTCACTTTGAGCATTTCGGCCCGGCCAAAGCGCTAAACGCCGCTTAGCCAAACCGCCCCTTTCACATGTAGCTTAGTGTGAGGGGGGCGGCCTCGAATTTATGAGGCACTTTTCTCTTCGGCTAACTGCCAGATATCTTCCCACTCCCAGCCATCCTTCTGAATATAGGCGAGCAGTACTTTTTGAGAGTGATCGCTTAATCCCTCCTGCATCTGTTTTTGTGATGCATCGAATCCCGGTAAGGTCTTGTAGGCCTCAAGAGCTGGAAAAGGCGGCAAATGCGGTGCGGCGTGGATGAACGCACTATCCAACGTATCAAGAAATTGATCGATGACGCGCAGCGTTATAGTGAACTGAGTGTGGGTGGCAGCGCTAAGGTCAGGATTGGCGATGGTTGCCAGTATGAGCGCCTGATAAAGCCGCGCTAACGCTAACGGGAGTGATTTCTGGCTACTGCCCGCGTGGTAATAGTGAAGAATAGGGTAGGCGAGGTGCTGTTGGCCAAGTGTGCTGATAGTTTGCTGAATAGGCGATAGCTGCTGGCTTAAGCTGGTAAATTTCCCATTGTCATGGGTGGTGTTAAGAACTTCTAGCGGGCTTTCGCCTAGCGCACTGATAGACAGCGCTAAGTGACGTTTTTGGGTAACGTTAGAAACGATATTAAGCATGTAAGTAATCGACAGCGTAAACAGGAAAAAGCCATTGGCTGCTGCCAAGGTGGGGACCAGGCGCCAGCGATCATTACCCGGCACAAAATCGCCATAGCCCAGTGTGGTAAGGGTATAACCGGTAAAGTAGATACGTTCGACCAAACTGGCCGATGCCTGGGTGTTGGCATTCACAACAGCATCTGACCCGCCACAGAAAACCAATAGCCAGCCCAGCCATAACGTTATTACCCAGACTAAAAGAAGCCCGATCGTTATCCATGGGCCCGCGGCGGCGAGTAACCAATGACAGCGCCGGGTTCGATGAATCAATAGCAGTATCGACCAAACACCACTAATCAAGCGATTGGTGACGGGCCCTGAGTGAGAGGCGGAAAGCGTGGTACGAATGGCATCAAAATTGGCCAGCGCAACAAGAAGAACGCCTATCACGCCAGCCAGTGTGCTTTCTGTCATATAGAGCGTCCTTTCGATCATTTATAACGACGTTAGTCGGCCATATTGGTTTATGGCGGGGTGGCGTTGGCAGGAGAAGGTATGTGTTCCTCATTAGGCCAGGCAGTAACGACGACTTCATAAATACGCCAGTCGTAATTATTAAGGTGCTGTGAGGCCTCTTTAAGATGGCGCGCCAGGTCATCGTTACTATGCGGGGTTACAAAGGCTTCTCCGCTGAAGATTGGGCCTTCTTCGCGTAAGCGTACTGAGGCGGCGGCTACCCAGGGCATGGCCCGAAGCTCGGCTTCCAGCGCTTCTTCCATGTATTCCGGTTTTTCGCGAGAGGTAAAGTGAGGGCGGCGGTCAAGTAGGTCGCCTACGGCTTCTTTTAAATTGGTAATACCATCCTTGGTAACATCCAGGGCGATAATGGCCGCAGCCGCTGCGTCCGCCCACCAAAAGCCGGCTCCCACACCCAGTACACCAACGATGGCAGCCATCCCTGTCATCCAGTCGGCTTTGCTCATCTTCCCATCGGCAAACACGGTCTTCTCATGCACTTTTGCCGCGGCTTTGGTCTGTAAGCGCCCGATAATGACAGGTGGAATAACGCTGTAAATCAGCACGCCAACCATCACCCAACCCATCCATATCGTTTCACCAAACAAGGTAATGGCGCCGATACTCGGGTGTTCCTGATGGACAAGCTTAAGCAACGAATCACCCAGTAGAAACAGTCCCATCGCGCTTAGCGCAGTTGCCGTGCATAAAAAGGCAATAATAGTGGCGCGTTGATACCCATAGGGGTATGTCTCATTAGGCGGACGTTTGCGAAACCGCACGGCCAACAAGAAGGCAATAGGCGGAATGAGCGACAGCATGTCTTCCAGCCACGCGACTTTCATTGCCTGGCTGTTTCCCAGTACCAGCGCGAGCACCGATACAATGGAAATACGAAATGCTAAATTCCACCATTCAAGGCGAATGAGATAGTTGAGATCCTGCTGCTTATCCGGTGGCAGGTGATATAGCTTGCGTATTTTCATCGGCCTGCCTCCAGGCGTTGAAGGCGTTGTTCAATATCAGGGTAGCTATTTAAATGCCGTTGCACGGCAAGCATCCAGGCATTTTCGCCTTTGGGCAGCGCCATGACATGTTGATCGGTCGCGATTTCCCAGTCGCCTATTTGGTAGTTATGCGCATGAAGCCACCATGATGGGTTGGCGACCGCTTCATTTTGAGTGCCAAGGTCTGGGGTAGGGCGAGGGATTGCACCCTCTTTTTTAAGCGCGCGAGCGATATGGTTAACAACCGGAACGGTCACCTCAACACCTTCCAGGTTGCTGGGTATTGGGGTGCCCTCGGGCACGCCGACTAAATAGCGGCTCTTATAGTAAGCCTTAGTGGGCGCGGCGAGCGCGCTTACATTTGAATCCTGGGTAAGGCCACCGATCACCAAGTCCAGCTGGTAGTGAGATAGCGCTGCTAACAGATTGCCTTCGCTATCCCAGTGCCAGTTGATGGTGGCGTCCATATTTTCCGCAAGCGCCTGGATTATTTCGACTTCCAGCCCGGCCGGACCCTGGTCGGTATTAATGACCCAAGGTGGATTCTCAGAAAGACCAATGTTCAGCTCGCCGCCCTGCATATCTGCCATGGGGCGCTCAATATTGACCGGGTAACGGCAACCGGCCAAAGCTAACACCGCCAAAATGATCAGTCTGCTGGGCCGAAAAACGAATGTTATAAAGCTGTCCTTGCTTTGCATCGTTAAGCCGCTTCCGTTAAGAGGGAATCTATATAATAGCTAATAAATAAAACCTATAAAAAAAGTGAGCATGGGTTCGCTCAAGCCCTGCTCACCTCATAAGTTAGGCGTATTGAACTGTTTTTCAACTTAATTGCTAAAGCAGAACGGTATGTGGGTTCTGGCTGAGATTTCGGTTTAGGCCACCATTGATGCACATAGACTGGCGCAGCGGTGGCACGCTTGAGCGCATTCCTGGCAATGATCAGCTTCATGTTGCCCACATTCGTCGCCGCACTTTTGACAGATATCCGCACACAGCTGACAGATGTCCTGAGCATACTCGCTGCCTTGGGCCATAAAGGCGACGGCCAGGCGACAAATTTGTGCGCACTGTATATCCAGGCGAATGCATTCCGCCATGTTGCCAAGAGTGGGTTCCTGAAGGCAGGAAGTAGCGCAATTATCGCAATAGACCGCACATATATTGCAGGCTTCAATGCACTCTTTAAAATTCTGTATGCTCATAGTAAACCTCTCCTGTTAAATATACGTCCTTAAGCCGGGCGCCGTTTATAAAATAATAAGGGGCTAGTTTTTCATTCTATAAGTCAGTTAATAATAGGGGCTGGGTTAGATGTTTGCAGAAGATTAAATAATGTTTAACTTGTTTTAAATTCAATGATTTTGTTTGTTGTTATTTTCTGAAGCGCTTTTAAAAATAGGTCTAACGTCCAAGTAGGCGACTTAGTGGATATTTAAGTAACCTGATTTTAAAGGCAAGAGCGGTCGTCCAGCGGCGCTCTTGCAATCTTGAATAGATGAATAAACTCAAAGTTTACGTTTGCTCAAGCAAGCAGAGGTTAAATCCTGGATAGTAGTGAACCCTAACAGGCCCAAGGTCCTGTCTACTTCTCCTCGCAGTAGATTAAGCGCATGCTGCGTACCCGCCTGACCACCAGCCGCTAAACCATAAAGCGTGGCTCTTCCAAGCCACACGGCGTCTGCTCCTAGCGCCAACGCTTTTATAATATCGGTGCCGCGTCGAAAGCCGCTATCCACGAATAAATGACAGCGCTCGCCTGTAAAAGCTTTAACCTCGGCCAGTGTATCCATGGGTGAGAGCGAGTGATTAAGCTGTCGTCCACCGTGGTTGGAAAGTACGATGCCATCGATACCCAACCGTACGGCCTGT
This sequence comes from Halomonas hibernica, assembly GCF_013183775.1. Taxonomy (NCBI): domain Bacteria; kingdom Pseudomonadati; phylum Pseudomonadota; class Gammaproteobacteria; order Oceanospirillales; family Halomonadaceae; genus Halomonas; species Halomonas hibernica. Next base: position 308,588 of record NZ_VIFN01000001.1, read on the forward strand.
TCAGCTTCTTCCGGCGATATAATTCCCTTTAGAATGATCTTGCCTGGCCATAAATCACGCAGCCAGGCGATGTCTTCCCAGTTGAGCGATGGGTCTAGCTGCGGGCCAATTATCTGTGAAGCACCTTGAGCGTTACGTTTATCGGGTGGCAGCAAATCATCCAGGTTTTTAAACGTAGGCAGGCCATCGGGTATCAGCACATCGCTCATCCAGCCTGGTTTGGTGAGTAGGTGAAGCAGGTTGGGCAGGGAGGGTTTCATGGGGCGGCTAAAATTGCGTACATCCCATTCGCGATTCCCGTAAATTGCGCTGTCTGTCGTTACAACGATGGCCTCAAAGCCTGCATCAACACAGCGCTGTATCATCGATTTAACAAAGTCGCGGTCACGATAAAAATAGATCTGCATCCAGGCGGTAAGCCCTTCGATGGCAGCGATGTCTTCAAGGCGTGTAGTTGAAACGCTGCTTAGCACGAAAGGAATGCCGGCATCACGGGCGGCATAGGCTAGTTTTAAATCCCCATCACGCGTCAGCATGCCGTTAAAGCCCGTTGGCCCAATCGCCAATGGCATTTGGTAAGAGCGGCCAAACAATGTCGTGCTTAAATCGCGTGCACCTACGTTAGTCATCGTTTTAGGTTCAAACAGGTATTGATCAAACACAGTGCGATTATGATGCAGCGTATGTTCGTCATCGCTTCCGCCATACACATATTCAAACACGAAGTTCGGCAGTCTTTTTTTGGCGATGCGTTCAAGGTCGTTGATGTTTATTGATTTCTTATAGTTTGAACCCGTGTAAAGCTGGCGTTTCATGTGCGTTACCTTCAACCAAAGTATAGGGCGTTTAGGCTTTTGTTTATCTCGCCATACTACCATACTAGTTGTATCAGATAAGGGCGTCATGCCCCTTTACCCAGGCGGCGGCAGATGAGTGATACAAACACTACGCTACAAGCGCTATGGCAGGAGACGTCGGAGACCGAGTCGGTGCGTCAGCGTCTTTACCAGGTACTGCGCCAGTCGATTATTCAAATGGTGTTGGAACCTGGCCGAGCGCTGTCTGAAAAAGAAGTGGCGGACGCTTTTTCGGTCAGCCGTCAGCCGGTGCGCGAGGCCTTTATCCGCCTTTCTGAAACAGGGCTCGTCGAAGTCCGGCCACAGCGTGGTACTTATGTGGTCAGAATATCTCAGCGAGCAGTGCTTGAAGCGCGCTTTGTACGTGAGGCGGTTGAGGTAGCGGTAGTGCGTCAGGCAACGGTCAAAGGGCTTCCCGACGAAGTGCTCACCGAGTTACACGACTTGCTGGAGCGCCAGCGCCGCTGTATTGAGCCGCACGACACCATTCGTTTCTACCGTCTTGATGAGCGTTTTCACAAAACGCTGTCACTGGGCGTTGGGCAACAGGCCGCCTGGAAGGTTATCGAAGAGGTGAGGGCACAACTGGATCGTGTGCGCTACTTAAGCGTTCCTGACACCACACCGATTGCCCGTTTGATTGAACAGCACGCCGATATTATGGCGGCTATTGAAGCCCGCGACGTAGCGCTTGCCGAGCAATCCATGCGGCGCCATTTGCGTGAAATTTTTGTTTCACTTCCCGATCTAGTACAGCGGTTTCCCGAGATGTTCGATACTCAGGAAACGGTATCCCTCATTGAGGAGGCAACCCCATGAAAATCGAACACGCCTATACCATCGTCACCTCGCCGGGGCGCAATTTCGTTACCTTAAAAATCGTTACCGACCAGGGTACCTACGGTATCGGAGATGCCACGCTAAACGGTCGGGAAATGGCCGTGGTCGCCTATTTGGATGAGCATGTAATCCCGGCCTTGATTGGCCGTGACCCTCAGCGCATCGAAGACATTTGGCATTATCTGTATCGCGGCGCTTACTGGCGCCGTGGCCCGGTTACCATGAGCGCGATTGCCGCTGTCGACATGGCCCTTTGGGATATCAAAGCGAAACTCGCGGGTATGCCGCTTTACCAACTGCTGGGCGGCAAGAGCCGCGACCGCGTGATGGTGTATGGCCACGCCACAGGGCGCGATATCGATTCGTGCCTTGAAGAGGTCGCCCGCCATGTAGACGAAGGCTATAAAGCCGTGCGTGTGCAGGCCGGTGTGCCGGGTATCGCAAGTATTTATGGGGTTGCCAAGAAAGACGGCGAGCCCTACGAGCCTGCGGATGCCGATTTACCCGCCGAGCACGTATGGAGTACCAGCAAGTACTTGAACCATGTGCCCAAACTGTTTGCTGCCGTACGCGAGCGTTTTGGTGATGATCTGCATATTCTGCACGATGTTCACCACCGCCTAACGCCCATTGAAGCAGCCCGCTTGGGCAAGGAAGTTGAGCCTTATCATCTTTTCTGGCTTGAGGACTGCGTACCGGCTGAAAACCAGGAGGCGTTTGGTCTTATACGTCAGCACACCACCACACCGCTAGCGGTAGGTGAGGTATTCAATAGTATTCATGATGCCAAAGCGCTGATCGAAAACCAGTGGATCGACTATATTCGTGCCACGCTGACTCACGCTGGTGGCATCACTCACGTGCGCCGTATTGCTGATTTAGCGGGTCTTTACCACGTGCGTACCGGTTTCCACGGGCCGACCGATCTTTCTCCGGTGTGCTTGGGGTCAGCTATTCACTTTGATACCTGGGTGCCTAACTTTGGTATTCAGGAGTACATGCCGCATACCAGCGCGACTAACGAAGTGTTTCCTCACGATTACCGTTTTGAGGATGGCCACTTTATCGTGGGCGAAACGCCTGGGCATGGCGTGGATATCGACGAAGAGCTTGCCAAGCAATATCCCTATAAGCGTGCCAGCCTGCCGGTTAACCGGTTGGAAGACGGCACTCTTTGGCATTGGTGACCTAACGAACGGGTAAGGAGTTTTGCATCCATGAAAGCATTTCAGGTCAAGGCGCCCCATGACTACCAGGTCGCCGATGTTGAAGTACCCACCGCCGCCGCAGGCGAAGTACGGGTGCGCGTAGCGTTTGCCGGTATCTGCGGTTCGGACATGCATATTATCCACGGCGATAACGCCTTTGTGCGCTTTCCGCGTATCACGGGCCACGAATTTGCGGGCGTTATTGACGCGGTTGGCGAAGGCGTAGCGGATGTAGCCGTGGGGGATCGCGTCTGCGTTGACCCGGTTATTAGTTGCGGCACCTGCTACCCCTGCCGCATTGGCCGCCCCAATGTGTGCGGCGCCCTTGAAGTCATTGGCGTACACCGTAACGGCGGTTTTGAAGAGTTCGTGGCGGTGCCCGCAGCGAATGTTCACAAGCTGCCGGATCATATCAGCCTGGACGCCGCTGCCCTGGTAGAGCCCTACACCATTGCCGCCAACGTGCTGGACCGCATGCAGCCGCACCCCGGTGATCGGCTGCTGATTTTGGGCGCAGGCGTGATCGGCATGACGATCCTGCAGATGGCTCGGGCCTTGGGCATTGAGGAGATCATCGTTACCGATGTTATCAATGAGCGCCTGGAGGCTGCTAAAGCGTTGGGCGCCACGCACGTTCTCAACAGCCGTGAGCAGGATGTCGAAAAAGAGGTGCTGGCCCTAACCCAGGGTGAAGGCGTACCGCTGATTGCCGACGCTGCATGTGTGCCGGCGCTGCTTCCCCAGATGCTGCGGCTGGCATCGCCCGCGGGCCGTATTGGTCTGCTCGGGTTCAGCGTTCAGCCAAGCGATCTGGTGCAGCTTGAAGTGATCAAAAAAGAGCTGACGCTGGTCGGCTCACGGCTTAATAATCGTAAGTTTCCGGAGGTGCTAGCGTTAATGGCAAGTGGCAAGCTGGACCCGTTGGCGTTGGTTAGCCATCGGTTACCGCTGAGCGATATGCCGGGTGCTATCGATATGCTTGACCACCGTCCTGAAGAAGCTCGTAAAGTGCTGATTCAAGTCAGTGCTTAACGACGCCCATTCACATTAACCATTCACATTAACTACGCGCACTAACAATCAACAATGCAAAGTGCAGGAGCGATAAAAATGATCAAGAAGCTATTAACCAGTGCGGTACTTGGAACGGTTCTTCTCAGTGCGCAATCCGCGCTGGCCGCCGACTACACGCTACGCTTTGGCCACTTGGCCAACGAGCAGAATATCTGGCACCAGGCGGCCGAGAAGTTCAAGGAAGAAGTAGAAGCCAACTCTGACGGCCGTATTGAAGTTCGCCTTTACCCCAGCGAGCAGTTGGGTAGTGAAATGGATGTGATCAACAGCATTCAGCTGGGCACAGCGGACATGACGATTACCGGCGAGAGCCTGCAAAACTGGGCGCCCAAGGCGGCCATGATGGCCGTGCCTTATGCCTTCCGGGATTCTGAGCATCTGCATGCCGTCGTTAACGGCGAGGTCGGTGCCGAGATTGAAGAGCAGATCATCGAGCGTACCAATCTGGTGCCGCTAGCCTGGTTTGAACGTGGCCCTCGCGAGCTGACATCCAATCGACCTATCCGCACGCCGGATGACCTGGACGGCTTACGCTTGCGCGTGCCTAACGTGCCGCTGTTTGTAGATACCTGGCAGGCGATGGGCGCACGTCCTACCCCAATGGCGTTCAGCGAAGTGTTTACCGCGCTTCAACAGAACACCCTGGAAGGTCAGGAAAACCCGCTGAGCCTGATCGAAAGCGCCAGCTTCAATGAGGTTCAGGACTACGTGAACATGACCGGTCACGTGCGCAGCTGGATCTACGTGGTGATTGGCCGTAATCAGCTTGAAAAAATGCCTGAAGAGCTTCAGCAGGTAGTGCGCGACGCGGCTGATACCATGCAGGCTTACGAGTCCGAGCTGTTTGTAGAAGACCAGGAGCGCCTGGAGCAAGCCCTTCAAGAGCGTGGCATGGAATTCATCGAAGTAGACGTGGATGCCTTCGCTGAAGCGGCCCGTCCGGCGGTGCTGGAAGCCCTGACACCTGAACAGCGTGAAATCTTCGACGCCATTCAAGACCTGTAAGACGGTTGGTAGTGAGAATGGGCTGGCCGCGTGCCAGCCCATTCTCAGTTTGCAAGTTCTGTCTGCAAGAGCAGTCTGTCCCATGAGGATACGTTTATGAGCTCGGATCAAAAAGCGCTTGAACAAGAAGCGTTGGAGAGTCTGGATTCGATGTCGGCGGTGCCCAAGCTGCAAGGCCCCATCGGGCGCCTGATAGGCTGGGTGGATGCCTGTTTTCTTACTCTTTCAGTACTGGCGCTGGTCGCGATTGCCGCTACGGTGCTGCTGCAGGTGAGTTCACGGTTATTCCTGCCGTTTTCCATCGCCTGGACCGAAGAGCTCTCGCGCTATCTGTTTATCTATATGGTGGCGCTGTCGGTTGGGGTAGTCATGCGCCAACACCGTAATATCAGCGTCGAGCTTTTCCATCATATGCTTGGCCCGCGCATGAAAGCGGCGTTTCAAGCGCTGATCTGTCTGATGATCGGCGTGTTTGCTTTTCTGGTGCTGCCTTATGCCTGGCAGTACGCCCAGAACGGCACTTGGCAGACATCCCCCACACTGCGGGTGCCCATGCTGTACATCTTTTTCTCAACAGTAGTCACCTTTGCGCTGCTCCTGGTTTATAGCGTACTGGGATGTCTTGAGGGAATCATCGCAATGTGTCGCTCCTCTGCCTCTCGTGAACAGGAGTCGTAAGCATGGAAGTCATTATTTTATTCAGCGTTTTCCTGATACTACTGTTGGTGGGCATGCCTATCGCCTTTGCGCTCGGTATCGCTTCAATGTCGTATCTACTGATGGAAGGCATTTCGCTGACCATCGTGCCCCAGCGCATGTACGCGGGCATCGACACCTTCGTTCTGCTGTGTATTCCGGGCTTCGTGCTGGCCGGTAACTTGATGAACGTGGGCAATATTACCGAGCACATCGTGCGCTTCTCCAATGCCTTGCTTGGACATATTCGCGGCGGCCTGGGCCTTGCCAACGTGGGCGGCTCAATGATTTTTGGCGGTATTTCCGGCACCGCCGTGGCGGACTCGGCGAGTATCGGCTCGGTGATGATTCCCGGCATGGCGCGCTCGGGTTACGACAAGCCGTTTGCCGCTGCCGTTACCGCCGCCTCATCTACCGTTGGGCCGATTATTCCTCCCAGCGTGCCGATGATTATTGCAGGCTCGTTAAGCGGTATTTCGGTTGGACGGATGTTTCTGGCAGGCGCGGTCCCCGGCCTTTTGATGGGCTTGGCCATGATGATCACGGTGTACATTCTCGCCGTGCGCCGGGGCTATCCAAAAGAGAAACGGGTGCCGGTCCTGCAGCTTCTGCGTGAAGCGAAAACAGCCTTCTGGGCACTGTTGATGACCGTGATCATTCTTTACGGCATCATCGGCGGCTTCTTTACGCCTACCGAAGCTTCGATTGTGGCCAGTCTTTACGCCTTGGTGGTAGGCATGTATGTCTACAAGGGGCTTACCTGGCGCAAGCTTCCGGGCATTCTGGTGGACACCGTTCTGACCTCGTCAGCGCTTTTGCTGATGGTGGGCCTGGCCAACCTGTTCGGCTGGATCCTGACCAGCGAGCAGATACCCCAGATGATCGCCACGCTGATTCTCTCCATCAGCGAAAACCCGCTGATCGTGCTGCTGATTCTCAACCTGATCCTGCTGTTCGTTGGCGCCTTTATGGAAACCATCGCCGCGCTGATCATTCTCTTCCCCGCGCTGGTGGGGGTGGCCACAGGTGTCGGCGTGGATCCGGTGCACTTTGCCGTAATCGCGGTGCTCAACCTGATGATCGGTCTGACTACACCGCCTGTGGGCGTATGTCTGTTTGTGGTGGCCGGTATTGGCAAGCTGCCTATGCTGACGGTTGCCCGCGCAATCGTGCCTTTCCTGCTGTGCAACCTGGCAGTACTTATGCTGGTGACCTACGTACCAGCTATTTCGCTGTGGCTGCCTAATCTGCTGATGGGGAGTAACTAGGTATGAGTGTGCAACGTATTGAGGCCGTGTCGCAAAGCGGTCAGATCGGTATCGTCCACCTTGGCTTGGGCGCATTTCACCGTGCTCACCAAGCGGTTTATCTTGAGCGCTATCGCCAGCGCACAGGCGATGGCGAGTGGGGCGTATGTAGCGCCAATTTACGCTCGAGTGTTGACCTGGTAGATAGCCTGCGCAAGGCGGGTTACCACTATCAGGTGGCGGAATATGCCGACAGCCAGACGCTGACGCTACGCGAGATCGGCGTGATTGAAGAAACGCTGTTTTCCGGCCGCGATGCGTCGGGCAACTGGGGGCGGGATAGAGACGCGCTGCTTGAGCGGCTGGCGGCGCCAGCGACGCGTATTGTCACGCTGACCGTGACGGAAAAAGGGTATTTCCTGAACCCGGCCAGCGGTGAGCTGCGCCTGGATGACCCCATGGTAGCGGGCGATATCGCCTCACCTAGCGAGCCGCGGACCGCTCCTGGCATACTGGTTGAAGCGCTGGCTCGGCGGCACGCCGCGGGCGTGGCACCGTTTACCGTGCTTTCGTGCGATAACATGCCACACAACGGTCAGCGTACTCGTAAAGCCGTGGTTAAGCTTGCCCAGCAGCGCAGCGCCGAACTTGCCGAGTGGATTGATGCTGAAGTGGCGTTTCCAAGCTCCATGGTCGACCGCATTGTGCCTGCGATGACCGACGCTGACTTTGAGCGCTTGGCTGCCTTGGGTGTTGCTGATCCTAATGCCGTGGTGGGTGAGGCATTCTCGCAGTGGGTGGTAGAGGACAACTTCCCCACCGGGCGGCCAAGCTGGGAGGCCGACGGCGTAGAAATGGTCGCCGATGTTGCCCCGTTTGAAACCATGAAGCTGCGAATGTTGAACGGTAGCCATTCTCTGCTGGCCTATCTGGGTGCTTTGGAAGGTGTTGAAACGGTGTATGACGGCATCAACCAACCGGCACTGCGCGCGCTGCTGCGCCGCTACATGCTGGAAGAAGCCGCACCGACGCTTAATATGCCCGAAGGCACTGACCTTGCGGCGTACGCTGATTCGCTACTTTCACGCTTTACCAATGACAGCTTGCGCCACCGTTTGCAGCAGATCGCCATGGACGGCAGCCAGAAGCTGCCCCAGCGCTGGCTGAGCGGCGCTCTTGAGCGTATTCAAGCGGGTCAGGCATCGCCTTGCACTGCATTAGGAATGGCTGGGTGGATTCGTTATACCGATGGCCAAGAGCTAAACGGCAAGCTTTATACCGTTGATGATCCCATGGCAAAGCAGTTTGCTGAGCTACATCAGACTCACGGTGGCCAGCCGGTCGCGTTGGTAAACGCATTTTTAGCCATGGACGAAGTGGTACCGCCCGCGTTGGCAACACATCAGCCGTTTGTCGACGACGTAGTAGCGGCCTATCGCGCCTTAACGCAAGATGGGTTAAATGCCGCGTTAGCAGCGCTAGGCATCGAAGGATAGGGAGTTATTTATGGAGCATACCTGGCGCTGGTTCGGCCCTAACGATGCGATACGTCTTGAGGAAATTCGCCAAGCCGGTGCGACCGGCATTGTGACGGCACTGCATGAAATACCTAATCACCAAGTGTGGCCGGTCGAGGCTATTCAAGCGCGCAAGAACCTGATTGAGACCGCCGGGCTTCGCTGGTCGGTGGTTGAGAGTGTGCCGGTCCATGAAGCGATAAAGCAGGGCCTGCCCGAGCGCGATGCGTTAATTGAAACGTACTGCCAAACGCTACGTAATTTGGCAGCTTGCGGTATCGACACCGTTTGTTACAACTTTATGCCAGTGCTCGACTGGACGCGAACCGATCTCGTCCATGCACTGCCGGATGGTGCGCTGGCGCTGCGCTTTGATCACACCGCGTTTGCGGCGTTTGATCTCTATATTCTTAAGCGGCCAGGGGCCGAGTCTGAGTATAGCGAAGCGGATAAGCAAATGGCCCAACGCTACCTTGAGACGCTTGATCAGACCGCCCGCGACAAGCTGGTGACGACACTGATTGCCGGGCTGCCTGGGGCTGAAGAACACTATACGTTGGAACAGTTTCGCAATGTGCTGGCGGAGTATGCCGAGATTGATGCTGAAAAGCTGCGCGAAAATCTTGGCTACTTTTTACAAGCGATTATTCCAGTGGCTGAAGAAGTCGGCATCCGTATGGCGATCCACCCCGATGATCCACCCCGGTCGCTTCTCGGTTTGCCACGGGTAGTTTCAACGCATCAGGATGCGCAGTGGGTGGTGGATCATGTGCCCAGCCCGGCCAATGGCCTAACGTTTTGCACCGGCTCATATGGTGTTCGTGAAGACAACGACCTGGTTGCCATGGCTCGCCACTTTGCCCCGCATATTCACTTTATCCACCTGCGTGCCACAAAGCGCGAGGCTGACCCACGTTCATTCCACGAAGCACCGCACCTGGAAGGTAACGTTGATATGGTCGGCGTTATTCAGGCACTGGTCGAAGAGGAGCGTCGCCGTGAAAAAGAGGGCGGGGCGCGTTTGCCATTACGCCCCGACCATGGCCACCATATTCTTGACGATCAGCAGCGTAAAACCGCACCGGGCTACCCGCTTTATGGCCGTATGCGAGGGCTTGCCGAGTTGCGCGGTATTGAGCTTGCGGTACGCCAGTTGATGGATTAAATGGTTATCTGAAGCGTGCTGAAAAGTAGCCCACCCTGAATCGGGACCTCAAAGAACCTCACTGCTTAAGCAACAGTGGGGTTCTTTTTGTCGGTGCACTCGTGTGTCGGTAATTATCTAAGCGACTAAACGGGCAATCACGCCAGGCAATTCATTGGCATGCTGAATGCTAACGGCGCCTTCGGGCGTGCTCTCTTCATCAGGAAAGTGGTTAATATGGATAACGTGCATACCTGCAGCCAACCCGGCTTCTACGCCTACGGCCGCATCGTCGATCACAATGCACTGCTCGGGCGCGTAGCCCATTGCCGCCGCCGCCTTGCGGTAAAGCTCGGGGTCGGGTTTCCAGACATTCAGGGTATAAGCACTGAATAAATTCCCTTTAAAATGGTGGCCTAAACCAGTGCTTTCCATGGCACAGCGGATCTTGCGCTCGGGGCCGTTAGATACCACGGCTTTGGCGTAGCTGCTTAATTGATCAAGCGCATCTGGAATGCCAGCGATGGGTTCAAGCTCTGCCCGCATGCGGGCTTCCATGCGTGTCCGCATACCGGCTTCAAGCGTCGCCGCCTGGTCTTCTGTGAGGGGCTGAAAGCGCGCTTCTAACGTATTGACTATCGTGTGAAAGCGTACTCCACGAAACTCCTCCATATACTGACGCGCAGAGAACGGTAGGCCGAACTCCGGAAGAATGTCGCCCATTACCTCTGCAAGGAGTACTTCGCTGTCTACCAGCGTGCCATCGCTGTCAAACAGTAGGCAGTAATCGGCGGTCGTTGCGCTGGGCGTTGCTCTGGGCATAGCAGGACTCATTGGCGTACGTCCTCGTTAACCAGGTTAATGGGAGGCTTGCCCTGTAGGGCCAAGCGAATATTATCCACGGCGCGCTGAGCCATTGCCTGGCGAGTCTCATGTGTTGCGGAACCAATATGGGGCAGGGCAACGACGTTGGTCATGTTAAGTAAAGGGGAGGTGGCTGGCAGCGGTTCCTGCTCGAAGACATCCAGACCCGCTGCTTTAATGGTGCCTTTCTCAAGTGCGTCAATTAGCGCTGATTCATCGACGACTTTACCGCGAGCAATGTTGATGAAAATACCTGAGGACTTCATGCGTGCAAACTCGTCGGCACCGATTAGGTGCTTGGTCTCTGCGGTTAGCGGGACGGTCACACAGACAAAGTCAGCTTTTTCCAATAGTTCGTTAAGCTCACAGCGCTTGGCTCCTAGCTCTGCTTCGCGTTCAGGTTTGGGAGACGCGTTGGAGTAGAGAATCGACATGCCAAAGCCAAGTGCACCGCGCCGGGCAACCGCTTGGCCGATGCGTCCAAAACCTATCATGCCCAGCGTTTTTCCGTGTACGTCGTTACCAAAGTGATCAGGGCCAAGGCTGGCTTTCCAGTTGCCCGCTTTCACCCATTCGGCAAGTTCAGTTACCCGGCGTGCTGAGGCCATCACCAGTGCAAAACCGGTATCAGCGGTCGTTTCAGTGAGCACATCAGGCGTGTTGCACAGCATAATGCCACGCTTGGTTAACTCATCCACGGGGATGCTGTCGTAACCCACCGAAATTGTCGAAATAACTTCAAGCGCGGGCGCCGCATCCAGTAATTCAGGTGTAATGGGCAGTCCTGAGCCGATAATACCGTGTGCCTTCGATAGTATGTCGAGCACATCTTGCTGAGTGGGGTCAAGTGGCCCTGAGTGCTCAATAAGCTCAAAGTGTTGCGCTAGCGTTTCTTTTAGTGGATCGCCAAGTCGTCCTGTCACAATGATACTTTTTTTCATGCTATCTCCTCGTGTTGTGATTGTTACATGTGACCCTAATGCTCAAGTTGTTCCAGCTTGTCCCTGGTGGGCAAACCTTCCATATCACCGACGACTTGTACGGCCTGGGCGCCGACCAGATTGCCACGTTTAAGCGCATCACGAGCAGTTAGGCCATCCAGTAGCGCGCTGATCGCGCCGACCGCGAAGCCATCGCCAGCCCCCACGGTATCAACAACGTTGGCGACCGGCTGGCCGGGCACGTTGATGCTTTCCAAAGAGCCTCCCAGCGTGCCGCGATAATAGCTGCCCTCTGGCCCCAGCTTGATGATAACGGCCTTGGCACCGCGCTCAAGGTAGAAGTCGGCAATCGCTTCGGGCGATTCGCAGCCGGTCAAAAGCCGCCCTTCGGAAAGTCCCGGTAGCACCCAGTCAGCAAGACTAGCCAGCTCATTTAAGGTATCACGCATGACAGCTTCGCTGGGCCAAAGTGATGGGCGTAAATTGGGGTCGAAGGAAATGCTGGCGCCGCTTTGGCGTGCCTGCTGCATCAAGTGGCGGGTTAATTCCAGGGCGCTTTTAGAAAGCGCGGGGGTAATGCCGGTAGCATGCAGATGAGTGAGCGACTGAAAATCGATGGAAGCGGCATCTTCAATGCTTAAGTGGCTGGCGGCACTGCCGCGCCTAAAGTACTCAACCCGTGGGTCGGCACCGTTTTCTGCGCGCTCTTTGAACATCAGCCCGGTGGGGTGGTGTTCATCAAGATGAATATACCGATCATCGATACCTTCGGCTTTTAAGGCCTTCTGAATAAATCGACCTTGGCTATCGGTGCCTACCCGGCTTAACCAGCCAACGTGAAAACCCAGGCGCGAAAGGCCAATGGCGACGTTATTGTCGGCGCCTGCTAAACGGCGATGAAAGCTTTCGACTTCTGCTAGATCACCCGGTGTATTCGCCACCAGCATGGCCATGGCTTCGCCAAAGGTCAGTATCCGTGGGGAGGAGAATGTTGTATTTGCCATCAGGATATTCTCTTTTTAAGGGTGTTAAGGATTTGGCTAAAGCGTTGTACTGCCGCGGATCTGTAAACGCGGCGCATGGCGGTAGCGTACGGGTGATGCCTGCGCTGAGCCGTTAAGCTGGTTGAGCAGGCAACTGACGGCAGCATGGCCGATATCATCGGTAGGCTGGGCCAGGGTGGTGATGCCTGGCGTTATCAGCTCACACCAATCCAGTTCGTCAATTCCCATTAAACCGGTAGGGCCCAAGGGGATGCCCAGCTGTTGAAAACTGCGTGTCATAGCGAGCGTGACGTTACCGTTAGCGCATAAAACAGCGCCTGGTGATGAGGCAGTGTGCTGGTTAAAGTTGGCTAACGTTTCAATGTGAGGTGCTGCCTTGTCCAGTATCAGCGTCTGACTTTTGATCCCTAAGCTCTCTGCTTGCTGGTTAAAGCGCTGTAGCCGTTCCTGGCGGGTACTGGCATGTGCAGGCGACTCACTGACATAGAGAAGGGAGCGATACCCTTGTTGCACGAGATGATTCAGTGCCATATCAATCGCTAGCGCGTTATCAAGCCCGATCACATCAACGTCAAGTTGGTGAACTTCGCGGTCAAGTAGCACGAGGGGGACACCGCTATGCATGAGTGCCTGTAACTGCGCTTCAGGCTGCCCGGTAGCATTAATCATCAAGCCCTCTACCTGATACGACGTCAACAGGCGCAGGTGCTGCTGTTCTCGTTCTGGGTCGTTATCGGTATTGCAAACGATTAATGAATAACCGTTAGCCCGAGCCGCTTGCTCTACGCCGTGGACAACTGCCACTGAAAACGGATTGCGGATATCGGCCACCAGTACGCCCAGTAGGCGCGAGCCGCCTCCCTTGAGACCGCGTGCCATTAAATTGGGCTGGTAGCCCAGCGTCGCGGCGGCGTTGGCAATGCGGGTTTGAAGGCTGGGGGTTAGCCGTTCGCGCTCCGGGCCGAAAAAGCGCGATACGCTGGTTTTAGACGTGCCCGCCAGTTTAGCGACTTCAATAAGTGTGGCGCGCACAGAGGCAGGGGGCATGTTGGCTATCCATTAAACAGTAAAATGGGAACGTTCCCAATTGACTCCAACATAGTGAGTTTTGGAGTTAAAGGCAATACGCCTTAAGGCTCAGTGGAGGGGGGGAGCGAAAACATATAGTTAAGAAAAATTAAGTGGACGCCCTCTGCTAGGCTGTAGAGAAAAGCATAATAGGCGAACGTAATGCAGTCTCACGAGTACCAACAATATGATGCCACCGGCCTTGCCGAACTGATCCGCCGCCGGGAGGTGAGTCGCGCAGACGTTCTGGAGGCTGCCTTTAAGGCGATTGAAGCGTTAAATCCTGCCCTGAAAGCGGTCGTTAGAACGCGATTCGAGAAAGCCCGGCGTGAGAGTGAGGAGATCGCCGATGACGCGCTCTTTGGTGGAGTGCCCACCTTAAGTAAAGATCTGTTGATGGGGTTGGCCGGTGAACCCTTGGCCTCCGGATGTACTGCGTTAACTCAGTGGCGCTCTAAAGAGGATTCGCCGATTATCCAGCGCTCAAAAGCGGCGGGCTTGATCGTTATTGGGCAAACAGCCACGCCTGAATTGGGATTGATGGGAATTACCGAGCCTAAAGCCTTTCCGCACCCTGTTAATCCGTGGCGGAAGGGGTATTCACCCGGTGGCTCCAGCGGCGGTGCAGCCGTGGCAGTCGCTAGCGGAATTGTGCCGTTGGCGTTGGCCGGGGACGGTGGTGGCTCCATCCGTATTCCTGCCAGCTACTGTGGGCTTTTTGGCTTTAAACCTACGCGTGGGCGGATGCCGCTTGACCCAAGCCATGGGGAAGTGTGGCAGGGGGCGGTCATTGAGCATGCGTTGACGCGCAGTGTACGAGATAGTGCGGCGCTGTTGGAGAAGGTGAACGGTATGGCACCTTCCGGCCCGTACCCGGTGCGCGCTGAAACCGGCTTCGTAACGGCATTAGCGTCCTCGCCTAAGCGATTACGTATTGCGGTATCGCTGGGCGAGCCTTTAAGCCGCGGCTTGGGCACGCAGTTAAACTTGGAAGTAAAGACAGCGGTTAATAAAGCCGCCGCTGCGCTAACGGAAATGGGCCATGAGGTGGAGTGGTGCGATCCGCCGGTGGATGGTGAAGCCCTGGCAGATAGCTACTTAACACTTTACCTTGGCCACTTGGCAGCGGACCTTCGCTGGATTAGCCAGCAAACCGGTGTACCCATGCACCGCTTGGCGATTGAACCCTCTACACGTGCTATCGGCCGGTTGGGAAGTAAACTATTAGCACAGGATTACGAGCTGGCGAAACGCCATTGGCACGTGGCCGCTGAACAGATGAGCCGTTTTCATCAACGCTTTGATGCGCTGGTGATGCCGGTCACCGCAGATACCGCCCCTGAAATTGGCGAGCTCTATCCATCCGCGGCACGTGAACGCTTAATGTCTGTGCTGGCCATTCCTGGGGCATCATCGCTGGCGCTAAAGGCAGGCTTGTTAAAGAGGCTGGCGGTGGATGCCCTTGGCCGCACGCCGTTCACCCAATTAGCCAATCTGACCGGCCAGCCCGCCATGTCAGTGCCTTTGCATATGGCCGCCAATGGCCTACCGGTAGGCGTGCAAATAGTCGGGCGGTTTGGTGAAGATAAACAGCTCTTACAGCTAGCTGCGGCATTTGAACGGCACGATGCCTGGCAGCATCAATTACCGCTGCAAGCGTTCCGCTCTTAGGCAGGGTAAACTACGCGGCTTTACTATGCCGCTTGGCCTTATGCATGCATCCAACCTATGAATTAAACGACGCTGGAGACCGCTACTTCGACGGTCTGGTCGACAAGTTTTCACGCTCGCTTTATCAGGCGCCCCGCGGCGAGCTGCGCTTGGCGATGCTGGATTACTTGCTGCCGCAAATGCTTGAACTAACTCAGCAACCCGTACTGGATGTCGGCGGCGGGTTAGGCCAGCAGGCGGCGTGGTTTGCCGAACGCCAGCACCCGGTCACTATGGCCGAGCCCTCGCTGGATATGCTTACGTATGCCAAACATTGGCACCGTGAAGCTAAGCGGCTGCCTAGCGAGGCGATGGCCTACGTGCATGCTCCGCTTCAGAATTTAGGCCAGCAAGCGCCGGGCCCTTGGCCATTGATTACCTGCCATGCGGTGCTTGAGTGGTTGGGCGACCCGCGCTCAGCGATGGCAATCCTGGCCAGCCTGCTCGCGCCCGGCGGGCAGTTGAGCCTGATGGTGTTTAACCGCGATGCGCTGCGCTTTTCCAATGCGGTGAAAGGCAATTTGGAAAAGGCGCTAAGTGATCGTTTGGAAGGCAAGGGCAAGCGGCAGCGCTTAACGCCTATTTCGCCGGTTACCCACGCTGAGATAGTGGCATGGGGGGCTGAAAACAGCCTGGAAGTGGCAAGCGTTGCAGGTATCCGTGTGTTTCAGGATTACCTACGCCTGCCACCCGCCAGCGATAAAGAGCGTGAAACGCTGCTGGCGCTTGAAAAAAAGTACTGCCAACAAGACCCGCACTGGCGACTGGGTCGTTATTTACTCTACACGTTGATTAAACCGGAGACTTCCCAATGAGTGCCCAATCACCTGCCTGCCAACTGCTGGAACGTCAACAGGATGACTACACGGCACTTATGGTCGTAGCGCCACCGGTTGATGCCTGGTTAATCGCGCAATCCGCAGGCGCTATCAGTGGGGATCTTGGGGTTCTAAGCGAGTGGCAAGCTGCCGATAAGAGAGCGTTTAGCCCCTTCGCGCTGCCTGAAAATGCCGTTAACAAAGGCGAGATAGTGTTGTTCTGGCCTAAAGCGCATCAGCTAGGCATTTGGTGGCTTGAGTGGCTATGCAGCGTGCTACCCACGGGCACGGTCATTGAGATTGTCGGTGAGCACAGTGGCGGCGTGAAACGCGTGCCTAACGTACTCGCAGAGCGGGGGATGATTTGTGACAAGCGCGATAACGCGCGGCGCTGTTCACTCTTTGCCACACGCACCATCGCGCTTGAGAACACCTTGGAAGACGCTTGGCAGCGCTTTGATGCTTTGGGCTTAACGCTGGTTAGCCATCCCGGCGTTTTTGGCCATGGCAAGGTAGATGAAGGCACGCTGCTACTATTGGACAGCCTGGAAAAAGAGCTGCCTAAAGCGCCTCAACGTATTCTCGATATGGGCTGTGGCGATGGCATTATTAGCGCCTGGCTTGCCAAACGGGGCCATGCGGTAACCGCCGTGGATGTCAGCGCTTTTGCTGTAGAGGCAACGCATCGCACGCTAGAGGCTAATCAGGTTAATGGGCACGCTTTGCAAAGCGATGTGTATAGCGCGTTGGAAAGTGAAACCTACGATTTTATTATTAGTAACCCGCCGTTTCATCAAGAGCGAGACGTAAGCTACGGGCCCAGCCAACGCTTGATTCGCCAAGCGCCTAAGCATCTTGCTAACCGTGGGCGTCTCATCATGGTCGCCAATGTGTTCTTGCCTTATCCGGACCTTCTCACCGAGGCTTTTGGCAGCTTTGAAACGCTTGCTGATAATCGGCGGTTTCGAGTCTACCGTAGCCAGCGTAGCTGACACTATTTCCTCACACTAACCATATTCAACTACCGACGCACTCCCATTTCACGGCTATGATGCTGATAGGCATTGGGCAGTTTAATGAACGTTGTGCGGGGTAGAGACGATGGTTAAAAGCAGTAGAAGCATCGTGATATTGGGTAGTGCGGTTGTGCTAGGTGGGCTGCTGGCGCTGGGGTTGGTCGGAGGTGGTAGCTACATCAAACAGGCGGCCGACGTGTGGCAGCAGTCTTCGCGCAATGTCACCGTGCGTGGTTTGGCCGAGCGTGAGGTGGCGGCCGATTTGGTGCTATGGCCATTTAACTACAGCGTGAGCGCTAATAGCTTAAGCGACCTGGAGCAGCAGCTTTCCAATAATGACCAGGCGGTTCGTCGCTTTTTGGAGTCTCAGGGATTTGAACTCGGGCATATCAGCACAACACCCCCCAGAATTACCGACCAGTTTAGTAATCTCTATGGTGGACAGCGTCCTGATGAGCGTTACCGCGCTGAGGCCACGTTGCTGCTGCGTTCGCCGGATGTTGAGGGCGTGATGCAGGCAATGCCAGGGACCTCGTCGCTGGTACGTCAAGGGGTTTTGCTCTCGCCAAGTTACGAGTACCAAACCGAGTTTCTATTTACCGGCTTGGAGGCGATCAAGCCTGAGATGATTGCCGAGGCGACGGCTGACGCGCGTAATGCCGCCCAGCAGTTTGCTGAAGACTCCGGGAGTCAGGTAGGGCAGATCCGCCAGGCAACCCAAGGCTATTTCTCGATTGATGATTTGGACAGCTATACCCCGCATATCAAGCGTGTCCGAGTGGTGACGACTATCGACTATGCCTTAAAAGATTAGGAAGCCCCATGCACTAAAGCGAGGCATAGCGGATCGCAGTAACGGTGTAGAACACCTTCCCATTTGGAGTAAGCACTTCTACATCGTCATCGACCCCTTTGCCGAGAAGTGCCTTGGCCATGGGCGCATCAATACTGATCCAGCGCTTTTGGGTATCGATTTCGTCGTGTCCTACAATCCGTATGCTAAGCGCTTCGCCGTCTTCATCCTCTAGCTCGACAAATGCCCCAAAAAATATCTTGTTGGTGTCTGCGGGTAGTCGGTCAACCACCTGCAGTTCATCCAGACGTAGGGTCAAATAGCGAATCCGCGCAATCACACGGTTCAGCTCTTTCTTGTTGTAAGTGTAATCAGCGTTTTCACTACGGTCGCCAAGCGCAGCGGCTTCACCTACTTTTGTTGAGAGTGCGGGGCGTTTGACTCTGGATAAGTGATCCAAAATTCCGCGTAAACGCGCGGCGCCCTCGGCGGTAATCAAATTGCTTTTGGGTGCCTGACGCGGATCTTTTGCCGGATCGCGCCAGCGGGTCATGTTACGACCTTTCATTAAGGGACTCTCATCTGGTTAAAGATAGCGCTGGTTAAAGACGACTGTAGGGTAAAGAGAAAGTAAACAAAAGCACAGCGACATCACTCGCGGCTAGCGAATCAATCAAACGTTCGTTACATTGTGAGGATAGGCTGATTAGCGCTTAACAACGCAGCGTCTATATGTCGATATAAAAACAACTCAGGAGATAATAATGCGCACACGACCGTTTTCTCGTTTGATAATGACCGCAGCGCTTGGCAGCACGCTAATGCTGTTACCCTTAACGGCTTTGGCCTATGAAAACGAACTGTTCTCCTTGAAGAACCGTTGGGAACATACGGTGAGCGACTTGCCAGCTAACCAGCGTGAAGGCACGTTGGACGTTTTGTCTAATGAAGTCACGACGTTGGCCAGCGAAAACCCGGATCAGCCGGAGCTTCTGATTTGGCAGGGCATTATTCTGGCTTCGTATGCGCGTGAACGTGGTGGTTTCGGCGCGTTGGGTATCGCTGGTGATGCGCGTGATGCGCTTGAACAGGCCATTGCGCTTGATCCGCAAGGAGGAAACGGTTCTGCCTACGTCACACTGGGCGCACTTTACGACAACGTACCTGGGCGCCCAATTAGCTTTGGAAGCAGTGAAAAAGCTCAGCAAATGTTTCAGCGTGCCGTTGAGATTCGCCCTGAAGGTATCGACGTCAACTACTATTACGCCGCGTTCCTGCTTGATGAAGGGGACACCGCCGCTGCCCGCGAGCACGCTGAGCGCGCGGTGAACGGTACTCCACGAGCGCAGCGTGAACTCTCCGATGAAGCGTTACGCCGCGATGCCCAAGCCATGCTAAACCGTCTGTAACCCCGACTAGGCCAGGTTGGCATTCCCGGTAGCAAGCATTGATAATGGGGTAATTGTGATTACTGGGAGTGCCGCATGGCATTCAATGCTAAAACTTCATCATTAGAAACACCGCCTTTTGGCCGTGACGATATAGAGCTGATTGAGCGTAAAACGCTTCATCAGGGCTTTTTTCGCTTGGAAGCCATGGAACTACGCCACCGGCTTTTTGAAGGTGGTTGGAGCAAGCCCATGCATCGCGAAGTGCACCACCGTCGCGATGCGGTAGGCGTATTGCTTTACGACCCTGCACGGGATGCGCTTGTGCTGGTGGAGCAGTTTCGTGCTGGCGCTTTCGATGATCCCGTTTCGCCCTGGAAGCTAGAGCTGGTTGCAGGGTTGGTTGAACAAGATGAATCACTCGAAGAGGTTGCCCGGCGCGAAGCGCTGGAAGAGTCGGGCTGCGTGGTAGGCCCGTTAACGCTAATGCATACGTACTACCCAAGCCCTGGCGCGTGCAACGAACGCGTAACGCTTTTTTGTGGGCTGGTTGATGCTCAAGGTATGGGCGGTATTCATGGCCTTGATGAGGAGCATGAAGATATTCGTGTTCACGTGGTGTCTTTTCCGACCGCGTGGGAACTCTTGATACAGGGAAGACTCGACAACGCCATGTGTTTGATTGGATTGCACTGGCTAGCTGGTCAGCGTGCTTCGTTGCGCGCGGCATCCCAACGAGCGCTCACGTAAAGTGAAAACCACGAGGAGTGTTCATGGCAAGAACAGCCTATGTCACCGATTTAAAGTCGCTCCAGGGGGAGTGCAGCGCCAACTACCTGCGGTTATTACGCCTGGTGGGCGATATGGAGAGTGGCCAGCGCCGAGAGATCGCCTTAAGCAGTGATGAGCAGTACTTTGGCGATTTGCAGCTTACCGTATTGGAACATGCCCCTTACACCACCATGGTGGCGGTCACTCAAAGCGGTCCGTTGGATTCAGTTATGGACGGCCCGCGTATGCGCGTGCACCTTTACCATGACGTGCGTATGGCGGAGGTGACGGATTTTCAGCGTCAGCGCCACTTTAGTGGCCGCTATCGATATCCTAATGCGCAGATGCATCAGCCTGATGAAAAGCTCCAGCTAAACCGCTTTTTAGGCGAATGGTTAGCGCATGGACTAGCCCATGGTCATACCTGCGATTTACCGGAGATGCGCTAATGCGCCTTGTACAGATTACCGATGCTCACTTGCATGCTGATGTTACTACACGTTCGCGTGCGGGGGTTCCTTGGCTGCATTTTCAACGTGTTCTCGCGGCAGCAGCGGCTGAACGTCCGGACGTTATCGTTGTGACGGGAGACATCAGTCAGGATGAAACGGCTGCTTCCTATACACTGGCCAAGGAGGCGTTGGCTGACCTTCCTTGCCCGTGGTTTTGGCTCCCGGGCAATCACGACCAAGTAGCATTCATGTGCGCCGAGCATCCGCTGCTTGACGAGGTAGATTTGCAGCAGTGGCGTCTGCTGCTGCTCAATACCCAAGTGCCGGGCCAACCCTTCGGCGAGCTGGGCAGCGAACAGTTGATGGCATTAACGACACGTTTGGAAGAGGATGACCGCCCCACGCTGATTGCCATGCACCACCCACCGGTGGATGTTGGCGCTGACTGGATGGATGCTATCGGCCTACAAGATCGTGAAGCGTTTTGGCAGGTTTTAAGCGCTTATCCTCAGGTGAAAGTCGTGCTGTTTGGTCACGCTCACCAAGCGTATGCGCAGCACATTGAAACAGCGGCAGGTTCAGTGAGTGTTTACGGCTGCCCAGCCATGTCTGATCAGTTTATGCCGGGCGCTGATGAATTTACGATTGATGAAGCCTCACGGCCTGGTTACCGAGTGATAAACCTTAGCGGTGAGCAGTGGGATACCTGGGTCGAGCGCGTTGACGTATAGCGATATCATGTTTTTTATGTTCGTTAGGCGATAAAAGAATAAAAGGATAGTTATTAATTCTTTTGGGTTATTATTGACTCGGCGTTACTCTATCCACAATCGAACGTATAACGTTTTAATTCAGCGTGTACTGCAAGCTTATAAAAATTGGCTTGTTTTGTGAGGTAGCAGACCATGACTCAGTTCTCCCCGCTCTCTTCGACGCCCCGGCGTGAGGTGCCCAGCGCACTTAGCGCCGCGCGTCTCACTCATTTAAAACAGCTTGAAGCCGAGTCCATCCATATCATTCGTGAAGTGGCGGCTGAGTTCAGTAACCCGGTCATGATGTATTCGATCGGCAAAGACTCTTCGGTGATGCTGCACCTGGCGCGGAAGGCATTTTATCCCGGTACCCCGCCGTTTCCACTGATGCACGTGGATACCACTTGGAAATTCCGGGAAATGATCGAGTTTCGTGATCGCATGGCTTCCGAGGCGGGTATGAAACTGATCGTGCATACCAACGAAGAGGGGCGGGAGGCGAATATCAACCCGTTCGAGCATGGCAGCGCCAAATATACCGATATCATGAAGACCCAAGCGCTCAAGCAGGCGCTGGACAAGCATGGTTTTGATGCTGCGTTTGGCGGTGCCCGGCGCGATGAAGAGGCCTCTCGGGCCAAGGAGCGGGTCTACTCCTTCCGTGACAAATACCACCGTTGGGATCCCAAAAACCAGCGTCCTGAGCTCTGGAACATGTATAACGCCAGGGTCAACAAGGGTGAGTCGATTCGCGTGTTCCCGCTTTCCAACTGGACGGAGCTGGATATCTGGCAGTACATCTATCTGGAGTCTATCCCGATTGTGCCACTGTACTTCGCAGCCAAGCGCCCAGTGGTTGAGCGCGACGGCATGCAGGTGATGGTAGACGACGATCGTTTGCCGCTAGCGCCAGGTGAAGTGCCTGAAGAGAAGTCGGTGCGTTTCAGAACGCTTGGCTGCTACCCGCTAACCGGCGCAGTGGAGTCCGAAGCGGCAACGCTGCCGGAAATTATTCAGGAAATGCTGCTGACCCGCACCAGTGAGCGCAGTGGCCGCGCCATCGATCGCGACCAGGTGGGTTCGATGGAGAAGAAAAAGCGCGAGGGGTACTTCTAATGTCTCATCAATCTAACTTAATCGCTGACAACATCGAGCAGTACCTGCACGAGCATGAAAACAAAGACCTGCTGCGTTTTATTACCTGCGGCAGTGTCGACGACGGTAAATCGACACTGATCGGCCGCTTGTTGCACGATTCCAAGATGATCTTTGAGGATCAGCTAGCAGCGATTACTCAAGCGTCCAAAATCAGTGGCACTACGGGTGATACGGTTGACTTGGCGCTATTGGTAGACGGTCTGCAGTCCGAGCGTGAGCAGGGCATTACTATTGATGTCGCCTATCGGTTCTTCTCGACGGATAAGCGCAAATTTATCATTGCCGATACGCCAGGTCATGAGCAGTACACACGTAATATGGCCACCGGCGCTTCTACGGCAAGCCTTGCGATTATCCTTATCGACGCTCGCTATGGCGTGCAAACCCAAACGCGTCGGCATAGTTTTATTGCTGACTTATTGGGTATTCAGCACTTGGTCATTGCTGTCAACAAAATGGATTTAGTGGGCTTTTCCGAGCAGCGCTTTGAGGAAATCAAGGCAGAGTACCGTGCGTTTGCAACGAATTTGCAGGTGGACGATATCCAGTTTGTGCCCATGTCGGCGCTCAACGGCGATAACGTCGTTAACCGTAGCGAGCACACGCCATGGTATCGCGGCGAGACGCTGATCGAACTACTCGAAAATACCGAAATCAGCCAAGACGACAACCTGACGGATCTGCGTTTACCTGTACAGTATGTCAATCGGCCGAACCTGGATTTTCGTGGTTACTGCGGGACGCTGGCCGCCGGGATCTTACGCCCCGGCCAAGCGATAAAAGCGCTGCCTTCGGGTAAAACCTCTACCGTGGCGAGAGTTGTCACTTTTGAGGGTGATTTAAGCGAAGCCTATCCAGGCCAAGCGATTACCGTGACGCTTGAAGACGAGATCGATATTTCTCGTGGCGACTGGCTCGTCAGTGCCGATGCGGATGTGCCGCTTTCCAACCGGTTTACTGCAGATGTGGTCTGGATGCATGAAGACCCACTAACCCTGGGTAAGCTTTACGACTTTAAACTCGCTACCCGCGATCTTTCCGGGCAGGTCAGCGCTATTGACTATCAAATTGATGTTAATACGCTTGAGAAGCACACAGCGCAGGCGTTAAACCTCAATGCGATTGCCCGCTGTGATATCGAGCTTACCGCCACCGTACCCATCGATAATTATCGGGTGAGCCCTAAAACGGGAAGCTTTATTGTTGTCGATCGGCTGACCAACGTAACGGTGGGAGCGGGAATGATTCGTGAAGCGGGTTCAGCCGGTGTTGCTGAAGCCCCCACCACGGACTGGTCAGCGTTTGAGAAAGACCTTAATGCGCTGGTACGCAAGCACTTTCCGCACTGGGAAGCCAACGATATTAGTCAATTGCTCAAACGCTAAATCATTTTTCATCAATAGTCTTGACCAATAGTCTTTATCAACAGGTTGGCCCGCTTTGATTAAGCGGGCTTTTTTATATCTACTTAAATCAAACATCTCTAATCTAGCGGTCGGCTCGCTTGACGCTCTCCCAAGATACGCCACACTGATAAAGCGTTTTCACGCACGCCTCATCACGAAAAGGAGAGCATGATGAACCAAACACTAAAGGGTAAACGCGTCGCTATTGTGGCGGCCGATGGCTTTGAGGAATCTGAGCTGAGCTCACCACGTGACGCACTCAAAAATGCCGGTGTTGATGTTGATATCGTGACACCTGAAGGCAACGATATCCGTGCCTGGGCAGAAGCTAATTGGGGTGATACATATTCGGCTGATAAAGCGCTAGCAGATGTCAATGAATCTGATTATCACGCCCTGGTACTGCCAGGCGGCCTGTTCAATCCCGACGCGCTGCGGGTCAAAGAAGACGTGCTAAGTTTTGTAAAAGCATTTTTTCACGCAGGTAAGCCGGTAGCCGCTATTTGTCATGCGCCATGGATTTTAATTAACGCTGGCTTGGTAGAAGGCCGTCGTATGACGTCGGTGCCCACCGTCGCTCAGGATTTACGCAATGCGGGCGCAGAATGGGTCGATGAGGCCGTCGTGGTGGATAATGGTTTGGTCACTAGCCGTACCCCAAAAGACTTGGATGCGTTCAATGCCAAGCTCCTTGAAGAGCTGCAAGAAGGGCGCCACTCAGGTCAACACGCCTAATGTCATGGTTGAGCCCGTGGGCAAGCTTTGTTAAAAGGCTTGTCCACACGGTTGCAAAACCGATGAAGCGAGATCGTGGCCGCGGGGGAATGGTCGTTCATCCTTACCGTGGTTACGGCTCGTCCAGTGAAGTGTTTTTGATGGGGCGGGTATTCCGCCAAGCCGCTCTTGGCCGCGCAATCCCACGCCGGGGGATGCTGCGTGACACAGCTGATGTAGCGCGCCGCATTTTTCGACGGGGCTTGGCCGGTGCCCAGGTCGATATTCGTATTGGTGAAAACGAACTGTCCCTGACAACCGACCGCGACGGCTATTTCGATGCTCACCTTCCGATTACCCATTCGCTGCCTATCGATGTGTCCTGGCATCGAGCGGATATTAGGGTGCATGCGGTAAACCAGTCGCCTGTACGTACTAATGTTGAGGTATACGTACCGCCACCGGAAACAGACCTGCTGATTATTAGTGATATTGATGACACCGTCATGTTTACCGGCGTTGCCGAAAAGCTAAAGATGCTCTATCGCCTGTTTGTGCGTAAACCGCATCGGCGTACGGCGTTTCCTGGCGTTGCCTCGCTTTATCAGGCGCTGCACCGGGGTGAAAGTGAGAAGGCCGAGCGACCTATTTTGTATGTATCCCGCGGGCCATGGGCTATTTACGAAATGCTCGAAACGTTCTTTCAGCTTAACCGGATTCCGGTGGGGCCGATCCTGTTTCTACGCGAGTGGGGAATTTCGCTGCGTCACCCCTGGCCGCGTCGCGCCGAAGCTCACAAGCGCCTGTTAATTGATCGAATGTTGACGCTGTTTGATGAGCTACCGTGCATCCTGATTGGCGATAGCGGACAGCACGACCCGGAAGTGTATGCCGAGATCGTGAAAGCCTATCCTGGGCGCATCAAGGCGATTTATATCCGCCGCGTGGATAAAGACCCTGAGCGCGAAAAGGCCATTCAACGGCTTCGAGATGAACTGGTCAATTCCGAGTGCGACTTGGTGCTCGCCCCCGACAGTGTATTGATTGCTGAGCACGCCCACGCCAATGGCGATATTTCAGCGCGGGGCCTGGAAGCGGTCGAGCGCGATGTAAAAGCGCATCGCGAAGAAGAGCGTCGTGAAGCCCAAGGGGAAGTCTAGCCTCAACACTGTTGTTGCTAGCCCGGCCATGATAAAACGAACCCTTTCCCTGTTTTCTCCTAGTGAGTGTTAAGTCATCATGGTCGTTCTATTCGTCGTACTGTTACTCGCGGTATTTATACTGCCCAATGTATGGGCAAAGTGGGTGCTAAAGCGCCATATGCGAGGACGTAATGACTACCCTGGCACCGGCGCTGAGCTTGCCGAGCATTTGCTACGGCGTCTGGGGATTAAAGACGTTCCCGTTGAGCGTACCGAATTCGGCGATCATTACGACCCAGAGACGCGCTGTGTGCGCCTTTCGCCTGACCATTATGATGGCTGCTCGTTAACGGCGGTCACCGTTGCCGCCCATGAAGTAGGCCATGCGTTGCAGCATCACCAGGGCTATGCGCCACTGCTGGCACGCAGCCGCTTGGTAGGTGTTGCCCAAAAGGCAGAAAAAATGGGCGCGATTCTAATGATGGCCGCGCCGTTTTTATTCTTGTTGACGCGCGTGCCGGGCGGTTTGGCGTTAGTCATTGGCATGGCGGTGATCAGCTTTGGTACCGCCGCCCTGGTGCATCTGGTCACGCTGCCGGTGGAGTTTGATGCCAGCTTCAACCGCGCACTGCCGCTTTTAAAAGAGTACGTGCCACCCTACGACATGCCGGGCGCTCGGCATGTGCTTACCGCTTGTGCGTTCACCTATGTTGCGGCTTCACTTGCCAGCATGCTCAACCTGGGCCGCTGGCTGGTGATCTTGCGCCGCTAAACGCTAACGACTAGCGCTCGCTTAAAGCACTGTTTTTACAGCCTATTCCGGCTTATTGGCAATAATCACCGCACGACGTGGTGCCGGGTAGCCTTCAAGGGTGCGGGTACAATCATTGGGGTCTAAAAAGTCGGCCAAGGATTGATAGGTCATCCACTCGGTGGAGCGCTGCTCCTCCAGTGTCGTGACTGCTTCATCGACCACGCGAATATTGGTAAAGCCGCAACGGGTAAGCCAGTGGCAAAGTGCTTTTGATGAGGGCAGAAAATAAACATTAGGCATCGCGGCGTAACGCTCGCCGGGCACAAAGACCGTTTGCTCGTCGCCTTCCACCACCAGCGTTTCCAGTACCAGCTCGCCACCCGGCGCCAGCGCGGCTTTCAGCTGCTGAAGATGTTCAAGTGGCGAAGGACGGTGATAAAGCACGCCCATTGAAAACACCGTATCAAAAAAGCCGAGGTTTTCCGGTACATCCTCGATTCCGACCGGTAGAAACTGAGTGCGCCCACCGTCTGCGTCGCCCACAAAGTGGCGCACTGCTTGGAACTGCCAGTAAAAGCGTGGTGAAGGGTCAATCACCAGCACGAATGCAGCCCCGGCGCCCGTCATCCGCCAGGCGTGATAGCCGCTGCCGCCGCCTACATCCAACACCTTGCGGTATTTCAGGGGCGCTAAATGAGGTGCTACGCGCTGCCATTTCCAATCAGAGCGCCATTCGGTGTCGATATGAATGCCGCCCAGCTGAAAAGGTCCTTTGCGCCACGGAGCCAGCTTACGCAGTAGATTAAAGCATTGGCGTTGCTGGCTATCGCTGAGCGCAAGCTCTACCGTTAGCGTATCGCTGCCCAGTTGAACGTGGCGCTCGGCCGGTAAGGCTGGCAGTTTGGCAACGGCTTTTTCCCAAGCGGGCAGGTCGCCATGGCGTTGGCGGTCAAGCCCTCTGGCCAGCTGCTCGGGTAATTTAGCCAGCCAGGTCGTTAAGCCCTGGTCTAAAAACGCCTGATAAAGTGTGCGGTGGTCATCAGGGAGTTCCACTTAACTCTCCTTAAACGCAATGACAGAGGCAAAGTTCAAGTATTGAAACCACGTTACCGTACGTGGGAAGCCTGCCTGCTGTAAGCGCTGATGCAGCGCATCCAGCGTATCGGGCACCAACACGTTTTCAAGCGCGGTGCGCTTTTGGCTGATTTCCATGTCGCTGTAACCGTTGGCGCGTTTGAAGTCATGATAGCGCTCAACTCGCCAGGCATTATCCCGCTCATCGACGTCAACGGTTTTTTCCGATAAAACCAGCACACCGCCAGGCTCGAGCGCGTCAAACAGCCGCCTTAACAGGGCATCCCGGTCAGCGGGTGGCAAAAACTGCAGCGTAAAGTTAAGAATGATCATGCCGGATGGCGCATACTCCAGCGTGCGAATGTCAGCTTCTTCCACGCTCATGGCATGTTCAGGGCACTCTTCGGTGAAGGTCTGGCGAGCACGCGACACCATCGCTGGTGATAAGTCGACGCCGGTATAGCGAAACGCGTCAGGGGCGAGTGCGCCCGCAAGCGCCAGGCCTGAGGCGCCGAGCGAGCAGCCCAGGTCATACACGTGGCCGCCATGGCGAAGGTGACGCTGGGCAATCAGGCTCAGCATGCCCAGGATTTGGCCGTAGCCTGGTATAGAGCGACGGACCATGTCGGGAAAACAAGCCACTACCTGTTCATCGAACGAGAAGCGCGCCACTCGATCAAGGGGTGTCGAAAAGATAGCGTCACGGTAAGATGCATTACTCATTGGCAAGCCGGGAATCATCAAAAGGGGGGAGTAGTTTACGCGCCCTGATTTGACCAGAACAGACCCGAGCTGCATGGTTCGACGCCACAGGAGACGGCAAATGGCCTCAGCATCACGCGCCACCCCCGATAAACTGCCCGCATGGCAGACATTAAAACAGCATGCCGATGAACTCAAAGGCGTTCATTTAAAAACACTATTTGGCTCGGAGAGCAGCCGGTGGGCGCATTTTACCCGCCATGAGGCAGGTCTGACGCTGGATCTTTCCAAGCAGCGTTGGGACGACGATACGCTTGAGCATCTGTTAGCGCTGGCGCACGATGCGGGTGTGCCCAGCGCTATTGATGCTTTATTAAGTGGTAAGCGGGTTAACGTTAGTGAGAATCGCCCAGCCTTGCACACAGCGCTGCGTTTACCGGCCGAGGCAACGCTGAACGTTGAAGGGGAAGATATTGTCGCCGGGGTGCAGGAAAGCCTGGCGCAAATGGAGCGTCTGGTGTGTCGTTTGCACGCCGGGCAGTGGCGAGGAGCCACGGGCAAGCCCATTCGCCATGTGGTGAATTTAGGCGTCGGCGGCTCGGATTTAGGGCCATTGATGGTGACCCATGCACTGGCCGATTATCGGCCTGACGATATTCATCCCGTTGAGGTGCATTTTGCCTCCACCATGGATGGCTCGCAGTTGGCCGATTATTTAGGGCGTCTAAATCCGGAAACGACCCTCTTTGTGCTCTCCTCCAAGTCGTTTACCACCATTGATACTCTTTCCAACGCCAATACGGCCAGAGACTGGCTGTTGGGCCGTTTAACTCAGCATAGCGATTTTGTCAGTGCTCCACCGGTAAGCGCTGAACTCATTGTGCGTCAGCACTTTATTGGTGTGTCGGCCAGCCCCGAGAAAATGAGCGAGTGGGGCATTGCCCCCGACCACCAGCTTAAATTCTGGGAGTGGGTAGGCGGGCGCTATTCGCTATGGGGCACGATTGGTTTGCCGATTGCTCTGGTCGTAGGCATGACGCATTTTCGCGAGCTGCTGACCGGTGCCCACGCCATGGATAGCCACTTCAGTGAAGCGCCCATGGAAGATAACCTGCCGGTTCTGCTGGCCTTGGCCGGTATCTGGAACGTTAATTTTCTGGATATCCGCGCCCACTCAATCCTGCCTTACGATGGCCGGTTGGAATATTTTGCTGCCTACCTTGAACAGCTGGAAATGGAGTCCAACGGCAAGTCGGTTACCCGCCAAGGCCAGGCGGTCAATTATTCGACCTGCCCGGTACTGTGGGGGCAGCTGGGCCCCAATGCTCAGCACGCGTTTTATCAGCTGCTTCACCAGGGCACTCAGTCGGTGGTGTGTGACTTTATCGCTCCGCTCAAGCGTTATGATGAGGTAGAAGACCCGGATACTCGCCGCCATCTCAAAGCGCAGCACCGGCTAGCGCTTGCCAACTGCTTTGCCCAGTCCCGCGTTCTGATGCTCGGCGATGACGCGCTGGACGATGATGGCCCCCGTCCAGAGCACAAACGCTATCGCGGCAATCAACCATCGACCACGGTGCTGCTGGATACACTAACGCCCGCTACGCTGGGGGCTTTGATTGCCCTTTATGAGCATAAGGTGTTTGTTCAAGCCGTTATCTGGGATATCAATCCGTTCGATCAGTGGGGGGTGGAGCTTGGCAAAAAAATTGCCACGGATACCCAAGGCATCATTGATGGGCAGGGCGACATTACCCGCATGGATGCCTCTAGCCGCGGCTTGATTGAAGCGTTTTGGGCTGCCGAGCAGGATGGATAACTGCCTCGGGCGTCTATGAAAAAGCGTGCTCCCAGTTTTCCTGCCATGTATTAGATATGGCTGGATATACAGCTTTTTGCTATTCTAGCGATCTTTGTCGGCCGCCTGTACAAGTTACAGGAGGCTGCCAGCTTTACCCTTCAGGAACCGACGTTACATGACCCAGTTTGATGCCTCTCAGTACGGCGCGAGTTCTATCGAAGTCCTGTCAGGGCTCGAGCCGGTACGTAAGCGTCCCGGTATGTACACCGATACCTCACGGCCCAATCACCTGGCCCAGGAAGTGATTGATAACAGCGTCGACGAAGCGCTGGCCGGCCACGCCTCTTTTATTCGTGTCACGTTGCACAGCGATGGGGGCATCGAGGTTCAGGATGACGGCCGAGGTATGCCGATTGATCTTCACCCCGAGCACGGCGTTTCAGGGGTGGAGCTGATTCTTACCAAACTGCACTCAGGCGGTAAGTTCTCCTCTTCAAGCTATCGGTTTTCTGGTGGCCTTCACGGCGTTGGCGTCTCGGTCGTTAACGCGCTTTCACGGCGCCTGGAAGTAGAAGTGACCCGTGACGGTGCGCGCCATGCGATTGCCTTTGAGCACGGCGAAAAAGTCGAAAATCTGCATGAAATCGGCAAGGCGGCTAAACGCGCTACCGGAACTTTAGTGCGTTTTTGGCCTGATGAGAGCTATTTCGACAGCCCCAAACTGGCCGTTTCAAAGCTTAAACATCTACTGCGCGCCAAAGCGGTGCTCTGCCCAGGGCTTGCCGTTACGCTGATTGAGCCAGATGGCACCAAAACCGAGTGGGCCTACGCTGATGGTCTGCGCGACTATTTGGCCGAAGCCACCGATGGCTATGACGTACTGCCCGGTGAACCGTTTGTCGGCCACTTCAGTGACGACGAGCACGGTGTGGATTGGGCCATTCAATGGCTACCGGAAGGCGGTGAGTCGCTGTTGGAAAGTTACGTTAACCTGATTCCCACGCCGCAAGGCGGCACTCACGTTAACGGTTTTCGATCAGGACTGCTGGATGCACTACGCGAGTTTTGTGAATATCGCAGCCTGCTGCCGCGCGGCATCAAACTCACCGCTGAGGACCTTTGGGAGCGCGCCTCTTTCGTGCTTTCGGTGAAAATGCTCGACCCCCAGTTTGCCGGGCAAACCAAAGAGCGGCTGTCATCACGCACCATCGCAGGCTTTGTCTCCGGCGTGGTGAAGGATGCCTTCTCGTTGTGGCTCAATCATCATATTGATCAAGCCGAGCAGTTGGCGGAGTTGGTGATCAGCGCCGCTCAGCATCGCCAGAAAAAGGCCAAGAAGGTCGCCCGTAAAAAGGTCACATCAGGCCCGGCGCTTCCCGGCAAGCTTGCTGACTGCTCCGGGCAGGACCCGTCACTCAGCGAGCTGTTCCTGGTCGAGGGCGACTCGGCCGGGGGCAGCGCGAAGCAGGCGCGTAACCGCGACACTCAAGCAATCCTGCCCCTGCGCGGCAAGATTCTGAATACCTGGGAAGTCGAGACGCACGATATTTACGGCTCTCAGGAAGTTCATGACATTGCGGTCGCGATTGGCGCCGACCCAGGTAGCGCCGACCTTGAAAAGCTGCGCTACCACAAAATATGTATTCTCGCCGATGCCGACTCCGACGGTTTGCACATTGCCACGCTGCTGTGTGCGCTGTTTGTACGCCATTTTCCGGCGCTGGTGGATGCCGGCCATGTATTTGTCGCCATGCCGCCCCTTTACCGCATTGATTTAGGTAAAGAGGTGCACTACGCCCTCGATGAGAGCGAAAAAGCCGCCGTGCTCAAGCAACTGGCGAAAAAGCGCGGTACGCGGAAGGCCGCCCCACCAAACGTACAGCGCTTTAAGGGCCTGGGCGAAATGAGTCCTTTACAGCTGCGCGAAACCACCATGTCGGTCGAAACCCGTCGCCTAGTGCAACTCACCCTGGAAGAGGGCGATGGCACGATGGAAATGATGGATATGCTGCTCGCCAAGAAGCGCGCCAGCGACCGCAAGAAATGGCTGGAAGATTACGGCAACCTCGCAGATATTGAGGTATAACCCCCGATGACCATGGATATTCAGGTAGCGGAAGGCGACGTCGAACGCCTCTCCTTGCGCGACTATACCGAAAAAGCGTACCTCGACTACTCGATGTACGTCATCTTGGACCGTGCGCTGCCCAACATTGGCGACGGCATGAAGCCCGTGCAGCGGCGGATTATTTACGCCATGCGCGAATTGGCGCTACACGCCAATGCCAAGTACAAAAAATCAGCGCGTACCGTGGGCGACGTGCTGGGTAAATTCCACCCTCACGGCGACAGCGCCTGTTACGAAGCCATGGTGCTGATGGCCCAGCCGTTCAGCTATCGCTACCCGCTGGTGGATGGCCAAGGCAACTGGGGTAGTCCGGATGACCCCAAATCGTTTGCCGCCATGCGCTACACCGAGGCCAAGCTCTCCAAGTTTGCCGAAGTGCTGCTGGGCGAACTGGGCCAGGGCACGGTCGACTGGGCACCCAACTTTGACGGCACCATGCAGGAGCCTCTTGTGCTGCCTGCCAAGTTGCCTCATGTGCTGCTCAATGGCGGTACCGGAATTGCCGTGGGCATGGCCACCGACATTCCGCCCCATAATGTTAGCGAAGTGGTCGAGGCTACCTGCCATCTGTTGCGTAACCCTGAGG
This sequence comes from Halomonas hibernica, assembly GCF_013183775.1. NCBI lineage: Bacteria > Pseudomonadati > Pseudomonadota > Gammaproteobacteria > Oceanospirillales > Halomonadaceae > Halomonas > Halomonas hibernica. The sequence continues at coordinate 341,218 of NZ_VIFN01000001.1, forward strand.
CGACCACAACTGACGTGATGGCGTTTGTACCTGCGCCTGATTTTCCAACGGATGCGGAAATCATCACGCCCCAAGCCGACTTGCGTAAGCTTTATGAGACAGGCCGAGGTTCGGTAAAACTGCGTGCGCGCTATACCCGCGAAGACGCCAATATCGTGATTACCGCCGTGCCGTACCAGGTCAGCGGTGCCAAGGTACTTGAGCAGATTGCCGCACAGATGCAGGCGAAAAAGCTCCCCATGGTGGCCGATCTTCGTGATGAATCAACTCATGAAGAACCCACGCGCCTAGTGATTGAACCGCGCTCCAGCCGCGTGGATGTCGAGTCGCTCATGGCTCACCTGTTTGCCACCACGGACCTGGAAAAGAACGTGCGGGTAAATATGAACGTGATCGGCCTGGACGGCCGCCCGCGGGTCATGCCCCTAACGGATATGCTGGGCGAGTGGCTACGCTTTCGCCGGACCACGGTGCGCCGCCGGTTGGAGCACCGATTGGGCAAGGTTGAAGACCGCCTGCACATTTTGGAAGGCTTGCTGACAGCCTATCTGGATCTTGACGAAGTGATCCGGATTATTCGTGAGGAAGATGACCCGAAAGCCTCGCTAATCGCCACTTTTAGTCTCTCGGAACGCCAAGCGGAAGCGATTCTCGAACTGCGCCTGCGTCACCTTGCCAAGCTCGAAGAGATGAAAATTCGCGGCGAGCAGGACGAGCTGGAAAAAGAGCGTAAGTACCTTACGGGCTTGCTGGGAAGTGAAGCAAAACTAACCACGCTGATCGAAAAAGAGATTCGTGCGGCGGGCAAAGAGCACGGCGACGAGCGCCGCTCACCGTTGATAGAGCGCAGTGAAGCCAAGGCACTTTCAGAAGTTGAGCTGCTGGGGGCTGATCCGGTCACCGTAGTGCTGTCTGATAAAGGCTGGATTCGCGCTGCCAAAGGGCACGATATTGATCCGGAAGGACTGTCCTATAAAGCCGGTGATAGCTTTCATCTGGCCGCTCGGGGCAAGACTAATCAGCCGCTGGTGCTGCTGGACGACACGGGACGCGCTTACACCCTGGCCGCCCATAACTTGCCCAGCGCACGGGGCCAGGGTGAACCGGTGACCGGCCGTGCTAATGTCTCGGCAGGGGCACAAATGGCCGGGTTAATGCTTGCCCCACCCGAACGGCGCTTTGTATTGGCAAGCGACGGTGGTTATGGATTTATGGCCCGCTTGGACGCGCTTACCGGTAAAAATAAAGCTGGCAAAGCGGTACTCAGCGTACCCAAAGGCTGTAGCGTGATGGCGCCCATCGAAGTGCCTGACGGTGAAGAGCTGTGGGTGGCGTCGGTGTCTAGCGAAGGCCGATTACTGCTGTTCCCGCTTGAGCAGTTGCCTGAAATGACCAAAGGTAAAGGCAATAAAATGCTCGATATTCCCGGCCCGAGAGCCGCCCGACGTGAGGAGTTTGTACGTGACGTTACTGTTCTCTCGGCAAGCGACGCACTGCTGGTTCACGCCGGTAAGCGCAAGCTGACCTTGAAAGCGGATGATTTAGCGTATTATCGCGGCGAAAGAGGGCGACGAGGCAGCAAGTTGCCGCGCGGCTTCCAAAAAGTTGATCGGTTAGAGGCGGGAGAGTAACTCATGACAAAACGTTGTTTAATTCGTGCAACCGGTATGGCGCGTTCTGGTCAGCTAGAGGGATTTGGGAAAGCGTTGGCCTGCACGAATGCCCAGCTTTTGGATATTAATCAAAGCGTGACGTTTGGCATGCTCTCTCTGGAAGCCCTTGTGGGGCTTGAACGCGATAATGCCTTGGAGGCGATGCTCAGCGAGGCGGGCGATGCGCTAGGGTTGGATGTGCAGGTGATTACGGTTAACGCCGACGATTATCGGCGCTGGAGCAACGAAGCAAGTCAGCCTCGGCTTATTTTGACGCTGCTGGCGCCGCATTTGCCGGCAGGCATATTGGCTGAAGTTGGCATTTTAACGGCAAAATTTGGGTTAACGGTCGAGCTGATTCATCGGCTTTCTGGGCGTGAATCGCTGGATGGTAGCGCGCCTTCCGGCGGTGCCTGCGTTGAGTGCTGGTTACGTGGCGACGAGGCGAATATCGAAGCGCTGCGCGAAAAGGCGTTGGCACTTGGAGGCGAACATGGCGTGGATATCGCCATCCAGGAAGACTCAATCTGGCGGCGCCATCGCCGCCTTGTGTGCTTCGATATGGATTCCACGCTGATCAAAGCTGAAGTGATTGATGAGCTGGCCCGGCACCACGGGGTGGGTGATGAGGTTGCCGAGGTGACTGAACGGGCCATGCGTGGCGAGCTGGATTTTCAGGAGAGCTTTCGCGAACGCATGAGCAAGCTGAAAGGCCTGGATGAGTCGGTGCTGATCAAGATTGCCGAAGAGCTGCCGTTAATGGATGGCGTAGAGCGTTTGATGGCTAATTTAAAGCGCTTCGGTTACCGCACTGTGATTCTATCCGGGGGCTTTACCTATTTTGCCCGCCATTTACAGGAAAAACTCGGCTTTGATGAGATTCATGCTAATGAGCTGGTGATCGAGAACGGTAAAGTCACTGGTGAAGTGACGTTGCCGATTGTTGATGCTGAGCGCAAGGCAGAGCTTTTGGAGCAGATTGCGCTGCGCGAAGGCTTTACGTTGGAGCAGACCATTGCTGTAGGCGATGGTGCCAATGACCTGAAAATGCTGGCTAAAGCGGGATTGGGTATCGCGTTTCGAGCCAAGCCGTTAGTGCGCGCTCAAGCGCGTCAGGCGATCTCGACACTGGGCATTGATGCCGTGCTGTATCTGATTGGTTATCGCCAAACGGATCTAATGGATTAAGTGTTTTTCGGCCAGCTATTGAGTCGGTACGTAACGTACCGACTCAATAGTACACGCTCTATAAACCCGACAACTACTGGGTGGTAGATAGTGCGATGCCCTGATATTCGTGGCTCAGGTGCTCAAGCCTTTCTACCTCGCTCTTGCTAAGTTCAGGCGAATCCCATAACGGGTTGCCTTGGGCATCTTGAAGGCCTTCGACGGTTACCGTGAGCGATACATCGCTGGGTATTTGTGTGTTTCCCCACGCGCTAAACCGATTAGGTGCCAAGCGCCACATGGCTGTTTCACCTGACTCAAGACCGCCCGCAATCACATAGTAAAACGTTTCATCAATCCAGGGCGCGGACCGGTCAGCGCTGGTCACAACACCTCTTAAAAATACTTGCGAGACGGCCTGCTCCGTATGATTGGTCACCTCAATATCCAGCGCCGGTTCTGGCGTGCCGTATGGGCTTTGGCTTATATAATAGCGTGCGTTATCAATGCTAAAGCGCTCCCGTTGCTCACGGTCTTTAGCTGCCCGCGCTTGCTTTTCAGTCAACCGGGAAAGGGTAGAGAGCGCCTGCTGACGCTCTCTGGCTCGCCTCTCACGTAGAATATCGTCGGCGCGTTTAATTACCTGGTCGCCTGTTAGACCATGCATGCGAACGTTGGCCGATTCAGCGATCTCGGCTGCATTCATTCGTTTAGGGCTAAGTAAGGCCATGCTGCCAAAGTTTGGCATCGCCATGATAGCGAGCGCTTTATCAAACTCATCACGCTTATAAGCAGGCATCGCCTCACGTACATTCTCAATTGAGACAACCGCCGCTGGCATGGAGCTGGTATCTATTTTGGGGTCTGAGCAACCGGCTAACACACATAGCGATAGCGTAATGGCAGACAGCCGTAGGAGGCTCCACATACATTCACCTCATTATGGTCAAAAACGCTGTGGAGCTTACCGGAAAGCGCTAACGACCACTACTATCTCTGTCATTGTTAAGCACTTTATTTATCGGTTGTGGGCTGTGAAAATTTAGGAAGCCGTGGCTGTGTAGAGACTGTTTTTCTCACTACAGGGCCATGGCCGGACGGCTAACCGTGGCCTTTGTCGGGATGGGGGACGGGTTTATCACCGACTTCCTCTGAGCGAAGCTCTATCGGTTTGCCCTGCGTTTTTTGGGCATACCTCAAACGCAAGTGCAGGCCGGTTTTGGCAAGCAAATGGGCGCTGACAGGGGCGGTAATAAACAGAAATAGCGTGATGAGCAGCTCCTGAATATCAATGTGACCATCGACGCTCCAAAAATAACCCATTGAGGCAATCAGCATGCAGCCAATACCCAGCGTAGTGGCCTTGGTCGGGCCATGCAGGCGCATATAAAAATCGCGTAGGTGAGCCATCCCCAGTGAGCCGATAAATACGAACACGCCGCCGGTGATAAGCATTAAGGAGATAAGTGCTTCTACAAGGAGCGACATGGAGACACCTCCGGGTGGTGCGAGACAGAAAATGCGTTCATTCGATAATGTCTCCGCGCAGAATGTATTTGCACACGGCCACGGTGCTGATAAAGCCCAGCATGGCAATCAGCAGCGCCGACTCGAAATAGGTTTTGCTGTTAAGCCATAGCCCCAGCAGAACAATCAGTGCGATGGAGTTAACGTACATGGTATCCAGCGCCAGTACGCGGTCCGGGAGGTCTGGCCCCACGGTAAGCCTAAAGAGGTTCATTAGCAGCGCCATGACGACAAGCGCCAGGGTAATGTACAAAGCAATGCTTAGCATTCGTAAATCTCCTTGAGAGGGCGCTCATACCGCTCGCGGATCTGCCTGATCAGCTCCTCTTCATCATCAACATCCAGCGCATGGATTAATAGCGATTGACCGTCGAGGCGCAGGTTGGCTGATACCGTGCCAGGCGTCAGGCTAATGGTGCTGGCCAACAGCGTAATGGTGAAGCGCTCCTCCAGCATTAGAGGGTATTCAATAAAATGTGGCGTTAGCCTGCGCCAAGGGTTGGCCACTAGATAAGCCACCTCAAAATTGGCGACGACGATATCCTTTAAAACCCTCAAGATAAACCGCAGCAGCACCCAGGGCTTTTTGATGCGTAGAGTCGTGTCCCAGAACCGATAGGTCACCAGTGGGATGATAATGGCCAGTATGCCGCCCAGTACGATTTGCCCGGGAGCGTAACTGCGTGCAAGCAGCAGCCAGACGCCTAGTAATAATAGCGATAAAACTGGCGTCGGCAGCCAAGAGCGCGGGGTAATCATGGGGCATCTCCTGCATCAAGTAGCAGCGTGTCGATCAAGACTTGTGGCTGTGATAGCTGCTCGGCCGTTGCTTGGGTGTAGCTGCTGATGGGCCCTGCAAACAGGGTCATTAAGGGGGCCGCGCTTAGCAGCCAGATGACGGCAAACCATTGGCGGCGTGGCAACACATTGCCGCCTAAACTGCCGCGATAGCTACGCCAGAAGATCGTGGAACCTGCGCGTGACAGAGCAATCAAGGCTGCCAAGCTCACCAGCAGTAGAGTAGGCCATAGCCATAATCGCTGAGCACCTTCAGCGGCGTTGAGCACCAGTGCTTTCCCCAAGGCGCCGGAAAGTGGCGGAACGCCCACAACGGCGACAGCACCTACAAGAAACAGTAGCCCTAACGCCTTGCCTTGGGTCATGGGGCGGCTTTTCACCAGCCGAGTCCCTGCCTTGCCGCGCTGTAATCCGATCATTTCAGCCAGCAGGAATAAACCACCCGTAATCAAGGTGGTATGAATCAAATAGTAAAGAAGCGCTGAAGTCGCTTGCTCTGTTCGCATGCCCACACCGACCAAAAGCGTGCCCACCGACAGCAACACCAAGTAAGCGACCAGTAGTTTTAGATCTCGGGCAGCCATAATGCCTACCCCAGCGGCAACGAGCGTTGCCAAGCCGAGCCACCATACCCATGGCTGCTCCAGTGCGGTCAGTGCGCCCGCGCTTTCGCCAAAAATCAGCAGATAAACGCGCAGGATGGCGTAGATACCGACCTTGGTCATAATGGCAAAGAGAGCTGCCACCGGGGCGGGCGCCGCTGAATAAGCGCGCGGTAGCCAGAAATAGAGCGGCAAAATGGCGGCTTTCAAGCCAAATACCACCAACAACATTAATGCGCCAGCGGTCACCAGGCCTTGGCGTTCAGCAGGCAGTTCGGCTACGCGCAGCGCCATATCCGCCATGTTAAGCGTTCCCGTAGCACCATAAAGCGTACCTACCGCTATCAGAAACAGTGAAGAACCTGCCAGGTTGAGTACCACGTAATGCACGCTCGCCTGGATGCGTGCTTTGCCGCCACCGTGTAGCAGCAGCGCGTAAGAGGCGAGAAGCAGCACTTCAAAAAAGACGAACAGATTGAACAAGTCGCCGGTTAGAAACGCGCCATTGATGCCCAGGAGTTGCCACTGAAAAAGGCCGTGAAAATTGCTGCCTTTTTCATCATCCCCTGCACAGGCAAATATCACGGCACCCACTGCAAGCAGGGCTGTGATCAACAGCATCAAGGCAGATAGACGGTCGAGCACCAGTACGATGCCGAAAGGCGCTTGCCAGTTGCCCAATGCGTAGTAAAGAATCTCGCCACGCATGGCTTGGCTAATCAGGCCTATCGCCACGGCCAGTAATAGAGCGGTGGCCACAACGCTCACGATACGTTTGTAGCGAACCAGTCCCTGGCGCTGGTAGAGCAGCATAATGCCGGCGATCAGCGGCAGGACGATAGGAAAAACAATCAGGTGTTGCATCATTCGCGGTCTTCCTTTTTACCGTCTACATGATCGTTGCCCACTTCACTGCGGGCGCGCATCGCGAGAATCACGACGAAAGCGGTCATTGCGAAGCCAATAACGATGGCGGTAAGCACTAGCGCTTGAGGCAGCGGGTCGGCATAAACGCCTTCGCCATGAACAATGGCCGCACCGTCAGTGGTTAACCCACCCATCGAAAATAGAAACAGGTTCACGGCGTAAGAAAGCAGCGTTAGACCTACCACTACGGGAAAAGTACGCCCCCGAAGCGTTAAATAGAGACCACAGGTGCTCAGTACGCCGGTGGTGATTGCGTAAAGTAATTCCATCAGCTTTGCTCCTTGGCGGGTGGCGGCGTGACCTCATCGCCCTTGGGCTCATTAACCACTGGTCGGTGAGTCGTGGTGACCTTGCCCAGGTTGGCCAGGATCATCAGCGTGGCGCCGACGACGGCGAGATAAACGCCGAGATCAAACAGCAGAGCGGTGGCCAGCTCAAACTTACCGACTACCGGCAGGCTAAAGTAGCTGAAGGCAGAGGTCAGGAAGGGGTAGCCGAACAACCAGCTACCCAAGCCGGTTAGCGTCGCCACCGCAACCCCCGCAATGGCAACAGGCTGGAAGGGGAAGTCCAAACGCTGTTGTGTCCACTCCACGCCACGTGCCATATACAGAAGAATCAGCGCAACCGCGGTGATCAAGCCAGCGATAAAGCCGCCGCCGGGCTCATTGTGGCCGCGCAAGAAAATAAACGCCGATACCAGCAGCGCCAACGGCAATAGAGCTAGTGAAATAGAGGTCAGAATGGCCGGATAACGATCAGGGGACCAAACGCGGCCTTCTCCGTCGCTGTGCGGGATAAACAGGCGTAAACGGTTGAGCAATTTGAAAATCGCCAAGCCCGCCAAGGCCAACACCGTAATCTCGCCCAAGGTATCGAAGCCACGGAAATCGACCAGAATGACGTTGACCACATTATGGCCGCCGCCGCCAGGAACGCTATTGGTCATAAAGAAGTTAGAGATCGACAGCGTATCTCGCGTCATCACCGCATAGTTAATGCTGGCGATGACAAGTCCCAATGAACCCGCTAACAGCATGTCGCGCAGATTGCGCTTGGGGCTGGATTCGGGGGGCGTCTTTTGAGGCAGGAAAAAAAGCGCCAGCATCAGCAAAATCATCGTTACCACTTCCACCGAAAGCTGCGTCAGCGCTAGGTCTGGTGCAGAGAAGCGTGCAAACGTAAGGGCTACAAAAAGTCCCACCACCGACAGCATGAGTAGTGAAATTAGCCGGTAGCGGTGAGTGGCGGCGGTGGCGATACCGCCAAAAATCAACATGCCAGCGCCTAGCAGCAGCACGCCATCAATGGGTTGATTGCCTTTGGGGCCGGTAAGCTCGGTAATTTGCGATAAGCCGATAACGCCCATGATCAGCGTGGACAGCAAAAGCCAGCCCACAAAGCGCTGCAGCGAATGACCGTCCCAGGCGGCCACGAGGGCTTCTGCACGTTGCTCAAGGCTGATCATTGCGCGCTCAAACACACGGCTTGCATCGACGCTGGCAAACGATTGGGCGAAACGACGTAGATCAGCATGGCGCCAGTAAAGGACAACACCCACTACAAACGCCACCATACTCATGATGAGTGGCAGGTTCACGCCGTGCCAAATAGCCAGGTGGAAGTCCAGCGGTTCACCGAGCACCGCTTGCGTCGCCAGCTCAAGCAGGTTATTGACCATCAGCGTGGGGAATAAACCTACCAGCATGCAGAGCACTACCAGCAGTTCGACCGGAAAACGCATCAGGTGTGGTGGCTCATGAGGCGCCTTGGGCGACGCTTCCTTCGCGGGCGCATAGAACACCGCATACACCAGACGTACCGAGTAGGCAACGGAAAGAATGCCACCTATAGCGGCCAGCGCAGGGATTAGCCAACTTAACCCGCCCAGTACGGGCGTGGCTAATGTTTCAGTAAAGAACATCTCCTTGGAGAGAAACCCATTAAAGAAGGGCACACCTGCCATCGCCGCAGCGGCCAGTGTCGTCAGCAGGGCAGTAATGGGCATGGTTTTGCGCAGCGCGCCCAGCTGCTTAAGCTCACGTGTGCCGGTTTCATGGTCGATGATGCCTGCGCTCATGAAAAGCGCTGCTTTGAAAGTGGCGTGGTTAACGATATGAAACAGCGCCGCCAAAACGGCCATAGGCGTGCCGATGCCCAATAGCACTGTAATCAGGCCCAGGTGACTGATGGTAGAAAACGCCAAAATACCTTTTAGGTCCGTTTTGAACAGAGCAAACCAGGCGCCATATAGCAGCGTGATTGAACCGATAAGCGGTACCACCACGCTCCAAAGCTCGCTACCGGCAATCGCTGGATGCAGCCGGGCCATTAAAAAGATGCCCGCCTTAACCATGGTGGCCGAGTGCAGATAAGCAGAAACCGGGGTAGGCGCCGCCATGGCATGCGGCAACCAGAAATGAAACGGAAATTGCGCGGATTTGGTGAAAGCGCCTAATAAAATTAGTGCCAGCATGATGGGGTAGCGTGGGTCCGCCACAATGGTGGCACCACTGGCCAGCACATCACTCATATTGAAGCTGCCGGCCATATCGCCGAGCAGTAATAGCCCCGCTAATAGGGCAAGACCACCTGCACCTGTCACGGTTAGCGCCATACGTGCGCCTTTGCGCGCATCGTTACGATAAGACCAAAAACCGATCAATAGAAACGAGGAGAGACTTGTAAGCTCCCAGAACAACCATAAAAGAATCAGGTTGTCAGACATTGAGATACCGACCATAGAGGCCATGAACAGCATCAGAAAAGCGTAGAAACGCCCTACAGGTTCATCTTTGCCCAAATAGAAGTGGGCATACAGCAATATGAGCAGGCCAATTCCCAGAATCAGGAGATTGAAAAGCAAGGACAGGCCATCCAGACGAAAGGCAAGTTCCAAGCCAAGCTCAGGCATCCATTCAGCATGGAAGCGCAACGTTTCACCATCCAGCAAGGCAGGTATCTGAAGTAAGGTGAGTAGCAGGGCGGCAGCCGGTACCACGCTCGTCGCAAGCGAACACACAGAGCGGTCGCGTTGAGCGGTGATCAGTGGCACCAGTACCCCAAGCAACGGTAATAAGGCTATCCAAAGCAGTGTCATGGGCTCATCCAGCGCAATAAAATCTCAAAAAAAGCCGCAAAGTGAGGAGAATACACCTAGGGCCAAGGGTAAATTAAGCGAAACTGTAGAATATCACTTGTTTTGAAGATGTGCGGCTTTCGTATAATCGGTCCGCGTATTCAATGAACAAGAGAAAGTGATTGGGTGCTTGCCGTTGATGCACGCCCCAAACGGATGGCGGTTATTGCAGGTAGCATTTGCGTTGCCGCATGGGGAGGATGAATAATGCTTCTCATTTTTTAAACTATTTTTTGAATTTTCTATGCTTGCGAGAACTTTACAGCAATGAGCACTTCCTTTAGTACCTGGCAGGCACGCTTTGAAAAGCTGCGCAGTAATAAGTTTTTTGAGACGTTTGTGATTGCCATCATTGTGATATCGGCGCTGGTAATTGGCGCACGCACCTACGATGAGGTGAGCCGGTTTGAGCAGTGGCTCGGCGTGCTGGATACGGCGGTGACGGTGTTTTTTCTGGTCGAGATCCTTATTCGTATGGCGGCAGAGCCCAAGCTGCGGGATTTCTTCAAGAAAGGCTGGAACATCTTTGATTTCTTGATTGTTACCGCCAGTCTAATCCCCATGGATGAGTCAGAAATGGTGCTGTTGGCGCGCTTGCTGCGCATCTTCCGCGTGCTGCGTCTGGTATCAATGATACCTGAGCTTCAAATGCTGCTGTCGGCGCTGATCAAATCCATACCACGTATGGGATACGTGGCGCTTTTGATGTTTATTATTTTCTACATTTATGCCGCAATCGGCAGCTTTTTGTTCCACACCGTCGATGAGCAGCTATGGGGTAATATCGCGCTGGCCATGCTCACGCTTTTCCAAGTTGCAACATTCGAAAGCTGGGCCACTGCCGTGCTGTACCCGACGATGGAGCACTTTCCCTATGCCTGGATCTACTTCTTAACGTTCATATTCCTCAACGCCTTTATCTTTCTCAATATGATGATCGGCATTGTGCTGGACGTCATGCAAAAAGAGAGCGCCCAGATGGCGCTGGACAGTGGCGAAGGAGAAGAGGCAGAAATACAGGGATTACGTAGCGATGTTCGAGAACTGCGTGCTCAATTGGACCGCATGGAATCGGCATTGACAAAGCGTGATACGAACTCGCCTCAATAGAAGGCAGGCACGCACCATGCGGTAGCGGATACGGCTTCTTCGAAGATGGTAGGAATAGAGAAAGGGGCGGCCCGTGTTGCAAAACACGGGCCGCCCCTTTGGGTTATGGTGTTTACAAGGTACGGTTACTCCGGCAGGGCATAGACCACCAGTTGGTCGCCTACCTGATCTTTGACAATCGTATTGCCCCCGGCTACGAACGCCACATATTGTCGGCCCTCGTACTCGTAAACGGCAGGATTGGCGACTGCGGGCGCTTCCGCCTGGTCAGACCAAAGCTGTTCGCCGGTTTCAAGCGAGTAAGCGCGAAGCTTGGCGTCTATGGATGCGCCGATAAATACAAGCCCCCCAGCCGTGATAGCCGGGCCGCCAATGGTTGGTGAGCCCCAACGCTCAGGCATGAAAAAACCGTACTGCTGTGAAGCGCCTACCGGGCGGCGCCACTTCACATCGCCGGTGGTCATATCCAGCGCCACCAACTCGCCAAAGGGCGGCTCCCAACAGGGCATGCCAAGCCAGTTAAGCGCTACTTCCAAGCGCATGCCGTAGGGCGCGCCCTCTTGAGGAGAGTATCCGCTTTCATTACCTGAACCTCTGTCGGCTTCTTCAAAGTCGTCGCGATTAAATAGCTTCACGTATTGCACAATATGTGACGTATTGACGACGGCCGTTTGATTAACCGGGTCAAAGGCCACGCCGCCCCACTGCACGCCACCGGCACTGTCCGGGTAGGCAAGTGTTCCTTCGCCTTGGGTGGTAGGTGGGGTGTACATGCCTTCGTACCAAAGATCATCCCAAAGGGCGGAGCACTGGCCAAAGCTCACTGCATCGGCCAGCGCCCAGATGCTGGGTTTCTCAGACTGATCAAGCAGCGGGGCGGGTTTGGTGGGAAATGGCTGTGTGGGTGAGTAGACTTCGCCCTCTACTGTGCCATCACCGCTAGGTACCTCGCGCTCTTCAATCGGCCACACGTCTTCGCCGGTTTCACGGTTAACCACGAAGAGAAAACCCATTTTGGTGGCCTGCATTAACGCCGGTATCTCTTCACCATCGACGGTAATATCCATCAGGGTAGGTGCGGCGTTAATGTCGTAGTCCCATAGGTCGTGATGTACCCACTGGCGTGACCATACGACCTCTCCGGTTTCAATATCCAGTGCGGTCGTGGACGTGGCCAGCGGCACTTCCTCGGTACGATTACCGCCCCAAAAGTTGGGCGAGGGCGAAGAGATGGGTAAGTATACAAGCCCAAGTTCTTCATCGGCTGCCATGTGAGTCCAAACATTGGCGGTACCGCTGCGTTCACGCATCTCTTCGGATAGCGCTTCAAAGGCCCACTCAAGCTCGCCTGTGCGCGCATTGACCGAGAAAACGGTACCCGAAGGGGCTTCACTGGTTGCCCAGTCTTTACCCGCCCAGCCCAGGATAAGCCGGTCACCCACGACAGTGGGGGGTTGCAAGAGCGATAACGGCCAATCTTCGGGAATATTATTCCACTGGTTAACGTTCAAAACGCCATTATCAGCAAAGTCTTCACAGGGTTCACCGCTATCGGCATCGAGTGCGAAAAGCTGAGCATCCATGGTGCCGAAGTAGATGATTTTATCGCAGGCATTGTCAGAAGGCTCGTCCGCTTCCCAGTAGGCTACCCCGCGGCTTTTAAGCGCTGGCTGGGTCAAGGCTTCAAGAGAGGATTCGGTGTCAAACATCCAGCGCTGTTCGCCAGTGGCGGGGTCCAGGGCAAATACCCGGTAAAACGGCGTGCCTATATAGAGCGTATCGTTGGCAAATACTGGGGTTGCTGACCAAACCGTGGGAGGAAGATCGCCAGAGCCATCGGAGACATCGCCGGTATGAAACTCCCACGCTTTTTCTAAATGACCTACGTTGTCTACGTTGATCTGATCCAGTGGGCTATATTTTTGCGCATTAAGCTGCCCGTGAAAGCTATCCCAAATGGCGCCTTCGGGGACTAGCGGAATTGCCTGGCGGCTATTTGTCTCGTTTAAAGGTTCGCTTTGCTCGGAAGGCAGCGCTTGCGCCAATAGCGGTAACGGTGTGAACAGTAGCGCTAAAAGTAGGTTGCCAGTGAAACGAGAGGATGAACGCCCACATTGGCGTTGGGTGTTTACATAATGAGCAGGCATAGAGCGCCTCAGGTCCGAGTGGGTTTAGAGGGGGAGCTTGCTATATCAACCATCAGTCCGATCAGGCCTATGACCATGGCGACGCCCAGCCACCACTGGTGTAAAAGCATAGCGGCGAAAAATGTCCCAGCCAGCCCAATAATAATAAGCGTACGAAGCGCGATGAGCCCGCCACTGGCGTTAAGTTTGAAGAGCACCAGTGCCGCGGCAATGAGCACAACGCAGGCCAGAGTAGCCACCAATGCGCCAAGCGTGCCGGTTACGCCGGTCAACGGTGTTATATAAGCGTAAGTAGAAATCACAACACCCGCTAGAGCGGCTAAAAGCAGCACCCCTGCGCCCGTACGGCGTCTTTGTAATCGCGACATTGCGTTATCACTCCTGTGATGAATAGATGGCCCCAATGTTTACCTAATTGTTCGTTTAAGCGTAGCAGACGCCGGTAATTGAGGTGGCGCTGACAGAGGTTTATGTACGAGGCGGCTGCGAGGAGACGAGAGAGGGCGCATCTGGTTAACGATGCTGGTAGGGGCTAGGCGTTGAGCTTTAGCCCCGGTTTATGACTGAAAATACCGCTTTAGCGGTTTTGGCATGCACAACCTCTTGGGCTGTCCAAAGCGCCGAGGCGGCAAGCATTTCCTGAATGGTGTAACGTTTATATGCCAAGCCCCGTATCGGGCTGCTCGCTTGGCTATTGATACCCCTCACAGTGGCGTTTTACTCGCCTCCCCAGGTACTTCGCGCACTAGTCGGGGCATCAGAAAGCCGGGGAGGTGCTCACGTAGTTGGGTGATGAGTACACGTGCTTCATCATCCGGTACATCAAAATGAGCGGCGCCCTGCACCGGGTCTAATACATGCAGGTAGTAGGGCAGGATGCCTGCCTCAAAAAGCCGCTCTGAAAGGACGGTGAGTGTGCCTACCTCGTCGTTAACGCCGCGCAGCAGTACGCTTTGATTAAGCAGTGTGGCACCGGCTTCTTTTAATCGGGTGCAGGCCTCAACGACAGCTTGATCTATCTCGTTGGCATGATTGATATGCAGTACCACGACTTTTTGCAGCCGGGTATTGCCCAGCCAGGCAAGTAGCGCCTTATCGATACGATCAGGAATCACAACGGGTAAGCGTGTGTGAATGCGCAGCCGCTTAAGATGAGGGATTTTTTCCAGCTCGCCGACTAGCCAGGCTAGCTGACGGTCGTTGGCGGCCAGCGGGTCGCCGCCGGAAAGAATGGCTTCATGAATGGTGGGGCTGCTACGTAGATAATCCAGAGCATCTTGCCACTGGGCGCGGGAAGGTGAATTATCGCTGTAGGGAAAGTGGCGACGAAAACAGTAGCGGCAGTTAATTGCGCAGTTTGGGCTTGCGATTAATAGCACCCGGCCGGCGTATTTGTGAATCAACCCTTTGGCAGGGCGATGATCAGCCTCCTCAAGAGGGTCAAGCACGTAACCACTCGGTGTGAGCGCTTCGTCGCTGACGGGCAGTACTTGGCGCAGCAGCGGGTCGGACGTATCGCCGTAAGTAATGCGTGACAAATAGGCCTCGGGCACGCAGGTTTCAAACAGCGTATGCCCGGTATGTGCGCCAGAGAGCCATTCGCTCTTTAGTCCAAGCCGCTTGCAAAGCTCTTGTGGGTCACGAATGGCGCTGGAAAGCTGCTGTTGCCACGTGGGGTTTGAGGCTTCGTTGAATCGCTCGTGATTATCCGAGGCAACGATCATAATGTTCTCCTGCAAAAAAGCCCTCCTTCGGGTTATCATGCGCGCACTTATTTGACGATGCTATCCACGCTGCGGCGACGTAGGCTGTCTTGCATCGCTCACTGTAATAGCTAACTGAAATAGATCACAGAGAGGCAACATGGCTAACTATTCTACCAATGAATTCAAAGGCGGTTTAAAAGTAATGCTCGACGGTGATCCTTGCTCGATCGTTGAGAACGAATTGGTCAAGCCCGGCAAGGGTCAGGCGTTTAACCGCGTTAAGCTGCGTAACCTGATGACCGGCCGTGTAGGCGAGCGTACCTTTAAATCGGGTGATTCACTGGAAGGTGCAGATGTCATGGACCTGGAGATGGAGTACCTCTACACCGACGGTGACATGTGGCACTTTATGAAAACGGACGGCTCTTTTGAGCAGTACGCCGTAGAGAAAAAAGCGCTGGGCGATACTGTCAAATGGCTCAAAGAGCAGGTGCCTTATACGCTGACACTGTGGAACGACAAGGCAATTTCGGTGACGCCGCCCAACTTCATTGAGCTTGAAGTGGTCGAGACTGACCCAGGCCTGAAGGGCGATACGGCGCAGGGCGGCTCTAAACCCGCAACGCTCTCTTCAGGTGCTGTTGTTCGTGTACCTCTGTTTATCAACCAGGGCGAAGTGCTCAAAATCGATACGCGCTCCGGCGAGTACGTTTCTCGCGCTTGATAAGTACGTTTTTAAGCTAAGTGTTAAGTGAGTAGTTAAGTGCTTAGCCAAGTGGATAAAGCGGTAGGCTTTATTACGCACTTGGCGGCATTTGTACTACCTTAGAGCCACGCATTTGCGTGGCTTTATTTTATTCAAGGAGCGGTGATGGCCGTTGATTGGCGACCAAATGCGCAAATTGAAACGCTGCGCGAGCGAGCACGCCTTCTTTCAAAAGTGCGAGCATTTTTTTCCCAACGTGACGTGCTGGAAGTTGAAACGCCGGTGCTTGGGCAGGGCGGAAGTACCGATGTGCACCTGGTGTCACTTGCGACTCAAGCGCGCACTGATAAAGGTCAGCGGCGGTTATGGCTGCAAACCTCACCTGAATTTCATATGAAGCGTTTAGTGGCCGCGGGCAGTGGGCCCATTTTTCAGCTGGCGCGAAGTTTTCGTGATGGCGAAGTAGGTTCGCGCCACAACATCGAATTCACGATGCTTGAATGGTACCGGCCAGGGTTGTCGCTTGGCGAACTGATCGACGAGACCGCCACGCTGGTGGCCACGCTGTTACCTGCTTTTGCCGGGCCGGTAGTGCACTATCGTTATCGCGAGCTTTTCCATACTTGCTTGGCTGTTGACCCCTTCACAACGTCACTTGATAAGCTACGCGCGCTGGCCGCTGAGCGAGGCCGGATGCCTACCGGGGCGTTGGTGGACGAAGGCCGGGATACCTGCCTCGACCTTTTGATGAGCATGGTGATTGAGCCCACGTTGGGCCAGAACGAATTAAGCGTGGTCACGGACTATCCCGCCAGCCAGGCAGCGCTTGCCCGCCGACACCAGGATGTGGATGGAGAGTGGGTTGCATCACGTTTTGAGCTTTACCTGAGCGGTATTGAGCTGGCCAATGGGTATCACGAGCTAACCGATGCCACGGAGCAGCGCACTCGCTTTAGCGACGATAACGCTGAACGGCGACGTCTGGGGCTACCCGTGGTCGATGTTGATGAGCGTTTGCTGGCAGCGCTTGAGCATGGCATGCCCGAGTGTGCGGGCGTAGCGCTGGGAATTGATCGTTTAATTCAATTGGCATTGGGTAAAGCACGCCTTGAAGACGTGCTCACCTTTTCGACGCCTAATTGC
Source organism: Halomonas hibernica (assembly GCF_013183775.1). Lineage (NCBI taxonomy): Bacteria > Pseudomonadati > Pseudomonadota > Gammaproteobacteria > Oceanospirillales > Halomonadaceae > Halomonas > Halomonas hibernica. The sequence goes on from NZ_VIFN01000001.1 coordinate 357,842, forward strand.
TAACGCTAAGCGATAGGCGGGGCTGGCGGAAAATCACCGAGGGTTTGGCCCATTTGCACCATGGCTTCTGGCCGATAATCCTCACGCGTTGCTGGATTGCTAAACGCAACCGGCTTGGCAAAACACATCACAACGGTAGAGCCGAGTTTGAATAGCCCCATTTCCTCGCCGCGCTTAAGGGTGATGGTGTTGTCAAAACGTGTGCGTTGAGGCACGCCCGCCAGCGGTGTAACTTGCCCAGACCACACGGTTTCAATGGCGGCAACCACCATCGCGCCGACCAACACCATGGCAAATGGGCCGTGCTCTGAATCAAAAATGCATACCAAGCGTTCGTTGCGTGCAAACAGGTTAGGCACGTAGCTCGCGGTGGCTTTATTCACCGAGAAAATTCGCCCAGGCACATAAATCATTTCCCGTAGCGTGCCGGTCATGGGCATATGTACACGGTGATAGTCGCGTGGCGAGAGATAAACGGTCGCGAAACTGCCGCCCATAAACTCTTCTGCAAGCGCCGCATCCCCGCCCAGTAACGACTGCGCCGAATAGGTATGGCCCTTGGCTTGAACCAGCTGACCCGCCTGCAGGCGGCCATGGCGCGAAAGCGAGCCATCGGCCGGGCTTAAAATGCCTTGCCCCAGTGGGCGAGCATCCGCTTTTAGAGCGCGGGTAAAGAACGCGTTAAAATTGGCGTATGCCGTTGGGTCCGGCTCAAGTGCCTGGCTCATGTCGACGTTAAACCGCTTGATAAAGGCCTTGATCAGCATGTTTTTCAGCCAAGGCGCCTCGCTCTGCGCAAACGTGCCGGTCAGACGCGAGATGGCATGATGGGGAAGCGGGTACTGGAGTAACGAGAAAGCTTTTTGAGGTAGCGTCACATTAATTACTTTTAGCAGTGGTTAAACGTCGTGCCAGCCAAGCCGGTTACGTTACTTTTCGATCGGCGTATCGTCGCGGTTGCCCCATTCGCCCCAGGAGCCCGCATAGCCGCGTATATTAAACCCTAGCGCTTTACCCACCAGCCAGGTAAAGCTGCTGCGGTGGTGGCTCTGGCAGTGGGTGGCTACTTCCATATCGGGCGTTAGGCCCATGGCCCCAAGCTCGGTTATAAGCTCGGCGTAGTCGCGAATACGCAGGGCGCGGGTCCGGTCCATGGCGTTTAGCCAATCCATATTGACCGCACCTGGAATGTGGCCAAGATGCTTATTATTGCCTTTCTCGCCGTCATATTCGCCCTTGGAGCGCGCATCCCAAACTGCAAACTGCTTGTCACCCAGCTTGGCTTTAATCTCATCACAGGTGATGAGCGCCTGCGGGTTTAAAATTTGTGCATGGTATTCGCTTGGCGAGGGGCGGGTTTGCTCCGTGCTTTCGGGCATACCGGCATCACGCCAGGCATGAATACCGCCATTTAAATAGGAGTAGCGGGTGTGGCCAATCAGCTCCAGCGTCCATAAAAGGCGCGCTGCCCAGCCTCCGCCTTCGTCATCATAGGCCACAACGTGGGTGTCGCGGGTAAGCCCCAATGCGCTGAACAGCTGCGATAAGAAACCTACATCGGGAACGTCATTGGGCACCGGGCCTTCGCCGCGCATCAGGTAGCGAAAATCCAGATATACTGCGCCCGGCACATGCCCCTGGCGGTAGTTATCCGGATTCACCGGCACATCAATGATCAAAAGCGCTGGTTGATCCAGGTGGCTCTGTAACTGTTCTGGCTCAACGATCAGCGGTAGAAGATTTGACTCTGACGATGGGTGCTCGGTGCTCATGGTTAGCTCCTTTAAAATCAAGCGTCTAAGCTATCGAGAATCCGGCGATAGCTGGCAAAACGTTCCGGGTGAATCTTGCCTTCCTCAACCGCTTCAAGTAAAGCGCAGCCTGGCTCCTCCCGATGACGACAATCACGAAAACGGCAGTAGCCAAGGAAAGGGCGGAACTCGATAAAGCCGTCGGTCACGTCCTGTTCGGTCAAATGAATCAGGCCAAATTCCCGAATGCCGGGAGAGTCGATCAGCTCGCCATCGGTGACTTCATCGCGGTTCATGGTATAGAGCCGCGCGGTAGTCGTGGTGTGCGTGCCCTTACGCGAGTCTTCGGAAAGCGCGCCGATACGCAATGACTCATCGGGCAACAGCAGGTCAATTAGCGATGATTTACCCACGCCGCTTTGTCCCACAAATACTGAGGTGCGACCTTCAAGTTGCTGGCGCAAAGGGGCAAGCCCTTCTTCATTGGCCGTCGTGGTACGCACCACCGGGTAGCCTAGCGCACGGTAGCGCTCTAGTAGCTTGCCAAGCTCGCCGCCATCGTCTGGCAGCAGGTCGATTTTGTTGAGTACCAGAACAGGCGCGATAGCGGTGGCTTCAGCGGCGACCAGATAACGGTCAATCAAATTAGGGTGCGGCGCAGGCTCTACGGCAAAAACGATGAGAATCTGGTCGATATTGGCGGCGACCGGCTTGAGCTGGCCACGCGCGTCAGGGCGCTTGAGCACGCTGTCGCGCTCTTCGCGGGCCACAACAACGCCGGAGCCCTCCTGGCCTGCCCGCCAGATTACTCGGTCACCGGTCACCATGCCGTCCAGATTAGCACGTAGATGGCAGCGTACCGGTGTGCCCTCGGCATTACGTACTTCCAGCGTTCGCCCGAAATGCGCCATCACCCGGCCGGGCTGTTCGGCGCCGTATTCGCCTGCCGCCAACTTTTCTGCGTCGCGTACATCACGCTTTTCAGCGCGGCTAGCACGCTCTGCCTGGACTTTGTCGACTCGCCACTGCTGCTGGCGGCTTAATTTACGTTTGCTCATGACCACCCGATGCTCGGTACAATGGAGGATAGTGTACCTGTTAACTGACGCCGGGTAACTCGACCCGTTGGCTATCCTGGAGAAAAGCATGAGCAATAGTAATGAACCGCGCAGTGATCTGCTGGTCTGGATCGACCTGGAAATGACCGGCCTTGATCCTGATAAAGAGCGCATTATCGAAGTGGCAACGCTCGTTACCGATGCGGATTTAAACGTCGTGGCGGAAGGCCCGGTAATTGCTGTTAAGCAGCCTGATAGTCTGTTGGCACAAATGGATGACTGGAACCAGAAGACCCACGGCGAGTCCGGCTTGGTCGCGCGCGTAAAAGCCAGCCAGAACGATACGGCCAGTGCCGAACAGCAGACACTGGAATTTTTGCGCCAGTACGTGGTGGCAGGCTCGTCGCCCATGTGTGGTAATAGCATCCATCAGGACCGACGCTTTTTGGAGCGTGAGATGCCAGCGCTGTGGCGTTTCTTCCACTACCGTAACCTGGATGTCTCAAGCGTTAAGGAGCTTGCCAAGCGCTGGAACCCGGGCGCGCTGGCAGGCTTTAGCAAGCGCAACGTGCACTTGGCAATGGACGATATCAAAGAGTCGATTGCTGAGCTTGCCCACTACCGCAATACCTTTTTGCGCGTGGCAGGCGGGCAGGACGAAGAAGAGTAAGCCTCGGTTGAACGTTAGCTTGTCGCAATGCGTGCATCGCGCTTGAGGCGCTGTTCATCAAGCGCCCAGGCAACGTGTTCACGTACCAGAGCGCTGGGGTAAGCGCGCCGTGCCCACAGCGCGGCTTCAACCGCCTCGCTCCACGGTGCGTTGCCCAGGCCAATGGCAATATTGCGTAGCCAGCGTTCGTAGCCGATACGTCGAATGGGGCTGCCGGCGGTTTTGTCCAAAAATGCCTCTTCGCTCCAGCCAAACAGGCTGAGCAGGGAGGCGCGGTCCAGGTCGTGGCGGGGGGCAAAATCTTGCTCGTTACTCACGCGGGTGAAGCGTGTGAACGGACATACCAGTTGGCAGTCGTCGCAGCCATATACGCGGTTGCCCATGGCGCGGCGAAACTCAACCGGGATCGCTCCGTGTAGCTCAATCGTTAAATAGGAGATGCACTTGCGCGAATCCACCACTTTGTCGTCAACAATCGCCCCTGTTGGGCAGGCGGTCTGACAAGCATCGCAGCTGCCGCAATGCTCACGCTCGTAGGGCGGGTCAACGGGGAGGGGCAGGTCGGTATAAAGCTCACCCAAAAAGAACAGTGAGCCTGCTTTTGGGTTGAGCAGCATGGCGTTTTTACCGAACCAGCCAAGGCCTGCCTTTTGCGCCAGGGCGCGCTCCATTACCGGGGCAGAATCGACAAAGGCACGGTAGCCAAAAGGACCTACTTCCTGTTCGATTTTTTTACCCAGCTGAGCCAAGCGCTTACGTATTAGCTTGTGGTAGTCACGGCCCAATGCATAGCGTGATACATAGGCTTTTTGCGGCTGCCCCAGCAGCCGAGTCGTTTCAACTTCGGGAGGTAAATAATCCATACGCACGCTGATGATCCGCAGCGTGCCCGGTTCAAGCTCGGCCGGGCGTGTACGTTTGGTGCCGTGCTTGTCCATAAAGCTCATCTCACCGTGATAACCTTTCTCAAGCCATGCGTTGAGATGCTGCTCATGCGTATCGAGCTGCGTATCGGTAATACCTACCTGCTGAAAGCCCAGCTCGCGGCCCCAGATTTTGATGAGGTCAGCAAGATGGGCCAGTTGTTCAGTGGTCATGGTATGGCTTGAAAGTGAAGAAGCAGTGGAACAGGGCATTATCAGTCTACGGTCGAGCATTAGTCGCGCTATGCTAACGCAATTGGTCGCCATCACAACATGCGAAAGGAGATATCGTGTCCACCTTAAGTACTTCCTCGCTGCGCCCGCTATTCAAAGCGGAGCAGGTACGTGAACTGGACCGCCGTACCATTGCCGGTGGTATCGAAGGGTTTGCCCTAATGCAGCGAGCAGCGTCCAGTGCTTGGCATAGCTTTCGCGCGCGCTGGCCCCATGCGCGTAGCGTAACGGTGTTGTGTGGTGGGGGAAATAACGCTGGCGATGGTCATGTGCTGGCAGCGCTTGCCATTCAGTCAGGGCTTAAAGTGCAGCGTATTACGCTAAAGCCGTTGGATGCTCTGAAAGGTGATGTCGCCAGGGCTGCCGAGCTTGCAACCTCTGCCGGTGTTGCCTGCGAAGCGTGGCACGCCGATTGTGTGTTCTCGGGCGAGGTGATTGTTGATGCTCTGGTCGGTATTGGCCTTACCGGCAAGGTGACAGGGGCAACGCAACAGGCGATTAAGGCAATCAACGCCGCTAAATGTCCCGTGCTGGCGATCGATATACCCTCTGGGTTAGCCGCGGATACGGGCGCGGTCCTTGGTGATGCTGTTCACGCCAATACTACCGTCACGTTCATTGGCGACAAGATAGGGCTACATACCGGCGAAGCGCCTGCCTATACGGGGGAGATTGATTTTCGCCCCCTGGGCGTTAAAGCGCAGGCCTTTTTTGATATTCCTCCTTGTGCGTGGCGGCTGGACGAAGGCTGGTTAACAGACGCCTTTGCGCCGCGCTCCCGTACCAGCCATAAAGGCGATATGGGGCATGTGCTGGTCTTGGGCGGTGCTCCGGGGTTTGGTGGTGCAGCGCTGCTGGCTTCCCAAGCGGCGGTACGCTTAGGCGCTGGCAAAGTAAGCCTGGCTACCGCGCCAGAGCACATCAGCGCTAGTTTGATGCGTTGCCCGGAAGTAATGGCGCACGGTGTACGCGGCGGCGCCGATTTAAACGAACTGCCGCAAAAAGCCGATGTAATGGTGGTGGGGCCGGGGATGGGACAGGCCGCTTGGGGGCAGGCTGTGTTGCAGCACGCGCTGGCATCGGGCTCTCCGCTGGTCGTCGATGCCGATGGGCTTAATTTACTCGCCAGCCACTGGCCGAGCGAGCGCCGTGATAACTGGATATTAACGCCGCACCCTGGCGAAGCTGCCCGGCTGCTTGAGTGTAGCGTCACCGATGTGCAGGCTGACCGGCCTGCCGCTGCGCGTGAGCTGCAGCGTAGACGAGGAGGCGTTGTTGTTCTAAAAGGCTCGGGGAGCTTGATTGCCGGGCCCGGTGGCTTGGTCGTATGTCCTTACGGAAACCCCGGTATGGCCAGTGGTGGAATGGGTGACGTGCTCAGCGGTATGCTCGGCGCCTTGGTCGCCCAGCGAGCAGAGATAGAGAGTAGCGCCTGGTTAGGCGTTATGGTGCATGCGCTAGCCGCCGACAGCGCCGCACAGGCACAAGGAGAACGTGGCTTGCTGGCAAGTGATCTGGCATCCTATGCGCGAGTATTGATCAACCCGTGAAGGCAGCCCACATGCAGGTGCAATTGGAAAATGAAGAAGCGCAGGTCGCTTTTGGTGAAGCGCTGGGAAGTGCATTGCAGGGGCGTGGGCGTGTTTACCTGGAAGGTGACCTGGGCGCCGGTAAAACGACATTAACACGTGGAGTTTTAAGGGCCTATGGGCATCTGGGGGCAGTCAAAAGCCCTACCTATACCCTCGTGGAGCCTTATGAGCTGGGCACACAGCGCATTTATCATTTAGATCTCTATCGTTTATCTGACCCTGAGGAGCTTGAGTTTATCGGCGGTCGTGATGTGTTGGCGGACGACGCTCTATGTATTGTTGAGTGGCCAAGTCGCGGCGAGGGATGGCTGCCAGCTCCCGATATTTTCTTATCACTTACGGTAGCGGGTGCAGGGCGCGAGGCGACGTTGAACGCACTCAGTGAGTACGGTGAGTGCGTCCTTAATGGGCTGCAGTCAAGACAATCGTTTAAGCAGTCAGAAGACGGTGCCACTTCATGGTAACTAGCAACGAATTCACCGGCCTGGCCCGGTATCTCATGCCTGGGCTGATGGCGCTAATGGCGAGCGTTTCTTCTGTACAGGCCGCTGATGTTGAAAGCATGCGGTTATGGGCCGCCCCCGACCACGCGCGGCTGGTATTTGATCTTTCCGGCGTCACTCAGGCGAATGTTTTTTCCCTGTCGGACCCCGAGCGCCTGGTGATTGATTTGGAGGAGAGCCAGCTAAAAACGGATGCCTCCACATTGCCGCTAGATGGCAGCGCGATTGAGGTTGTGCGGACCGGGCCGCGGGATGGGGGCGGTTTGCGCGTGGTGCTGGAACTCAATCGCTTAGTGGAACCGCGCCACTTTGTGTTGCCGCCTAATGACCAATATGGTCACCGCTTGGTGGTAGACCTTGAGTATCCCGGCGAGAGTGCCGTTGAAAACCCGATTGATCCGATAGAAGCGATGATTCGTGATCAGGAAATGCTGGCGCAGCGAAACGATGTTCAGGCTCAATTGCCGGATAGCCAAGCGTCGCCTGGAACGCAAAGCCCTGAGCCGGCCGAAGTTCAGCCCGCCCAGCCGCACCCCCAACGCGATGTTATTATTGCCGTTGATGCTGGTCACGGTGGTGAAGATCCGGGTGCTATTGGCCCTGGCGGTACGCGAGAAAAAGACGTCGTGCTGGATATCGGGCGTCGGTTGGCTGCCAAAATCAATGCCACGCCGGGCTATAAAGCGGTGCTTATTCGTGATGGTGATTATTACATAGGCTTGCGGCAACGTACCCAGCTTGCCCGTGAGCAAAAGGCCGATTTCTTTGTGTCGGTTCACGCCGATGCATTTAACAGTCCGCGCCCCGAGGGCAGCTCGGTATACGCGCTTTCGCAGCGTGGCGCTACGTCAGAAACAGCCCAGTGGCTTGCCGACAGCGAAAACCGCGCTGACCTGATTGGAGGGGTGGATGGCAACCTTTCGCTGCGTGATAAGGATCAAGTGCTCCGCGGCGTTTTGCTTGATTTAACCATGACCGCCACGCTGAACGATTCGCTGTCTATTGGCGGGCAGGTACTTGAGCAGTTGGGGCGGATTAATCGGTTGCACAAATCCCGCGTTGAGCAGGCCGGCTTTATGGTACTTAAATCGCCTGATATTCCTTCGCTATTGGTTGAGGTTGGCTTTATTTCCAACCCCAGTGAAGAGCGTCGACTGCGTGATCCCGTTCATCAGCAGGGGCTTGCGGATGCGATTTTTTCCGGGTTAAACGCGCATTTTGAACGTAACCCGCCACCGGCGAGCCTGCTTGCCTGGCAGCGCGATAATCATCGCCAGCCTACGGGGAATGAGTACCGTATTCAGTCAGGCGATACGCTCTCTTCGATTGCGCTGCGCCACGGTGTGCCAGTGGGCCAGCTGCGCCAAGCTAATGATTTGAATGGCGACGTTATTCGCGTGGGCCAAGTATTACGTATTCCCAACTCTTGAGGTGTCTGGTGTCCGAGTCGAGTTCTTTGCCATCACGTATTCATGTACTCGACCCCCGCTTGGCCAACCAAATCGCCGCGGGGGAGGTTGTCGAACGTCCATCGTCGGTAACCAAGGAGCTGGTGGAAAATGCCATTGATGCGGGAAGTCAGCGCATTGAGGTTGAGATCGAACAGGGCGGTGCGCGATTAATTAAAGTACGCGATGACGGCATCGGTATTAGTGAGCAGGACTTGCCGCTGGCGCTTGCACGTCATGCCACCAGTAAAATCGGAAGCCTTGAGGACCTGGAGGGCGTCGGTTCTCTGGGGTTTCGTGGCGAGGCGCTGGCCTCAATAAGCTCTGTCTCTCGGTTGGAGCTTGTGTCCAATGCGGAAGAAGACCCGCGAACCGGCTGGCGAGTGGTGGCCGAAGGGCGAGGGATGGAGGCGCGAGTAACGCCTGCACCACACCCGCGAGGCACCAGCGTTGCGGTGCGTGATTTGTTCTTTAATACGCCTGCGCGGCGCAAGTTCTTACGTACTGAAAAGACCGAGTTTGCCCACGTGGAAGAGGCCTTTCGGCGTCAGGCACTGTCGCGTTACGACATCACCTGGGTGCTCCGTCATAACCAGAAGGTAGTCCACCAGCTACCTGCTGGGCATACGGCGGTGGCTCAGGAGCGGCGTATCGCCTCGCTGCTGGGTAAGAATTTTATTGAGCATGCACGCTATATTGAGCGCGAAGCTGGTGGTCTGCGCCTAAGCGGTTGGGTGGGCTTGCCCACACACTCACGCTCTCAGGCCGATCAGCAGTACTTTTTTGTTAACGGGCGTGTGGTGCGTGACCGCCTGGTGGCCCATGCCGTGCGCCAGGCCTACCGGGACGTGCTCTATAACGGCCGCCATCCTGTGTTTGTACTCTACCTGACACTGGACCCTGATGTGGTCGACGTGAATGTTCATCCCACCAAGCATGAAGTGCGCTTTCGTGATGGGCGCATGGTGCATGATTTTCTCTACTCAAGTCTGCACCACTGCCTGGCGACGTCTAAGCCAGCGCAAGAAAGTGATGGCGATGCCAGTGATGCCTCGGAGCATTCAGCAGAAGGCGTGAATGGTGCCACTGCCGAACCTGAGCAGACCGATTCTACCCGGTGGCAGCAGCAAGGCATGGCGCTTTCTCAAGCGCCTGACCGTCACCCGGGGGCTGAAAAAGTACGCCGCTTTATGCAGGGCTATCAGGCCTTGCACCCTAATCATGAGGATACGCTGCTTACGCCGCAGCCGCCGGGTGCATGGGCTGGCGGTCACGAGTCTGTTAGCGAGGTGCGCGAAGCACCTGCGGTAATGCCTGAAAGTGACCCGACCAGTGCGCCGCCGCTAGGCTTTGCCTTGGGGCAACTGCATGGGATTTATATTCTTGCGCAAAATGCCCAAGGGCTCGTGCTGGTGGATATGCACGCCGCCCATGAGCGCATTGTCTACGAGCGGATGAAAAATCAGCTGGCAGCCGCTAGTGGCATTGATACACAGCCGCTGTTGGTGCCCGTGTCGCTTGCTGCCAGCCGCACGGAAGTGGCAACGGCAGAAAGCGAACAGAAAGCCATTTCTCAATTGGGGATTGAGCTGGATGTTGCAGGGCCGGAAACGCTGCTGGTGCGCCAGTTGCCTGCGCTTTTGGCCCAGGCTGACCCGGAAGCACTGGTGCGCGAAATGCTTGAAGAGCTTGCCCGTTTTGGGCGCACCCATCAGGTAGAAACACGTATTCATGAGCTGCTTTCCACTATGGCATGCCACGGTAGCGTGCGCGCGAATCGACGGCTAACCATTGAAGAGATGAATGGACTGCTGCGCGATATGGAACGCACCGAGCGTAGCGATCAGTGTAATCATGGTCGGCCTACCTGGACACAAATGAACCTAAAAGCGCTTGATCGGTTGTTTTTGCGCGGACAGTAGTGGTGCTGCCAGATGTTGCCAAGTGGCGGCTGGCTGAATTAATCCCTGTTATTTTTTGGCGGAGTTTGCCACGGTATGGCTGATACACGCCCTTGGGCGATTTTTTTAATGGGTCCCACAGCGGCCGGAAAAACCGATACGGCAATCGCGCTGCACGAGCGGCTAGGGCATGAGCTAATCAGCGTTGATTCCGCAATGGTCTACCGCGGTATGAATATTGGTAGTGCTAAGCCCAGTGCTGCTGAGCTTGCCCGTGCACCCCATCGGTTAATAGATCTGCGTGATCCGGCAGAGCCCTATTCAGCCGCTGATTTTCGAGAAGATGCGCTTAGTGAGATGCGGCAAATCAGCGCAGCGGGAAAGGTGCCACTGCTCGTGGGCGGCACCATGCTGTACTACAAGCGCCTGGTTGAAGGGGTCGCAAATATGCCTGCGGCGGACCCCGCTATTCGCGAGCAGCTAGCCAAACAGCGTGAAAGTGAAGGCCTGGAATCGCTGCATAAAAAACTGATGGATGTGGATCCTGTGTCGGCGCAGCGCATCCATCCCAATGATCCTCAACGCTTAATGCGCGCACTCGAAGTTTATTACGCCAGTGGGCGCTCAATGAGTGAACTGTGGGGTGAGCAGCAGCCAGCGCCTTTCCCTTGGCGCGTGCTATCCATTGCGTTGGCGCCAGACGACAGGCGTGTTTTACACGCACGTATTGAAAAACGTTTTGCCGCTATGCTTGAGGAGGGCTTGATAGATGAGGTGGCCGCCCTCAAAAAGCGTAGTGACCTGCATCTGGAACTGCCCGCCATGAAAAGCGTTGGTTATCGTCAGGTGTGGGAGTATCTGAACGGTGAGTACGACTATGCTGTCTTAAAGGAGCGCGGCGTAATTGCTACTCGCCAGCTCGCCAAGCGTCAGCTAACCTGGTTAAGAAGCTGGTCTAATCTTACCTGGATTGATTCGCAGCAGTTGGACGTGGTGGATAAGACGCTGAAATTCGTGCGTGAAAGCGGTGCTTAGCGTAAGATAGTGGTTTCGTGAGCGTGTGTTTTTGAGTAGCCGAAGGGCGCTTTCAACCACACGGGCCTTTCGGGCAAATAGATTGCGGCGTAGCACCAGTAGGGCACGCCATTTAACAACCAACCCCAACGACAGTTTAGGGAGAGCAACATGTCCAAAGGGCAGTCCCTTCAAGATCCTTACTTGAATATTTTGCGCAAAGAGCGCATTCCGGTCTCCATCTTTTTGGTAAATGGCATTAAGCTTCAAGGCCAGATCGAATCGTTTGACCAGTTTGTTATTCTGCTGCGTAACACCGTTAGTCAGATGGTTTATAAACATGCTATTTCCACGGTGGTGCCTTCGCGTAATGTGCGTTTGCCGGCACAAGACCCGGCCGCGCCTGATGCGGATATTTAACACCGCTGGATGAGCAATAGAGTCCTCGAGGTATTGATTGTTTTTTGAACGCCCAGAAGCCGGTGAAACGGCAGTTCTTGTCCACGTTGATTTTCATGACGAACAAGCACGTGAAGACCCGGGTGAGTTCTTAGAGCTCGTGCGCTCTGCAGGTGCAGAGCCCGCGACGCTGCTCACCGCTAGTCGTCAGCGCCCTGATTCACGAACCTTTGTGGGTTCGGGAAAGCTGGAAGAGTTGCGAGCGATGCTCGCGGCTCATGAGGCGGAGCTGGTGATCTTCAATCATAGTTTAAGTCCTTCCCAGCAGCGCAACCTTGAGAAAGAACTCAAGTGCCGAGTCCTTGACCGTACGGGTCTGATTCTCGATATTTTTGCGCAACGGGCACGAACCCATGAGGGTAAGCTGCAGGTCGAGCTTGCTCAGCTAGAGTATATGTCTACTCGCCTTGTGCGTGGGTGGACGCACCTTGAGCGCCAAAAAGGCGGGATTGGCTTGCGTGGGCCCGGCGAAACGCAGCTGGAAACCGACCGCCGTTTATTAAGAGGGCGTATTAAGTCAATCAATAAGCGGCTGGATAAAGTCCGTAGCCAGCGTGAGCAGAACCGCCGCGCCCGTGCACGTGCGGAAATCCACAGTGTGTCGCTGGTCGGGTATACCAACGCAGGCAAATCGACGCTGTTTAATACGTTAACCAATGCCGATGTGTATGCCGCTGACCAATTGTTTGCAACACTGGACCCGACACTGAGGCGCCTTGAGATCGAAGACGTGGGCCCGGTGGTGATGGCGGATACAGTAGGGTTTATCCGGCATTTGCCCCATAAGCTTGTTGAGGCGTTCCAGGCGACGCTTCAGGAGGCAGCGGAAGCCACTTTGCTTGTGCATGTGATTGATGCAGCCGACCCTGATCGCGAGCTAAACGTTGACCAGGTAGAGCACGTATTGAAAGAGATTGGCGCCGATAGTGTGCCGGTTCTCAAGGTAATGAATAAAATCGACAAGCTTGATAGCGCACCGCGTATTGAGCGTGATGGGCATGGCGTGCCTGAAGTGGTGTGGTTGTCTGCTCAACAAGGCCAAGGTCTTGAGCTACTTCATGAAGCGCTTACTGAGCGCTTGGCTGGCGATGTCATCGGATTTTCGCTGACACTGACGCCAGAACAGGGCAAGCTGCGGGCAGGGCTTCATGAGCTAAACGCCGTGCGTCAGGAAGCATTTGATGAGCAGGGGCGCTCTGTATTGGATGTTCGACTACCGCGTCGCGACTTTAACCAATTAATGGCGCAGCTGGGTGAGCGCGCTAACACCTATTTGCCTGTAGCATTACGTGAAGTTGACGAGTGGTAGGTCCTTGCTTTTCTACTCGTGTAAGGGATGGTAATAACAGTTTGATATAGCAATAATTTCAATAAAGCGCATGGAGCTTGCCGAAGGCATGCCATGCGCAGATGAGCACCTTAGTGGAGACGAAGTATGGCCTGGAATGAGCCTGGTGGTGGCAACCAGCACGACCCATGGAGTGGTGGTGGTCGACGGGGTGGCAACGACGGTGATAACCGTGGTGGCAACGACGGCGGTAATCGGGGCGGGAACAATGGGGGTAATAACCAAGGCCCTCCTGACCTTGATGAAGCGCTCAAGAAGTTTCAAGACAAGCTGAACGGCATGCTGGGCGGCGGCAGTAAAAAAGGCAACGGAAACAAGCGGAACAGTGGAAGCGGTGGTGGTAAACCACGTAATACGCTTGCATTGCCGGGCCTTTTAGTTGTGGTTGCGCTAGCGATTTGGGCAGCCTCCGGCTTCTATCTGGTGGATCAGTCTGAGCGTGGCGTTGTTTTACGTTTTGGTGAGTACCAAAGCGTTGTTGGGCCGGGTCTTCACTGGAATCCGCCGTTGATTGACGATGTCCGCATGGTGAATGTCACGCGTGTTCGCTCTGTGTCACAAACCCAGGCGATGCTGACGCGCGATGAAAACATCGTGGAAGTGGAAATATCGGCGCAGTACCAGGTCGCAAATCCGCAAGATTTTGTTCTCAATGTGCGTGATCCTGCACTGTCCATGGAAAATGCGCTTGATTCTGCTTTGCGTCACGTTGTAGGTGGCACAGACATGATCGATATCCTGACCTCAGGGCGTGAAATCCTGGGCAGCTCGGTCGCTAGCCGCTTGCAGTCCTATCTTGATGCGTATGGAGCGGGTATCCGTTTACAAACCATTAACATTGAGTCGACTTCCGCGCCTGCGCCGGTTATCGACGCATTCGATGACGTAATTCGTGCTCGCGAAGACCGCCAGCGTACCATTAACGAAGGCATGGCTTACGCTAACGCCATTATCCCGGCCGCCCAGGGGCAAGCCCAACGCGTGGTTGAGCAAGGCCAAGGGTATCGTGAGTCGGTCGTGGCTGAAGCTCAGGGTCAAGCGAATCGCTTCAATGCCTTGTTAACAGAGTACCAAAATGCGCCAGAGGTAATGCGTGAGCGGATGTACCTGGATACGCTTGAAAGCGTCTACGGCGGTACGCCCAAGGTACTCATGGATGTAAGCGAAAATGCACCGCTAATGTACCTGCCGCTTGATCAAATGCGTGGCAATAGTGGGCGCAGCAATAGCGCATCAAGCGCTAATGACAGTGGCTCAGGCAGTGAGGAGTTGGATCCGCGTGTTGTAGAAAATTTACGTGGAAGCCAAACGACGAATTCTTCATCTTCAAGTAGTAGCTCTATTCGCAGGGAGGGCCGGTAAATGATTAATAATCGATCCCTGCTGATCGTTGGTGGTTTGGCTGTTGTCGCGTGGTTGGCAAGTAATTCGCTGTATGTTGTTGATGAGACACAGCGTGCCGTAAAACTGCGCTTTGGTGAGGTTATTGAAGAGAATATTCAGCCTGGCCTGCATGTCAAAATACCGGTTGCTCAAACGATCCGTAAGTTTGATACGCGCCTGCTGACGCTGGATACCGATACCAGTCGTTATCTGACGCTTGAGCAAAAAGCAGTTATCGTCGACTCCTACGTTAAATGGCAGGTGGTTAATCCTACCCGCTACTACGAGGCAACGGCAGGCGATGAAATGATGGCGATCCGCCTTATTCAGCCACGTGTTGACGAGAGCTTACGTAACGAGTTTGGCCGTCTTAATCTGCAGGAAATCATTGCCGAGCGCCGTGATGACCTGATGATTGGCCCTACCGAAGAGCTGGATAGCCTGATGCGTGATGAGCTGGGTGTCGCTATCCGCGATATTCGCATCAAGCGTATTGATTTACCTGAAGACGTGTCAGCGGCAGTCTTTGAGCGGATGCGTTCTGAGCGTGAGCGCGAAGCCCGCGAATGGCGTGCCCAGGGACAGGAAGAAGCGGAGCGTATTCGCGCTAATGCTGACCGTCGTCGCCACGTACTTATCGCTCAGGCAAATGAGCGTGCAGAGACGCTGCGCGGTGAAGGTGATGCTCAGGCAGCCAGTATCTTTTCTGAAGCGTATGGCCAGGATCAGGAGTTTTTCTCCTTTTGGCGTAGCTTGAATGCTTACCGCGATAGCTTCTCGGGCGACGGTGATATGCTGGTATTAGACCCCAGCAGCGACTTTTTCCGTTACCTGCGCAGTGCTAATCCTAACGGGCAAGCAGGCGGAGAAGAGTAAGTTGGTATAGGGGTGAATTTTGCCATGAAGCAGAACGCATGGCGGGGTTCATCCCTTGAGCAAACGTGGTAGACTTAATTGAACCGGGCGTCGCCCGGTTTTTTTGTGGCCCTCATTTAACGTTAATGCGTCAAGCGCGTATTCATCGACTCCAGGGCCTTCATCGTCTTGCAGGATTGTTTACATGACCATCGCTGACCGCTGGCTGTTGCCCGACGGCATGGATGAGGTGCTACCGCCTCAGGCAAGCCGCATGGAAGAGCTGCGCCGCGCGCTGCTTGATCTTTATCATTGCTGGGGCTATGACCAGGTCATGCCACCACCGGTGGAGTTTCTAGACTCCTTGTTGACCGGTACCGGTACCGACCTTGATCTGCAAACCTTTAAGCTAACAGACCAATTAACCGGCCGTATGATGGGCGCCTCGGCAGATGTTACGCCGCAGGTGGCGCGTATGGATGCCCACTCGCTCAAACGCCAAGGGCCCGTTCGGCTGTGCTACTGCACGAACGTACTGCGCGCTAAAGCTGATCAGCATCAGGGTGGACGCAGCCCTGTTCAGGTCGGCGTCGAACTGTTTGGCCATGCTGGGTTAGAGGCCGATAGTGAAATCATTCATTTGGCGCTCGCCAGTTTAAAAGCCGCAGGCGCAGGTGAAATACATCTGGCTCTTGGGCACATCGGCATTTACCGTAGTTTGGTAGACGCTGCCGCGCTTAATAATGAGCAGGAGAGCACGCTGTTTGAAGCGCTGGCACTCAAGTCGCCGGGACAATTGGCGGAGCAAGTTAACGCAAGCGTCAGCGACCCGGTACTGGCCGATATGTTTATGGCGCTAGGCGAGTTGCACGGCGACGCCAGTATACTTGAGCAAGCACGCGAGCGCTTTGCAGGTGCTCCGGCCTCTGTAACCGCCGCGCTTGATCAGTTAAGTGCGCTGTATCAGGGCGTGTTGGCTCGCTTTGACGTGTCGCTCTATTTTGATCTTGCCGAGTTGCGTGGGTATCAATACCACACAGGCATGATGTTTGCCGCTTATGTGCCAGGTTACGGCCATGCGCTTGCAAAGGGTGGCCGCTATGATGATACGGGGCGCGCCTTTGGGCGTGCACGTCCGGCTACTGGCTTTTCGATGGATTTAAAGCAGCTGGCATCATTGGCCTTGGCATCGCCAGGCAACGGCGCCATTTGGGCACCTGCCCAAGAGGAAGAGTCTCTCAACGCTGCCATAGTTGCACTGCGAGAGCAGGGAGAACGCGTTATTCAAGCGCTGCCTGGGCAGCGTACTGGGCCGGCGGAGCACAAGTGTGACCGCCGTCTTGAGTTTATCGATGGCTGTTGGCAGACAACGGCCCTGACACAAGAGACGAGTGCATAATGGGTAAGAATGTCGTAGTCCTGGGCACCCAATGGGGTGATGAAGGCAAAGGCAAGATTGTTGACCTGCTCACCGAGTCAGCGGCGGCGGTAGTGCGTTTCCAGGGTGGCCATAATGCGGGCCACACGCTGGTAATCGACGGTGAAAAAACGGTGCTTCATCTCATTCCGTCGGGTGTCCTGCGTCCGGGTAAAACCTGCGTAATCGGCAACGGGGTGGTGCTTTCGCCTGAAGCGCTGATCAAAGAGATCCGCGAGCTTGAAGATAAAGGTGTACCGGTGCGTAAGCGCCTGCGCCTTTCACCCGCCTGCCCGCTGATTTTGCCTTACCACGTGCGCCTTGATCAGGCCCGCGAAAAAGCCCGTGGCGTTGCCAAGATTGGCACAACGGGTCGAGGCATTGGTCCGGCTTACGAAGATAAAGTGGCACGCCGTGGCTTGCGCTTGGGCGATATGCTTCATCGGGAGCGGTTTGCCTCCAAACTGGGCGAAGTGCTGGATTACCACAACTTCGTATTGGTTAACTACCACGGTGAACCCGCCGTCGACTTCCAGGAAGTGCTGGACAGCGCCATGCAAATGGCCGATGAGCTTCGTCCGATGGTATGCGATACCGTGAGCATGGTTCACGACCTGCGCAAGGCGGGTGAGAATATTCTGTTTGAGGGCGCCCAAGGCTCGCTACTGGATATCGACCATGGTACGTACCCGTTTGTTACCAGCTCCAACACCACGGCTGGCGGCACGGCCACGGGTTCTGGTGTCGGCCCGCTTTACCTGGATTATGTGCTGGGTATTACCAAAGCATATACCACGCGCGTGGGTTCAGGGCCGTTCCCCACTGAGCTGTTCGACGACCATGGCCGTCACCTGGCTGAGCGTGGCCACGAATTTGGCGCCACCACGGGTCGTCCACGCCGTTGCGGTTGGTTTGATGCTGTGGCCCTGCGTCATGCGGTGCAAATTAACTCCATATCCGGCATCTGCCTGACCAAGCTTGACGTGCTCGATGGTCTGGAAAATATTCGGGTGTGCGTGGGCTATCGCAGTAAAGATGGTGACGTGCTGGACAACCCGGTTGATTCTGAAGGCTACGAAGCCATAGAGCCGCTTTATCAGGATTTACCAGGCTGGAAAGAGTCGACGCTGGGTGCTAAAAACGTCGACGACTTACCGGCCAATGCCCGCGCTTACATCAGTTTCCTGGAAGAGCAAGTGGGCACCAGTATCGATATTATTTCAACGGGTCCAGACCGTGTTGAAACCATCGTACTGCGCAATCCGTTTGACGGCGAATAATCCGCTGTCGTCGAATAACACTCGCTGAGAATATCGTCAGGTGTATGAGAAGGGGTGCCTTGGCGCCCCTTTTTGGTAAATATTGATTAAAAATCAATGCCGCGACGTGCCTGTAGGCCATTATTAAAGGCGTGGCGAACTTCCTGCATTTCGGTGACGGTATCCGCCATGGCTATCAGTTCTCGGTGCGCATTACGCCCCGTAATAATTACTGTCTGCTCGCTGGGGCGATTTTCAAGCGCCGCTTTAACGGTGGCGATATCCAGGTAGCCAAACTTGAGCATGTAGGTAATTTCATCCAGCACGACCAGGTAAGTGTTTGGGTCAGCCAGCATGCGCTCAGCCTCTTTCCAAACGGCCAGGCAGGCTTGAGTGTCGGCCTCACGGTTTTGGGTGTCCCAGGTAAAGCCCGTCGCCATAATTGCTATGTCAAGATTAGGGTCATCTTCCAAACGGTTGCGTTCGCCACACTCCCATAAGCCTTTAATAAACTGAATAACACCCACGTGATAGCCATAGCCCAACGCACGGGTGACGGTGCCCCAGGCGGCCGTGGTCTTGCCTTTACCATTGCCGGTATTCACCAGCAGCAGTCCGCGTTGTTCTGTGGCGCTGGCTACTTTTTCATCCACGCGGGCTTTGAGTTTTTCCATCGACGCTTTATGGCGTGTATCGCGGTCTTTCACCGTCGCTTTCCTCTTAAAAGGCTGCCTGAAGGTCTCTAGCCTACGCCATATAGAGCTTGCAATGCCGTGATGATGGCTTAAATGTGAATAAAATTTATACAGTTGTTAAGCTTTTCCGTAGGAATCGAGGTTTTTGTGGCTAATCAATAACAGAATTGGCCGATAGGGAGCTTACTGCTCTAAAATAACCCTTCATAACTTGCCAGGAAAAATGCCATGCCCTCTTTTGATATTGTGTCGGAATTTGATCAGCACGAAGCGTCTAACGCCGTTGACCAAGCGAATCGTGAAGTGCAGTCGCGTTTTGATTTTAAAGGCGTTGACGCAAGCTTCGCCCTTGAAGGCGAAAAAGTGCAGTTAGAGGCCCAGGTCGATTTTCAACTTAAGCAGATGCTGGATGTACTGCGCGGTCGGTTAATTGCCAGAGGCATTGATGCGCGCTGCATGGATGTTCAAGACCCCGAGCTTTCCGGGGTGAAGGCGCGTCAGGAAGTCGTTTTGAAGCAGGGGCTTGATGCGGCAGAAGCCAAGGATGTGGTAAAGCGTATCAAGGCGAGTAAGCTTAAAGTCCAAGCGCAAATTCAGGGTGAAAAAGTTCGCGTGACCGGGAAAAAACGTGACGACTTACAAGGCGTCATGGCGCTTTTACGGGGTGAAGAGGGGCCTGAACTACCTCTGCAGTTTGATAATTTCCGCGATTAAGCCTTATCACGTGTAGGGCGGTGTCTATGCGCTGCCCCATTTTTTGCCACTCTTTTTGTCTACTCGCAACCATCGTTTATTACAGGAGCTAACGCACTATGTCTGATCCGCAGCCGGTTTATTTAAGCGACTATCAGCCGCCCGCCTACCAGGTCACCCATACCGAGCTGACGTTTGATCTTGACCCTGCTGCCACCCGTGTAAAAGCACGATTGTTGATTGAACGTAACGAAAACGTAGACGCCCAAACACCCCTGGTACTGAATGGCGAGCAGTTGTCGCTGATCTCGTTGGCCATTGATGGCACACCGCTAGCGGAAGCGGATTACCAGTTGGATGAGGGCAGTCTGCGTATTATGCAGGTGCCGGCAGCGTTCAGCCTTGAAAGTGAGGTAGAAATTGCGCCTGGTGCTAACACTGCTCTGGAGGGACTTTACCAGTCGAGTGGTATGTACTGTACCCAGTGTGAAGCGGAAGGTTTTCGGCGCATTACGTTCTACCCAGACCGCCCGGATGTGATGGCCACCTTTACCGTCACGGTCATTGGTGATCAAAACAACGAACCCGTTTTGCTGGCCAACGGCAACCCCGTGGACAGCGGTATATTGGAAAACGGTCGCCATTTCGTGAAATGGGAAGATCCGCATCCTAAACCGTGCTACCTGTTTGCGTTGGTAGCGGGTGATTTACACAAGGTTGAAGACCACTTTTCTACCATGAGCGGCCGTGATGTCACGCTGCAAATTTGGGTAGAAGAGGAAAATCTCGATAAGACCGAACACGCCATGGCTTCTCTCAAGCGTTCCATGGCGTGGGATGAACAGACCTATGGCCGCGAATATGACCTTGATCTGTTTATGATCGTGGCCGTTAACGATTTCAATATGGGAGCGATGGAAAACAAGGGGCTGAATATTTTCAACTCTGCCGCTGTACTGACGCATCCCAATACCGCCACCGATGCCACGTTTCAAAACGTGGAAGGCATTGTGGCCCACGAATATTTTCATAACTGGTCCGGCAATCGAGTGACCTGTCGTGACTGGTTCCAGCTATCGCTGAAAGAAGGCTTTACCGTTTTTAGGGACCAGTGTTTTTCCGCTGATACCAACTCGGCGCCGGTTAAGCGTATTCAAGATGTGTCTTTTTTCCGTACGGCGCAGTTTGCAGAAGATGCAGGCCCCACTGCGCATCCTGTGCGCCCCGACCACTACATTGAAATCACCAATTTCTACACCCTGACTATTTATGAAAAGGGTGCAGAAGTAGTGCGTATGCTGTGTAACCTGGTGGGGTGGGAAAATTTCCGCCAAGGGGCCGATGCCTACTTTGAGCGCTTTGATGGTCAGGCGGTCACCATTGAAGACTTTGTTGGCTGTATGGAAGAGGCGTCGGGCCAAACGCTTGATCAATTTATGCGCTGGTACGCGCAGGCAGGTACGCCAGAGATTGATGTCCACGGTGAATACGACTATGTACATAGTGAATACAGGCTAACGCTTCGGCAGCGCACGCCTGCCACGCCCGGCCAAACCGAGAAGCAGCCACTGCATATCCCTGTGCGGATGGGGCTGGTGGGAACCAAATCTGGTCAGGACTTAACGCTGACCATGGCCGGGGAAGTGCTGGGCAAGGATGCGGTGATCCATTTACGCGATAACGAGCAGACCTTTGTCTTTACCGATGTGGCCGAGGCGCCAGTACCGTCACTGCTGCGTGACTTCTCGGCGCCAGTGAAGCTACATTTCCCCTATTCACGTGAAGAACTGGCATTTTTGCTTACTCATGATAGTGATGGTTTTAACCGCTGGGATGCCGGTCAGCGCTTGGCCATGTTGGCGTTGGACGATCTGATCGCGGCGCATCGTAATGGCGTTGAAAAAGTCATGGACGGCCGCGTTACGGAAGCCTTTAGAGCGCTGCTGACAAGCTCGACGTCTGACAAGGCGGTGCTTGCCGAGATGCTAACCCTACCTTCTGAGGCCTACATTGCCGAGCAGCAGCCTATTGTCGATGTCGATGCGATTCACGCGGCGCGTGAGTTTGTGCGCCAATCATTGGCGTTAGCACTTCGCGATGAATTTGTGGCCACGTTTGAAACCAATCGCTCGGAGGAGGCTTACGCGCCAACGCCTGAGCAAATCGCCCAGCGTAGCCTCAAAAACATAGCGCTTAGCTATTTGATGTCGATTGAGGATGAGCAGGCGATTGCATTTTGCCAGGCCCAGTTTGCCGCTGACCACAATATGACCGATGTTCGCCATGCGCTAACGCTGCTTGTGCATAGCGAACGTGATGACGTGTCGTCACCCGCTTTAAAAGCGTTTGGTGAAAAATGGGCGCATGATTCGCTGGTTATGGACCAGTGGTTTACGATTCAAGTGACGCGGCCGCAGTCTGATGTGCTGGAACGTGTCGAGTTCTTGATGCAGCATCCGGCATTTTCAATCAAGAACCCAAACAAAGTACGTGCGCTAGTGGGTGCTTTTACGCAAAATCGGGTTAATTTCCATCGCCTGGATGGTAAGGGCTACGCGCTGCTTGCCGATGTGGTGATTGAGCTTAATCGGCTAAACCCGGAAATTGCCGCGCGATTGGTTACCCCGCTAACACGCTGGCAGCGTTTTGACGAAGCGCGCCAGGCCTTAATGCATGCGCAGTTGGAACGTATCAAAAAAGAGCCACTATCTTCGAACGTATATGAAGTAGTTGAAAAAGCGCTGGCGTAAGCACTCCCAGCGTTCCAACCATGAAAGGGAAGCCATTGGTGAACGACTCACAACCGCATTTTTTACTGATTATAAATGGTAAATCAGCCGGGAATCCGGCACTGCGTGAAGCCGTTGAAGAGCAGCGTGAGGCAGGGATGCCGATTACCGTGCGCTCAACATGGGAGGGCGGTGACGCCGCTCTCTTTGCCGAGCAGGCCTGTGATATGGGCATCACCCATGTCATCGCCTGCGGCGGCGATGGCACTGTTAACGAAGTGGTTAACGGGCTAATGCGTGTCGCTCATGATAAGCGTCCCGCTTTGGGCGTTGTGCCGCTGGGCAGTGCCAACGACTTTGCCACCTCCACGGGGTTACCGTTGGAGCCAAGCCCTGCGCTGGCAGAGGCAATGACACTAAGCGCATACCCCGTTGATGTCGTACGAGTAACGGCTGAGGCTAATAATAAAACCGTCGTTCAGTACTACGTCAACATGACCACGGGCGGGTTTGGGGCGGAAATAACCTCTTCAACACCGAAGACGCTGAAACGCTTGTTAGGTGGAGGTGCGTACTCCTTAATGGGAGCGCTTAAAGCCTGGCGGCATAGCAGCTATCGTGGAACGCTTCACTGGGGCGATAAAGAGCAGGATGTCTCGCTGCTGTTATTGGCGTTAGGCAATGGCCGACAGTCAGGCGGCGGACAGGTGCTCGCCCCACGTGCCAAGCTTGATGATGGCCGCTTGGATGTTCTTCTGGTGAAGGATTTTAGCTCCGTAACGGAACTGCCGACGCTGATTAGCGAGCTTCAGAGCTTTCCCTCTGATGGGCAGTATGTACGCTATTTCACAGCGACTGAGCTGACGGTCACAACTCAGAAAGATGATCCCGCTTGGCCCTTAACGCTGGACGGCGAAATGTGTCAGTATGATCGTTTTTGCGTTGAAGTGGTGCCGTTGGCGCTGCACGTTTTATTGCCTGAGGGCTGTCCGTTACTGTCAGCAAATGACCGGCACTGATCGTAGGCTGTCTTAAAAAGCGTTATTTAAGAAGGGGAATCTAATGGTAAACCGTTTATGGATACCGGTTATTGCCACCTTGGCACTATTGCTAAGCGCATGTGGCGACTCTCAAGAAGAGACTGATGTGACACCGGATGAGCCTTCGTCGGTTTCTGATGATGACGTTGTACAAGAGGAAGAGGCGTCGGCCGCCGCTGAAAATGCCGCGGATATGCCAAGCCCTGCGGAGATAGAGGATGACGTTGAGGCGCGCCAAGCCGCTGAAGAGCTAGAGCAGGCCGAGGCGCTGCGTGATGATATGCAAGATGATGCAGCCAACGCTGACGAGTCCGAGGCCCAAGAGGTAACAGCAGGCGAAGACACTCTGGCGGCGGACCCTGATGAGATACTGCAAGAGGGTGGTGCATTACCAGGAGAGGCAACGCGCTCCGACGTCGATCAAATGATTGAAGAGACTGAACAGCGTTTTCAGGAAGCCCAACGGCGCCTAAATGAGCAGTTTGAAGAAGCAGAGCAACAAGCCGAAGAGTACGATGCTATTGAGCAAGAAGCATTGTCCAATGAGTGGGAAACACAGAGCAGCCTACCCGAAAGCCCTCGCTTGGAAGATAACCGGGAAGCTACCGATGTTGATGCATTGATTGAGGATACCGAACGCCGCTTTGAGGAAGCCCAAAAGCGCCTTGAAGAGCAGTTTCAGGAAATCGAGCGTGAACATAATGGCAGTAGTAGCCGTGGGGTTATTCTGAATGAAGACGCAGACAGCGATAATGCTAACGCTACTCATCAATAAGGCGTGTTGAGCAGGCAATAAAAAGGCCCGCCTTGGCGGGCCTCGCTACATTCGGGCATGATTAAGCAAGGCGAATGTTAGAAGCCTGAAGACCCTTTTTACCCTGCGTTACCTCAAAGCTGACTTTTTGACCATCTTGCAGGGTCTTGAAGCCTTCCGCTTGAATTTCGGAGAAGTGCGCAAACAGGTCGTCACTGCCATCATCCGGTGAGATGAAGCCGTAACCTTTCGTATCGTTGAACCACTTGACGGTGCCAGTTGCCATTAGTCGTTTCCTTAACGTGCTTATAATGATCAAGCGAACCTGCATAGGATTCGCCCGCCAAAATCAATGTAGATGCAAAAAAATGGGTCGTCCAGTAACGATCTAATGTTTCTTAACTCTTCTTGAGCCGCGTATATGTCGTCAATACAGCTTGTGGATTCTCAGTTTGTGGCCTTTTTGGTCGCTATTACACTGTTGTCGATTACGCCTGGCGTGGATACCTTGCTGGTTATCCGTAACACTGCCCGAGGCGGGACACGGGACGGCATTGCCACCAGCTTAGCGATCTGCTGCGGTCTGTTTGTACACGCGACCATCTCGGCATTAGGCATTTCACTGATTCTGCTCCAGTCGGCCTGGGCATTTCATCTATTAAAGTTGGTCGGGGCGGGGTATCTGGTATGGCTAGGGGCCACCAGTTTGTTAGCCGCAAGGCGTGGCCAGCCATTACCGGTCAAAGGGGTAATCGGTGCCGCTTCTCCTGTTCCGCTTTGGCAGCCCATTAAGGAAGGTTTACTGTCCAATGTATTGAATCCAAAAACGATTATTTTTTATATGGCTTTTTTGCCTCAGTTTATTGCGCCGGGTGATCCGGCGTTGGTCAAGTCCCTGTGGCTAGCAGGTGTCCACTTTATCATTGCCAATATCTGGCAAATCAGCGTGGTGTTCATGGTGGGAGGTGCCAGCAAGTGGCTCGCCAGCGTGCGCTTTGCGCAGGTGTTAAATGCCGCGACAGGCGCGGTGCTGGTCGCGTTTGGGCTCCGTTTGGCGATGGAACAGCGCCCAGTATAACTGGGCGCTTGGTGAGTAAACTGACCAGGCAGTAAGCGCGATTACCTTTGTACGCTTATTGACGAGCCAGCAAAGCGCGGTCGTAACGTACCTGTTGTTCACTATCACTCAACAGTGAAACACCTTCGCTGTTACCACCGTTGGCCAGGCTTTCAAAAATTACCCGATAGCTAAGCACCGCCTGCACATAATCGCGTGTTTCTTTAAAGGGAATGCTTTCCACAAACAGATCAAATGACTCCATACCGCTTCCCAGCCACTGATCAACACGCCCAGGGCCAGCATTATAGGCCGCAGCGGCGGCAAGTCGGTTACCCTGATAGCGGTTCAGCTTGTCGCGCAGATAAGTGCTGCCTAGGCGAATATTAAGCTCAGGGTCAAGAATGCCGTAAGGCCCTGGGTCACTAATACCCAGTTGGCGGCTTACCAGGCTTGCCGTGCCGGGCATTAACTGCATCAAACCGCGGGCGCCTGCTGGAGAGAGCGCTACCGGATTATAGGCACTTTCACGACGGGTAATCGCCATTAGCATATACGGGTCTACACCGGTTTGGTGGCCCCAGTGCATAAAGCTCTCCCGGTAAGCTTCGGGGAAACGCCAATCAAGCGCATCCCACATGCTGCCAGCAATCGTGGTCTGTACCAGGCGTGCATGCCACTGTTGATGGGCCGCATAATCGGCCAGGGCGCGCGCCTGCTGGGGCGTGCCGTTTTGCACCGCATACAGCCATTCGCTATTGGCAAGGCCGTCTTCGCCAATGCGTAGCAGCGCTTCGGTACGCTGGACCACGGGGAGGCGTGCAGTGCGTTCGCGTGAAGTCTCATCAAAATGATTGCGCTCAAGATTGAGCTGGTAAGGCTGGCCAAGTTGTTCAGCGGCCGCAAACCCATAAAAGCTGCGGTCGGTCGCCGCCTGACGGTAGCGAGCGGTGGCTGCCTCCTGGCTGCCCAGCTGTTCATTGGCACGCCCCAGCCAGTACTGCCAGCGGCTGTTTTCTTGTTGGCTGGTGGGCATTTCCGCAATCCAGTGAATTACCTCCTGCCACTGCCGGTCTGCCAATGCACGGCGTACGCGTAGCTCAAGCACGCGCTCGCTATCCAGCGAGGGAAGAGCGTCATCTACCCAGCCTAAGGCGCCGGGTACATTGCGTACCAGTGCATAGAAAGCCAACTCTTCTTCAATGGCTTGCTGATCACTGGGTAGAAGGTTCAAGTTGGGCGCGATGGTTTGCCAGCTACTCAATGCGGCCGGGGTATCTTCACGGGTGAACCGCTGCATCGCGGCTTTGTAGAAACTGGCGGTTGCCGCACATTCAGGGCCAAGGCAGGCGGGCGCTGAGGTGACCGCGCGGGTATTGGTATTCACTTGGTCGGCGGTTTCAATCGCGGTGTGCCACTGGCCACTGAGCAGCCCGTCTAAATAGGCTGAGAGACGATCTTCACCGGCTTGCCAAGCGAGCATTCTTCGCTCCCAGATAGCCGTTGCATCAATCGTGCCGTTAGCCCGCAGGCGGTCAAACAGGGGGTCACACGCATCGGGCTGAGAGCTTCCTTCAAGCCAAAGTGCAAGGCCTGCCTCTGCGGCCTGCTGGGGCTGTGAATCCAGTATGGCCGTATAGTAATAACACTGGCGAGCGGTGCCTGCAGGTTCGCCATCGGCAACGGCCAGCAAATCGCTATAACGCCCCGCGTGGCCATACTGGGCAATGGCCTGACCGCGTAGCCACTCAGAAAGCGGAGAGTCGTTATGCTGGTCAATAAAGCGTTGTACTTGGGCCGTCGAGACGTTGGGTAGTTGATTGCGTAATCGGTGGTAGTCGACATAGCCGCTCAGCACATGACCTTCAATAGCGCGCTCGTCGATGTGGTTCCACTGTTGTTGACGAGCGGCTTCTAACGCATCGCGCATCGCGGTATCAGAAGCGGCCCATGAGGCAGTGGGTAAGCCCACCAGGATTGCCGCGCATAAAGTGCGAAAAGGGGATCTGAATGGCGATGCCTGCATAATTTTCTCTCTTTCTCGCTAACGGATTGGCAACCGCTAATAGTGAACGAAATGGGCAAATAGTGTTCAGACAATCGTGACACTTGGAGGATTCAATTACGATGGTTCGATTATCCACGTTGTGGCTATTTCGTCGACTTAAATCCCGCCTCTGGGCTGTAAAACGTATCGGACGCGCACTGAAACTGTTTGTGCCCATGACGTCTGATGTCCTGAGCGGTCGCTTTCGACCTGTGCCTTGGGCTGCCTTTGGCATGATGGCGCTGGCGCTTGCCTATCTGGCAATGCCGTTCGATTTAATTCCGGACTTTCTCGTTTTCATAGGTCTGATTGACGATGTCATTATCGTTGGCTGGCTTCTCAACCGTATTGACCAGCGCTTGGCAGATTACCGCGCCTGGAAGTACGGCGATATTGATATCGCTACTTCTCAACACTCACCTTCTTGAAATCGCTCTGCTTATCCCCATATCCAACTCACACATTTTTTCGTTCCTGTCTCATTGGGAGGCAGGAACTCTAAACAAACGTGATTGATGAGGGCTAGGCGAATGTCAACAGCGACCCACGAAGAAACGTTAGGCTTTCAAACAGAAGTTAAGCAGCTTCTCAACCTGATGATTCACTCCCTGTATTCCAACCGGGAGATTTTCCTGCGTGAGCTTATCTCTAACGCCGCGGATGCCTGTGACAAACTGCGCTACGCGGCGCTAGATAACGATGCGCTGTACGAAGGCGACAGCGAGCTTCGGGTAGAAATTGAGCACGATAAAGAAGCCAATACCATTACGTTGCGCGACAACGGTATTGGTATGAACCGCGAAGACGTTATCGCTAATCTGGGCACCATCGCCCGCTCAGGCACCGCTGAGTTTTTAAAGCAGATGTCAGGCGAGCAGCAAAAAGATGCCAAGTTGATCGGCCAGTTCGGTGTAGGTTTCTACTCAGGCTTTATTGTGGCTGATGAAGTGGCAGTGCGTACCCGCAAAGCCGGGACGGTCGCCTCTGAAGGCGTTGAGTGGCGCTCTAAAGGCGAAGGTGAGTTTACCGTCGCTGATATTGAGCGCGAGCTTCACGGCACCGAAATTACGCTTTATCTGAAAGAAGACGCTAAAGAGTTTGCTGACGATTACCGCCTTCAAAACCTGGTGCGCAAGTACTCTGATCATATTGAAGTGCCCGTACGCATGCCCAAGACCGAAACGGCCAAGGATGATGAAGGCAACGACATCGAAGGCAGCGAAGTCACCACGTGGGAAACCGTTAACGAAGCCACTGCACTCTGGGCGCGCCCCAAGAGCGATATTTCTGATGACGAGTACAAGGCGTTTTATAAGCACGTTGCCCATGACTTTAGCGACCCGCTTGCCTGGAGCCACAACAAGGTAGAGGGCAAGCTTGAGTACACTAGTTTGCTCTACGTGCCGGGCCGGGCGCCTTTTGATATGTATGAGCGCGATGGCGCTCGCGGCGTTAAGCTTTATGTGCAGCGCGTATTTATCATGGATGACGCTGAACAGTTCCTGCCGCTCTACCTGCGCTTTATCAAAGGCGTATTGGATACGCGCGATTTGTCGCTCAACGTTTCCCGCGAACTTTTGCAGCAGGACCCGCAGGTCGACAAGATCAAAGGGGCGCTGACCAAGCGTGCGCTGGATATGCTTAAAAAGCTTTCCAAGGACAGCGAAGAGTACCAAACCTTCTGGAACACCTTCGGCAGCGTGCTGAAGGAAGGCCCAGGCGAAGATTTTGCTAACCGCGAAAAAGTTGCCGGTCTTTTACGCTTTGCGTCCACGCACAGCGACACCGCTACCCAGGATCAATCGCTTGCCGACTACGTCGAGCGCATGAAAGAAGGCCAGCAGAAGATCTACTACGTGGTAGCAGATAGCTTCAATGCGGCGAAAAACAGCCCGCACCTGGAGATATTCCGCAAGAAAGGTATCGAAGTTCTGCTGCTGTCTGACCGTATTGATGAGTGGCTGATGAGCCATCTGACCGAGTTTGACGGTAAATCCTTTGCGGATGTTGCCAAAGGCGAGCTGGACCTTGGTGATGTCGAAGACGAAGCCGAGAAAAAGGCTCAGGAAGAGACCGCCAAGGCAAAAGAAGACTTGCTGAAGCGTGTTAAAGAAGCGCTTAGCGATGGCGTTCAGGACGTCAAGGTTACCCATCGTTTGACCGACTCTCCGGCTTGCGTCGTGCTGCCTGAGCATGAAATGGGCTTTCAAATGCGCCGCATTATGG
Source organism: Halomonas hibernica (assembly GCF_013183775.1). Classification (NCBI taxonomy): domain Bacteria; kingdom Pseudomonadati; phylum Pseudomonadota; class Gammaproteobacteria; order Oceanospirillales; family Halomonadaceae; genus Halomonas; species Halomonas hibernica. The sequence goes on from NZ_VIFN01000001.1 coordinate 386,898, forward strand.
AAGCCGCCGGGCAAAAAATGCCGGAGGTTAAGCCCATTTTAGAACTCAACCCGGAGCACCCGCTGGTAACACGCCTGGAAGGAGCAGAAGGCGAGATCTTCACACAGCTGGCGCATATCCTGCTTGACCAGGCTATTATCGCCGAAGGTGGTCATCTGGACGACCCAGCCGCTTATGTGAAGCGTCTAAACAGCGTACTGACCGCTTAATCGTCGTTGTTACCTCTCACGGCCCGTTTGGATTCCCAAGCGGGCCGTTTGTTTTGATAAAGTAGCTGTTACTTTTCGCGTGATTTTTTCAGGACATCCTTATGGCTGAGCAGCAAATCAAGGTCGCGGTGCTGGGAGGTGGCAGTTTCGGTACGGCGCTTGCCAGCATCGCGGCGGATAACGGTGCCCATGTGCGTCAATGGATGCGAGACGAAGCGCTGGTCGCACAAATTAATCAAGAGCACCGTAACGGTTGCTACTTGCCGCACTATGCAATGAATCCTGCCGTTCAAGCTTCAACGGACCTGCACACGGTGCTGGACGATGCCGAGCTTGTGCTTATCGCCATTCCCTCAAAGGCGTTTCGAAGCGTGGTTCAGGCCGCGAAACCTTGGCTAAAGGCCAGCCAAATTCTGGTCAGTACCACCAAAGGTATTGAACCGGATAGCTTTCTGCTGATGAGTCAGGTGTTAGCGGATGAAACCGGCTTTTCCCATATTGGCGTCATCGCAGGCCCCAACCTGGCCTCAGAAATAGCCGATAAGCAGCTAACGGCGACGGTGATTGCCAGTGCCGATGCGCTAACGCGCACCCGTGTGCAGCAAGCATTGGGCTGTCGCTACTTTCGTGTTTATGCCAGCAATGATCGCCACGGGGTGGAATTGGGCGGTGCACTTAAGAATATTTATGCCATTGCGGCGGGCATGGCCGCTGCGTTGGGTATGGGGGAAAATACCCGCAGTATGCTAATGACTCGGGCGCTGGCTGAAATGAGCCGCTTTGCCGTGGCCCAGGGGGCCAACCCCATGACATTCCTTGGCCTTGCCGGGGTGGGCGACTTGATTGTGACCTGCTCGTCGAACCTGTCGCGTAATTATCGCGTGGGGTATGCCATGGGCGAGGGGCGCAGCCTTGAAGAGGCTGTTTCCGCGCTTGGCCAAGTGGCTGAAGGCGTCAATACGGTTAAGCTGGTGTGTGCCAAGGCGCAGGAAATGGGCGTATATATGCCGCTTGCCGAAGGCCTCTCCCATGTTCTCTTCGGCGGTGTGCCTGCCCAGGAGATGGCGCGTACGCTGATGATGGGCGAGCAGAGCAGTGATGTAGAGTTTATTCTGCCTCGTGAGGCGGTTCAGCAGGCCCATTTGGATAATCGAGGCTGGCATGAGTAGCTTATTAATTATGCGCCACGGAGAAGCAGCGCCCGGCTTTCCGGATAGCAAACGGCTGCTCACCCCGCAGGGGGAGCGCGAAGCCGCCATGATGGCGCAATGGCTGGCTGCACGCTTGGCAAAAGGGGAGTTTTTCGCACCGGTTCTCTATGCAAGCCCCTACGCCCGTGCGCAACAAACGGCACGTATTGTCGCTGAGGCATTAGGCTGTTCGCTAAGCACGCTGGACTTTATAACCCCAGAGGATGACCCGGCCAAGGTAAGCGATTGGTTGTTAACACAGCCAGACAGCGCGCCGATAATGCTGGTCAGCCATATGCCGCTGGTGGGTAATCTGACGGAACTGCTGGTGGAGGGCAGGCCGGGCCAGGGGCTGGGGTTCGACACCGCGGGCATTGCGGAGTTAGAGGCAGATGTATGGGCAGCAGGCTGCGCTCAGTTAGCGCGTTATATGTCGCCAGGTCAGTTGGCTTGAAAGAACCGTTTTAAGGTAATAAAAACGGCGGCCTCTGGGCCGCCGTTCGCGTTGCTGTACGAGCCAAACGTTGATACTTACAGCAGCGCGTCGAGCTTCTCTTTTAACACGCCGTTAACCTGCTGGGGGTTAGCCGTGCCGCGCGAGGCTTTCATTACCTGACCCACAAAGTAGCCAATCATCTTGCCGCGTTTTTCAGGTTCTGCGTCGCGATACTGCGCGACCTGAGCCGGGCTTTCAGAAATCACCTGGTCGATCATGGCTTCAATCGCGCCGGTATCAGTAACCTGTTTAAGCCCTTTGGCTTCGATGATGGCGTCGGCACTTTCGCCTTGGCCATTCCAGAGCGCCTGGAAGACCTGCTTGGCAGCTTTACCATTGATCGTATCGTCAATCACTCGGCTAAGTAACTCGCCCAGTTGGCGCGCCGATATCGGGCTGCTGTTGATGGCGAGGTTCTCACGGTTAAGCGCCCCGGAAAGCTCGCCCTGTACCCAGTTTGCGGCCTGCTTGGCATCACCGCAACCTTGGTGAACCTCCTCAAAGAACTCGGCCATTTCACGGCTGGCAGACAGCACCGCGGCGTCATAAGCAGAAAGGCCTAGCTCACTCTTGAAGCGTTCACGCTTGTCGGCGGGCAGTTCAGGCAGCTGGCTGCGTAAGTGGTCCAGGTAAGCGTTATCAAGTACGACAGGCAGTAGGTCGGGGCAGGGGAAGTAGCGGTAGTCGTTGGCTTCCTCTTTGGTCCGCATGCTGCGGGTTTCATCGCGCTCAGGATCAAACAGGCGTGTCTCTTGAACAACGGTGCCACCGTCTTCGATGAGCTCAATCTGGCGCTCTACTTCAAACGCAATCGCCCGCTCGACAAAGCGGAACGAGTTAACGTTTTTGATCTCTGCCCGGGTGCCAAAGGCTTCCTGGCCTTTCGGGCGCACAGACACGTTCACATCGCAGCGCATTGAGCCTTCGGCCATATTGCCGTCGGAAATGCCCAGGTACGTAACGATGGAGTGAATCGCCTTAAGATACGCGGCGGCTTCTTTGGCGCTGCGCATATCCGGCTCGGAAACGATCTCTAGCAGCGGGGTGCCTGCACGGTTTAAATCGATGCCGGTCATGCCTAAAAAGTCTTCGTGTAGCGACTTTCCAGCGTCTTCTTCCAGGTGCGCATGGTGAATGCGAATACGCTTGGTAGTATCGTCATCCAGGGTAATTTCCACGTCCCCAGGACCCACTATGGGCTGATACATCTGGCTGGTTTGATAGCCTTTGGGTAGGTCCGCGTAGAAGTAGTTTTTGCGATCAAATACCGATACTTCAGCAATATCCGCATGGACCGCTAGACCAAACTGAACGGCCATGGCCACGGCCTGCTCGTTGAGCACAGGCAGCGTTCCTGGAAGGCCCAAATCAACTGCGCACGCCTGAGTGTTTGGCTCGGCGCCAAACGCGGTAGAAGCACCAGAGAAAATTTTGGAGCGAGTAGCGAGCTGAACATGGACTTCCAGCCCAATTACGGTTTCCCATTGCATTAGGCGTGCTCCTCGGCAATAGCAGGAAGTTGAAGGTGCCAGTCGGTCGCTTGCTGATACTGGTGCGCCACATTTAAAAGCTGCGCTTCAGCAAAGTGCGTACCCAGAATCTGTAAGCCTACTGGGCGGCCGCCGGCAAAGCCTGCGGGTACGCTGATGCCGGGGATGCCCGCCAGGTTTACGGCAATCGTATAAATGTCCTGCAGATACATCGAGACCGGATCCTTTTTGGCACCCAGGTCAAAGGCCGGAGTCGGCGAGGCCGGCCCCATCAAGACGTCAACATCTTCAAACGCGTCTAAAAAGTCCTGGCGAATCAAGCGGCGAACTTTCTGCGCTTTGGTGTAGTAGGCGTCAAAAAAGCCTTCAGAAAGAGTATGCGTACCAATCAGAATGCGTCGTTTGACCTCTTCACCGAAGCCTTCGGCACGGCTGCGCATGTAAAGATCGACTAAATCGACCGGCTCATTGCAGCGGTGTCCAAAGCGCACGCCGTCATAGCGCGACAGGTTGGAGGAAGCTTCCGCAGGGGCGATGACGTAGTAGGCCGGAATCGCATAGTGAGTATGCGGAAGGCTCACTTCGCGTACCGTCGCACCCAGCGACTCATACACGCTTACCGCGTCACGCACGGCTTTTTCGACCTCGGGGTCTAGTCCGTCACCAAAATACTCTTTCGGTAGGCCGATTTTTAGGCCTGAAAGCGGTGCATTGAGGGTTTCGGTATAGTCAGGCACACCGCGGGCGACGCTGGTGGAGTCGCGTACGTCGTGACCCGCAATCACGTTCATCAAATGCGCGCAGTCGGAAGCCGAGCGGGCCATGGGGCCTGCCTGGTCCAGGCTGGATGCGTAGGCAATGATGCCGTAGCGCGAAACGCGCCCGTAAGTGGGCTTCAACCCCGTAATGCCGCAAAAAGCCGCCGGCTGGCGAATAGAGCCGCCGGTATCGGTACCCATGGCCGCAGGCACAAGGCCGGCAGCGACTGCAGCAGCGCTTCCGCCGGAACTGCCGCCGGGAACAGCGGTTGAATCCCAGGGGTTTTTAACCGCACCGTAGTAGCTATTCTCATTGGAGGAGCCCATGGCGAACTCATCCATATTGGTTTTACCCAGGCTGATGGTGCCGGCCGCATTAAGCTTCTCTACGACGGTGGCATCATACGGCGCGATGAAGTTATCCAGCATTTTGGAGCCACAGCTGGTTTTTACATCGCGTGTACAAAAAATATCTTTTAACGCCAAAGGAATGCCGGTAAGCAGCCCGGCATTACCCGCTGCGCGTGCTTTATCGGCCGCTTCGGCCTGATTAAGCGCCTGTTCAGCGGTCACGGTAATAAAGCTGTTGATCTTGCTATCAGCTTTTTCAATTTTTTGTAAATAGTGCGAGGTTAACTCGCGGCTGGAAAACTCACCACTTTTTAAGGCGGCAGCGAGTTGCGTTAACGTTTTATCAAGCATGACCCGAAAGCTCCGTTCGAGAACGTATGAAAAGTGTGGAAACCGTCGTTAAAACTGTCTTTAAAACCGTCATTAAAACAGCCTTAAAAACACGGCTTTAAAACAGCCTTAAAAACACGGCTTTCTTACTCAACGACGCGGGGGACCAGATATAGGCCGTTTTCCACTGCCGGAGCACAACGCTGAAAGGTGTCGCGCTGGTTGGTTTCGGTTACTTCGTCCGCACGCAGGCGCTGGGTGGCATCCAATGGGTGTGAAAGCGGAGAAACTCCCTCTGTATCAATGCTTTGTAATTGGTCGACCATGTCCAAAATGCGGCTTAGATCGTCTACAAAGCCAATAGCCTGGTCATCGCTGACGGCGAGTCGGGCCAGGTGCGCAGCCCGGCGCACATGAGATTCTTCAAGCGCCATGATCGAAAATTCCTCGCTAAAACGTGAGATGGAACATATTCCGCGTTATACGGTATACAATCAGTCATCGAAAAAAACGTCTTGTGTAGCAGACGTGGAAAATAGCCGCAAAAGGTAGCACATTTTGACCTCCGCGGGCAGTGTTCAGCGCGACTCGTGCTTGCTGCCAAGGGGTTGCGGTGATACCGTTTGCATCCGCACAGGGTTCCCGGTCTGCACTAGGTAACAACATCCATGTTCAAACGTTTGAGGGGGCTGTTTTCCAGCGATCTGTCGATCGATCTGGGTACGGCCAACACACTGATTTATGTTCGCGGTCGTGGCATCGTGCTCGATGAACCGTCCGTTGTCGCCATTCGCCAGTCTGGCAGTATGCGTAGCGTGGCATCGGTAGGTGCCGACGCAAAGCGCATGCTGGGACGTACGCCTGGCAATATTACCGCCATCCGGCCCATGAAAGACGGCGTCATCGCCGACTTTACGGTCACCGAGCAGATGCTTCAGCACTTTATTCGTAAAGTGCACCAAAGCACCTTTCTGACGCCTAGCCCGCGCGTACTGGTATGCGTACCGTGCATGTCAACGCAGGTTGAACGGCGAGCGATCCGTGAATCGGCTGAAGGGGCTGGCGCCCGTGAAGTGTTCCTGATCGAAGAGCCAATGGCTGCTGCGATTGGCGCTGGGCTGCCAGTTGAGGAAGCGCAAGGTTCGATGGTGGTAGATATTGGTGGTGGTACCACCGAAATTGCCATTATTTCGCTTAATGGCGTGGTCTACTCAGAATCGATCCGCGTAGGCGGTGATCGTTTTGATGAGGCGATCACCGCGTACGTGCGCCGCCACTATGGCAGCTTGATTGGTGAAGCCACGGCTGAGCGAATCAAGGAAGAGATTGGTTGCGCCTACCCCGGTGGTGAGCTGCGTGAAATCGACGTCCGTGGGCGTAATTTAGCGGAAGGTATACCGCGCAGCTTCACGTTGAACTCGCACGAGATTCTGGAAGCGCTGCAGGAAACGCTTGGCTCGATTGTCGCCGCTATTAAAAGCGCACTTGAGCAGTCGCCCCCAGAGCTTGCTTCTGATATTGCGGAGCGCGGTTTGGTGTTAACAGGCGGTGGCGCGTTGCTGCGCGACCTCGATAAGCTGATTGCTGAAGAGACGGGATTGCCGGTCATCGTGGCCGAAGACCCACTTACCTGTGTGGCAAGAGGCGGCGGTAAAGCGCTTGAAATGATCGATCAGCACACTTTTGAGCTGCTCTCAAGCGACTGATTTTTAGCGGTTTATCGCGGGGGATTGCCTATTAAACCGCTATTTTCACACGGGTCGCTGCCGGGCTACCGGCTGTTTTTCTGCGTGCTGGCGGCAAGCGCCTTGATGTTTGCCGACCACCGATTTACACGCATGGAAGGCGTGCGCGCCCAAATGACGATGGTTGTTGCGCCTGTTCAATGGATTGTTAGCGTGCCTAGCGATCTATTGAATTGGGGCGCGCTCGCGCTGTCTGATCAGCAGGCATTGGTGGACGAAAACCGCCGACTGCGCGAACAAATTCTGACGCTGTCTCATCGTGGGCAGCGCATGGCCAACCTGACGGCTGAAAATACCGAGCTTCGTCATCTATTAAACGCCGCAGAACGGCGCCAAATTCCTTATATCAGTGCAGAGCTGCTTTCCCTGGATAATGACCCGTTTAGCCATCAAATGGTGGTTGATCGTGGGCATCGTAACGGGGCGTATGTTGGGCAGCCTGTGATTGATGCGTCGGGGCTGGTAGGCCAAGTGACAGCCGTTTCAGCGTACTCTAGTCGTGTGCTGTTGCTGGCAGATGCAAGCCATGCACTGCCTGTTCAGATTAACCGTAACGGATTGCGCTTTATTGTCCAGGGGGCTGGTCGCTATGGCAGCGTCAATGTATTACACGTGCCAGACACGGCGGATATTCGGGAAGGCGACTTGCTCACCACCTCAGGGATTGCCGGTCGTTTTCCGCCAGGATACCCCGTTGCGCGCGTTACCAACGTTTATCATGACCCCGGCCAGCCATTTGCGCATGTAACGGCTGAACCTACTGCCCAGTTGCAGCGTGCTCGTCATTTCTTGCTGCTTTTCCCACCGCCGCGCGAAGACATCGAAGATTCAATTTGGGATGACTCCATGGATATCTCAGCCAGCGCGATACATGCAGCCCAGCGCCTTGCGCCAGCGGTACCTGCTGACCCTCAGGAGGTTCGCTAATGGCGCGCGCACCTGTTGTACCTTTGGTAGTGGTGTGGTTTAGCTTGATTCTGGCGCTGTGTTTGCAAGTCATGCCACTGGCCGAGGGGTGGCAAGTTTATCGGCCTGAATGGATCGGACTGATGCTGATTTACTGGTGTATGCGTTCACCTGACCGAGTCGGTGTCTTCCATGGCTTTGTGCTTGGGCTGCTGCTTGACCTGGTAGAGGGAACGGCGCTTGGCCAACATGCGCTGATATTGTCATTATTAGCGTTTCTATGCGCCCTGGTGTATCCGCGCTTTCGAGCGTATTCACTGGTTCAACAGTCGCTATTGGTGCTGGTGCTGCTTGGTCTGGTGCAGTTAGTCGAACAGTGGTTACGTACCTTAACCGGGGAGTTCTCAATACACCTCTCTTTCCTGATGTCGGCGTTAATCAGTGCCTTTTTATGGCCATGGTTAGCTACCATGTTTAAGGCACTGGAAAGACGCTTGCTGGGGGCTTAGGCATGCAGTCAACGCTGGCTACTACATCATCGCCCATGCTTTGTTTGGCGTCTGCTTCACCCAGGCGGCGAGACCTGCTGGCGTCCATTGGGGTGACGGTGAGTGTTATACCCAGCGATGTAGATGAAACGCCAAAGCCGGGAGAGTCAGCAGCGGCTTATGTACAGCGTCTTGCGGTTGCCAAGGCCTTGGCCGCTGCGCCGAAGACGCTGTTACCGGTGCTTGGGTCGGATACCGCCGTAGTGGTAGACGGTACTATTCTGGGCAAGCCGGTTAATGCAGACGATGCCGCCGCCATGCTGAGGCAGTTGTCGAATCGGACACATCAGGTGCTGACGGCGGTGGCTGTTACAGGGCCCAAGGGGGTGCTGTGTTGTTGCGTAACGACGGACGTCAAGATGCGACAGGTCACCGCTCAGGAAATTAGCGATTACTGGTTAACGGGTGAGCCAGCGGACAAGGCGGGCGGATATGCCATACAAGGCTTGGCCGCCATTTTTGTCGAAGAAATCAAGGGTAGCCACTCTGCCGTTGTGGGTTTGCCGCTTTATGAAACGGCGCAGTTGCTTGGCCAGCAGGGAGTGCCTATTTGGATGGGGCATTAATACTCGCACACTTATTCGTCGTCTCATGCCCCCTGTAACGGGTGTGATATACGTGAACCGAGAAGGAATTTTGCATGAGCGGTGAAGTCCTCATCAATTTAACGCCCATGGAAACACGGGTTGCGCTCGTTGAAAATGGCGTTTTGCAAGAGGCGCTTATAGAGCGCTCACGACGACGTGGCATTGTAGGTAATATCTACAAAGGCAAAGTGGTTCGCGTATTGCCTGGCATGCAGGCTGCCTTTGTCGATATTGGCCTTGAGCGCGCGGCGTTTATCCATGCCCATGAAGTTATGCCCTCCGGCACGCCCGTTGATGAGCAGCAAACCATTGGGCAGTTATTGCACGAGGGGCAAGCGCTGGTCGTACAGGTAACCAAGGACCCCATTGGTACGAAAGGGGCGCGTCTTACCACGCACCTCTCTATTCCCTCTCGCTACCTGGTGTATATGCCCGACTCTCCTCATCATGGAGTTTCGCAGCGCATTGAAGATGAGCGTGAACGCGAGCGCCTGAAGGCCCTGCTGGATAGCAGCATTACTGAGCAAACATTGGAAGTGACTGGCGGCTTTATCGTACGCACGGCCGCTGAAGGCGTCGGCGATGAGGAGCTGGCGGGCGATATGCACTTTTTGCTGCGTATCTGGCGTAAAGTTACCGAGCGCAAAATTAGTGCGGCGCCGTCCAACGTCATTTATGACGACTTGCCGCTGTTTATGCGTACCTTGCGCGATGTGATGCGTGATGACATCGAGAAAGTGCGTATCGATTCTCGGGAAAATTTTGTCAAGCTGGTCGAATTTGCCGAAGAGTTTATGCCTTATGCCGTGGATAGAATTGAGTACTATCCAGGCGAGCGGCCCATTTTTGATCTCTATAGTGTAGAAGATGAGATTCAGAAGGCGCTGGGCCGCAAGGTGCAACTGAAGTCAGGCGGATATCTGGTTATTGACCCGACCGAGGCGATGACAACCATTGATGTCAATACGGGGGGGTACGTTGGGCACCGCAACCTCGAAGAGACCATTTTCAAGACCAACCTTGAGGCAGCAACGGCCATTGCCCGCCAGCTTCGGTTACGCAATCTGGGCGGTATCATCATCATCGATTTTATCGATATGGCGGAGGTAGAGCATCAGCGCCAGGTTATTCGTGTGCTTGAAAAAGCGCTGGAGCGTGATCATGCCAAGACCAAATGCACCGGTGTTACCGAGTTAGGGCTTGTGCAACTGACGCGCAAGCGTACTCGTGAGAGCCTTGAGCAAACGTTGTGCGATGCCTGTCCTACCTGTAGCGGACGCGGCACGCTCAAAACCCCTGAAACGGTGTGCTACGAGATCTTCCGCGAGATTCTGCGTGAAGAACGCGCCTATAGCCCTGAAACGTATACTGTGCTTGCTTCCCAGTCCGTCGTTGACAGGCTGCTGGATGAGGAGTCGGCGGCAGTGGCAGACTTGGAAACGTTTATTAATAAAACGATTCGCTTTCAGGTGGAGCAACACTACTCACAAGAGCAGTACGACATTGTGTTGATGTGATGCCATGACGATCCGCTCGCTGACGCGTTGGAGTTTACTTCTGCTTGCCTGGGGACTGGGCGGCATTGCGGTAATAGCGCTGCTTTTCCGGCTCATGGTCAGTCAGGCAGATACTTTGACGCCGCATGTTGAGGCTTTTTTGGAAGCTCAGATTGGTGTGCCGGTAACGATTGAAAATCTCTCCTTTTCAATGGCGCGCAGTGAGCTGATCGTGGAGCTTGAAGGCTTTGGGGCCGAAACGCCGAGCGGTCAGCCGCTTTTTTCACTGCGCCAGGCCCAGCTGCGCCTGGATATTGGCGCATCGCTACGTAATCTCTTGCCTATCTTTAGCGATATCAGATTACATCAAACCGAATTTCACCTGTATCAAGGAGTGAACGACGTTTGGCAGTGGCCCGAGCCTGCCAAGCTGCCGGTGCATATAGCGCCAGAGCCGGATGTTGACCTGCCAACCATTGATGCCTGGACGGAATGGGTATTGCGCCAGCAAATCTGGATTGATGACACGCGTGTTGTGCTACACGGCAAGCAAGAGCGCGTCATGCTCGAAGCCCCTGCGCTGTTGTTAGCTGGCAATCAGCAAGGGGCAAAGCTTCAGGGCACGGTCGACGTTCTTGATTCGGAACTCCGCGAAACGCCACCAATACCCGCCGTACAGCTACTAGCGGAAATGCAGCCGGGCCGAGATGGCCTGAACGACTTCTCTGCCACGTTGAAGCTGGAGGCCCAGTTTGATCAGTTACTGACGCTGGTTGAGCTGTTTCGGCCAGAACATGTGCCGAACCTGGAGCAGGCCGGAGGCGATGCCCGCGTGTGGGGCCGCTGGTATGAAGGCAGGCTTCAGGAGGTGCGCCTTGCCATCGATATCCCTCAGCTAGTGCTACGCCAGGATATTCAGTTCGCCGTGTTAAGAAACATACAAGCACAGGGTGAGTGGCAGCGCGAAGGAGAGGGCGGTGAAGCATGGTTAAGCGGTAACGCAGAGAGTGTTGATTGGGCTGAGCCTGGCGAGGCGATAGAAGGCCCGGCACTGCCGCATCACTGGTACCTGTCTCATCGACCAGGCCAGTGGGCACTGCGTACCAGTGCTTTTGAGCTGGCTTCGCTCACTGCTTGGCGAGACTACGTATTTTTACCCGAATCCGTGACGCGTGTACTGGAAACGCTTGCTCCGAGGGGGCGGGTGCAAGGGCTGAGCTTAGGCCAGAAGGAGGGTAGCTGGGGGGTCGATGCGGCGTTAACCAATGTCGAAGTATCGCCTTGGGAAGGCGCGCCAGGTGGCGGCCCTATGGATGCCTGGGTCCAGGCTCGGGACTCCCGTGGCCGGGTGACGTTTAATAGTGCCGGTGACAGTTCGCTCTATTTCCCCGACTTGTTCACCGAACCCATGCAGCTTCAGCAGGCTGAGGGCATCGTAGAGTGGGTCTACGATGGGCCTAATACGATGGTCAGCGGCCGTCAAATTAACGTGGATTGGGACGATGCCCAGATAAGCGGTGGGTTTGGGTTAGTGGTTGCAGAGGAGACAGGTCGGTTCGGACTGGATATCGATTTTGCCAATGTCGATGCGCTTGAGCGCCCTCTGGGTCAATGGCTGCCCTTGCATGTATTCGATGAGGAACTGCGTGACTGGCTGTTAGATGATATTGGCGGCAAGGTGCCTAATGGTTCGCTCAAACTGAGCCTGCCTATCGAGAGCGACATTAGCGCTGATGATATATCCGCAACGCTGGCACTTAAGATAACCGAAGGGCATTTGCCTATTGCCCCCGGCTGGCCTCGCCTGGAGGATGTTGAAGGGCGTTTAACGTGGCAAAATCAGGTGCTTAAAGCGCGGGTTGAGCATGCCCAGAGTCGCGGTCTAACCGCTTCACAAGGCGAGCTGACCATGCAAGATGAGATACTCAATGTGTCGGGTAACCTGCATGGCGATGGCTCCGCCCTGATCGCATTTTTAACATCGATACCTGATGTCGATATGAATATTCTCAACGACCTTCAGGCTGAAGGCGAGGTAGAGGCTGATTTAGCCATATCACTACCTCTGGAAGCGCCAGATAATTTCCAGCTGGAAGTCAATGCAGTCCCTGCGCTCACCCGTGTCGCTTACGCCCCCGTGGGGGAGGCGCTTCAGGCGGTAAAGGGCCAGTTAACCTGGCAGCAGTACGGTGACAGCATGGCGCTAATAGGCAGTGTCGATGGACAGCTATTGGGCGGCGATATTAGTGCTGACATGCATACCCAGCGAGACGGTATCCGCTTGCGGGGGAAAGCGCCGGTGGCGTCACTTTTCTCATTGGTGGATATACCTGCCGAGCAAGGCAAGCAGCTGCTTGATGGAACGATGCAGTGGCAAGGGCGCGTAACGCTTGAGCCAGGCCCTGCGCTATCTCTAGAAAGCCAGCTTGAAGGGGTGCGTCTTGATCTGCCTGAACCTTTTGCCAAGGCTGTAGGCGAGCCTTGGCCCTGGACGCTTAATGCTGATTTCGACAGTGGCCGGGTGGAGAGTCGCTTGGCCGATATCGCGCATTTACGCTTAAAGGATCGGTTAGGTGACGTATCAGGCAACCTGCATGTGGCGGATGCTGAGGTAAGCGCACCCGAGTGGCCGATGCAGTCAGGCTTTCGCTTACAGGCAAACCTTCCTCGCATTGACCCAATGGCGTGGCAACAAGCCGTCGCTCCACTGTTTCGAGGCGACCAGGGTGTGAGCGGTGATCTAACCGCTCAACTATCCGGTCAGCATCCGCCGTTGGAGTTTTCCCTGGATACCGCTTGCCTTGTCTATCAGCAAGCATGCGCTGGTGATGCGGCATTAATCGGCAGTGTACAGAATGGCACAGTTACCGCAGCGCTTGAGAGCGACTTGGTGACGGGGCATCTTCGCTATCAGCAAGCAGCTCAGCACCCTCTGGATATCACCATTAGCCAGTTAGCACTGGATCGGCTGACTAATTTGGCAGATACGAGCAGTGAGTCAGAAACGATCTCGCCGGATTCCTGGCTCGGTGAAGTGGAGACGCAGCGCACAGTGCCTGCGGCTATTCCTGAGTGGCTGGCTGAGCTACCCGATGGGCGACTTCGGTTGGCGGAAATGAGCATGGGGGAAAGCCGTTTCGGGCCTTTATCCGCCTATTGGCACACTGAACCAGGCCGGTTTTCGCTAATGCCGGTTGGGTTAACGCTTGGGCAACTTTCTGCTCGTGGTGAACTCTATTGGGAGGGCGATGCCTCGACCAGTCGAACCCAGGCCAATATTTCCATCGAAGGCGGCGATGTAGGTACCGCTCTTGAGCGCATGGATCAACCCGTTGCCTTACGCAGCCGACGTACTACCGCAACTGCCAATCTTGGCTGGGCAGGCGCACCATGGCAGTTCTCGTTAAATCAGGCGCAGGGCGACATAGGCATCGACGTGCAGGATGGGCGCTTTATGCATCTGGACTCTGCACCGGTGCGTCTCGTTGGCCTGCTGAATTTCGATAATATATTGCGTCGATTGCGGTTGGATTTTTCTGACGTCACCGGCACGGGCACCGCTTTTGATCGCGTTGACGGCACGGCAGCTGTCGAAAATGGCCAGCTTTCGTTGAGCGAGCCATTGCAAATTAAAGCACCTGCCGCCAACTTAACCCTAACCGGTAATGTTAACTTGCTTCATCGAGAGCTTGATTTGCGCCTTGGCGTTGTGATGCCGGTGACGCAAACACTGCCCATTGCCGCCCTTGCGGTGGGCGCTCCTGTTGTAGGTGGCGCACTATTTATTGCTGATCAGCTTTTTGGCAGCGCTCTGGACCGAGCGACGACCATTCATTATCGCGCGCGAGGCCCCTGGACTTCGCCGCAGGTTACTTTAGAAGGCTCCGAATGACCGCATTTAAGAGCGATATAGACTCCGCCGTTTCCATTCTTCTTACGCCGGGTGGCTTGGACCTTGATGGGCTTGATAAAGGCCTTGAGTACGCCATGGGCGCGGGTGTGGATTACGCTGATCTCTACTTTCAGCGCACCTGGACAGAGGGCTGGGTGTTGGAGGATGGTGAGGTAAAAGAGGCAAGTTACAACATTGATGGCGGTGTGGGCGTCCGCTCCCTGGCCGGAGAAAAAACCGGCTTTGCCTACTCCAATCAGATTAGTGCGGATGCGCTTATCGATACCGGGCGCACGGCCTCAGGCATTGTGCGTAGTGGCAAGCGCCTGCCTGGGCAAGCCGTTCAGCCGGTTTCAGTGGCCCCTTTTTACGCTGGCGTTGATCCTTTAGCGGGGCTGACTGCTGAAGAGAAGGTCGCCATGCTAAAAGAAGCCGATCGCATCGCGCGCGCGGCTGACCCTAGCGTTTCTCAGGTAAGCGCCTCGCTTTCTGGCACTTACGAAGTGGTTCTGGTGCGTGCCAGTGATGGCACCTTGGCCGCGGATATTCGCCCGCTGGTGCGCTTTAACGTTAGCGTAATTGCCGTGAAAAATGGCCGCAGAGAGCGCGGCAGTGCAGGCGGTGGCGGACGCTACTCCATGGCTCGCCTGCGTAATGAAGGTGTTGCCGAGCGATACGCAAAAGAGGCCGTACGCCAAGCGCTCGTCAATCTTGAAGCGGTCGATGCGCCAGCCGGGCAAATGCCGGTGGTACTGGCTTCTGGCTGGCCGGGTATTTTGCTGCACGAAGCCGTCGGCCATGGGCTGGAAGGTGATTTCAACCGTAAAGGCAGTTCGGCATTCTCGGGTCGTATGGGGCAACGCGTAGCTGCCAAGGGTGTGACGGTGGTCGATGATGCCACGATTGCTGATGGTCGCGGCTCGTTAAGTGTCGATGACGAGGGCACACCCGGGCAAAACACGCCGTTGATCGAAGACGGCATTCTTACTGGCTATATGCAGGACAAGCTGAATGCTCGATTAATGAACATGGCGCCAACCGGTAATGCTCGCCGCGAGTCGTTTGCGCATTTACCCATGCCGCGCATGACCAATACGGTCATGCTGGCAGGCCAGGATGCACCCGAGGATATTATCAAAAGCGTCAAAAAAGGTATTTATGCCGTTAGCTTCGGTGGCGGCCAAGTGGATATCACCTCGGGCAAATTTGTATTCTCCGCCAGCGAAGCCTACCTGATTGAGGATGGGCGCATTACGGTTCCCGTTAAGGGTGCAACGCTGATTGGTAATGGGCCGGAGGCGATGGGGTGTGTCTCCATGATTGGCCACGATATGGCGCTGGATACAGGCATTGGCGTGTGTGGCAAAGAGGGTCAAGGCGTACCGGTTGGGGTGGGGCAGCCCACACTAAAACTGGATGAGCTAACCGTAGGCGGTACGCAGTCCTCGTAAGTATTAAAGCGCCAGCGTGTCGCGTAGAAGCTTGAACAGCTTACGCGAGCTGGCGGGTGGCTTGTCCTGATTGCGCTCACGCTGAGCGTTGCGAACTAACTGACGTAGCGCTTGGCGATCCGCGTTGGGATAGTCTGCCATAAACTGGTCAACGGCAGGGTCGCCTTCTCCAATAAGCCGGTCCCGCCACTTTTCAAGGCGATGAAAGGCATGGTCGCGCTGCTCTTTTTCCTGCTCAATTGAGTCAAAGACACCTTGAATCGCGGCCAGGTCCTCTTTGCGAACCAGCTTGCCGACATACTGCATATGACGGCGGCGCCCTTCGTGGGAGCGAATACGAGAGGTCTCTTCGATGGCACGCAGCATGTCGTCGGAGAGAGGAAAGCGGGCACGCTCAGCAGGTTTCATGGCGATTAAGGTTTCGCCGAGCGCTTGGAGCGCATGCATTTCGCGTTTGAGCTGCGACTTGCTGGGGCGCTCTTCGGGTTCTTGAGTATCAAGGGGCTCGGGGCGTTTCTTCGGCATAGTAAGGCTCACAGACAAGATTCGTTGGCAGCATTATATCAGGCTGCGACAAGAACATTGATTCGGCGATGAGATTCGTACGAAAAAGGAGGCTATATGGCACAGGCATTTGATGCATCCTCGCAGCAGGCACTGTTAACCGCGCGTGCAGAAGAGGCGTTGACCTTGGCCAAGCGCTTGGGAGCCGATGCGGCGGAAGTGGGCGCAAGCGTTGACCAGGGCGTGGGCGTTAGCGTGCGCTTGGGCGATGTGGAGACGGTTGAGCTTTCACGAGACCAGGGCATTGCCGTCACGCTTTACGTCGGCAAGCGCAAAGGAAGTGCATCGTCGAGTGACGCCAGCAGTGCCTCGATTCAAGCAACGGTTGAGAAAGCATTAGCCATTGCGCGTTATACCGGTGAAGACCCGGTGGCTGGCTTGGCGGATGCCGATCAGATGGCGACCGAATTGCCGGACCTTAAGGTTCATTACCCGTGGGCGCTGACAACTGAGCAAGCAATCGACCTTGCGCTTGCCTGCGAGCAGGCGGGTCGCGATGTTGAGGGTATTAGTCAGTCAGAAGGCGCGTCGCTTTCAAGCGGTGAGGGCGTACGGGTTTATGCTAACAGCCATGGTTTTTTAGGTACCCAAAAAGGCAGTAGTCACTCCCTTTCATGCATGCTCATTGCTCAGGATGAAGGCGGTATGCAGCGGGACTACGACTATACCTCTGCGCGTAATCCTCAGCATTTGCGCGACCCGGGTGAAGTAGGGCGCGAGGCTGCGGCCCGTACGCTGCGTCGGTTAGGTGCCAAGCGGCCGCCAACCGGCACCTTTCCCGTTCTGTTTGATCCTTCGCTGTCTAGTGGTTTGGTTGGGCATTTATTGGGCGCATTGGCGGGTGGCGCGCTGTATCGCCAATCCTCTTTCTTGTGTGACCGTTTGGGCACTCCGTTATTTCCTGAGTGGTTTAGTCTGGAAGAGCGCCCTATGGAAATAGGAGCGACCGCCAGTACGCCGTTTGATGGAGAAGGTGTGCAGACACGTAATAACCGCTTTATCGAACAGGGGCGTATCGCAAGCTATATGCTTTCGTCCTACAGTGCCCGTCGCTTGGGCATGCAAACCACGGGGAATGCTGGCGGTGCCCGCAACGTGCGTTTAGACGCACCCTTGCAGACGCGTGATGCGCTGCTTAAAACGATGGGTCGAGGCATTTGGGTTACCGAACTAATGGGCCAAGGCGTGAACGGCGTAACCGGGGATTACTCGCGTGGTGCGGCGGGCTTCTGGGTCGAGAATGGAGAAATCCAGTATCCGGTTGAAGAATTTACCATCGCTGGAAATCTTGAGCGTATGTTTTCAGGCCTTGTCGGTATCGGAAGTGATATCGATACGCGCGGCAGTATCCATACGGGCAGCTGGTTAGTGGATGCGATGACTGTCGCCGGTAGCTAAAAAAGCCGTACTACTGATCTTCGTCAAAGCGGGCGTCGAACAGCGCTTGGATTGCATCAAGCGCTTGTTCGGCATCCTCACCTTCCGCACAAATCCGCAGTTGGGTGCCGCAGGGTGCAGCTAGCATCAATAGCGACATGATGTTGGCTGCATCAGCCATTTGCTGCTGTTTATACACCTGTATGCTGGCGGAGTAGTGCTGGCTGCACTTCACCAGCTTTGTGGCGGCGCGAGCATGTAGGCCGCGCTGATTGGTCAGTGTTAAGGTTCTTTCTGGCACCCTGGGTCCTTTTTTCCGAGTGGTGTCATTAGGCGTAAGCGTTTACGTAGGGCTGGGCGTCTGCTCGGAAAATGGAGAAGCCGTCAGTGGCTCTGCCCGGGTTCCTCGTAGCGTGTATTGCAGCTCCAATTCTCGGTGACGCAACTGGACTTCGCCGATGAGCGGTGCCAGCTTTTGCGCCAGCTGCTCGGCAATATACACAGAACGGTGCTGCCCGCCGGTACAGCCAATAGCTACCGTCATATAGCTGCGCTGACTATTTTGGTAAGCAGGCAGCCAGCGCTCAAGCATTGCCTGAATATCATGGCTCATCTCTTCGACAATCGGGTAGCCGCGCAGAAACGCAATAATCGTGGCATCACGTCCTGTGTACTGGCGTAGCGTTGGGTCCCAATAAGGGTTGGGCAGGCAGCGTACATCAAAGACTAAATCTGCATCCATGGGTACGCCATGCTTGTAGCCGAACGACTCAAAGGTGAGTGTTAGCTGGTCCTTGCGCTGGTGGGCTACCTGGTCTGAAATGCGCCGACGCAGGTCGTGGACCGATAAGCGTGATGTATCAATCCGCAGGTCGGCCAAATCACGTATTTCGTTGAGCGTCTCTTCCTCTTTCTCTATTGCCTCTTCAAGCGTCATATCACTGTTGCGCGTTAACGGATGGCGTCGCCGTGTCGCAGAGTAGCGTTCAAGTAAAATACGTGAATCGGTGGTTAGATAGATAACCTGACAATCTATAGGCCGCGCGCGCAGCTCTTCAAGCAGTACGGGAAGACGCTCAAGCGCCGCTGGCAGGTTGCGGGCATCAATACTGACCGCTAGATGTGTGCGCTCACCCTCGTCACGGAGTTCGTCAACCAAAGAACCAAGCAACATGGCAGGGAGATTATCAATGGCGTAATAGCCAATATCTTCCAGCGCTTGTAAAGCGATTGACTTGCCAGAGCCAGAGCGGCCGCTAATAATCACCAGTTGCATAGTGGCTCTCTCTGATTGAACGTATAAAAGGGATAACGCATGAAAACGTGTTAGTCGTTATGGGCGATTATGGAGCGGCCTGTTCGCGAATCTTGCTCATCAGCAGGTCAAGCAAATCGCGCTGGCTGCTGGTTTTGCGTAATGCCTGGCGTGTGCTCGCATCATTCATAATGGTGGCCACTTGGCCCAAAAGCGACAAATGCGTGTCGTCAGCCTCTTCGGGAACAAGCAGCACAAAGACGAGGTCGACCGGGTCGCCATCAATAGCATCAAAATCAATAGGTTCTGATAATTTTAAAAAACCCGCAATAGGCGTAACGCAATGTGGGCTGCGCGCATGGGGGATGGCGACGCCGTTACCGATCCCCGTGCTGCCAAGGCGTTCCCGGCCGATCAGTCGGCTGAAAACTTCCTGACTATCCAGACTGGGTGTATTTTGAGCGATAAAGGTGCTGAAAAACTCCAGCACCCGCTTTTTGCTGCCCCCGGGCACGTCGTAAAGTACGCGCTCCGGGGGGAGGATGGTTTCCAACGTCATTGAATTAACGCACGCCAGCGCCTTGGGCGCGAGCTTGTGCTTTTTCCTTGTGCTTAACGAGTTGACGATCAATTTTGTCTGCTAAGGCGTCAATAGCGGCGTACATGTCGACATCTTCGGCGTCGGCATGTAGGTCGGCGCCTGCCGCATGAAGGGTGCACGCGGCATGTTGGCGCTCCTTCTCAATAGATAAGGTGACTTGTACCGTGGTGATGTGGTCGTAATGACGTTCGATGCGTTCAAGCTTTTCATTAACGTAGTCACGCAAGGCGTCAGTCAGTTCTACATGATGACCCGTGATATTTACTTGCATTGACGTGCTCCTTATCCATCGGACTGAATTTCGATTGTAACCCTTTTTACGGTGTTGCAAAGCCCCTGTCGCGAGTTTTGCCATTTCTCTTGTAACGACTAACGCAAACGACGACGTTCACTTGATGAGGGAATGCCCAGCGACTCACGATATTTCGCCACCGTACGGCGTGCCACTGTGATGCCGCCATCTCCCAGTAATGTCACCAAACGACTGTCCGAAAGAGGTTTGCCGGGAGGCTCATCTTGAATCAACTTTTTAAGCCGGGCGCGAATCGCGGTGCTTGAGTGGCTGTCTGCGCCATCCTGCCCGCTAATTTGGCTTGAGAAAAAGTACTTAAGTTCGAAGACGCCCCGTGGGGTATGGATATATTTTTGTGTGGTGACCCGAGAAATGGTTGATTCGTGCATCTCAACCGCCTCGGCAATATCGGCAAGAATCAACGGCTTCATCGCTTCTTCACCGTGCTCTAAAAAACCGATTTGGCGAGTGATAATCTCGCGTCCTACGCGTAGAAGCGTGTCGTTGCGGCTGGACAGGCTTTTGATTAGCCAGCGCGCTTCTTGCAAGTGCTCTTTTAAAAACTGGTTATCCTGACTCTTGTCTGCACGCTTGATTAAGCTGGCGTAGTCGGGCTGGATGCGCAGCCGGGGCAGGGCTTCAGGGTTAAGCTCCAGGTGCCAGCCTTCATGATCATGACGTACAACCAGGTCGGGCGTGATGTAGCTATCGTCGGTGGCGCCATAAGCACTGCCTGGGCGTGGGTCCAGGCTTCGGATCAGACCGATCACATCGTCTAGCTGCTCATCGTCCAGGCTTAGGCGGCGCTTTAATAGGCGCATGTCATTTTTGCCCAGCGCTTCTAGAAACTGACGAACCAATCGGCGCGCGGGAACCAGTAGGGGCGTGTCGTCGGGGAGCGTTGCTAGCTGAAGCATCAAACATTCACGCAAGTCACGGGCGAAGACGCCCGTTGGCTCGAACTGCTGTAAGCGCATCAGAATGGTCTCCAACTCTCGCTGGCTGAGACCTTCGATGCTCTGAGCACGTAACCCATCGCGGATATCGTTGAGCGGCTGCGTCAGGTAGCCATTGGCATCCAGTGCATCAATCAGGCTTTCGGCGATTAGCTGCTCACGAGCCGTAAAATCGGTCATCGCCAGCTGCCAAAGGAGATGCCCATGCAGGCTTTGTCCCGCGGCCTGGCGTTCAAAATCGGGGCCTTCGCTGCTGCCAGAGCTACCCATGTCCTGGTAAGTATCAGACCAGTCGCTATCGACAGAGAGTTCCTCGGGAATGCTTTCTGACCACTCCTCGCCGGGTGTTTCGACGGTCGCCTGCTCGCCGAACTCATCTTCCTGCTCCAGCATTGGGTTGGCATCCAGCGCCTGCTGAATTTCCTGACGTAGATCCAATGTCGATAGCTGTAGCAGTGCAATCGCTTGCTGCAGCTGAGGTGTCATGGTCAGCTGCGTACCGATACGCAATTGGAGAGAAGCTTTCATGACCATCTGAGAACCACTCGT
Organism: Halomonas hibernica; assembly: GCF_013183775.1. Taxonomy (NCBI): domain Bacteria; kingdom Pseudomonadati; phylum Pseudomonadota; class Gammaproteobacteria; order Oceanospirillales; family Halomonadaceae; genus Halomonas; species Halomonas hibernica. The sequence goes on from NZ_VIFN01000001.1 coordinate 407,941, forward strand.
TAATCGGAAAGCTTCACCCTAGTGCGAGTCATGTTGTTGTGCAAGTGCAATAAGCATGCCACTGATAAAATTTTTACTGCAGATCACTGTTTAGCGGTGAAATTAAATTTATAGGCGAAAATCAGCACCCAGGTAAACTTCCCTCACTTTTTGGTTATCAAGGATAGTCTGAGGACTACCGCCAGCAATGATATGGCCGTCACCGACAATATAGGCGATATCGCAAATATCCAGTGTTTCTCGGACGTTATGGTCAGTAATTAGCACGCCAATGTGGCGCTGTTTTAAGGCGCGAATAATGCTCTTGATTTCACCAACCGAGATGGGGTCGACACCTGCAAACGGCTCATCCAGCAAGATAAACGCGGGCTCTGTGGCCAAGGAGCGGGCAATTTCGACGCGCCGCCGCTCGCCGCCGGAAAGGCTCATGCCCAAGCTGTCACGGATGTGGGTAATATGAAAGTCGTCAAGCAGGGCCTCAAGCCGCTGCTCTCGTCCTGCCCTGTCCAGATCTTTGCGAGTTTCCAGAATCGCCATAATGTTATCCGCAACCGATAGCTTGCGAAAAATAGACGCTTCCTGGGGTAGATAGCCAATGCCGGCCATCGCGCGTTCGTGCATGGGAACGCGGGTTAAGTCTTGCTCGTCGATACGCACCGTACCCGCATCAGACTTCACCAGGCCCACAATCATATAAAATGATGTGGTTTTACCCGCGCCGTTAGGGCCAAGCAGGCCAACCACGCTGCCTTGAGCAATCTCTAGGCTAATGTCTTTAACCACGCGGCGGCGCTTATAGCTTTTTGCCAAGTGATTGGCGTAAAGAGTTTTTATGGGCGGTGCTTCCGCAATAGACATGGTTGGCTCCTATTGCGCTGGCTGAAGCGTCATACGAATACGCTGCGACTCGCTACCATTTACATCGGAGCGTGCCTGCACCACTTCGCGGTCAATGAAGTATTCCAAGCGGCCACCGGTAAACTGATCGCCCGCTTGGGTCAGTTCGGCCTGGTCAATAAGCTCTACACGCCGCTCTGCTACGTGATAAACCACGCGGCGTGCCCATCCTTCCATCGGCGCGTCCTGATCATCGAGTTGATTGCGTAGATAGGCCCGCTCACCGGTGGCAATAGCGCGAGAAAGCTCACCCGCATCGTTACGGATAATTTCAACGCGATCACCACGTAGCTGCATATTGCCTTGGCGAATATTGACATCGCCTGAATAAACGGCAGTGCCTGCACGCTGATCAAGGTCTAGCTGGTCGGCTTCTACTTCAATAGGGGCTTGGCTTGTCTGGGCCGCTGCCGATAGCGGCACCGCAAGGGCGAAAAGCGCGGTGCGAATAAAAGCGTTCATAGCGACTCCTAAGGATTTTGTGTTGCGGGGGGGTGATGGCCGCGGACGTTATCGGTTAGTCGGACCTGGCTATCATCAAGCCAAACATCCATACGTGATGCGCTCATTCGTTGAGGTGGCTGCTGAAACAGGGCGGGCGCCTCACTCCAGACATGACGCGCTACCCCATCATAATGTAATAACTCAGTATCAAGCTGCCAGCCTTCTGTAGGCGCCAGAAGCCGTGCATCACCAGACAGTGTTAGCGCTTGGGTGGCCGTGTTCAGAACGCCTTCGTTGGCGTGAGCGAGCCACTCTCGGTTATCACTATCAAACAGCGTCGCCTCGGGTTGAGTGACTTCGGCCAGGGTGCTTTGTGGTATGTAAACCAATAAAGGCGCGGCCAGCGACTGCTGGATATGCCCTGTTTCACCAAACAGCGTGATCTCGGCATTTTCCAGCACGTGGCCAGGCTCTTCAGCCTGCGCTTCTTCGTCAACGGGCCGGTCTTCCGGACCGCGTGGGTCCAGCCATACCAGCAGCCCCCCTAAAGCGATCACCAGGGCCGCTAACCCGACGCGTTTCTTGGTCCTTTGAAACATTACACGCGACCATTCAAATACGACTCAAGAACAGTACTCCAGTGGCCCTGCGCTTCAAGCAATGTATCGCAAATTTCACGTACGGCGCCGTGACCACCCAAGCGGTCGGTAATCCAGTCAGCGTGGGTATGCATGTAATCGGGTGCGTTGGGTACCGTAATGCCAACGCCTGCGCGTTTGATAGGCGCAAGATCAGGCAAGTCATCGCCGCAGTAAGCCACCTGACTTAGGTTCAGATTGAGGCGCTCGCACAGCGCTTTCAAAGTAGTGAGCTTATCTTCGCAGCCCTGATGGACAAGGTTAATTCCCAGCGCCGCAGCACGCTGGCTCACCATGGGGGAGTCGCGTCCTGTAATTAACGCCACATGAATGCCCACACGTTTAAGCAACTTTAAGCCATGGCCGTCTTGTGTATGGAAGGCTTTGATCTCGATACCATCGGCTTGAAAGTATAGCCGTCCATCGGTGAGCACACCGTCAACATCGAGGGCAAGTAGTCGCACATGGCGAAGCTGGTCAAGTAGCGCAGTGGGGAGGGCCATAGAGACTCCTTGTTAGTAAACTGTTGGGTAAAGTGGTTAGATAACGCCGCTGGCAAGCAAGTCGTGCATATGGAGCGCCCCGATGGGTCGCTGTTCGTCATCGACGACCGCTAGCGCAGTAATACGGCTATCTTCCATGATGCGCACCGCTTCGGCGGCCAGTAGGTCGGGGCCAATGCGTTTGCCGGGTCGGGTCATTACATCGTCCACGGTTACTTTACGCAGATCATGAAACTGGTCGAGGGTGCGGCGTAAGTCGCCATCGGTATAAACACCTGCAAGTCGCCCTTCGCTGTCGACAACACAGGTAAATCCCAACCCTTGGCGGGTAATCTCCAAGAGCGCATCACGCAGCGGGCTGCCTAGTGCTATCTGCGGCAAGCGTGTGCCGCTATGCATAAGGTCTTTAACGCGCAATAGCAGTCGTTTTCCCAGACTGCCACCGGGATGCGATAAGGCAAAATCATCAGCGGTAAATCCGCGTGCTTCAAGTAGCGCAACGGCAAGCGCGTCGCCCAGGGCAAGGGCGGCCGTCGTGGAACTTGTGGGGGCCAAGTCCAGAGGGCACGCTTCGCGCTCAACACCGCTGTTCAGGTGAGCATCCGCATGTTTGGCAAGTGTTGAGCCAGGGCGGCCTGTCATGCTAATTAACGGTGTGCCTAGCCGTTTTAACAGAGGCAGTAGCGCTGTCACTTCGGCGGTTTCTCCGGAGTTTGAAAGTGCCAGGACTACGTCGTTGCGTGTAATCATCCCCAGGTCGCCGTGGCTAGCTTCACCAGGGTGAACAAAAAAAGCAGGTGTGCCGGTGCTGGCAAGCGTGGCGGCCAGCTTTCCTGCTATATGGCCAGACTTGCCCATTCCCGTCACGACGACCCGGCCCTGACACGCCAGCATCAATTCACATGCACGGTCGAAGCTTTCATCAAGCTTGCCTTGAAGACCGCCAATGGCGGCTTGTTCTATTTGCAGCGTGCGTAGGGCGCTTTCACGCAACGGGCTAACAGTGGGTGAGGGCTGGGGCATGAACATCTCGTTTTAATAGAAATACAGTGCAAACGTAGTGCGATTAACTGACAAGAATACCATTTTGTGGGCATCTATAAGCATAGCGCTTTAACGGGTTTTTAGGGTGGGTTGGAACGCACGCCTTGCCATAAGTGCCATTGAAGCCAAGCTTGATGTTCGAGAATATTTAGAAAACGCTGTTTTTAAACGGTAGAATATCCAACCGATAAACGCACCCGCTACTATTAAGTAACAATGGGAGTCAACGAACCCATGACAGACGTTCCCTTCATCGAAATTGAAGACGTGCATTTTTCACGTGGGAGCCATGAGATCTTTCGTGGAATCAGCATGATTATTCCTCAGGGTAACGTCACCGCCATTATGGGGCCTAGCGGTACCGGCAAGACAACCTTGCTAAAACTCATTGGTGGTCAGCTAACGCCGGATCGTGGACGTATTATCGTCGATGGCCAGGACGTTCATCGGCTGTCGCGAAAAGCGCTGTTTGCATTGCGTAAACGTATGGGCATGCTGTTTCAAAGCGGCGCTCTGTTTTCTGACCTGGATGTGTTCGAGAACGTCGCGTTTCCCTTGCGCGTCCATACCGACCTGCCCGATGCCATGATTCGAGATCTGGTATTGCTAAAGCTTCAAGCGGTGGGGCTGCGCGGGGCTCGTCACCTAACGCCTGCAGAACTTTCGGGCGGTATGGCCAGGCGCGTGGCGCTGGCTCGGGCAATAGCGTTAGACCCGGAGCTCATTTTGTATGATGAGCCTTTTGTCGGGCAGGATCCTATTTCCATGGGCGTGCTGGTGCAGTTGATTAAACGGCTTAACCAGGCACTAGCGCTTACCTCGGTGGTGGTTTCTCACGATATTAAAGAGACACTAAGCATCGCCGATTATCTCTATCTTCTCGCTGATGGTCAGGTCGTCGCTGAGGGAACGCCGCAAACGCTAAATGCCAACCAGGACCCACGCGTTAGCCAGTTCGTTCATGGCGAGCCAGATGGCCCTGTGCCATTTCACTATCCCGCCGAGACGCTGTATAGCGATATTCTTGGCCCCGTTACCGCGACAAGGGCAGGGTAATGCAGTCGAAATTTGAACAAGGCATCGGCTATATCGCCCGTTTGGGGCGTAAAGGGTGCGATGTAATGGAAGCGCTGGGCCGTGCCGGGCTATTTCTTGGCCAGTCAGCGGTCGGCGTGCCGTCTCGTGAAGGGTGGAGCCTCTGGCTGCGTCAAATGCATTTTGTGGGCGTGCTCTCGCTGGCGATTGTGATCGTATCGGGACTTTTTATTGGCATGGTGCTGGCGCTGCAGGGCTACACTATTTTGGTCGACTTTGGCGCGGAGCAGGCGTTAGGGCAAATGGTTGCGCTTTCCTTGCTGCGGGAATTGGCGCCGGTTGTCGCTGCGCTGCTGTTCGCCGGGCGGGCAGGGTCGGCACTCACCGCTGAGATTGGCTTAATGAAAGCCACCGAGCAGCTAACCAGTATGGAAATGATTGGCGTAGACCCACTGCGTAGAATTATTGCGCCCAGGCTCTGGGCTGGGTTCGTTTCGCTGCCCATTCTAACGGTTGGCTTTAGCGTCGTGGGTATTTGGGGTGGCTACCTGGTCGGTGTGGAGTGGCTTGGCGTTTTTGAAGGCTCTTACTGGAGCAACATGCAGGCCAGCGTATCGTTTATCGGCGATGTAGGTAACGGCATCATCAAGAGTCTTGTCTTTGCAGTCGTTGTTACCTGGATCGCGGTGTTTCAAGGCTATGACTTAATGCCGACGTCTGAAGGGATTTCGCGGGCTACAACGCGCACCGTCGTTTATTCATCGCTTGCAGTATTGGGGCTTGATTTTGTATTAACCGCCGTAATGTTCGGCGGCCTTTAATAGGTGGAGTGGTTTCATGAAACGCAGTAAAACAATGGAATTTGGCGTGGGTCTATTTATGCTGGCGGGGATTGTTGGGCTGATTTTTCTGGGCCTGCGCGTCAGTGGTTTAAGCCTTGCTAGCTCTTCTGAAACGTTTCACCTTGACGCCAATTTCTCCAATATTGGCGGATTAAAGCCGCGCTCTAGAGTCACCATGGCGGGCGTGACCGTTGGGCGCGTGGAGTCGATTAATTTAGATACCGATTGGTTTGACGCTCGGGTCACGCTACGCCTGGATAATGACTTGGAAGGGCAGCTCTCCGAGGACACAACAGCCGCCATTTTAACCTCTGGCCTGTTGGGCGAGCAGTATATTGGCTTAAGCGTGGGTGGCGCCCCTGAAGTGCTTGAAGATGGCGATACCATTCGTGACACCCAGTCTGCGCTGGTGCTTGAAGAACTAATCCAGCAATTTGTATCCAATATGGCGAGTAATTAAATATTCTATTAGTAGAGGTGAATGTAATGCGAAACACGACACTGACGCCGATGCGCTGGCTTTTTGCGTTCATGATGTTGGTACTGATCTTACCGCTTCAGGCGCATGCGCAAACCCAGTCGCCTGAAGCGATGGTTCGGGAAAACGTCAATGCTCTGATGGGAGAGATCGAGGGCAAGAGGGAGTATTACGCCAATCATATGGGTGAGCTTGAAGCGTTGGTCGACACCAGCCTTGAAGGCGTGGCGGACTTTCGCTATATCGGTGCCAGCGTGATGGGAAGCTACTTTCGTAACGCGACCCCGGAGCAGCGCAGTCGCTTTGCAAACGTGTTTCGCCAGACCTTGATTGATACGTATGCACGTGGCTTGGTAACGTTCGATTATCGTGAGCTGCGGGTGTTGAATAATCAGCGCGGTCAGCGTTACGAAGACCAGGCAAGTGTCGATATGGAAGTGGTGGCCAATAACGGACAGGTCTATCCGGTGAGCTATAGCCTGCGCCTGTCTGACGGTGAATGGCGCGTAGTGAACGTGATTGTTAACGGTATTAACCTGGGCCTGACGTTCCGCAACCAGTTTGACCAAGCAATGCGCGAAAACAATCGTGACTATGATGCGGTTATTCGTGGCTGGGCACCTGAAATTGGTGTCGACGAGCTGGAGCAGGGGGGCGATGCGTGACACGTTTACTGTCACTGTCCCAGCTAAGCCTCAAGGCTTCGCAAAATACATTGTGCGTTACGGGCGATGTTGGCATGGACGCGGCGGCAGAGCTTGCCGCCGCGGGTAAAAAATGGCTCCAGGCGACAGAGCAACGTGATGTTACGTTTGATTTTAATGGCGTCCATAAAGCCAGTAGTGCGGTTATAAGTGTGCTGTTTGAATGGATGCGTACCTGTCAGTCGCGCAGCATTACCGTCAATGCGGTGACCCTTTCAGCGCCCCTTGAACGCTTAGCGCTTCTTTCAGAAATTGAATCCCTTATTCATCCGCCAACCCTCGCCCGTTAGGGGGAGGCACCCTTGGCATCGCCAAGCGTGTCGCTTTTCTTTATTATGTTGCCTTATTAGTACTATTCACATCGACCTGAAGGAGTTTCCTGTCTCATGCAACCTAATGAGGTAAAAGCACTGCTTGAATCCCGTATCGACGGATGTGACTTTCATATCCAGGGCGAAGGCTGTAATTTTCAGGTGATTGCGGTGGGTGACGCCTTTGAAGGCCTCTCTCCGGTTAAGCGCCAACAGCTGGTTTACGCCGCGTTAAGTGATGAAATTGCCTCGGGCGCTTTACACGCCATCAGTATTAAAACGTTCACTCCGGCGCAGTGGTCCACTGCGCCGGAAAACGCTCAATAACGGCGCCTGCATGGATAAGTTAATTATTACCGGCAATGGGTCGGTCGATGGTGAAGTCTGGGTAAGCGGCGCCAAAAACGCGGCTCTGCCTATCTTATGTGCCACCCTTTTGGCCGATGGCCCGGTGGTTGTCGGCAACCTGCCACATCTTCAGGATATTACCACGACGCTTGAGTTGTTGGGCCGTATGGGCGTTGAACCTGTCATGGGTGAACGGCTCACTATTCAGTTGGATGGCTCTCAAGTCACGCACTGTCACGCTCCTTATGAGTTAGTGAAGAAAATGCGTGCCTCCATTCTGGTGCTAGGCCCCTTGCTTGCCCACTTCGGCGAAGCAGATGTGTCGCTGCCTGGCGGGTGTGCCATCGGTTCTCGGCCTGTTGATCTGCACATCCGTGGCCTGGAAGCCATGGGGGCGGATATTCGGGTAGAAGCCGGGTATATCCGTGCTCGCGTTGATGGTCGCTTGAAAGGCGCGACTATTTTCTTCGATACGGTCACGGTAACTGGCACTGAGAATCTGTTGATGGCCGCCACCCTTGCCGAGGGTAAGACTGTCCTTGAGAATGCGGCGCGTGAACCAGAGATTGTTGATCTGGCCGAATGCTTGATCAAAATGGGCGCCAATATTCGTGGTCACGGTACTGACACCATTGTGATTGAAGGTGTCGAGAAGCTACATGGTTGTCACCACGATGTTATGCCCGACCGTATCGAGACCGGCACCTTCCTGGTGGCAGCCGCCATGACCGGTGGGCGGGTGAAAGTAAAGCGCACCCGTGCGGACATTTTGGAAGCCGTGCTTGCCAAGCTTGAAGAAGCGGGCGCCGAGATTACCAGTGGTGATGACTGGATCGCGCTGGATATGCACGGTAAAAGGCCCAAGGCCGTTAATATCCGCACCGCGCCGTACCCGGCGTTCCCTACCGATATGCAGGCCCAGTTTGTGGCCATGAACGCCGTCGCCATTGGCCATTCGCGCGTAGTGGAAACCATCTTCGAAAACCGCTTCATGCACGTGCAAGAGCTTAACCGCATGGGGGCGGACATAGCCCTTGAAGGTAACACTGCATTAATTAACGGTGTTGAAAAGCTTTCAGGCGCGCCTGTGATGGCCACCGATCTGCGTGCTTCCGCGTCGCTGGTGATTGCCGCCATGATGGCGGAAGGCGAAACGCTGGTTGACCGTATCTACCATATTGATCGTGGCTACGAGTGTATCGAAGAGAAATTGCAGCTGCTGGGTGCACGTATCCGCCGTATTCCTGGCTAAGCCATGCTATTAACCATTGGCCATTATAATGAGTAAGCAACTAATTTTAGCCCTTTCCAAAGGGCGTATTTTGGATGAGACGCTGCCGTTACTCGCTGATGCCGGTGTTACACCGGCAGAAGACTTGGGCAAGAGCCGTAAGCTGTTGTTTGATACCAATCTGCCCGATGTAAAACTGGTGGTTATTCGTGCCACCGATGTGCCGACCTATGTACAGCTGGGCGCAGCTGATCTAGGTATCGCGGGGAAAGATGTTTTATTGGAGCATGGTGCTGAAGGTCTTTATGAGCCGCTGGACCTGGAGATTGCTCGCTGTAAGCTGATGACCGCCGGGGTGACAGGGGAGCAGCCTGCTCATGCGCGTCGGCGTGTAGCTACCAAGTTTGTGAATATTGCCAGGCGCTACTATGCCGAACAGGGTATTCAAGCCGAAGTCATTAAGCTTTATGGGGCAATGGAATTAGCGCCTTTAATGAATCTGGCCGATGAAATTGTTGATATTGTCGATACGGGCAATACGCTGCGTGCCAATGGCATGGAGCCACGTGAGTTAATTGCTCATATCAGCACACGCCTGGTCGTGAACAAGGCCGCCATGACCATGAAGCATGAGCGTATCAAGCCGCTTTTGGCGCGCTTGGAGCGCGCCGTGAAAAAACGCCAAGCACAGCCTTCCACATAACGCGGGGTCTTTATGAGCACTATGTCTTCAGCGGTTGGCTCCACGCCCATGATCGCCCGGCTTTCAACGCTTGATGCCTCGTTCGATGACCGCCTTGATACGCTGTTGGATTGGGAAGGGGTCTCGGATACGGCGGTAAAAGCACGGGTTGATGAGATTCTGGCGGATGTTAAAAAGCGCGGCGACGCAGCGGTTATTGAAGCGACCAATCGTTTTGATCGGCTTTCGGTTGAACGCATGGACGAACTGCGTTTAAAACCCGAGCAGCTAAAGCACGCTTTCGAAAATTTGCCCGCAGCGCAGCGCGATGCGTTAGCCAGCGCCGCCGAGCGTATTCGGCTCTATCATGAGCGGCAAAAGCCAACCTCTTGGCAGTATGAAGAGGCTGATGGCACGGTGCTGGGGCAGCAGGTTACGGCGCTTGATCGCGCGGGTATTTATGTCCCGGGGGGCAAGGCGGCTTATCCTTCTTCTGTATTGATGAACGCGATTCCTGCCCATGTGGCGGGCGTGCGCGAAATTGTGATGGTCGTTCCTACTCCTGACGGCGTGGTCAATGAGTTGGTATTGGCGGCGGCGCATTTGGCGGGGGTCGATGACGTCTTCACTATTGGTGGCGCTCAGGCTATCGCTGCGATGGCATACGGCACAGAAACCGTGCCAAGAGTGGACAAGATTGTTGGGCCCGGCAATATTTATGTCGCGACGGCTAAGCGGGCAGTATTCGGTCAGGTCGGTATCGACATGATTGCGGGGCCTTCCGAGATTTTAGTGGTCTCCGACGGGCAGACCGACCCGGACTGGCTGGCCATGGACCTGTTTTCACAGGCGGAGCATGACGAAGATGCTCAGGCGATTCTGGTCAGTTGGGATAGTGAACACCTGGATGCGGTGTCCGCCTCTATTGAGCGTTTGTTGCCCACACTTGATCGCGAATCAATCGTGCGTGAATCGCTGAGTCGGCGGGGGGCGTTGGTGCTTTGTCAGAGCAAGGCTGAGGCGGTTGGTATCATTAACCGTATCGCGCCCGAGCATCTTGAGCTTTCTGTCGATGCACCGGACACTTGGCTTGCTGATGTGCGTCATGCCGGTGCGATCTTTATGGGGCGTTACACGGCAGAAGCGCTAGGGGATTACTGCGCAGGCCCGAACCATGTTCTACCCACGTCCGGTACGGCGCGCTTCTCATCTCCCCTAGGGGTTTACGACTTCCAGAAGCGCTCCTCCATTATCCACTGCTCGCGTGAGGGTGCATCAGCACTGGGCGAGGTCGCATCAGTATTGGCTCGCGGAGAGTCGCTGACCGCGCATGCGCGGTCAGCGGAGTATCGGATTAAGCCGTAATTAGCCTGCGGGCGAGCACTAGGATTCTTTAGGTCGCTCGCCCAATGGTGCGTTGGGAACCAGCGGGCGCTCGCCCACTTCAAGCGAGATATCGATGCGCTCGCCGCCACGAACAATGGTGATAGGCAGCGTTGTGCCGGGGGGGATGGAGGCAATATTGCTCATCGTAGCGCGAGCGTCCAGCACGGTTTGGCCGTTAACCGAGAGCAGGATGTCGCCAGGCTCTAGCCCCGCTTCGTCTGCTGGGCCTCCACTCGCTACACCCGCAACAATAACCCCCTGAGGTGTGCGTAGCCCAAACGAGGCAGCGAGTTCGCGTGACAGCGCTTGCGCTTCAATTCCCAGCCAGCCACGTATGACCCGCCCCTGAGTCACTAGCTCATCCAGAACGCTGTGCGCCAGGTTGGCCGGGATCGCAAAGCCGATGCCTTGCGAGCCGCCGGAGCGTGAGAAAATCGCTGTGTTGATGCCCACCAGGGCGCCGTCGGGGTTGATCAGTGCGCCGCCTGAGTTACCCGGGTTAATTGCCGCGTCCGTTTGAATAAAATCTTCATAGGCATTTAAGCCTAAATGATTACGGCCGGTCGCGCTGATGATGCCCATGGTAACGGTTTGCCCTACACCAAATGGATTGCCGATGGCCAGCGCAACATCCCCAACGGCCACATCCGCTGAGTCGGCTATTTCAATGACCGGAAGATCCTCAAGGTCGATATGCAATACGGCGAGGTCGCTTTCGGGGTCGGTGCCAATGACCTCGGCGAGTGTCTCGCGCCCATCACGCAGTGCCACCTGAATCTCATCAGCGCCATTTATCACGTGATGGTTGGTTAGTACGTAGCCATCGTGACTGATAATAACCCCTGAGCCGAGGCTGGATAACATGCGCTGGTGGGTTGTCGCATCGTCACCGCTGAAAAACTGCTGGAAAAAAGGGTCAGACATCAGCGGGTGTTGATCGCGCTCGACAATACGCGATGAGTAGATATTAACGACGGCAGGCGCTGCCTGGCTGACCGCGCTTGAATAGCTGGCAGGCCCTTGGTCACGCGAAAGCGGAGCGGCCTGGCGAGTTTCGGGGGCCGGGCGGCTGCTAACCTCGTCGCTGACATTCACCAGAGGGGAGGTGGGGGCTTGTGATGTCGTGGAGGGCGCGTTGGTAAAGGGATTGGGCAGCGTGTCCGGAAGCGCAAACAGTAGCAGGGCAGCTAATAATACCCCGGTCAAAATAGGCCATAAATAAGGCAGCACAAAGCGGTGCATGCAAAAAATCCTCAGCGGGTAGTGGTCTTGTCAAACGTGAGGTTCGCGATCACACGAAGCGGGTTTTACTATGGCATTATGGTAACACTTTCTGATGCTCATCCTCAGGATAGTCGACGAATCATTAAAGGAGCCCTTGTGACTCATCGCGATCAAATCGTAGCTGCTTGTGATCATCAGCTGCGTGCTTCAACGTTTAAGGACTTTACGATTAATGGCCTGCAAATCGCTGGGCGGCCGGATATTAAGCGTGTAATGAGTGGGGTCACTGCGTGCCAGGCGTTGCTGGAGGAAGCTGTCGCTTGGCAGGCCGACATGCTGTTGGTTCACCACGGCTACTTCTGGAAAAATGAGCCAGTGGCCATTACGGGAATGAAGCATCAGCGTATAAAAACGCTGATTAACCACGATATCAATTTGCTTGCCTATCATCTTCCGCTTGATGCCCATAGCGAGATGGGGAATAACGCAGAGCTTGCCAGGCGATTGGGCTGGCGGGTAGAGGGTTGTCTGGATGGTGAGTTGGGTGAGGGTTTTTTGTGGTCGGGGCGCTTGGCTCAAGCGCAAAGCGTGACCGCATTGGCAGAACAAATGGCGAATGTCTTGCAACGTGCGCCTTTGGTGATCGAGGCGCCGAACATGGGGGATATTGAGCGGATCGCCTGGTGTACAGGCGGCGCGCAAGACATGATTACAGCTGCTTTTGAAGCAGGTGCACAGGTGTTTGTGTCAGGTGAGATTTCCGAGCGTACTACCCATTTGGCGCGCGAGCTGGGCATTCACTACATTGCCGCGGGTCATCATGCAACCGAGCGTTATGGGGTGCAGGCGCTGGGGGAGTGGCTGGCCGATGAGTACGATATTGAGCACCGCTTTGTCGATATCGATAACCCCGCCTGACCTTTTGGCGACGGGGTTGAAAATCACCGGTAATGGGCGATGACGTGAGGTGCTGGCTTAATAGCGGGGCGGTTGGGGCGTATCGGCGTTATCGCCTTTTAAGCCAAAGTTTTCTGCCAGCGTGCCATTTTTACCATCCGCATAGTCACGGGGGGTGGCCAGGCTACCCTCCGAATCAGGCCCTGTGGGGGTGGCGGCTTGATGCTGCGCTGGTTGCTGTCGTTCTTTGATGGCCGCAGGCGTGTTGCTGCCCAAATGCCACTGCTGTGCATCCTCGGTGATTTTCTGCTCAAGCTGGTCGGCCTCGGCGCGAATGCACTTCAAATGCTCAAAGACACCCTCTAAATGGCCTCCCATGCCTTTTTTAAGCTCGGCGATTTGATGTTCTCGTTCCAGTACTGTTTGGCGTAAAGACGCGTTATGACGCTCTCCTTTACTAAACAGCCGATAGCATCCCAAGCCGAGGATGAAGCCAATAATAATGCCAATGATGGCAAAGGTATAAGGCGAGCTTGCTTCCACAGTTTTCTCCCTGATACTTGGAGCGCCCCGTCACGCTTGAGTGGACGGTTTGCGAACGGATCAAGCCTCATTATAGGCGTCGATTGGCAGGTTAGGTCAATCCAACCATGCGCTTAGACGATGTGCAGCGTATAATCCCAGCTTTTTGAAGGCGGCTGGTCGGATTTAGAGGGCCGTCGTAATACGCATTGGAGCGAGTAAATGTCAGCTACTTCTGCAAACCAAAAGGCAGGTCCGTCATCTCGGCCAACGCCCATGGAGCGCTATCGTGCAGATCTACGGCGCGAGGACTTTCAGCATGATGCGGCGCAGGAGTTAGCGGTTGAGCATTTGCAGCGCCTTTATGACGACCTAATGGCGACGCCCACCACGGTTTCCAAGGCCGTACTGGCACATGGCGGCTTGAAGGCCAAAATGAAGGGCCTGTTCGGTAAAGCCTCATCGTCAAACGAGCCGACGTTGCCCCAAGTGCAAGGCCTCTATTTTTGGGGCGGTGTAGGGCGTGGTAAAACCTATCTGGTTGATAATTTTTTTGAGTCGCTGCCCTTTCCTGAAAAGATGCGCACCCATTTTCATCGTTTCATGCAGCGGGTGCATAACGAGTTAACCCACTATAAGGGTGAGAAGAATCCTCTCACGCTGATTGCTGGTAAATTTGCCTCAGAAGCTCGGGTTATCTGCTTTGATGAGTTCTTCGTCAAGGATATTACGGATGCCATGATTCTGGCCAACCTGCTTGAGGCGCTGTTCGAGCGGGGCGTTGTGCTAGTCGCCACTTCCAACATCGTGCCGGATGACCTGTACAAGGATGGCCTGCAGCGGGCGCGCTTTCTCCCTGCCATCGATCTGGTCAAGCGTCACTGTGAAATAGTCAATGTTGATTCGGGGGTCGACTACCGGCTGCGCGCCTTGGAGCGCGCGGAGATATTTCACTCGCCGCTGGATGAGGCGGCCGAGCAGGAGCTTACGCGTAGCTTTCGCGAGATCGCTGGCCACGAGGGTGAGGCGGATGCGCCGCTGGAAATCAATCATCGGGTGCTGAAAGCGCGCAGGCTGCATGAAAATGTGGCGTGGTTTGAATTCCTGGAGCTCTGTGATGGGCCGCGTAGCCAGAATGACTATATTGAAATAGCGCGTAGCTTCAATACGGTGCTTGTGTCGAATGTGAAGCGGATGGAAGCCAGGCATGACGATCAGGCGCGCCGCTTTATCAATATGGTCGATGAGTTTTATGATCGCGGGGTAAAGCTATTAATGTCAGCAGAGGTGCCGGTAGAAGAGCTTTATAGTGACGGTAAGCTAACCTTTGAGTTTCAGCGTACGCTGTCGCGCCTTCAGGAAATGCAGTCGCGTGAATATTTGGCGCTGCCCCATAAGCCGTGATGAGGTTTATGGCCCAGTCGTTAAGAAAAGCCACGATTAGGGCTTAACTTGTCCCGCGCCATACTGTAGAATGCCGCCTCGCTACATGTTGTCAGGCTAAGCTTGGCAACCAAAAAAAATAGGGAAGGTGCTTCACCGCTTGACGGTGTTAGCCACCCAATACACTTAATCTGGTGATTTCATCCATGAAGACGTTCAGTGCTAAGCCGCAGTCCGTCCAGCGCGACTGGTATGTTGTCGACGCTACGGACAAAACGCTCGGTCGTCTGGCAACCGAGATTGCTCGCCGCCTGCGTGGCAAGCATAAGCCCGAATTTACTCCTCACGTTGATACTGGCGACTACATCGTTGTCATCAACGCTGAGAAAGTCCAAGTGACTGGCAACAAGGCGAAGGCTAAGACCTATTATCGCCACACCGGTTACCCGGGCGGCCTGCGCACCATGACATTCGACAAAATGCTTGATCATGCGCCCGAGCGCATCATTGAGTTTGCCGTTAAAGGCATGTTGCCGAAAGGTCCGTTGGGTCGTGCCATGTATACCAAGTTAAAAGTGTACGCCGGTGCCGAGCATCCGCATGCTGCCCAGCAGCCGCTTGAACTGAACATCTGAGGAAATCTTCGCCATGACACAGCAGTATTACGGTACCGGGCGCCGCAAGACTTCCACCGCTCGCGTGTTTATGAAGCCGGGCTCTGGCAAAATTACCGTTAACAACCAGGATCTCGACCTGTATTTCGGTCGCGTTACTGGTCGTATGGTGGTTCGTCAGCCGCTGGAATTGACTGAAACCCTGAGCCAGTTCGACATTTTTGTAACTGTCGCTGGTGGCGGTGGTTCTTCTCAGGCTGGCGCTATCCGTCACGGCATTACTCGTGCCCTGATGAGCTATAACGAAGACCTGCGTCCTACGCTGCGTGCCGCTGGCTACGTAACGCGTGATGCGCGTCAAGTTGAGCGTAAGAAAGTCGGCCTGCGTAAAGCACGTCGTCGTCCGCAGTTCTCCAAGCGTTAATTTTTCAACGCTTATGCGGCAAAACGCCCAGGCCATCGGCCTGGGCGTTTTTTATTGTAAAATCAAAAAGTATAATGCATTAGTATCAAATTATATTAGCATCAAGTTATTTTGGTGGTCCTGGAGCAGTATGACGGCTATCAAGGATATCCCTCTATTTATCGTATAGTATTTCGCAGATTCGTTCTTTTATGCATCGGGTGGCCACGCATCACGTTAATGGGAGAAGCCTTGCATGGCAGAGCACGGCATCAATAAAGGTCGACGACGTTTCCTTGTTGGCGCTACCTCCGTTATAGGAGCAGTGGGCATGGTCGGCGTGGCCGTTCCCTTTGTGGCATCGTGGCAACCCAGTGCAAAAGCGCGAGCGGCGGGTGCGCCGGTTCAAGCGGATATATCCAAGCTGCAGCCTGGTCAGCGTATGACCGTTGAGTGGCGGGGCAGGCCCGTATGGATCATTCGCCGAACGCCTGAAATGATAGCGCGCACTGAAACCGTGGCGACAGAGCGCTTGGCAGACCCTGATTCAAATCACCCTCAGCAACCTGTCTATGTGCAAGGAGCGCTTCGCTCGATTAAGCCGGAAGTGGGGGTGTTGATTGGCCTCTGCACGCATTTTGGCTGTTCGCCGCTGTATCGGCCTGAGCCAGACGCACAGGCCGATAGTGATGATGACTGGTCAGGTGGTTTTTTTTGCCCGTGCCACGGTTCGCGTTTTGATTTGGCGGGACGCGTATATACCGGTATGCCTGCACCGACGAATCTAGAAGTGCCCCCTTATCATTATCTGAACGATACTATTATCGTGGTGGGCGAAGATAAGGAGGCTGTTTGATGGCGGCGCGCGAGAAGTCGGGCGGTTTGCTGGGCTGGCTGGATGCTCGGTTTCCAGTAAGCAGGCTATGGCGCGACCATCTGGCCAACTACTACGTACCTAAAAATCTTAATGTCTGGTACATCTTTGGATCGCTTGCGCTACTGGTGCTGGTCAATCAGCTGTTGACCGGTATCTGGTTGACTATGAGCTATCGTCCTTCTCCTGAAGAGGCGTTTGCGTCCATCGAATATATAATGCGCGACGTTGAGTGGGGCTGGTGGATTCGTTATCTCCATACAACGGGCGCATCCGCTCTGTTTATTGTTGTTTATCTACACATGTTTAGGGGGCTTTTGTACGGTTCTTATAAAGCGCCGCGTGAGCTTGTGTGGGTGTTCGGTATGGCGCTGTATTTGATTCTGATGGCCGAAGCGTTTATGGGATATTTGCTGCCGTGGGGGCAAATGTCCTATTGGGGAGCGCAGGTAATTACCTCATTTTTTTCAGCTATCCCAGGTATCGGCCCCGGGCTTGCCGAGTGGGTGCGCGGCGATTATGTGGTGTCAGGGGCTACCTTGAATCGTTTTTTCGCGCTGCATGTCATTGCACTGCCGCTAGTGATTCTTGGGCTGGTGGTGCTGCATATTGTAGCGCTGCATGAGGTGGGGTCGAATAACCCTGATGGTATTGAAATTAACGCGTTGAAAGACGCTGCGGGCAAGCCGGTAGATGGTATTCCCTTTCATCCCTACTATACCGTTAAAGATTTGGTTGGTGTGGCCATCTTTCTCTTCGTTTTTTGTGGCGTTGTGTTTTACTTCCCGGAAGGCGGCGGTTTTTTTATTGAGCAGCCGAACTTTGCGCCGGCTGATCCGCTTAATACGCCCGACCATATTGCGCCTGTTTGGTACTTCACGCCTTTCTATGCCATTTTACGGGGAGTGAATTTCTCGCTGTTGGGTCTGGATGCTCGCTTTTTGGGCGTTGTTTTTATGGGTGGCGCTATTGCAGTGCTATTTGTTTTGCCGTGGTTGGACCGTAGCCCGGTGCGATCCATGCGCTATAAAGGCTGGATGTCGAAGCTGATGCTGGTCGTGTTTGTTGCAAGTTTTGTCGCGTTAGGCGTGTTGGGTGTATTGCCGTCTACCCCTGTTCGGACACGATTGGCGCAACTATTTACCGTGTTGTACTTTGCGTATTTTTTATTGATGCCGTTCTACACCCGGTTGGAAAAAACCAGGCCCGTGCCGAAAAGGGTGACTGGCTAATGAAAAAATACGTAATGGCTCTGTTTTTATGGCTATTGCCGATGACGGCTACGGCGCAAGAAGAAGCACGTAACGTGACGTCAATGTCGCCCGACTTGCAGGATAGAGCGTCTCTGCAAAATGGTCTCAAGCTTTATGTTAACTACT
Organism: Halomonas hibernica; assembly: GCF_013183775.1. Taxonomy (NCBI): domain Bacteria; kingdom Pseudomonadati; phylum Pseudomonadota; class Gammaproteobacteria; order Oceanospirillales; family Halomonadaceae; genus Halomonas; species Halomonas hibernica. The sequence continues at coordinate 425,780 of NZ_VIFN01000001.1, forward strand.
GTCTTGGGTGTCATACGCTGAGTTATCAGCGATTTTCGCGCACTGCGGACGACCTGGGTATTCCTGAGGCGTTGATGAAAGATAGTGTTATGTTCTCATCAGGTCTTTCATTTAACGACGCTATGCATAATGCGCTAAGCGACGACGATGCCGCGCAATGGTGGGGCGCTGCACCGCCAGATTTGTCCCTAACGACACGTTTACGTGGGGTCGATTGGGTGTACAGCTTTCTGTTGGGGTTCTACAGAGATCCCGCGCGCCCTACAGGCGTCAATAATACGGTCTATGAGTCGGTGGCAATGCCGAATGTGCTTGAGCCTCTTCAAGGTGTGCAAGAGCTCGACTGTCGTCAGGCTCGACCTTTAGCACTAGGTGGCGGGCGGTGTCAGCAATTAAGCGTGACAGCGCCTGGAGAGCTATCGTCCGAAGCATTTGAAGAAGCCGTATACGATATTACCAATTTTTTAGCCTATGTTGGCGAGCCTTCTAGGCTGAAGGCGCAGAGTGTTGGTCCTAAGATTTTGTTTTTTATATTTATTTTTAGCGTATTTGCTTACTTGCTGAAGCGTGAATACTGGAAAGATATCCGTTAGCGTCGAATGCTAAAAACAGAGTTGGGCCATCGTGTAAATCACATGGCGGTTGCGTTGATGTTAAGCGGTAACCCAAAACAGGCTGCCTTACCATAAGGTGCCTCTGGCGTGTTATTATCCATAATTGTTTTAATGCGAGGATGCTTTCATGGGTGTTGTGGCCAAGCGGTCGTCGATGATTTTTTACTCAGGTAGTGATGATCATTTTAGTCATCGTGTGCGCATTGTTCTGGCTGAGAAGGGGGTGGCCGTTGATGTTGTTGATGTTAACGAAGAGCAGCCGCCCGAAGATTTAGCAGACCTCAACCCGTACAATAGTGTGCCTACGTTGTTGGATCGTGATTTAGTGCTCTATGAGTCAAAAGTCATGATGGAGTACTTGGATGAGCGTTTCCCGCATCCACCGTTACTCCCAGTTTACCCTGTGGCCCGTGCGCAGAGCCGTCTTTGGATGCACCGCATTGAGCGAGAGTGGTGCCCCAAGGTCGATCAGATCCGTAGCGGTGGGAAGAAAGAGGCGGACAAGGCGCGTAAAGAGCTGCGTGAAAGCCTGATTGGTATTTCACCGATCTTTGAAGATATGCCTTTCTTTATGAGCGAAGAGTTCACTCTGGTGGACTGCTGTCTCGCGCCGATCTTGTGGCGTTTGCCAGACCTTAATATTGAGCTGCCTGAAAAGCAGGTTAAGCCACTTTTAAGCTATATGTCGCGAGTGTTTGAGCGGGAAGCGTTCAAAGCATCTTTGAGTGAGCGCGAAAAAGAGATGCGTACTTGAATTTACATGGCCCCATCGCCCGGTAAGGGCTGGGGTCTTACTTGTCAGGAGGAGGGAGTCTTATGAAATCGAGTCGCCCCTATCTCGCCCGAGCGCTCTATGAGTGGTTGCTGGATAATGAGCTAACCCCTTACCTGGTCGTTGATGCGACGCAGGCCGGGGTCGAAGTACCGCGCCAGTTTGTACAGAATGGTCAGATTGTGTTGAACGTGGCGCCAACAGCCGTGCGTGATTTGTTTATGGAGAATCAGGCAATTGGCTTTAACGCACGTTTTGGCGGCCAGCCCATGCAGGTGATGGTGCCCATTCCTGCGCTGATTGCTATTTATGCCCGTGAAAATGGTGTGGGCATGGTGTTTGGTCACGAGCCTGAGCTTGCTGAAGAAGGGGATGAAGAGGAGCAGTTTGATGAGGCGCCTGACTCACCTTCCAAGCCTGAATTGACGGTGACGGAGCCTGTTTCTGGCGGCAACCTTGAAGATGCTTCTGAAGCGTCCTCAATGTCTTCGACGTCCAAGAAGAAGCCAACGCTGCGCGTCGTAAAATAGCGCCAGTGCTATCTGGCCAGGCTATAAAAGGTCAGGCCATAAAAAGCCTCGCATAGTGACTATGCGAGGCTTTTTTATAGGCCAAAGAGCCGGTTAATCAATGTATTCGAATACTTTGACAATGCGCTGAATACCGCCAACTGAGGAGGTCGCAGCAACGATTCGATCAGACTCTTCGTGGGAGACCGAGCCCATCAAGTAAACATTGGCATTTTCAGTGGTTACTTTGATCTTGGAGGAGTCGATGCGGTCGTTGGTGGCGAGTGTGCTTACAACGTTGGTCGTTATCCATGTGTCGGTTAGGCGCTGGGTGGCGGGCAGATTGCCCGCAATGGTGAGCTCGTTGTGCACCTGGTTAACGCCACGCAGGTTTTGCACAACATTACCCGCTTTCGTGCGTAGTTCTTCGCTGGGGACCTGGCCTACCAATAATAATGTACCGTTATAGCTGTGCGTACGAATGCGAGCATCGGCCAGTCGAGCATCGGCCTGGTCCAGCGCACGCTTGGATTCGCGCTCAATGGTCGCATCGACCGCTTTAACGTCCTTGCTGAGCTGCCCATAGTTAGAGGGGTTGGAAGCACTGTGCGTGGCGCAGCCGCTGATCAGAGCAGCAGCTACTAGTGTCGCAACTAGTAACGGACGAGAGAAAAAGCGCAGGGCCATGTTGGATGACTCCTTATCTTAATGAAAATGATGAGTGGTAGGGTACTGCCCCGTTAGTCAGCGCTGCCGAATAACTGTTCATCAATAAGGTCACATAAACAGTGAATGACCAGTAGGTGAATCTCCTGGATTCTTGCTGTTGATGTGGCAGGGACGCGAATCTCGCAATCATCCTGACCCAGCAAGGAAGCCATGTTGCCACCGTCTCGCCCGGTTAATGCTACAACCGTCATTTCACGGTCGTGAGCTGCCTGGATCGCCTGCACGACATTAGCCGAATTACCGCTGGTAGAGATTGCCAGCAATACGTCGCCTGGCTGCCCAAGGGCGCGTATCTGTTTGGAAAATACTTCGTTATAGCTGTAGTCGTTGGCAATGGATGTCAACGTTGATGTATCGGTGGTTAATGCAAGGGCAGGCAAGCTTGGCCGTTCCCGCTCAAACCGGTTGAGCAGTTCAGAAGAGAAGTGTTGGCTGTCGCCCGCACTGCCTCCATTACCGCATGCCAGAATTTTTCCCTCATTAACCAGGCACTGAACCATCATTTGACTGGCGACTTCGATAAAGGGGGGGAGTACTTCGCTCGCATAGGTTTTGGTGTCTATGCTGGCGTTAAAGTGGTTAAGAATGCGCGATTGAAAGTCCATTAGGGCTTCCTGGTTAAAATGGAATTAGTAGGCATCAAAAGCCGCTTTCTCCCAGTGGAACTCGAGAGTGGGCGGAGCGCCCGTAATGGCAAGAATATCAAAGCGGCAAGGCGATGTAAGGCCGAAATTGCCAAGATATAGCTGAGCGGCCCGAATTAGGCGCTTTCTTTTTGTCGGCGTGATGGTTTCCAGAGGGTGTCCGTATCGCGTAGTTACCCGATGCTTTACTTCAACAAACACCAGTGTGTCACCGTCGCGCATCACCAGGTCAAGCTCGCCACCCTTTACGTGATGATTTTGGGTAACGAGGGTAAGACCCCTTTGCTGCAGCCATTGAGCAGCTAACTGCTCAATGGCTGCGCCGCGTTTACGGGCAGTTTGGGCGTTATTTGCCATTATTGCCCAGGGATTAAAATGGGTGCCGGGACACCGTTTTGAAACTTCGCCCAGGGTAGTTCGCGATATATGCGGCCGTCACCCGTCAGGTAGAGCGTTCCCGTGCTGCCGCGTAGGCCATTTAGCGCTGAAATATCTGAAAGCTCGGTCGCAATTTCATAGGCATCTACGCCCATGGCCATTAGGCGGAACATGGAAGCGTCAGACTCTTCGCTCAAACGCTGGTAAGTAGGATAGAACGGGAGTACTTCTTCACCACCGACAGCGGCGTCAGGAATTTGCCATGGAATATCCATAAACATGACGTCGTCAAGATCCTGGTCACGACGCGCTTGTAAGTGCCCTTCATGCAGGTGGGAAGTGGCGTAAATAGGCAGGTTGGGCGCGTAGTAGTAATCCATGGTGGGCGGGACTTGGCGAGCGTAGTCAGGCAAGGCCAGTAGGAACAAGGCATCAATATTGCCCAGTTGAGCACGTTCGCCACTCACGTTTAAGGCTGTCTGAACGGCATTGGTGACCGCGCTGTCCGGGTTATAGCGTACCGCCGTCGTCACTTCGCCACCCTGGCCGTGAAACTCATTCCAGAATGCTTCGCCGACTCGGCGTCCCCAATCATTATCCGGCACCATTACCGACATTTGGCGATGTCCGTCCTGGTATGCGCGGCGTGCTGCCTGGCGGGCCTCATCTTCAGCGGAAAGGCCGTACTGGAAAAGACCCGCGGCACGGTTCTGTTCGCCGCTTCCATAGTTCAGCGCGAGGGTGGGAAGCGGTACGCTATTGCGTTGTTCGAGTTGGCTAACCTCGTCTTTGGCGAGGGGGCCGATAATCAGTTGCGCGTTCATCTGTCCTGCACGGCTATAAATCTCATCCATCGAATATTGTGATGCGTCGATGAAGCTGAGCTGTACATTGTCACCGCGAATCTCGTGATGGCGACGCATGGCGGTCGATAGCGTATTGGCGACGCCGCTAAGCGGGCCTGATTCGGGCAGGGCCACAATGATGCGGCTTATGTCCTGACCCTCAAGGCTTGGTAGTGTCAGTTGTTCCATATCGGGTTCATCAAGCGCGGTACGCGCCCAGCGCTGGCGCTCTGTCAGCGTTTCGCGTTGATCATCCTGAATGGGTAGGTCGTCGTTGAGCACTTGCGTGGCACGCAGCACGGCGCGTGGATCATCCATGCCACGCGCTAATTCAGAGAAAAGCAGTGCCCAGCGAACGCGATCCGTGTCTGAAAGCCTGACTTCATCAAGCGCATCGGCTGTCTCAAAAGCACGTTGCCGCTGCCCTTGTTGGGCAAAAATGGTGGCTGCTTCGAGACGAGTTTTAGCCGCTTGATCCGGGGCCTGCTGTTCTGCCTGATTGAGCAAACGGCCCGCTTCCTGATCGTCCGCGCGGTCGACCACGCTGGGCGATTGCATCGCACAGCCAGTCATAAGAAGTGCCAAGAGGCCTGTGGCGAGTACGCCACGCAGAGACTGTTTCATGTATCCTTCCTTAGTTTTCATTTGCGCTGTCGCCGCATGTCAGTGGGTAAGTTGGCATAGCACAAGCATAGCGCACCGTCAGAGCAAGCCATTAACAAATCGGGAGTCACGATGACACACCACAATCCGGGCACATTGTACGTGGTTGCCACCCCAATTGGGAATTTGGACGATTTATCGCCGCGTGCAGCTCGGGTATTAGCGGAAGTATCGCGCATCGCGGCAGAGGATACGCGTCATAGCGCCCGCTTATTGGCGCATTTGGGGATTAATACGCCCATGCTGTCGCTTCATGAACATAATGAGGCGCGCCGAGTGGATACCCTGGATGCTTATCTGGAGGCAGGTGAAAGTATCGCATTGATTAGCGATGCTGGAACGCCGCTTATTTGTGACCCTGGGTTTGTGCTGGTGAGAGAGCTGCGCGTGCGTGGCCGTCATGTGGTGGCGCTTCCCGGGCCTTGTGCCTTTGTAACGGCGCTTTCTGGGGCGGGTCTGCCGACTGATCGCTTCACGTTTTGCGGTTTTTTACCCGCCAAGCCAGGCCCGCGCCGCCAGGCGCTGGAGCAGTGGCAGGCTCGGGAAGAAACGCTGGTGTTTTACGAATCCCCACACCGCATTGTGCATACCCTGGAGGCGCTGCGTGACCAAATGCCCGAGCGTAGCGTGGTATTGGCCAGGGAGTTGACTAAAACGTTTGAGACCTTTCTTCAGGGCACTCCGGAAGCCCTGCTGGCGCAGCTAACAGAAGATCCTAACCAGGCAAGAGGCGAGTTTGTGGTAATGGTGGCAGGCGCCCCGCCCGTTACTCAAAGCGAACATCAGAATATTGGCGCAGATGCGTTGATGAAAGTGCTGCTGGATGAGGGCGTAGGTGTCAAGCAAGGAGCAGCGATAGTGGCTCGAATGCTGGGCGGTCGCAAACAAGAGTGGTATGCAAGATTGCAGGCAATTAAAACCGAGCATTGAGGCGAAGCGAGGGCGCTGGTATGCTTGCCGCCGGAGTTGGCCAGACAGTCGCCGCTAACCCATCTTTTTGATGGGCTGGGGGAGGAAAGTCCGGGCTCCATAGGGCAGAGTGCCAGGTAACGCCTGGGCGGCGTAAGCCGACGGAAAGTGCAGCAGAGAGTAGACCGCCTAAGCCTCTTGAAATAAACCTCAAAGGGCCGGTAAGGGTGAAAGGGTGCGGTAAGAGCGCACCGCGCGCCTGGCAACAGTGCGTGGCATGGTAAACCCCACTCGGAGCAAGACCAAATAGGGACCCAAAGGCGTGGCCCGCGCTGGGTCCGGGTAGGTTGCTTGAGCGCTGTGGTGACGCAGCGCCTAGAGGAATGACTGTCCACGACAGAACCCGGCTTATCGGCCGACTCCCCATTTCCATAAGGGGCCCGCAGTAGCGAGCCCCTTTTATTTTTCTATGAGATTTGTGTGAGAGTAACATGCCTTCTCCTGACGCTGACCAGGTTGTTTCACCCTTTCGCCATACCAGCGTATTACTGGAAGGGGCGGTTGATACCCTTGTACATACTCCTGACGGTATTTATTTAGATGGTACCTTCGGTCGTGGCGGTCATTCGCGGTTAATCCTGTCTCGCCTTGGCGACCAGGGGCGCCTGATGGCCATGGACCGCGATCCCCAGGCTATTGCTGCCGCCGCTGAAATCGATGATGCGCGTTTTCAAATTACCCAGCGTGAATTCGCCCGCCTGGCTGACTATGCGCGTGAGCAGGGTGTGTTTGGCAAGCTGTCTGGCGTGTTGTTGGATATAGGTGTTTCTTCTCCGCAGTTGGATGACCCTGAGCGTGGGTTTAGCTTTATGCGCAATGGTCCGCTGGATATGCGTATGGACCCGACGCAAGGCGAAAGTGCCGCCACATTTTTAGCACGTGCTAAAGAGGCGGATATCGCTCACGTGTTTAAAGCCTACGGTGAAGAGCGCTATGCAAAGCGCTTGGCACGTGCGGTGGTCGAGCGGCGTGTTGAAACGCCGTTTACGCATACGGTCGACCTGGCCGAGGTGCTGAAAAAAGCCCATCCTGCTTGGGAAAAGGGGCGGCACCCTGCGACCAAAGCATTTCAAGGGTTACGAATTTATCTAAATGGTGAACTAGATCAACTTGATGCTGCCTTAGACGCAGCCCTTGAAGCGCTAGCGCCCGGTGGTCATCTTGTGGTTATCAGTTTCCACTCGCTGGAAGATCGCCGTGTAAAACGCTTTATACGTCATTATGTGCGTGGCGATTCGCATCTACCGCGTGGTATGCCTATCCGTGATGATCAGTTAAATCGCCGTCTTGAGGCGTTGGGCAAAGGCGTACGCCCTAGTGATGACGAGGTGGTCGGTAATCCACGTGCGCGCAGCGCCGTTATGCGGGCTGCCCGAAAACGAGTATAACCATGAGCATGGATCGGATTGAGCGTTGGAGCTCAACGCTACGCACTGAATGGCCCTTTAAACTACGTTTTCGCACGTGGCCGCTGGTTATTTGCCTGCTTTTTTTTGCCTGCATTGTTAGTGGCTTAGCCACCGTTGTTGTTACTCATTTAACGCGCGTTCAGTATGCTCAGCTGCAACAGCTTGGGCAGGAGAAAAATCAGCTGCAGACCGAATGGGGGCAGTTGCTTTTGGAAGAGGGCGCTTGGTCGACACCCGCTCGTATTGAGCAAATTTCGACGGAGCGCTTGGATATGCGTATTCCTGATGTGCATGATGTTGAGGTGATACGACCATGAGAGGCGAACGTCGGGGAGGGATGCCCCGTCATCTACCTGTTGCCCCCCCGTTAGGTAACGGTCGTTTTTACTTTATATTGATCGTATTTTGCGTAGTGGCATGCATCCTTATTGGGCGCATCACACTGCTACAGGTGATTGACCGACCCTTTCTACAGAGCCAGGGAGATGCGCGAACACTTCGCCATGAAGCGATCCCTGCGCACCGCGGCATGATCACGGATCGAAACGGCGAGCCGCTCGCGATCTCAACACCGGTTGTTACGCTGTGGGCCAATCCTCAAGAGCTACCCGAAGATGGTATTCAGCGCGTTATGCTGGCGCAGGCGCTAGGCATGTCGCCGGATGACTTTGAGGCGCGGGTTGAGCTTTATAGCAGCCGTGAGTTTATGTACCTTCGCCGCCAGATGACGCCACAAGCGGCCCAGCGGATTCTGGATTTACGCACGCCCGGCGTGTATCCCCAGCGCGAGTACAAACGTTACTACCCTGCTGGCGAGGTCGCCGCACAGATACTTGGCGTGACCAATGTAGATGATAGGGGGCAGGAGGGGTTGGAGCTCTCTTATCAGCCTTTCCTGGCCGGTCACCCTGGCCAGCGCCGCGTCATTAAAGACCGCCGTGGGCGTTTGGTGCGCGAGCTAGGCGTCATACGTGAAGCGCAGCCAGGCGGCGACTTGGTGCTTTCAATTGATCAGCGCATTCAATATATGGCGTACCGGGAGCTTCGAGCGGCGGTGGCTGAGCATGAAGCCGATGGTGGCGTGCTTGTCATGATGGATGCCCGCACCGGCGAGGTGTTGGCGATGGCTAACCTGCCTTCTTATAACCCTAATAATCGTACCGGGCTTGATCCACGTGGGTTGCGTAACCAAGCGCTGGTTGATGTGTTTGAGCCCGGCTCTGTTATGAAACCGCTGGCCATGGCTGCCATTCTTGAAAGCGGCATTGTTGATCGCGATGCCGTTGTGAATACGTCGCCTGGCTGGATGCGTCTCGATCAATTTACCATCCGTGACTTTCGCGATTATGGCGAGTTGACGCTTGCCGGTATTTTGGAGCACTCATCCAACGTGGGTATGTCCCGTTTAACGTTGCAGTTAAGCGATACGGCTATGTGGGAAAAATATAACCAACTAGGGCTGGGGCAATCCCCTGGAACGGGTTTTCCTGGGGAGTCAACGGGCAGTCTTCCGGCCCCAGTGCGCTGGTCGCGTAGTGAGCGGGCAGCGCTCTCTTACGGCTATGGTTTGTCTACCTCGGCTGTTCAATTAGCCAGTGCTTATACCGCACTAGCTAATGGTGGCATGCGCTTACCGCCTTCATTGCTACGCCTTTCTGAACCGCCCCAAGGACTGCCTGCCATTGAGCCCGCCGTCGCCAATGATTTGCTGAGTATTCTGGAGACATCCGTTGCCGCCTATACCGGTGGTCGGCGCGCACGCGTTGAAGGTTATCGTGTGGGAGGCAAAACCGGAACTGTGCGTAAGTCGGGGCAGGGCGGTTATACCACGGATGCTTATCGCAGTGTATTTGCAGGCATTGCGCCTATTTCCGACCCGCGTATTGTGACCGTGGTGATGATTGATCACCCTAAAGCGGGTGAATTTTATGGCGGTGCAGTGGCCGCTCCGGTCTTTTCAAGCGTGACAGGCAACGCATTGCGCTTGTTGGACGTACCGCCAGACCATGAAGTTGACGAGTAAGAATGGCTAAGGAGATGGCATGACGTTGGCTCCCACCGATGTATGGAGTGCGCTGAGCAAAGTATGGCCGGGTGCTTCGTTTGAGCAGCCGCTTCCCGAACTACCCGCGTCTTTACGTCTGACCACCGATTCACGCGCGCTGGAAGTCGGCGATATATTTGTAGCTGTTCCAGGTAGTCAGCGTGACGGGCGCGATTTTATTCGCGCAGTGCTTGAGCAAGGCGCTTCGCTGGTGCTGGCGCATACCACGGAGCGCCATGCGACCTGGGATGGGCGTGTACTCTACTTGCCACATCTGGCTGCCCGCTTGGGAGAGTTGGGTAAACAACTTTTTAATGTTCCGGATGACCTTGAGGTTATTGGCGTCACCGGTACCAATGGTAAAAGCTCCGTTACTCATTACATTGCAGAACTTAGCGAAGCGCTAGGTGTTCCGGCGGGTGTGGTAGGAACGCTGGGTGTAGGCCGCCCAGGCCAGCTAGTGGATACTGGGCTCACCACGCCGGGGCCTTTAGCCCTGCAGGCGGCGTTTGGAGAGCTGGCGCTTCAGGGCATTAAGCGAGTAGCGCTTGAGGCTTCCTCTCATGCCCTTGACCAACATCGTTTAGATGCTGCCAATATAAAGGTGGGCGTGTTTACCAATCTAACGCGAGATCATCTTGATTATCATGGCAGCATGGCGGCTTATGCCGCGGCCAAGGCGAAGCTGTTCAGACGTAGCGAGCTTGAGCTTGCAGTGGTTAATGCCGATGATCCTCTGGCGCGATTGATGCTGGCTGGTTGTGATCAAAGCGTTCGCGTATTGGCGGTCGGTCAGGATGAGGCCGTAACGCTACGGGTGATGGACGTTCAGACAAGCGAAACAGGCCAGCAAGCACTTATTGCCACGCCCGAAGGCGAGCGCATGTTAGTGCTGGGTCTGGTCGGGCGCTTCAACCTGGATAATGTGTTGTTGGCCATGGCGACGCTTTATGGATGGGGCCATTCGATTAACTCACTTTTCGAGGCTGCCGCTGCGCTTACCCCGGTGCCTGGCCGTATGGCGCTTTATCACGCAAAAGGCGTTCCGGGCGTGGTGATTGACTATGCCCATACTCCTGATGCGTTACACAATGCGCTCACAGCGCTGCGCGCCCATTTAAGCAAGGCGGGCAAGCTGTGGTGTGTGTTTGGCTGTGGCGGTGAGCGCGACACAGGCAAGCGCGCAGAAATGGCAAAAGCGGCGGAGGCTCTGGCGGATGTGGTCGTGGTGACTGACGATAATCCACGGGGCGAGTCAGCAGCGCAGATTCGTCAGCACATTATTGCCGGGCTCGCCTCAACGGCAACACTGCTCGAAATAGCGGACCGTCGTCACGCGATCAGTCAAGTAATTCAGCAGGCAGCTCAAAACGATGTGATTCTGGTCGCAGGGAAAGGCCACGAGGCCTATCAGGAGATCAACGGCGTCCGCCACGCTTATAACGATGAAGATGAAGTCATGAAGGCGTTTGCATTGCGGGGTAGTGCACAATGAACTGGACACTGGCCGATGCCGCCAGAGTGCTGGGAATTATGGTGCCCGCCAGCGATGCATCGCGCGCATTTACCTCCATTGTGACGGACACTCGGCAGATTGTGCCTGGCTGCTTATTCATCGCGCTTAAAGGGCCGCGGTTTGATGGTCATGATTTTATCGAACAGGCCCGCGACAAAGGCGCGGCGGCGGCACTGGTTGAGTCCGCTGTTGAAAGTCCACTGACTCAGTTGGTATGCCCTGATACACGCCTGGGGCTTGGGCTTTTAGCGGGCGCGTGGCGCCGTCAGTGCGGGATTCCGTTAGTCGGTATCACGGGAAATAGTGGCAAAACGACGGTGAAGGAGATGACGGCTGCGCTGTTATCGCCGTTGGGTAACGTGTTGGCCACCAAAGCCAATCTTAATAACGATATTGGCGTACCCCTCACGCTTTTACGCTTAGCGCCCGAGCATCAAGCAGGCGTGATTGAGTTAGGCGCAAATCACTTGGGTGAAATCGCTTGGTCCAGTCGATTAACCGTACCGGATGTGGCGGTGATTACCAACGTAACGGGCGCGCATGTTGGCGAGTTTGGAGGCATGGGTCATATTGCCCAAGCCAAAAGCGAGCTGCTGAACGGTCTAAGTGAGCAGGGCATCGCGGTGCTCAATCGCGATGATCGTTACTACCCCTTTTGGGCTGCCTGTGCGTCGCCGCGCCGTGTGATCAGTTTTGGGTTTGATAGTACCGCGGATGTTCATGCCTCGGCGCTTTCCTGTGACTCTCAGGGGCGGTATGCTTTCACGCTTGTTCAACATGGCAAGCCGCTGGGTGATGTGCAGCTTGCCATGCCAGGTAAGCACAACGTGAGCAATGCGCTGGCCGCGGCTGCGGCCGCATTAGCGATAGGCGTCACGCCCATGGATGTGATTGAAGGTCTGCAGACCCTACGCGCGTTGAAGGGAAGGCTAAGTATCGTTTCGGGACTTAATGGTGCCACGCTGTTAGACGATACGTATAATGCCAACCCAGGGGCGGTCAAAGCCGCTATGGAGACGTTAATGCGTTTCCCCGCGCCGCGTTGGTGCGCGCTGGGCGCCATGGGTGAGCTGGGAGACGAAACGGAAAAACTGCATGCTGAGATGGGCCGCTACGCGGCTGAGCTTGGCATCGACGGGCTGTTGACGTTGGGTGATAACGCGCGTCCAGCTTGTGACGCCTTCGGTCGCGGGCAGCATTTTGACGACCACGAGACGCTAGTGCGTCATGTCATTAATACTTTGCCGCCCAATGCCACGTTGTTGGTTAAAGGGTCGCGTAGCGCGGGTATGGAAAAGATCATTACTGCGCTGTGCTCGGATGAAATAAGGTAAACGCCGTTCATGTTACTTTACTTGGCGAATTTTTTAGCTCAGTACCATACGGGCTTTCAGGTTTTTAACTATCTCACCTTGCGCGTCATTCTTGCCGCGTTAACGTCATTAATGCTTTGCCTTTGGCTGGGGCCGTGGGTTATTCGCCGGCTTGTGGAAGGCCAGATAGGCCAGGCCGTGCGTGATGATGGCCCGCAGTCACATCTATCAAAAGCGGGCACCCCTACTATGGGAGGGGTGATGATCCTGCTGGCCATCGGCATCAGCACCATCATATGGGGTGATTTAACCAACCGCTACGTGTGGGTGGTATTGGCCGTTACGCTGGGCTTCGGCGCGATAGGCTGGGTCGATGATTACCGGAAAGTGGTAGAAAAGAACCCGCGAGGCCTGCCGGCACGCTGGAAATACTTTTGGCAGTCGGTGGTAGGCCTTGGCGCTGCGTTAGTGCTGTTTTTCACCGCAACCACGCCCGTTGAAACCAGCTTGTTGGTGCCGCTGTTTAAAGACGTCGCACTGCCGCTTGGTGTGTTCTATATCGTATTAACCTACCTGGTGATTGTGGGTAGTTCTAACGCCGTGAATTTAACCGACGGGCTGGATGGCTTGGCCATTATGCCAACCGTGCTGGTAGCGATGGGATTGTCGGTGTTTGCCTACGCTAGCGGTAATGCAGTGTTCGCCAACTACTTGCATATCCCGTTTATAAACGGCACCGGTGAGCTGGCTATTTTCTGCGCCACGATTGCAGGTGCGGGTCTCGGCTTTTTATGGTTTAACACGTACCCCGCCCAGGTGTTTATGGGAGATGTAGGTGCGCTTGCCCTGGGGGCGGCGCTTGGGGTTGTGGCGGTCATCGTTCGCCAGGAGATCGTCCTGTTTATTATGGGCGGTATCTTCGTAGTGGAGACGTTGTCGGTGATCCTGCAAGTTGGGTCTTACAAACTGACGGGTCGGCGTATTTTCCGTATGGCGCCGCTGCATCACCACTTCGAGTTAAAAGGTTGGCCTGAGCCACGCGTTATTGTGCGCTTCTGGATCATTACCGTTGTGCTGGTGCTGCTGGGCCTCGCGACGCTCAAGGTTCGTTAATCGGTAGCGTTATCGCCTTAAGCGTAAACCGCAAAGGAGCCAGAGATGGTGCGAGTACCCAAGGGTGTCACGGTGGTCGTTGGCTTGGGCCTTTCAGGTCGAGCAATATGCCGCCACCTGGCACGCACGCATACGCCGTTTATGGTCGTCGATACGCGCAGCGAGCCGCCGGGGCTTGACGCTTTTTATGCAGCTCATCCAAACGTTGACGTCATCTGCGGCCCTCTGACGTCGCTCGATTTTACGGATGCTTATGAAGTAGTGCTTAGCCCAGGCGTTGGCCCTGATTCGCCGGGTCTTGAAAGCCTGGCTGGGCGCGTTAACCCGTATACTGGCGAGCCTGTGCTGATTGGTGAAACGGCGCTATTTGTTCGCGCGACCCAGGTCCCCATTGCGGCTATCACGGGATCAAACGCGAAATCCACGGTGACCACTCTACTGGGTGAGATGGCCAGGGCGGCTGGTTTGCGAGTGGCGGTTGGCGGCAACCTGGGAACGCCCGCGCTGGATTTATTGGCCGAGCAGCCGGATGCAGAGCTGTATGTTCTTGAACTTTCCAGTTTTCAGCTTGAAACCACGCCTGTCTTGGGTGCGAAAGTCGCGGCTTTCTTGAATCTTAGCGAAGATCATTTGGATAGGCATGGTGATATGTCGGCCTATCGTTTGGCAAAACAACGTATTTTTAACGGCGCGGAGTATGCGGTTGTCAATCAGGACGACCCCCTGACCTGGCCTTTTCAAGCAAGACCAGGCATTGTCAGCTTTTCAGCGAACCCGCCCACAGACAACAATTGGGGGCTGGTATGGCAAGGGGCCGAGCTTATGCTCATGCAGGGGCAGACGCCATGGGTTTCGGCAAGTGAATTGAAGATAGCTGGCCAGCACAACTATACGAATGCATTAGCGGCACTGGCAATGGGGCAGGCGTTGGCGCTTGATGCATTTGCCATGGTAGAAGCCTTAAAAGCCTTTACGGGGTTGCCTCACCGGAGCGAAACAGTAGCCTGTATTAATGGGGTGACGTGGATAAACGACTCGAAGGGCACCAATGTTGGGGCAACATTAGCCGCTATTGAAGGGTTGGGCGCCACGTTAACGGGCCGCTTGATTTGGTTGGCGGGTGGTGTAGGTAAAGGCGCTGACTTTTCGCCGTTAGCGGTGCCGTTGGCGCGCTGCGCGCGGCTGGCACTGCTATTTGGTGCTGATAGTGAGCGAATTTCAGACGCGGTAGCGGCGCATGTGCCGGTCCAGCAGGTAAACGACTTAACGCAGGCAATGGAGGCCGCATTTAGCCAGGCAGAGCCTGGCGACTGTGTGTTGCTGTCACCTGCCTGTGCAAGCCTGGACCAGTTTCCCAACTACCAGGTTCGAGGTGATGCTTTTCGTCACTGGGTGGAAAGCAGTGTGACGGGAGTATCCTTATGAGCCGATTAAAGCGCTTGCACACTGTATTAACGACGCGAAACTCCCCCTGTGATATCTGGCTCATTGCAGCCGCTGTGGCGCTTGCAGGCATTGGCTGGGTGATGGTCAGCTCGGCCTCAATAGGGCTTCTGGAGAATAGCTTCTACTACTTTCGGCAGCATGGGGTTTTCTTGCTCATTTCAACGCTAGGCTGCCTGTTTATGCTTAGCGTACCCCTTGAAGTATGGCGCCAGAATGCGGCACTGATTTTTTTAATCAGCGTAGCATTGTTGGTAGGCGTGTTGCTGTTTGGTCAGGAAATTAACGGCAGTAAGCGCTGGATATCGCTGCCGGGCCCGCTGCCTAGTCTTCAAGTATCTGAGCTTGGTAAAATAGGCCTTATCTTTTACATGGCGATGTTTATGTCGCGTTTTACCTATGATTTACGCCGCCGTGTTTTTACCATGTGGCGCCCCATTGCGGTGTTGGCGCTACCAGCAGGACTGCTGTTTTTAGCGCCCGACTTTGGCGGCATGGTGGTCTACACCGCGTGTGTCATTGGCATGTTAATGATGAGTGGTGCATCGCTCGTGTTACTTATTGGCAGCGGTGCTGTTTTGGGATTTGGTGCGGTCATGATGGTGGCGCTGGAGCCTTATCGTCTGGCGCGTTGGACCAGTTTTTTGGACCCGTGGGCAGACCAGTTCGCAACCAGCTATCAGTTGACCCAAGCGCTGATTGCCTTTGGTCGTGGGCATGTTACAGGCACCGGGTTAGGAAATAGTGTCCAGAAACTGCACTATTTACCCGAGGCGCATACCGATTTTATCTTTGCCGTTATTGCCGAAGAGCTAGGCATGATTGGCGCTATTGCGATTATCCTGCTGTTTACCCTGTTGATTAGTCGCGCCATGTGGATTGGCCGGAAGGCTGAACTTGCGGGCCATCTTTTTGGTGCTTACGTAAGTTACGGTATCTGTTTTGTTATTGCCTCTCAGGCATTTATCAATATGGCGGTAAGCTCGGGGCTACTACCCACCAAGGGACTGACCTTGCCTTTGATAAGTTATGGTGGTTCGAGCTTACTGGTTATTGGCATGATGATTGGTCTGCTTTTGCGGGTTGATGCAGAAACACGACAGCGGCCGAGCCGTGCGCCAACCCCCTATAAACCGCGCCATGAACCGCGGTTATCGAAATAACTTTCAAGGAGTCGTTTGTGACGGTGAACGCACATCGGCGTGTTTTAATCATGGCAGGAGGAACGGGCGGGCATGTGATCCCCGCGCTTTCCCTTGCGCGTGCGCTTATGGCGCAAAACATTGACGTTGAGTGGTTGGGTAGCCCCAGAGGTATTGAAAATCGACTGGTGCCCGAGGCCGGTATTAAGCTGCATACCATTGCCGTTAGCGGGTTGCGCGGTAATGGTGTGGCCGGCTGGTTTAAAGCGCCGGTGAACCTTAGCCGAGCTATTTGGCAGGCACGTGACGTCATAAAAAGCTTTAAGCCGCAGCTGGTGGTTGGCCTCGGTGGTTTTGCCAGTGGTCCGGGCGGGCTTGCTGCGTGGCTATCGGGTATTCCGCTGGTCGTTCATGAGCAAAATGCAGTTGCCGGCTTAACCAACCGCGTGCTTTCTCGCCTGGCGACGCGCAGCTATGCTGCCTTTTCTGAAGCGTTCGGTACGCGGGCAGACGTCATTGGCAACCCCGTGCGTGAAGATATAGCGACACTTGGCCAAGTGCCGCGTACGATCGAGGCATTACAGGGGCGTCCGCTGCGCTTGTTAGTGGTGGGGGGGTCATTAGGTGCTGTGGCATTAAATGAACGCTTGCCTCAAGCAATTGCTGCGCTATCACCCGGTAAGCGCCCGGAAATACGCCACCAGGCCGGGAAGTCGCGGGACGCTCAAACGGCACAAGGGTACGCCGAACATGGCATACAGGCCGACGTTTCCCCGTTTATTGATGATATGGCCGCAGCGTATGATTGGGCTGATTTGGTGGTTTGTCGAGCGGGGGCGCTAACGGTTGCAGAGCTGGCGGCTGCGGCAAAGCCCTCGCTTCTTGTTCCGTTTCCTTTTGCGGTCGATGATCACCAGCGAGTCAATGCCAATGTACTGGTTAATGCGGGTGCTGCGTTATGCGTTGTGCAATCCGCGCTGACGCCTGAGCGTTTAACGCACTATTTAAATGACTTGTTAGAGCCCGCTACGCTGGCGCTGATGGCTTCCCGTGCACGCCAGGCTGCGCACCTGGATGCCACAGAGCGATTAGCCGAAGGATGCCTGGCGATACTACACAAAGGAGAAAACGTGTGACCGACTCAGTAACCCCATCGTCGCTGCAACGCATAAGTTCAAGCGGCCCGGGTATGCGCCGTATTCAGCATATTCATTTCGTCGGTATCGGTGGCGCGGGCATGTGTGGTATTGCCGAAGTATTGGCCAATCAAGGTTACAGCGTCAGTGGCAGCGATATGAAAGCCTCTTCGGTTATTGAGCGGCTTCGCATGTGTGGTGTTCGGGTTGAGATTGGCCATGCCGAGGAGAATGTCGAAGGGGCCGACGTTGTGGTTGTTTCAAGCGCCGTTGATACGACCAACCCTGAAATTCGCTGGGCACATGAGCACCGTGTCCCCGTGGTGCGTCGTGCCGAGATGCTGGCAGAGTTAATGCGATTTCGTCACGGCATTGCGGTTGCCGGTACCCATGGAAAAACAACCACGACCAGCTTAACGGCGACGCTTTTAGCCGAAGGCGGCCTGGACCCGACCTTTGTCATCGGCGGGAAGTTGACCAGTGCCGGTACCAATGCGCGCTTGGGTGAAGGGGATTATCTGGTTGCAGAGGCTGATGAGTCTGACGCTTCATTCCTGCATTTGCAGCCAATGGTGTCGATAGTTACTAATATTGATGCTGACCATATGAGCACCTATGGTGGTGACTTCGAACGATTAAAAGATACCTTTATCGAATTTCTGCACAACCTGCCGTTCTACGGGTTGGCTATATTGTGTATCGATGACCCGCATGTGCGGGCACTGCGAACTCAGATCAAGCGCCAGTTCGTTACCTACGGTTTTGAAGACGATGCCGATTATCGAATTACCGATTTTGTGCAGCAAAGTGGTGAAGTTTCCTTTACGGCTTTGCGGCCTGGTCAGGCCGCGCCCTTAAGCGTGCGCCTTGCCATGCCTGGTCAGCACAATGCGCTTAATGCGATGGCAGCGATTGTTGTTGCTACGGATGCAGGCGTGAGTGACGAGGCGATTCTGCGCGGTCTGGCAGGGTTTGCTGGGGTAGGGCGGCGCTTTCAAGTGCATGGCCATTTCCCTGCGCCTAAAGTGCCCGGCAAGATTATGTTAGTGGATGATTATGGCCATCATCCGCGCGAAGTGGATATGGTCATCAGAGCTGTCCGCGCTGGCTGGCCTGAGCGTCGTTTAGTGATGCTTTATCAGCCCCACCGCTACAGCCGGACCCGGGATCTCTATGAAGATTTCGTTCGAGTACTGTCCCAGGTAGATACGCTGGTGCTTTTAGACGTATACAGCGCGGGCGAGGCGGTTATCCCTGGCGCTGAAGGGCGCACGCTTGCAGGTTCGATTCGTCAGCGCGGTGAGGTAGACCCGCTTTTTGTTGAACATAAGCAGGAGCTGCCAGCGCTATTGGCCAATGTACTGAGACCCGACGACATCCTAATTACTCAGGGGGCGGGCGACGTAGGTGGTATCTCGCTCAGCTTGGCCAAGGCGAAGCTGCAAATGAGTGAGGTGGAGCTGTGAGCCTGAAAGACGTCAATATTGATTGCTCACGTGTGGTGGTGGTTTACGGCGGCTCTTCTGCTGAGCGTGAGGTTTCCCTTAAAAGTGGTGCCGCTGTACTCGAGGCGCTAAAACGCCAAAAGATTAACGCAGAAGGCTATGACTTACGCGATGAGGGGTTAGCCGGACTTGAGGCTATGGCGCCATCGGCGATATTTGTCGCCCTGCATGGTCGTGGTGGTGAAGACGGTACGCTACAGGGTGCGCTTGAACTCTTGGACATTCCCTATACCGGTAGTGGCGTCATGGCGTCAGCGCTGGGAATGGATAAGCAACGCACCAAGCAGGTTTGGCAAGCCATTGGGCTGCCCACGCCGGAAAGCATTATGTTGACGGCTGATGCAGACTGGGCCGGAGTGGTCGCCAAGCTTGGGTTGCCGATGATGGTTAAGCCAGTACATGAAGGCTCCACGCTTGGGATCAGTATAGTTAAAAGCCAGGAAGCGCTTGAGGCCGCCTATCGCGAAGCGGCACAATTTGATGCCCGGGTGATGGCCGAGCGCTTTGTGGTCGGTGAAGAGTACACGGTGGCGCTGCTGGATGAGCGTGTGTTACCCGCTATTCGGGTCGAAGTACCTGGCGGATTCTACGACTATGAAGCCAAATACGTTTCCAATACGACCCAGTACCATCTTCCTTGTGGGCTTACCGCAGAAGAGGAAGCGCAGCTGGCAACGCTGTGCCAGCACGCGTTTGCGGCCATTGGGTGTGAAGGCTGGGGGCGTGTGGACGTGATGCGGGATGCCAATGGCCAGTTCTGGCTATTGGAAGTTAATACCGTGCCTGGCATGACCGATCACAGTTTGGTGCCTCAAGCCGCTGCCTATGCGGGCATCGAATTTGATGACCTGGTGGTGCAGATACTCCACTCTGCCGGAAAGCAGAACGCATCATGATGAGGCCTTATGAAAAGGCGTAATGCCTGGTTTGGTATCCTGCTTCTGGCGTTACTGTTAGTGGCAGGAGGGCGCGCGCTATGGCTATGGCTGGACCGGCCCATCGAGCGTGTTTCCATCCGTGGGGAGTGGGATTACGTAAGCGCAGACTACCTACGCACTCAGCTTGCCCCTTTGGTTCAAGGTGCCACTTGGTTATCGGCTGATTTAGGCGTGCTGCGTAACCGGGCCCTGGAGATTGGCTGGCTTAAAGAAGTACGTATTTCTCGTGAGTGGCCGAATGCGCTGGTGTTTGAACTGGCGGAACAAGTGCCCGTTGCGCGCTGGAATGATGACTTTTTGCTTAACCCGAAAGGCGAGCCCTTTGCTTTTGCACCTCTGGCGGTGCCTTCAGGTCTGCCTGATCTTGCGGGCCCCAACGGAAGCAGTGAAGAGGTGCTAAGTTACTATCATCGCCTAACACCTTATTTCGCAAACTTGTCGTTGGCACTTACTCAGTTTCGATTAGAACCGCGCGGTGCATGGCGTGTACAGCTAAGTAACGGTGCCTGGATTATGCTGGGCCGGCGCGAGCATGAAGTGCGTTTGGCACGCTTAGCGGCCTCCTGGCAGCGCGAGTTATCAAGGTATAGTGAGCATATTCGTTATATTGATCTGCGCTATCCTAACGGTGTCGCTGTTGCCTGGCATGGTCAGAGTGATTTTGGGGCATCTGAAGACTAACTCAAATTTGAGTTAACGTGCTTTAGCCATGATAAGTCGCCGTCAGCGCGTAAAAACGCTTTAATGGGGTTTAAATTACACTTCAAGCCCATTATTGTGGGCTCGGGCTGGTCGTATTATGCCAATTGTTTCTATACTATGGGCTATCGGTGATTTTGTAGATTTAAACTTCACATCAGCGCTATTGAGCTATCCGTGCTTATCGGTTGCCAAGTTATAATAGGCAAAGAATAAGTTGGTTTAAGTATCCCTATTTATTTTAATTTTAAAAAGTTTACAAGGAGAATTCCCGACTCATGGCAGGCTCACCCAATGCATCGAATATGGTGGTCGGGTTGGACATTGGAACGTCCAAGGTCGTCGCAATTGTCGGTCAACCTACCGATGATGGCGGCATTGAAATTGCTGGTATCGGCTCGCACCCGTCACGGGGTATGAAGCGAGGCGTTGTCATTAATATTGAATCAACCGTTCAGTCTATTCAGCGCGCTGTGGAAGAAGCCGAGCTTATGGCTGGTTGCGATATTCACTCGGTATATGTGGGCATTGCGGGTAGTCATATTAGCTCGATGAATTCAGATGGCGTGGTCGCTATTAAAGAGCGTGAAGTTACTCCTTCTGATATTGATCGCGTTATTGATTCAGCGAGGGCAAGGGCGGTTTCAGAAGGTCAGCGCGTTTTACATGTACTGCCCCAGGAATTTGCAATTGATGCACAAGGCGGTATTCGCGAGCCCTTGGGCATGTCCGGTGTACGTTTAGAAGCGCAAGTTCATCTGGTAACGGCAGCACTCAACGCGGTACAGAATATTGAGAAATGTGTTCGACGCTGTGGTTTGGACGTCGACTCAATTATCCTGGAACAGCTGGCATCCAGCATGGCAGTGTTGACCGAAGACGAGCGTGAATTAGGCGTTTGCATGGTGGATATCGGCGGTGGAACCACTGATATGTCCATCTTTACTGAAGGTGCCATTCGACATACGGCCGTTATACCGATTGCTGGTGATCAGGTCACCAACGATATTGCCATGGCGCTACGTACCCCGACGCAGCACGCAGAAGAGATCAAGGTTAAATACGCTTGTGCCTTAACGCAATTGGCCGCAAGCGATGAAATGATTAAGGTTCCTAGTGTGGGTGATCGTCCGTCACGCGACTTGTCGCGTCAGGCGCTCGCAGAAGTGGTCGAACCACGCTATGAAGAGCTATTTACACTGGTTAGAGACGAATTACGTCGCAGTGGCTATGAAGACATGGTTGCCGCTGGTGTTGTGCTCACTGGTGGCACCTCACGTATGGAAGGGGTCGGCGAATTGGCGGAAGAGATATTCCACATGCCGGTTCGTATTGCTTGTCCGCAAAACGTTAAAGGTTTAGCGGATGTCGTGCGAAACCCCATTTATGCGACAGGTGTCGGCTTATTGCACTATGCACTGCAAGAAGCGCGGCATGGGCAGGGTCTAGAAAGCCACGGGGGAGTCATTGCACCTCACAAAGGTCGCAACGAGCTCTCTCGACGTGATATCAAGGAAGACCATTCGGCGCTGGCCAGAATCAAGGGCTGGTTCAAAGGAAATTTCTGACAGGGCCGCAAGCGCGGTTCAGGAGACGGGGCTTATGTTTGAATTGGTAGATAACGCACCCTCAAGTAGTGCGGTCATAAAAGTAGTCGGTGTTGGTGGTGGTGGCGGCAATGCCGTCAATCACATGGTTGAAAGTAACATTGAAGGCGTTGAATTTATTTGCGCCAACACCGATGCCCAAGCGCTTAAACGCGTATCCGCAAAAACAGTATTACAGCTAGGTGGTGAAATCACCAAGGGGCTCGGTGCTGGCGCCAACCCTGAGGTAGGTCGTCAGGCCGCGATGGAAGATCGTGACCGAATCGCTGAGCTGCTTGAAGGCGCCGATATGGTCTTTATTACCGCTGGTATGGGCGGTGGTACAGGCACCGGCGGCGCGCCAGTGGTTGCGCAAGTTGCCAAAGAACTGGGTATTTTAACGGTCGCTGTCGTTACGCGGCCTTTCCCGTTTGAAGGCCCCAAGCGTATGCGCGCTGCCGAAGAGGGAATGAAAGAGCTCTCTCAGCATGTTGATTCGCTGATCACCATACCCAACGAAAAGCTTTTATCCGTACTGGGTAAAAGCGCGACGCTGTTAACTGCGTTTAGCGCTGCTAATGATGTATTGCTTGGCGCTGTTCAAGGTATTGCCGAGCTGATCACAAGCCCTGGTATTATCAACGTCGACTTTGCTGATGTGCGTACTGTTATGTCTGAAATGGGCATGGCAATGATGGGTACGGGCGGAGCTACCGGCGAGAACCGCGCCCGTGAAGCAGCCGAAAAAGCTATCCGTAGCCCGCTTCTGGAAGATATCGATCTGCATGGCGCGCGAGGCATTCTGGTCAATATTACGGCAGGCCCGGATCTGTCGATTGGCGAGTTCAACGATGTAGGTGCCACCGTTCAAGAGTTTGCTTCACAAGAAGCGACCATTGTCGTGGGAACTTCCATCGATATGGAAATGTCGGATGAGCTGCGTGTTACTGTTGTTGCTGCTGGATTAGATGGCGCGAAAGCTGCCAAAGCGACGACACGTGAACCTGCACGTCGCTCTTCTGCTGACTCTTCTGATTACCGTAAGCTACAGCAGCCTACCGTAATGCGTCAGCAAGCAACTGCCCGTGCAGAGGCGCCTGAACACGCGCCCAAACCGCGTCCGGAAAAGAGTCGCTCAGCCGATGCTGACGACTATCTGGACATACCTGCTTTCTTGCGCCGTCAGGCCGATTGATTGTTTCTATAGGTTTACCGGGCCAGCAAACGAGTGTTTTATTGGTTAAAACGCTCGTTTGCTGTTATAGTGAACACTGTTTGATAACTTTCCTTCCCCTACGGTACTACCGTCATTAGAGTTCGACCACTGCCCATGATCAGACAACGCACCCTACAAAACGTCATCCGCGCCACTGGAGTGGGTCTGCACTCCGGCAAAAAAGTCCACATGGCTTTGCGTCCGGCGCCGACAAACACCGGGATTGTGTTTGTTAGAACCGATCTGGAGCCTGTGGTACATATACCCGCACGCGCAGAGTTAGTGGAAGACACAACACTTTGCACTGCACTTTCACTCGAAGGTGTGAAAGTGGCAACGGTTGAGCATTTGATGTCAGCGTTTGCAGGACTAGGCATCGATAATGCTTACGTTGACCTAAGTGCTCCCGAAGTACCGATTATGGACGGTAGTGCCAGCCCGTTTGTGTTTTTAATCCAATCGGCGGGTATTCTTGAGCAGGATGCAGCAAAGAAATTTATACGTATCAAGCGTCGCGTCGCGGTTAAAGATGGCGATAAAGAAGCCGTTTTCCTTCCGCACCAAGGGTTCAAGGTCTCGTTCGCCATCGACTTCGACCACCCGGTTTTCGAACAGCAGAAACAAACCGCGCTTATCGATTTTTCGACGACCTCTTTTGTGAAAGAAGTTTCTCGGGCGCGCACCTTTGGGTTTATGAAGGATTTGGAGTTTTTGCGCTCTAATAACCTGGCCCTGGGGGGGAGTCTGGATAATGCGATCGTGGTTGATGATTATCGCATCGTCAATGAAGGTGGTTTGCGTTACGAAGATGAGTTCGTCAAGCATAAGGTGCTGGATGCGATCGGCGATTTGTATCAGTTAGGCTACAGCCTGATTGGTGAGTTTCACGGTACAAAATCTGGCCATGCGCTGAATAACCAGCTTTGCCGCGAATTGATGGCACAGCCTGATGCTTATGAAATCGTAACGTTTGAAGATGAAAAAGCCGTTGCGCCTATTTCGTACGCAGCGCCTGCAATGGCCTAACTGCCAAGCAGGAGTGTCAGATATTCGCTATGACGCGCTATCCAGGTTTCTCCTTTGATAGTGCTCAAGCTCGATAACTGGCCTTGATGATAAAAGCACCGTTCAGGCGGTGCTTTTGCGTTTCTGGCATTTGAAAAGTGCGCAAGGCGCGCGGCACGCTTATTTTGGTGCGTGAGACGCAAGGCGCTCTAATGCTTTACGCAGCGCAGGATTGTGCGTGTCGCTTGCGCACTCGCTGAGCGTTTTTCCCGCACTGGCGGATAAGTGTCGGGTATTACGCAAAGGTGCTTCAACTGGGCGGACGGGGCGTACTTTAAAGGTAAAGCCGTTCACAGCCTCAAAGCCTGGCAGTTGATGTAGCAGCGTCAACAGCCGCCGCTGTTCAAAGCGTAGCCATGTCAGCCAGCTTGCCTGCCCACTGATCAGGGTTAAGCGCCCATCGCGAAAGCCGCCGACAAAGATATGTGGGCGCATCTCTTCTGGCAGGTGGGCTCTTAAATGACACTGGGCCTGATCTATCAAGCGAGACTGGCGCATTAATTGGCCAATATCCCCTGACTTGTTTAGCAGACGGGCGATGGGCTGTGCGCGAGAACGCTTAACCTTTATACTCATACGCTTGAATCCTGGGGTAACCCCTCAATATATAGCCAAGTAGCGGCATCTACACGGATGCATTACTTATTTGCAGAGCCTAACACGCTCAGGAGCCAATCCACAGCATGTCCTCCACGCTTAACACCTTTTCTGCTTTGCCGCGACGTAACCGTCGCTATGGCTTGGCGCGTTGGTGGCTGGCGGGGCTCCTGGTAAGCTGCTTGTTGCCCAATAGTTTAGTGCCTTTTGATGCCATGCGGGGGGCTGAGCGTAACGTCTGCGTGTGTTTGTGGGTGCCGGCTATTTTACGTGCTCAATCGCACTGGATCGCCAAAAGGCGACGCGCGTTGCGCGGTTGGCAGCAGCGATTTAAACGTATCGCGGTGCAGCGCCACTTTTTACCTGTTTATGTTTTTATAAAGCGCCGGGTAGCCGCACACGATGTGCTTACCCAGCGCGGTCCGCCCGCTTAACTCACGGTTTTCTAAAACGTACTTTACTTGCCTTATACGGAACAGGGCGAAGCCCATTGGTTCGCTCAAGATGATTTGGAAATTTCATGATTAATAATTTGTTACGCAAGGTTGTTGGCTCCAAGAACGACCGTGAAGTAAAGCGCATGCACAAAAACGTTCGCAGTGTGAACGTGCTCGAAGCTGAGCATGAAGGATTAAGCGACGCTGAATTACAAGGTAAGACAGCGGAGCTGCGTTTGCGCCTGGAAAATGGCGAGACGCTGGATAGTTTGTTGCCTTCTGCGTTTGCGATTGTGCGAGAGGCCAGCAAGCGCGTCATGGGTATGCGGCATTTTGATGTACAGATGGTGGGGGGCATGACCCTGCACCGTGGTCGTATTGCTGAAATGAAAACCGGCGAAGGTAAAACGCTGGTAGCGACACTGGCCGTTTATCTCAATGCACTGCCTGCAAAGGGCGTACACGTTGTCACCGTCAATGACTACCTTGCCCGCCGTGATGCCGAGTGGATGCGCCCGCTGTATGAGTTTTTAGGGCTTTCTGTTGGGGTTATCTTTTCCGGTCAAACCGGGGAGGAGAAACGCCATGCATATCGGTGTGATATTACCTACGGTACCAATAACGAATTTGGCTTTGACTACTTGCGCGACAACATGGCGTTCTCTTTGGAGGATAAGGTGCAGCGTGGCCTGCACTATGCCATTGTCGATGAGGTGGATTCTATCCTGATTGATGAGGCGCGTACGCCGCTGATCATATCAGGTGCGGTGGATGAAAATACCAATCTTTATAACGTCGTTAATCAGCTTGCCCAGCAGTTGGAAGAGGGTGAGGTCTCGGAAGATGACGACCAGCCTGCAACCGGCGATTTTGTGCTGGAGGAGAAGCAAAAGCAGGTTGAGCTGACCGAGCAGGGGCATAACAGGGTTGAAGAGTTGATGCAGGCGGAAGGCCTTCTTAAAGAGGGTGAATCACTTTACGCCGCTCAAAACCTGAATTTACTTCAGCACATGCATTCTGCGCTCCGGGCACGGCATCTCTACAATAAGGATGTTGATTACATCGTAGTGGAAGACCAGGTGGTCATCGTTGATGAGCATACTGGACGGACGATGCCTGGCCGCCGTTGGTCGGAAGGGCTTCACCAGGCTGTTGAAGCCAAGGAAGGGGTCACCGTTCAGCGCGAGAGCCAGACGCTGGCATCCACCACCTTCCAGAACTATTTCCGCTTGTATGAAAAACTGGCAGGCATGACCGGTACTGCTGATACGGAAGCCTTTGAGTTCCGTCAGATTTATGGGCTTGATGTTATCGTCATCCCCACCAATCGCCCGTTAGCCCGTAAAGACCTTAACGACCTGGTCTACCTTAGCGCCGAAGAGAAGTACGAGGCGATTATTAAAGACGTTCAGGTCGAGACAGAGGCAGGCCGCCCGGTGTTGGTAGGTACGGCGTCCATCGAGACGTCTGAGTACCTGGCGCACTTAATGCGCGAAGCGGGGCTGAAGTTCAATGTCCTGAATGCCAAGCAGCACCAGAGTGAAGCCGAGATTATTGCTCAGGCAGGGCGTCCTGGCGCGATCACTATTGCCACCAACATGGCCGGTCGAGGTACCGATATTATGTTGGGGGGCAACTGGGAAGCTGACGTTGCCAAGCTGCAAAACCCAAGCCAGGCGCAGATTGATGCATTAAAAGCCGAGTGGAAGCAGCGTCACGATGGTGTGCTGGAAGCCGGTGGCCTGCACGTTATTGGTTCGGAACGCCATGAGTCTCGGCGCATTGATAATCAGTTGCGTGGACGTTCTGGCCGTCAAGGCGATCCAGGTTCAACGCGGTTCTTCCTGTCGTTGGAAGATAGCCTGATGCGGCTATTTGGTTCTGACCGCGTTAAGCGTCTCATGCAGGCATTGGGCCTGGAGCGCGGCGAAGCCATTGAGCACAAAATGGTATCTAACGCCGTTGAGCGTGCCCAGAAAAAAGTGGAAGGGCGTAACTTCGATATTCGTAAGCAGTTGCTTGAGTATGATGACGTGGCGAACGACCAACGCCGGGTTATTTACGAGCAGCGCAATGAGGTTCTGGCCTCTGATGACATTTCAGAAGCTGTCGTGGGTATTCGTGAAGAAGTCATGGAAGACACCATTAACGACTTCGTTCCGCCGCAGAGTTTAGCCGAGCAGTGGGATCTGGCTGGGCTTGAAATGCACCTTAAGACAGAATTCAACCTGGATGCCCCGGTGGTCCAGTGGGCCGCTGATGATGAGCGCTTTAGTGAAGAGAAGCTGCGTGAGCGTCTGCAAGACATGCACCGTGACGCTTATGCGGCCAAGGTGGATGCCGCAGGCGCGACCCTGATTCGTCGTTTTGAGAAGCAGGTCATGCTTCAGGTTCTGGATACGCGTTGGAAAGAGCACTTGCAGTCCATGGACCACCTGCGTCGGGGCATCCATTTACGCGGCTACGCACAAAAGAACCCCAAGCAAGAGTACAAGCGTGAATCGTTTGAATTGTTCCAGCACCTGCTGACCAATATTAAAGCGGATGTCACCCGTATTCTGAGCCATGTTCAGGTACGTCAGCCTGAAGAAGTTGATGCGCTGGAGCAAAAGCGGCGTGAAGAGTTGGCCCGCGAAAAAGCCGCGGCCGCGAATCGTCACGATGATGCTTCTTCCAGTGAAAGCGGATTAAGCGGTGAAAACAGTGATGTGGAAAGCACTGAGCAGGACGCACGCCCTGTCCGTCGCGAAGGGCCGAAAGTCGGCCGCAACGACCCGTGTGTGTGTGGTTCAGGTAAGAAGTACAAGCAGTGCTGCGGCAAATTAAGCTAATCAGAAGCGGTCTGGATTTAGGTAGAGGAGACGATCATGGCGGTGGGAAATAGTCCCTTTCCGGTGATGCCCCCCTTGGCTGGGGTGCGCTTGGGAAGTGCAATGGCGGGTATTAAAAAGCCGGGTCGTCGTGACATGGTAGTTATTGAGCTACCCGCCTCGGCAACCGTGTCTGGTGTGTTCACGCGAAATGCCTTCTGCGCTGCCCCGGTGTCGGTTGCCAAGGCGCATATTGAGCGCTGCCGCGAGCAGGGCCAGGCACCGCGTTACTGGCTAATTAATACCGGTAATGCGAATGCGGGCACCGGCAAACAGGGGCTTCATGATGCCTACGCCAGCTGTAAAGCGGTAGCAGAGCAAGCTGGCGTTGCCGAGCATCAGGTACTGCCTTTCTCAACGGGGGTTATCGGTGAACCACTTCCCATGGAGCACCTTTTAGCCGGTATCACGCCAGCGCTTGCGTCAGGTGCTGACAATAGTCAGGCGTGGCAAAATGCCGGTGAAGGGATTTTAACCACCGACACCCGAGCCAAAGGCGCCAGCGTTACCGCGAAGGTTAGTGACGGGTCAGTTACTATCAATGGCATCACTAAAGGCTCAGGTATGATTAAACCCAACATGGCGACCATGTTGGGCTTTGTCGTCACGGATGCTGCTATTGAACAGCCATTGCTGGATCGCTTGTTACGCGAGACGGTGGATGCCTCGTTTAACTGCATTACCGTGGATAGCGATACTTCAACCAATGATGCGTGCATGCTGGCAGCGACAGGCACGGGAACGGCGATTGAAGACGACGAGGATATCGCTGTCTTCCGTGATGCATTGCAGCAGGTAATGACGAGCTTGGCTCAGGCGATCATCCGTGATGGTGAGGGCGCGACAAAGTTTGTGACGCTCCAGGTTGATGACGCAGAAAGTCGTCAGGAAGCGCTGGATGTCGCATTTACCGTCGCCCACTCACCCTTGGTGAAAACAGCGCTTTACGCCTCTGATGCTAACTGGGGGCGTATCCTGGCCGCAGTAGGGCGAGCGCCTGTGGCTGACTTTGACGTGGACCGCATTGTCATTGACCTGGCAGATGTTCGCTTGGTCGAAGAAGGTGGTCGTGCGGCTGGTTATACGGAAGCCGCAGGCAGTGCCGTCATGGCGCAAGACGAAATTACGATTCGCATCAGTTTAGGGCGCGGTCAGGAGAGTGCCACCGTATGGACCTCTGATCTTTCCCATGACTATGTGTCGATCAACGCAGACTATCGTAGCTAGTTAGCCAGTCACCGACTGGGTTTGGCAGTCATAAAGGGCTCACGCAGCGAGTAAGCGCCGGCACTGATCCGCCGGTGCGCACACAGTGGATAAAGACGTAATGAATGTAATGGTAAAACGACGAGTTCATGTTGCGGCAGCAGCCATCATTAGTGCCGATCAGAAGCAAGTACTGATTGCACGTCGGCCCTCGAATGTCGATCAGGGTGGCTTGTGGGAGTTTCCGGGTGGGAAGCTCGCGCCTTATGAAACAGGGCTTGAGGGTCTTAAGCGCGAGCTGCACGAAGAGCTTGGTGTTGAGATTGTACGTGCGCAGCCCTTGATCCGTGTGCATCACGAATATCCTGACAAGCATATTTTGTTAGATGTTTGGCAGGTTCACGAGTTTGCTGGCGAGCCCTTTGGTCGCGAAGGCCAAGCCGTGCGTTGGGTGCCGATGGAGGAGTTGGCTAATTATCCGTTCCCGGCGGCCAACCTGCCGATCCTGCGTGCTGTGATGCTGCCCACTGAATACCTGATTACAAAAGAAGAGGCTGACGAGGCGCGTTTTGATACGCTCCTGGAGCGGGCCTTGAAAGAAGACAACGTTCGCTTGGTGCAGCTGCGTGCCAAGCAGCTTGATGAAGCCGCTTATCTTAAGCGCGCTGAACGCGCCTTGCGCATGTGTCATGAGTATGGCGCCAAGCTTCTACTCAACGGCGAGCCTGCACTGCTTGAACACGTGGATGCCGATGGTATTCATTTAACCAGCGAGCGCTTGATGCAGTTGGATCGACGTCCGATTACCGAGCAAAAGTGGCTCTCTGCCTCGACACATGACCAAACTCAGCTCTCCAAAGCGGCGCTGCTGGGGTGTGATTTTGTGACGCTGTCACCACTTCGCACTACGCCTTCACATCCGGAAGTAGCGCCGATGGGCTGGCATGATTTTCAACAACTGGTTGAGCGTGCCGGAATGCCGGTCTTTGCGCTGGGTGGAATGACACGCTTTGATGCCAATCACGCCCGCGCCGTAGGCGCCCAAGGCATCGCCTCGATTCGTGATTTCTGGAAGTAAGAGGTTTGTTACTACTGACGTAATGGCGTAAGTCAGCGCTGAAGCACGTGCAGAAATAGGGTGCTAGAAAAAAACGCCTGCCAGATGATTTTGGCAGGCGTTTTTCCGTAAAAGACCGCGACGTTAAACTGGCCTATAGAGCGATAACGCTTAGTCGCGAAAGCGGCGGGTTAGATCGCTATAGGCATCGATACGGCGATCACGCAGGTAAGGCCAGATACGGCGAGTATTTTCGCAGCGCGCCATATCAATGGTCACAACCAGTTGTTCATCTTCTTCACCGGCATGGGCAAGTAGCTCGCCCTGAGGCCCACAAATAAAACTGCCTCCCCAAAACTGAATGCCATCGCCCACGCCTGAATGGTCGGTTTCAAACCCCACGCGGTTGGCAACAATCACCGGTAAGCCATTGGCGACGCCATGCGAGCGCTGGATTAACGTCCAGGCATCTTTTTGGCGGGTTTGTTCCGCAATATCATCGTTAGGATCCCACCCAATCGCCGTGGGGTAGAGCAGCAAGTCTGCTCCGGCCAAGGCCATCAGGCGAGCCGCTTCCGGGTACCACTGATCCCAGCACACCAGCACGCCCAAACGGCCAAGCGAAGTATCAATTGGTGTAAAACCTTCTGCGCGGCTCGCATCGTGGTCACCAGGGGTGAAGTAAAACTTCTCATAAAAGCCTGGGTCATCAGGGATGTGCATTTTTCGATACTGACCCACCCGGCCTTTATCTCGGTCGTATACCACCGCCGTGTTGTGATAAAGCCCTGGTGCGCGCCGCTCAAACAGCGAGCCGACCAGCACGATATCCAATTCGCGAGCAAGTGCGGCCAGGTGCTGTCCGGTCGGACCATCCAGCGGTTCGGCCAGGTCGAACAGGGCCGGATCTTCATACTGGCAGAAATAGTGGGTAGCATGCAGCTCTTGCAGCACGACAAGCTGAGCGCCACGTTTTACGGCATCACGAATGCCCGCTTCACTGGCTGCCAGGCTCTGTGCTTTATCGGGCCAGGCAAACTGTTGCACTACGCCAACCGTTAGGTCAGAGGTCACCTTGATAGACATCCTGGCTCCTTACTGATGAAAAGAGGTGGTGAGGGTGCCCTTGGGCAACTGCATGGTCAGGCAGTGTAAGCTGCCATGTTGACGAATAACGCTCGAACACTCAATGGGAATGAGCGCATAGTTGGGGAACGCTTCGGCCAGCGCACTGAGTGCTAACGTATCAGCCGGATCGCCGTAGGTTGGCACCAGCACCGCTTCATTAATAATCAAAAAGTTGGCATAAGTGGCTGGCAGCCGATGGCCGTCTTCAGGGTCAAAGCATGCCTGTGGCCAAGGCAGGGGGACAAGCTGGTAGGGCTCGCCGTTGCGTTGTCGAAATGCCTTTAACTCTTGCTCCATGGTGTGTAGGGCTGTGTAGTGCGGGTCTTGTGGGTCATCACAGCGCACATAAGCAATGGTCGATGAATTACAGAATCGCGCCAAAGTATCAACGTGGCTGTCGGTATCATCACCTTCTAGATGCCCGTGGGTTAACCAAAGCACCCGGTCGACGCCGAAATCATCGCCTAGCAAGGCTTCAACGTCCTGGCGTGTTAAATGCGGGTTGCGATTAGGATTGAGCAAGCAGGCTTCGGTCGTCAGCAGCGTACCCGCGCCATCGGTTTCGATAGCCCCGCCTTCCAATACCATATCGCGTGAAGCCACTGGGCACGCCCAGACGCCTGCATCGGCTAACGCCTGCGTCAGCCGATTATCGTTGCTGGCAGGGAATTTTCCGCCCCAGCCGGTGAAGGTGTAATCCAGCAGTAGCGGCTGGCCTTCATCATCAATAACGCTAATCGGGCCGTGGTCACGCGCCCAAGTATCATCGGTAGGCGCTACGATCAGCAATAGCTTATGAGCAGGCACACCATAGGCATCGAACGTTTTGCGTACGCGGTCACAGGTGGCTTGATCTGGCATGCTGATCACTACCTGCTGGTAACGAACGGTTGCCAGCACAATGCGTTCAAGCGTTGCTTCTATACGCGATAGAAGCGATGCCCAATCGCCATCAGGGCGTGGCCAGGTCAGCTGTAGACCATCCTGGGGGTGCCATTCCGGCAGCAAGCGATATGTCATATTGGCCAAGGTTAGGAAGTCTCTTGGTAACGTTATTTGAAGTAAAGCGCTCACCGATTTAGCCAGCGCAAATGGGCGCAATGTAGGGCGTCGTCGAAGAACTTGCAAGCGTTACGTGGTTTCAGGGAACGGGCCTGGAGTCTGTTACTCTAATGCCCGTTTGCACATGCAGTATGGCTAAAAAAACCGTACCATGAGCGCTTATTAATAAGGAATGACGCCATGCTTGATCGTTTGCCTTTTCTGGTGGGGCTGCGCTACGTGCGCGCCAAACGCCGGAACCACTTTATTTCTTTTATTTCACTAACATCGATGCTGGGCCTAATGCTGGGTGTGGCGGTACTCATCCTGGTGTTATCGGTTATGAATGGTTTTGACCATGAGCTGCGTACTCGTATTTTAGGAATGGTGCCGCACACTAAAATTGAAGCAACCGATGGCCTGGTGGAGTGGGAGGCGCTGGCAGACCGATTGACGCAGCGTGAGCACGTGATGGGGGCTGCACCGTATGTTGAGCAGCAGGGCATGTTTTCCGCGGGTGGCCGCAACCAGGGAGCCATGGTCAACGGTATTGATCCCGATTGGGAAGACCAGGTCTCGATTATTGGTCAGCATATGCGCCAAGGCACGCTGGCTGAATTAGTGCCAGATGAGTGGAATGTGGTGCTTGGCTCTATGCTTGCTCGCCAGCTGGGGGTGGGTGTAGGCGATCGAGTGACGCTACTGGTGCCGGAAGCTTCTATTACCCCAGCGGGTGTATTCCCACGGTTAAAGCGCTTTACCGTTAGCGGTATTTTCAGCGTGGGCGCCGATTTGGACGCCAATCTCGCTTACGCCAATATCGAAGATATGAAAACCCTTGCGCGCCTTGGCGACGCGGTAGGTGGTTTGCGCCTTGAGCTTGATGATCTGTTTATTGCGGGCAGCGAGACCCAGGCCATTGTGAACGACCTGGGACCAGGCTACCGCGGCAACGATTGGACGTACTCGCATGGCAACCTTTTCCAGGCCATTCAAATGGAAAAGCGCATGATTGCACTGCTGCTAACGGTGATCATTGCCGTTGCGGCGTTCAATATTGTTTCTACTCTGGTCATGGTGGTCACCGACAAGCGTGCCGATATCGCTATTTTGCGTACCATTGGTGCTACGCCACGCTCGATCATGGGCATCTTTATCGTACAAGGCATGGCCATTGGCTTGATTGGTATTGCGATTGGCGTTGCTGTGGGCATACTGCTGGCGCTGACAGTATCTGATCTGATCGGTTGGTTTGAAGCGGCCTTTGGGATTAAATTTCTGGATGCAGGCGTTTACTTTATCAGCGATTTGCCGTCCCAGCTTAGGTGGGATGACGTGCGCAATATTGTGTTGGCGGCCTTCGGTCTAACGTTTTTGTCCACGCTGTACCCAGCCTGGCGCGCTGCTCGCGTTCAACCGGCGGATGTTCTGCGCTATGAATAAGGATGCTTCCATGTCTACTACTGGGCCGTTAACGTCTATGCAGTCAACTTCCACGCCGTCCAACGCTACGCCAGCCGCAGCAGGGGGAGCGAACGAGCCGCCTGTTATGTTGGATTGCCAGGAGTTAACGCGGGTATATAGCGAAGGACCACAAGACCTGACCGTGCTTGATAAGCTTGAACTTTCTGTTCGTGCAGGCGAGCGGGTGGCGATAGTGGGTAGCTCTGGGTCGGGTAAAACCACACTTTTAAACTTGCTGGGCGGTCTGGATCGCCCAAGCGATGGTCGGGTGGTGATCGCTGGTGAGCCACTTTCCAACTTAAACGAAGCGGCCTTGGGGACGTTTCGTAATCGCTACATTGGGTTTGTTTACCAGTTTCACCATTTGCTGGCAGAATTTACCGCCGTTGAGAATGCAGCGTTACCGTTAATTATCCGCGGTCAGTCGAAAAAAACCGCTGAAAAACGCGCTATGCAGATTCTTGAGCGTGTAGGGATGAAGGCGCGGGCTGATCATAAGCCAGGCGAGCTTTCCGGTGGTGAGCGCCAGCGGGTTGCCATTGCGCGTGCCTTGGTAACAGACCCAAGCCTGGTGCTAATGGATGAGCCTACCGGTAACCTGGATCAAACGACGGCAGCTACGATCCTGGCCTTGATGGATGAGTTGGCCAAAGAGAGCGCGTGTGCGTTTGTTATCGTGACGCATGACGTGGGGCTGGCTGCACATCAGGACAGGGTGCTTAAACTGGACGCGGGCAAGTTGGTTGAGCAGCCTCGCATGCCTTAATCATCGAACTCGGATTCGATACATGCCCGACGCCGCTGCCTATTTAGGCGGCGGCGTTTCCAATTATGAGAGACATGCCAGCGCCAAATAAGGCGAATGCCGATATTGGCGGCCACTGCTAGCACAATAGCCGTAATAAATGAGCCAACAATCAGTGGCGGTACGATATCGTGCATTTGTTCGGCAATCCAGCGCGTTGAAATACGCGTAGGTGCTTCACGTACCGGGGCTCCAAGCATAAATGTGCCAATTCGATAGTTAAAATAAAAAATCAGCGGCATGGTGAGCGGGTTGGTAATCCAGACAAGGCCTACCGAAAGTGCTAAATTACAACGGCTTAGGCGAGCGCCCACGGCAGCGACTACCATTTGAAATGGAATCGGTAGCATGGCGCAAAACAAGCCAACGCTAAAGGCGTTGGCAACGCTTCGCCGAGTTAAAAGCCACAGCCCGGGGTCGGCAATTAGCGGTGCTATAAAGCGTAGCGACCGCTGTCGCCGTAGCGTGTCGGGTCTGGGCATGTAGCGCTGTAGGAACCGGCGCGGCATGTCAGGTACTCTTGCCTATTAGTGCACCCTATTATCCATATCGCGTAGCGCTTCGGCTATGCCAAGTAGATGAAGTTCTTAAGCCAAGGAGAGTCGTATGCCGTTTGGCATGGCGATACCGGCAGCGCTAGCGGCACTGTTAGGGGCAGTAATCGCGGGATTAAGCGGTATAACGGGGGCAATGAACCCCTTTGTTGGCGTTAGCTTATTGGGCGTGCTGCTACTGATGGCCTGGCGCGCCAAGGCGGCTTTCTGGCTATTGCTGGGTGGCTGGGTAGTGGTTGGCATTCATCAGGAGTGGGGCAGTCGCTTGCCCGAAGGTCTCAACGGCGAAGATGTCGTTGTGGAAGCAAGGGTGCTGAGCGTAACCCCGTTGGGTGATGCACAACGGTTACTGTTAGCGGTAAAAACCTGTGAAGGACCTACTCATCACCCCGCTTGCGATACGCTTAACAAGGTCCGTGTAACGGCGTATAACGCGCCGACTTACTATGCGGGAGAGCAGTGGCGAATGACGCTACGTCTGCGCCCGCCTCGCGGATTTGCCAACCCTGGCACGTTTGATTTTGAACAGTGGCTCTGGCGAGAAGGCATTCATGCAACGGGGTATGTACGCCAGGAGCCAGCGCCGACGCAATTGGCCACGGCTGGGTTTTCTGTACGAAAGCTGGCGCTTGATGTGCTGGAGAGACAACCACTCGGTGAACGAACACGCCGCTGGCTCGCAGCCTTAACGCTGGGGGAGGGCAGCCAGCTAACCCAGGAGGACTGGTCGCTACTCAACGCCACGGGCACGACGCATCTGGTGGTTATTTCAGGCTTGCATGTGGGGCTGGTGGCCGGGTTTGCGCTGTTGCTGGCAAAGCTCATCGCACGGCTAACAACGCCTTTGAACTGGCGAATGCGCGTGTGGCCCTGGTGGGTGGCCGCGCTGGTCACCATCGGATATGCCTATCTGGCCGGTATGGAACCGCCCGCCATGCGCGCCATGGTTATGACGCTGGTAGGGTTGTGGGTGCTCAGTGGTCGACACTCCCCAGCCACTTGGCAGGCCTGGTGGCTGGCACTTGCCATTATTCTGCTGCTTGATCCGCTCTCTTTGTGGCGCCCTGGGCTCTGGCTATCGTTTGTGGCTGTTGCCTGGTTGATCATTATTTGGCAAGGGCGCACGCGTCCAAAAGGTGTTAAAGGCTGGTGCTGGGCGTTGCTGCGTTCCCAGCTGTTACTGGCCCCACTCATGGCCGCCGCCGTGCTGATCGCATTTGGACGTATGGCGCCGGGCGCGCCCATTATTAATGTAATCGCCGTGCCCTGGGTAAGTTCAATCATGGTGCCGTTGGCGCTGCTGGGCTGGATATTTTCACCGCTGCCGTGGCTGGGTACGGGCATGTGGTGGTTGTTTGAACAAGCACTGTCGGTTTTTTACGTTTTTCTGACCGTTACGTCAGAACGATGGCCGCTGTGGGAACCTGATCATGCGCTAGTGTACCCATTAAGCGGCGCTCTTCTTTTGTTGGCTTTGTGCTGGGGTCTGCCTGGCGTGGTGTCCTGGTTGAAAGTGGGGGCTACGTGCCTGGTGGTATCGCTTGCCTGGTGGCTTCCGCTGGAGCAAATACCTAAAGGCACGTTGCGTGTAACGGTGCATGATGTGGGCCAAGGTCAGCTTATCGAGCTACGCAGCCAGCAGTACCGGCTTTTATACGATACTGGGCCACGTTTTCAGGCAGGCTTTATGCCTCTGCAAACATTGTGGTCGCCAGGCCAGCGTTTTGATGAGGTGATAGTTAGCCATGCCGACAGTGACCATGCAGGCGGTATAGGCGCGCTACTGGAGAGCCATGCAGTCACGCACTGGCGTGCGCCTCTAGGTGAAGCTCTACCGGTAACGGCCACTCCATGCGAACGTGGCCAGCAGTGGCAGCGCGATGGAATCACGTATCGGTTTTTATGGCCGCCTGCCGGGTCCAATGATTACTCGGCCAATGACCGCTCCTGCGTGCTGGAAGTCAGCGCGGGAGAGCATCAGTTATTAATTACCGGGGATGTCAGCCGTGATATAGAGCGGCGTTTTCTAAAAGATATTGATGTGCCGCTCAGCGTATTGGTCGCCGGACATCACGGTAGCCGCACGAGCTCAGGTGTTCAGTTTGTCCAGCATACGACGCCTTTGCATGTGATCTTTAGTGCAGGTCGCAATAATGCTTTCCAGCATCCGGTCGATGATGTGGTACGCCGCTTCCGAGCGTATAAGAGCTGCCTGTGGAGTACCGGGCACGATGGGGCGCTGCGGTTTTGGCTTCAAAAAGATCATCCTGTGTCTATTACACCAATGCGTTGGCCATCCGGTAATGTTCAACATGGTGGCGTTAAGCGGTGTTGATGCGCCTCGCCATAAGGTAGAATCCAGCGCATTGCACACTATTGCCAGGAGCGCGTGTGACCGATTCAAGTTGGGTTATTTATAAACGGCTACTTAGCTACGTAAAACCACACTGGCAAGCATTTGGCTTGGCCGCTGTTGGGTTTGTGGTATATGCCGCATCAAGTACGGCACTTGCTGAGATGATGAAGCGGTTAATCGATGGTATCCAAAATCCCGATGCTGCTTTTCGGCTGTTTCTTCCGCTGTTTGTTATTTTGATGTTTGCTTCGCGTGGTTTAGGCACTTTTCTAAGTACCTACTATATGGCGTATGTAGGACGCTATGTGATCCACACGCTGCGCTGCGACGTTTTTGCCCACATGCTGCATCTGCCTGGACGGTTTTTTGACCAGCACTCAAGCGGTCACCTTGTTTCGCGCGTGACCTACCATGTAGAGCAAGTGGCAGGTGCTGCAACGAACGCCGTCACCGTTATTTTGCGTGAAGGCCTGTTTGTTGTGGGATTGGTGGGTTATTTGTTCTGGACGAACTGGATGCTAACCCTACTGTTTTTAGGGGTTACCCCCATTATTGGCGTGGTGGTGAGCTATGTCAGTAAGCGCTTTCGGCGTATTTCCAAACGCATACAAAGCTCGATGGGTGATGTCACTCATGTCGCTTCCGAAGGCTTGTCAGGCTACCGCGTTGTGCGCACCTACGGCGCTGAGGATTATGAAAAGCAACGGTTTGCACGGGTAAGCGAAGAGAACCGTAAACAGAGTATGAAAGAGGCGATGACGCGGGCGATAAGCTCCCCGGTTATTCTTATGCTGGTAGCGATATCCATGGCGCTGCTGGTGTGGCTGGCCATGGCGCCGGCGATAATGGCCAATATGACGCCAGGTGAGTTTGTTGCGTTTATTACCGCAGCGGCCTTGATGATCAAGCCGGTACGCCAGCTCACCGAAATTAATAGTGAAATTCAAAAAGGACTTGCCGCCGCTTCAGAGCTCTTTGGGTTGATGGATACAGCACCGGAACAAGACACCGGCCAGCGTGTGCCCAAGCGTCTAACGGGCGAGCTGATGCTCGAAAATGTTGGCTTTCGCTATGCCGACGACCAGCCAAACGTGCTGCATGACATCAATTTGCACGTCTCGCCTGGTGAGATGGTGGCGATTGTGGGTCGCTCAGGCAGCGGAAAATCAACCCTCGTTAGCCTATTACCACGCTTTTATCGTCTTAATGAAGGACGCATTTTAATCGATGGTGTGGATATTAATGAGTATGCGTTAGGCCCATTGCGTCAGCAGATTGGCTTGGTCACACAGCAAGTGACGCTCTTTAATGCCACGGTGGCCGATAATATTGCTTATGGCACGGCGAACCCTGATCGTCAGGCCGTTGAAGCTGCCGCCAAGGCGGCGTATGCCAGCGAATTTATCGATAAGCTGCCACAAGGTTATGAAACGGTGGTGGGTGAAAACGGGGTCATGCTATCGGGTGGGCAACGTCAGCGTCTGGCGATCGCCCGGGCGATTTTCAAAGATAGCCCGATATTGATTTTGGACGAGGCAACCTCCGCTCTGGATACCGAGTCTGAACGTTACATCCAAAAAGCGCTGGAGCACGTCTGCCAGGGACGCACGACACTCGTCATTGCCCATCGTCTGTCCACGATTGAGCGTGCAGATCGAATCCTGGTGATGGACCAGGGGCGTATTATTGAGCAAGGAGCGCACCAGGAGCTTCTGGACAAAGGTGGTGCCTACTCTGCGCTGTATCAACTTCAGTTTCAGGAAGCATAATGACGCTGGCGCAGCGCTGGCTTGAAGCGGGCTATCACAATAGCCCATGGCTATTGCCGCTAAGGCCATTGGGCGCGCTTTATAAGTATGCCATGGCGCGTCGTGAAGCCGCGTACGTGAGTGGCCAAAAGGCCACATGGCGTGCGCCAGTGCCGGTCATCGTGGTGGGTAATATCACCCTGGGTGGAACCGGGAAATCGCCATTAGTGGCGTGGTTAAGCCGCTGGTTGGTCACACAAGGTTGGACGCCGGGTATTGTCACGCGTGGCTATGGCGGTAAAGCCGAGCACTACCCGCTCCAGGTAACGCCCTCGACGGATCCCGCGCAAAGCGGTGACGAGCCGGTTATGTTGGCCCAGCAAACCTTGTTACCCGTGGTAGCAGACCCCAAGCGTGCGCGTGGCGCTCAAGCGTTGGTCGATCTCGGTTGCGATATTATTTTGAGT
Source organism: Halomonas hibernica (assembly GCF_013183775.1). Taxonomy (NCBI): domain Bacteria; kingdom Pseudomonadati; phylum Pseudomonadota; class Gammaproteobacteria; order Oceanospirillales; family Halomonadaceae; genus Halomonas; species Halomonas hibernica. Next base: position 465,758 of record NZ_VIFN01000001.1, read on the forward strand.
GACGACGGGCTGCAGCATCTGGCGCTTGAGCGAGACATTGAGATTGTGGTGATTGATGGTGCACGAGGATTGGGTAATCGTCGCTGCCTGCCTGCGGGGCCACTGCGTGAGTCGCCCGAACGTTTAGCGCGTGTAGATGCGGTGGTTGTTAATGGTGAAATAGTGAATGGTGAAATAGCGAAGGGAGACATGCGCCAATCACTTTCGGTGAGCGCCACTTCCATGCAGCTAATGCCGATAAGTTGGCGGCGCCTAAATGATGGCAAGCGCTTTCCGCTGACACCGCTACCTTTTAGCGTGCCGGTGTTTGGCGTGGCCGGTATCGGACACCCCGCGCGCTTTTTTAATACATTGCGTGATTTAGGCGTAAACGGTGAAATGCTGGCGCTGGCAGACCACCAGCGTTTTAGTGCGGATATATTTACTCCGGCGAAACAGCGGCCCGTGGTCATGACCGCCAAAGATGCGGTGAAATGCATGGGAATTGCGCCACCCAATAGCTGGATATTAGAAGTGGAGGCAACGCTTCCATTAGAATTTGAACATTGGCTGGCAGCCAGGCTGTCAGCTCTGTCCTGAAGGGGATGCATAAATGGATAAGGAACTGCTGGCAATGCTGGTTTGCCCGTTATGTAACGGCAAGCTTAAGTACGACCGCGAAGCGCAGGAACTGGTTTGTCTTTATGACGGTCTAGCGTATCCGATACAAGAAGGTATCCCGGTTATGCTGCCTGAGGAAGCCCGGGTAATGGACGCTGACGAAAAGCTCCCAACCTCACCAGGTCGCACGGGAGACCTGTAATGGCGTTTCCTGCATTTATAGCCGTTGTGCCTGCCCGCTATGGTTCAACCCGGTTGCCAGGCAAGCCACTGCTGGATATTGCTGGTGAGCCTATGGTCGCCCATGTATGGCGGCGTGCCTGTCAAAGCCAGGCGGCTCGTGTCGTTGTTGCGACCGATGATGAACGTATCCGTGATGCGATGCTGCCGTATGGGGCTGAGGTCGTCATGACGCGCGATGATCACGCCTCGGGAACGGATCGGCTTGCCGAAGTTGCCCAGGTCCTTTCTTTGGGTGAAAACGAGCTAGTGGTGAATGTGCAGGGTGACGAGCCGCTCATTCCGCCCGCGTTAATCGACCAAGTGGCACTGCGCTTGGCCGATGACGCAGAAGCCTCCATTGCGACGTTGGCTGAGCCGATTAACGATGTAGCATCACTCTTTAATCCCAATGTGGTCAAAGTAGTGCGCTCACTGCAGGGGCGGGCGCTGTATTTCTCACGTGCGCCCATCCCCTGGGATCGTGAGCAGTTCAAGCAGCAGCCTGCACTGCTTGAAACGGATGCATGGCTGCGCCATATCGGGATTTATGCCTATCGCGCGAGCTTTCTAGCCGCCTATCAGGATTGGCCGGCCTCAATGCTGGAGCAGTTAGAGCAGCTTGAACAGCTGCGCGCTTTGCAGCATGGCCATTTAATTCAGGTGGCATTGGCGTGCGAGGTTAACCCGGCAGGTGTCGACACGGCGGAAGATTTAGCTCGTGTTCGCGCGCTGTTAGCGCCATCTGGTTAATACTTTTCAACGTACAGGGAGCGCGTCGTGACGCGGGTACTTTTTGTCTGTTTAGGAAATATTTGTCGCTCGCCCACTGCCGAGGGCATTTTTCAACGCGCGCTGGAAAACGCAGGTATGAGTGAACGTGTCAGTATTGACTCTTGCGGAGTAGGCGCTTGGCACATCGGGAAAGCACCCGATTCGCGCGCTCAAGCAGCAGCCAAGCGGCGAGGTATTGACCTGAGCCAGCTATGTGCCCGGCAGCTGACCGCAGAAGATTTTCTGACATTCGATTATGTACTGGGCATGGATGACGACAATCTGCGGGCAATGCGTGCCTTGAAACCAGACGAAAGCAACGCTTATGTCGGGCTTTTCCTGGAGTTCTCTGGAACGCCGGGAGCAGAGGTTTCAGACCCTTACTATGGCGGTGAGCAGGGGTTTGAAGACGTACTTGATATGATCGAAACGGCGTCACAAGGGTTAATCCAGCACCTGAAAAGTGACCGCGTGTGACAGCTTCAGCCCTTAAAAACTCGGCTTGTCTCATTAACGAACGCGTGGATCTTTCATCGTCCAATACGTTACGTTTGCCCTGCGTGACTGATTATTACGCTGAACCCACCACGCTAGACGCCTTACGTGCGACGCTTGCTATCGCCCATCATCAGTGCTGGCCGGTAACGCTTTTGGGCGGGGGGAGCAACGTGCTTTTGCCGCCGCGCTTAACAGGGATTGCGATACGCCCGGCACTACGGCAGTGGTGGCTGACCTCGGCGGGTAATAATGTGTTGGCGCATGTGGGGGCTGGCGTTAACTGGCATACGCTGGTGCTCAATATGGCGGCCCGAGGGTTCTGGGGAATTGAAAACCTGGCGCTGATTCCGGGTGATTGTGGTGCAGCCCCCGTGCAAAACATCGGCGCCTATGGCGTTGAGCTTGCCGATAGCCTTCAGGCCGTGCAGGTCATGGAGATTGCGACAGGAAGCACGCGTTGGCTTGAGAATGCTGAGTGTGCGTTTGGCTACCGCGATAGCCTTTTCAAGGGTGCGCTGTGTGATCGTGTCGTGATTACTCGGCTGGTATTGCGGCTTTCCAGGCAGCCCGCACCGAAGGTTCACTATGGCGATCTTGCCTCGCGCTTGCCGAATGCGCCCACCCCGTTGGATGTTGCAGAGGCAGTGGCAGCTATTCGTCAGGAAAAATTGCCAGACCCGGGGCAGCTTGCCAATGCAGGCAGTTTTTTCAAGAATCCCATTGTTTCAGATCAGCAAGGGCAGACGCTATTGGCCCGCTATCCTGACATGCCACATTTCCCTTTAGGCGAAGGAAAGACCAAATTGGCGGCCGGTTGGTTGATTGATCAGTGCGGTCTTAAAGGTGTATGTGAGGGCGAATTTGGCGTGCATGACCGCCAGGCGTTAGTGTTGGTTCATTTTGGCGGCGGTGACCGTAAGGGTTTGCTGCGCTTTGCAGGCAAGATTATCGACCGTGTGCATGCTCGTTTTAATGTACAGCTGGAGCCGGAGCCACGTTTGGTTCAAGGTTGATAAATACATGAGCACTAACGCATAAAAAAACCCCGCCAGGCGGGGTTTTTTTACGCAGTCAGCAAATTACTCTTTGCTGGCTTCTTGTGCCTGCTTGCGCAGCTCACGAGGGTCGTTATGCGCACGGGTACGGCGACGACGCGGCTTGGGTGCTTCTTCAGCCACTTCTTCGGCGACAGGTGCGTCTACCGATTTAGCGGCGTGTGGCGCAACGTCAACGTTAGTGGCGTCAGGCTGCACATCTTCCTGGGCAAGCGATTTGTCGGCAGGTACGTTATCCGCAGGTGTGCTGCTTTCTACAGGTTTCTCGTCTGCCAACGCATTGACCGGTGCCAACTGCTGGGGTTCATCGGCTACGCCGCTTTCGGCCAATTCAGTGGGCGATGGCGCGAGCGTAGTATCGACGTTGCTACTTGCGTCGCTTTCGAGCTTTTCATCGGTCTGCTGCGGAAGAGATATGACATCGTCACTCTTCGCTTCATCTGCCGTTTTCGGTTCATCTTCCGGGACCGGTGCGCTTTCAGGCTCGGCAGCTGCGGGCGTCTCTTGCTGGGCCGGTGCTGTTGCTTCAGTTGGCGCAACGTCATGCTCGGCGACTTTCGGAGAGGGCTGTTCCGCTTTAAGTGTTTCGGCGGGTTCAACTGCCGCTACCGGAGTAGTTTCGTCAGCAGCGCTAACGCCGGTATTTTCCGCGTCTTGAGGCTTGGCACTTTCCTGAGCTGCTTCCTGAGCTGGTGCTTGAGCTGGTGCTTGAGAAAGTTCCTGAACGGTTTCCTGAGTGTTTTCCTCAGCGGTCGCTTGATGCGAGTGGCTGTCAGCGTGATTGCTATCTGCAATGCTGCTGGCAGGCGAAGCTTCGGCTTGCGTTTCAGGCAACTGTGCAGAGGCTTCAGAAAGGCTTTCGTGAGCGACTTCCTGTTTCGGTGCTGCAGCTTCGGGCGTTTCCGCCGCTGGGGCTGTAGCGTCTGCGTGCGTGGCCTCTTCGGCTGCCTGGGCCTGCAGCTTTAACTGCTCGGCTTCCGCCTGGGGGCTGACTGCCTGCTTGCGTGAACGGTTGCGCGGGTTGTTGCGCGTACGCTTCGGTTTGCCATCATCCTGGGGAGTCGGCTGCTCTGCGTTGTTTTGCGCAGCTTCTTTTGCCGGTTTATTGTCGCGTTGAGTCTCTCGACGTGACTCTTTTTGAGGCGCTTTCTTCGATGTATTCAGACTTTCGTCTTTTGCGGGAGAGGTCTCTTTCTGATTCTGGCGGCTGTTTTTGCTGCCACTCTCCTGCGTTTTAGCCTCGTCCTGTTGCTGGTTCCGGCGCCGATTGCGAGTGCGAGAAGGGCCGCTGCGCTTATCGTTGGCTTCTTCGCTGGCATCGACATTGGCATTTCGCGACGGGGTCTGCCGCTGATCTGCCTTGCTGTTTTCGGTGCGCTCGCTACGGGCAGGACGCTGTTTCGTCTCACTGCCTAATGGGGCCGGTTTCTGTTGGCTGCGCTCGGCTTGTTTACGTGGCGCAGGCGCTTCTGGCTTGCTAGTAGGGGCTTCGGCTGGGCTGTTGTCATCGCTGCCCAGTAGCTTTGCAAACCCGCGGATAAAGCGCCCAATAACGCTGGGTTGCTCATCGTTGGTAGCAGGTACGGTGGCCTTGGCTGCTGCTGGCTCGTCCGTCTGTAGTGAGGCGGGGGCGGGGGCATTATGAGCAATGCTCTTAACTGCCGCTTCAGCGCGCTGTGTGGGCGGCGAGAAGTTGGGGTTGGGCTCTTTGCCTACTTCGGTATCGGTAGATAGCTCGAAGCTTGACAGTGTTTGAGTGTCATCTTCATCTAAATGGTCATCGCGTAAACGCTGCACGTCATAATGAGGCGTATGCATTTCCGGATTGGGTAGCAGTACAACGCGTACCTCTTGTCGTGACTCAATATCGGCCAGTACGCTACGTTTTTCATTGAGCAGATAGGTAGCAACAGGTACGGGCAGAATCGCACGAATTTGTGCGCTACGCTCTTTCATGGCCTCTTCTTCGATAAGACGCATGATCGAGAGCGAGAGCGAACGGACATCGCGGATGGTGCCCTGACCATTACAGCGCGGGCAGACCACACCGCTGGTTTCGCCCAGTGAAGGGCGCAGGCGCTGGCGAGACATCTCCATCAAGCCAAAGCGTGAAATGCGCCCAATCTGTACCCGTGCGCGGTCAAGCTTCAAAGCGTCGCGCATGCGGTTTTCGACTTCGCGCTGATTGCGTGCCGGGCCCATGTCGATAAAGTCAATCACCACCAGGCCGCCAATGTCCCGAAGGCGCAGCTGGCGGGCGATTTCATCGGCCGCTTCAGAATTGGTCTGAAGGGCGGTTTCTTCAATATCGCTGCCGCGGGTCGCTCGGGCGGAGTTGATGTCGATTGAAACCAGTGCTTCGGTATGGTCGATAACGATCGAGCCGCCAGACGGGAGTTTTACCTCGCGCTGATAGGCTGTTTCGATCTGTGACTCAATTTGAAAGCGCGAGAAGAGCGGCACTTCATCCGCATAGAGTTTGATTTTTTGCTGATATGACGGCATTACCTGACGGATAAAGCCTAGTGCTTCAGCATGAATCTCAGGGCTGTCAATGAGCACTTCGCCGATATCCTGGCGCAGGTAATCCCGCATGGCCCGGATAATAACGTTGGATTCGCGGTAAATCAGGAACGGAGCAGGGCGCTTGGCGGCCTCTGTGGTGATTGATTCCCATACCTGGGCCAGATAATCCAGGTCCCACTGAAGCTCTTCGGGATTACGGCCAATGCCCGCCGTGCGCACGATGAGACCCATCTTGTCAGGTACGGTGAGCTGACCCATGGCGTCTTTTAGCTGGCTGCGCTCTTCGCCCTCAATGCGGCGAGAAATACCGCCTGCACGAGGGTTGTTGGGCATAAGCACCAAAAAGCGGCCTGCCAGGCTAATAAAGGTCGTTAAGGCTGCGCCTTTGTTGCCGCGCTCTTCCTTGTCCACCTGCACGATAACTTCCTGGCCCTCTTTCAGTACCTCTTTAATACTGGGGCGGCCAGATACGTCTTTAAGAAAGTATTCGCGGGAGATCTCCTTGAGCGGTAGAAAACCATGGCGCTCTGCACCAAAGTCAACGAAGGCCGCTTCAAGGGAGGGTTCCACGCGGGTAATTTTGCCGCGGTAAATATTGGCTTTTTTCTGCTCTCGTGCACCTGATTCAATATCCAAATCGTACAGGCGTTGTCCATCAACCAGCGCGACCCGAAGCTCTTCGGGTTGGGTCGCATTGATAAGCATCCGTTTCATGTTGTCTCGCATAGCGTTGCGCGCCGACGGACCGTCTAAGGAGTGACGTAGACGAATCGGTGGGTGCTGCGTGCTTGTGCTCGGCGCATGGTTATGCTGACGCGGCAAGCCAGGAAGGTTTTAACCGACCCGGCTGACAGGTTGAGTACGTGGCGGAGGCAGGACGTGTTTCGGTGGCTGTCACGTCCATCCGGCCCTGCTGACACCGCCTACACCTAGCATTCATCGATTCGTCAACGCCGGTCGTCGGCACAGCGTTGAACTTGTCGCCCAGAAGTGACCAGCGCCTTGTGACGAAAAGACGGGGCAGTTCTGGGCGTGGCGTTTTATTCAGCATTCGCTTGCCGTTGTGGGCTAAGCGTTAGCAAATCTGTCGACATCATACGGGCGACAGAGTGACTGCATTTTAATACGTTAAGATTCGGGCAATGCGTACACTGGCGCCGCTTCTTGTGCTCAGGCCTGCGTGTTAGTCGGGCAGGCGCTTTTAGCTAAACGTGGTAGTAGCACTTGTGAAAACTGTAATACTCGACAAGCTGCCCACGCTTAGTAGTGAACGATTTGGAATATAACAGTAAAGACAACTACCAGCAATTGACGCAATGCCCTTGGGTCTACGTTAGAATGCCGTTTTTAGCCTGGCATCATAGAGACACAGCAGGAGTGCGCGGCAATGGCCGAAGGGCGTGAAGTACAGTGGGTGGATATCGCCCCTGAACAGGCAGGTCAAAGAATTGACAATTTTTTGATGACTCGCCTGAAAGGTGCTCCTAGAGCATTGATATACCGCATCGTGCGTAAAGGTGAAGTGCGGGTTAATAAAAAGCGCGTCAAGGTGGACTACCGTCTCCAGGCGGGTGACCTGGTCCGGGTGCCGCCATTACGTTTGGCGCCGCGTGAGGCGGTGAAGGAAGTCAGCGATAATTTGCGTGACGTGTTAGTAGGTAGCGTCATTATGGAAGGCCCTGACTGGATGGTGCTTAATAAGCCTTCTGGCTTGGCGGTGCATGGGGGGAGCGGGGTTAAAATCGGGTTGATTGAAGCACTGCGTCAGGTGCGGGATGATTTGAGCTTTTTGGAGCTTGTTCATCGGCTTGATCGCGATACCTCTGGCTGCTTGTTGCTGGCAAAGTCTCGTGATGCCTTGGTGACACTTAACGAGTCGTTAAAAAAACATGGCATGGACAAGCGTTATCTGGCGCTTGTGAGCGGTCGCTGGCCTGCACGTAAAACCTATGAAAGTGCGCGTCTTGACCGATTCGACGCAGGCAACGGTGAGCGTAGAGTGCGGGTAGATCCAAACGGCAAGGTATCGCGCACCCATTTTGCGGTTGTTGAAACCTTTGAGAAAGCCACGCTGATTGAAGCCGAGCCGGTGACCGGGCGAACACATCAAATTCGCGTTCATGCGACTCATGCGGGGCATGCGCTGCTTGGGGATGATAAGTACTCGACACGTGAAAGTGCGCACTTGACGAAACAGCTAGGCGTTAGTCGTCTGTTTCTGCATGCCCGCTCGCTAACGTTTCCGGAACCTACCAACGGCCGCCCAGTGACCGTTAAGGCGCCGTTGCCAGAAGTTCTGGAAGACGTGCTCAAGCGTGCTCGGCAATAAATGTACGGGCAGTGAAGTAATAAGGGGCGGTAATGCGTTACGAGCTGATTATTTTTGATTGGGACGGCACCCTGATGGATTCGGTGTCGAAAATTGTTGCCTGTATGCAGGCAGCGGCCCAGGAGGCTGAGTGGGGCGAGCTGGACGTCGCGGCAATTAGAGATATTATCGGCCTGGGGCTCCCTGAAGCCATCGCCACGCTGTGTCCGGGCATCGGTCCTGCTCAGGCTGAACGCTTGCGTCAGCGCTATGCACATCAGTTTGTGCATGGAAACACAACGCCCATGCCGTTTTTTAATGGGGTCGAGGCGCACGTAGCGCGACTTCGCGAGCGCGAACAGCAGCGTTTGGCCGTTGCCACGGGTAAAAGCCGCCGTGGCCTTGATCGGGTTTTCACTGAAACGGGAAGTGGGGGCTGGTTTCATGCTAGTCGCACTGCAGATGAAACACGTTCAAAGCCACACCCACAAATGCTGAATGAGTTGCTTCTAGAACTTGACGTTCCCGTGGAGCGTGCAGTGATGGTAGGCGATACGGAATATGACCTGGAAATGGCGCGGGCCATCGGCATGGATCGTGTGGCAGTAACGTACGGTGTTCATACGCCAGCGCGGCTAGCGGCAAGCCAGCCCAAGTGGGTCGCTCATAACGTTGAAGATCTTTTTGGCTGGCTGCATGGATAGAGGATGCGACGTTGGGTGGATGGTCCATCATCTGGCGTCCCTAAACTCAAAAAAGGATGGTATATGAGTGATGATTGGCGCCGCAGTGATGCCAGCGGATACCAACAGCCTGAGGACAACCCTACGCCTGATCGTTCAAGTCAGGATCGCTGGACGCAGGGTCCTGACGTGGCGGCTTATAAAGATGAGGCTGCTGCGGTGGGGGCGGCAGGCGATGATGCTGAAACGCTGCGTGAGCGGCAGCGCTTGGCCCAGGTTGAAATGATGGATCGCTGGATTGGCGGCGTGTTAACGGAGCAGCGTCGTACACGGCGTTGGAAGTTGTTTTTCCGTTTTATGACGCTCTTTTTGGTACTGGCGTTAGTCGCGACTGTTGTATATAACGCTTTTTGGGCCGCAACGGGCGATGCGTCTACCCTGCAGCGTCACTTGGGCATCGTAGACGTTAATGGTGTTATTGCCAGTGATGCTCCAGCGAATGCCGAGCGTATCATTCAGGGATTAAATCGCGCCTGGGAATCAGATAATACCGAAGCCGTTGTGCTGCATATTGATAGCCCTGGTGGCAGCCCGGTTCAATCGCAGCGTATTTATGCGGAAATCATGCGCCTGCGCGAACAGGGTGATAAGCCGATTCTGGCGGTTATCGAGGATATCGGTGCGAGTGGGGCGTATTATATCGCCTCGGCAGCCGATGAAATCATTGCTTCACCGGCAAGCCTGGTGGGCTCGATTGGGGTTATTTATGCAGGATTTGGCTTTCAGGATGCGATCAGCCAGATAGGCGTGGAGCGCCGTGTGTTAACGGCGGGCGAGAACAAGGCATTTTTGGACCCGTTTCAGCCGCTTGATGAAGAGGCGCAGGCATTCTGGCAGAGTGTGTTGACGCAAACACATCAGCAATTTATGAATGACGTTCGTGCTGGGCGAGGCGATCGGCTAAGCGACCAGCCTGATATATTCTCTGGGCTTATCTGGAGTGGCGAGCAGGCGCTTGAGCTTGGCCTGGTGGACCAACTGGCAAGCCTTGAAGAAGTGGCGCGCGATCAGGTGGGGGAGGCGAGTTGGGAAGATTATACGCCGCGCCTTGACCCGTTCGATCGGTTGACGCGACGCTTTTCCCAAGTGGCGGCGGAGGCGCTTGGCCTTAAAGCGGCTCACTCGCCGCTACGCTATCAGGCACAATAAGCTCGAGCTTAACCGTCAAGTGGGTCCATGCCCACTTGGCGTAGCATATTACACAGCGCAATAAGCGGAAGCCCAATCAGGGCGTTCGGATCACGCCCTTCTAGCGCCTCAAATAGCGTGATGCCCAGTCCTTCCATTCGAAAGCTGCCAGCGCTGTCCAGTGGCTGCTCAAGGGTGACGTAGCGCTCAATTTCGCGTGTGGTCAGCTGCCGAAAGATAACGTCGAAAGGCTCTATGTGGGTGTAGTGGCGTTGCCTTTGGGTATCAAGCAGCGCTAACCCGGTTAAAAAAGTAACGCGCTGACCTGAAAAACGCGCCAGGTTGGCGCAGGCGCGTTCCTGGGTGTGAGGCTTGCCCAGTATGTCGCCTTCAAAGAGTGCTACCTGGTCTGAGCCGATGATGTAGTGATTGGGGAAGTGGGGCGCCACGGCGTTGGCTTTGCTGAGCGCTAAACGATGTACAAGTGCCCTGGGGGACTCATTGGCACGAGGTGTTTCGTCAATATCAGGCGAATAGCACTGATAGGGAAGCTGTAAGCGTTCCAACAGCTCTCGTCGCCAGCGCGAGCTTGAGCCCAGCACCAGCGATGCGTTTTGAGTAAGCGGCACGCCATTTCTCCTAAGCGATTTGGAATAAAAGGGGAGTGTAGCGAAAGCCAGCGGGCGTGCCTAATTTGCGGGTGTGGGCGATAAGTCATGGGGAAATGTGCGATAAACCATGAAGAATTGAGTTGAAGCTTTGACACCAGCGGGGGGAGTGCCTATCATTGCGCGCCTATGTTGACCTCACAACTCCCCAGCCGGGTTGAGCCTTATAAGCTTGCAGCCCGCCGCGAACGACTAGAAGGCGTAGTGGCACTGAATTCGTTGCCACGGCTTGCCGAAGAGGCAGGTGACCAAACGGGCGACTGTCATGTTGTCCTTGAGTTTGGTGTGGATGCCCAAGGTCGTCGTGAAATTCGTGGCCATTTGCAAGCGATACTGGCATTGCCATGTCGTCGTTGCCTGGTGCCGCTGAGCCAAGACGTGTCCAGTGACTTCCTGCTTGGAATGATCAGTGACGAGGCCTTGGCCGCCGAGCTGCCTGCCAGTCATGAACCGGTGCTGGTGGAAAAAGAACAGCTGGATCTACTAACGGTAGTTGAGGATGAGCTTATTCTCAGTCTGCCGCAGGTGGTCTATCACGATGAGACCGAATGCCATGTCTCGGCGGAGCAGCTGGTCAGCAAGACAGACGGCACGTCAGAAGAAGCGACGCCGGCCACGAACCCTTTCGCAGTGCTTAATGCCTTAAAGGGCAAAAAGTAAGCGTTATTTACCCTACACACCCTGGAGTAAACACCCATGGCAGTTCAAAAGAACCGTAAGACTCGTTCCAAGCGCGGTATGCGTCGTAGCCACGACGCGCTGAGTGCGCCGACGCTGTCTCAGGACAAAGAAACCGGTACGACGCACCTGCGTCACCATGTTGCTGCAGATGGTTTCTATCGTGGTCGCAAGGTGGTTGAGGTATAAGCCTTAACTATCTTGTTAAGCGGCCAAATAGAGTGGGTGCTGCATGCGCCTAGCGATTGATGTGATGGGAGGCGATCAAGGCTCCCATGCGGTTATCGAAGGCTCTGCAAGAGCAGTGATTGAACATCCTGGTCTTGAATTGACTCTGTTTGGTCCGCGTCAGCATATTATTGCTGAGCTTTCACGCTTGCCGCAGCCTCTGGCTGCGGCAGCGTCACGTTTAGCGGTTAGTGATGCCCCTTTAAGCATCTCTCAGGCCTCCAGTGCTGCCTGGGCGCTTCGTCATGGCCAGGCAAGCAGTATGGCGTGTATGTTGCGGAGTCTTCGGTTGGGCGAGTCAGTCGCTGGCGTAAGCACGGGCAATACGGCTGCGTTGGTCGCGCTTGCTCGTCGTGAGCTGGGAACGCTTAAAGGTATTTCACGGCCTGCTATTAGTACTGCGATTCCGGCCCGCTATGGCCGCCGCTGCTATTTACTGGATTTGGGCGCGAACGTGGATTCGCCCGCGCACCGGTTGGTTGATTTTGCCGTCATGGGTGCTGCCATGGCGCAGTGCGTTGATAATGTAAGCCTGCCCCGTGTCGCGCTGCTTAATGTGGGGGCGGAAGCTACCAAGGGGAGTGCGAATGTGCGCGAAGCAGACCGGCTTCTGCGCGAATATCCTGATGCGTCCGCCTTTGCCTATCAGGGGTATGCCGAAGGTGGTGATCTTTTTGAAGGCAAGCTTGATGTGGTGGTGTGTGATGGCTTTGTCGGGAATGCCGTACTCAAAGCAAGCGAAGGTTTGACTCGTATGCTGGTTGAGCGTGTCCAAATGGCGTTTGAATCGCGCCTAAGCGGTCGTTTGGCAAGCCTACTGGCCAAGCCTGTGTTGCGCTATCTAAAGCAAGAATTAAACCCTGTGCGCTACAATGGAGCAAGCCTGCTTGGTTTGAAGGGCATCGTGGTGAAAAGCCATGGTGGTACCCAAGCGGAGGGTTTTTATTATGCGATCCAGCGTGCTGTACATGAGGTGGAGCATAATCTACCCGCGCGTATGGCAGGGCGTTGGGAGCGCCGTTAATACCATTTTCAGTCATTAAGGAAGGCGCTTATGTGTACACCATGGTGTAGGGTATGGGCGCAGAGTGCTACTAGGTAAAGTGCTCGATAATAAAAGGTTAGAACTTATTTTGCGGGCTATGGGTGACAGCAGGATGTAGCCATAGCCACGCTTATCGCTCAAATGAGCAAATGCCTAAAGAGCAAAGGTGAACGACATGTCTCAACCCCTTGCCCTCATTTTTCCCGGGCAAGGCTCTCAGCAGCTTGGAATGCTGCGTGAGCTAGCCGAACGCTATAGTGTAGTGGGAACAACATTTGAGGAAGCTTCGGATGCACTTGGTTACGACTTGTGGAAAGTCGTCCAGGAAGGCCCCGAGGCCGCGCTAAACGCGACCGCTTGCACGCAGCCTGCGCTGCTTTCTGCTAGTGTTGCAATTTGGCGGGTGTGGCAGGAGCTTGAAGGGCCTCGGCCTACTGTCATGGCCGGGCACAGCCTAGGTGAATATAGCGCCATGGTGTGTGCGGGTGTGATGAGCTTTGCTGAAGGCGTTCAGTTGGTTCGCCTTCGCGGCGAAGCCATGCAGGACGCTGTACCGGTCGGTGAGGGCGGTATGGCGGCTATTCTCGGCTTGGAAGATAGTGCGGTTGAAGCCGCTTGCGCCAGTGCTGCGCAGGGGGATATTGTTTCGGCCGTTAATTATAATTCGCCGGGCCAGGTCGTGATTGCCGGAAGTGCCGCTGCGGTTGAGCGGGCGATTGTGGCGTGTCAGGAGGCGGGTGCCAAGCGTGCAATGGCGCTGCCGGTTTCGGTGCCTTCGCATTGTGAACTGATGCGTCCAGCAGCCGAGCGTTTGGCCGCCGCTATGGAAAGTGTCGAATTTCGAGCGCCACGTTACACGGTTATTCAGAACGTAGATGCGCAGGCGCGTGCCGACATTGATACGCTGCGTACGCGGTTGATCGAACAGCTTTATCAGCCGGTGCGTTGGGCGGCATGCGTTGAAGCCATGGCTGCTCAGTCTGTTAATGTGTTTATTGAGTGTGGCCCAGGTAAAGTGCTGACAGGGCTTAACAAGCGCATTGTCCGTGGCGCTAAAGGGTTGGCAGTCAATGACCCTGACAGTCTGGATGCGGCGCTTGAACTGGCACGTGAAGCGCAGGCTAGTGACGCCTAGTTCGCTGAGATTTTCGCTATCCTTGCTTATTTACGTGGTTAAAAAGCCAATAGTTAAAGGCAAAAAATTATGACGCAAGAACGCCGAGTTGCGCTTGTTACTGGTGCCAGTCGTGGTATTGGTCGAGCGATTGCTCACGAGCTGGGCCGTCAGGGCCGTATCGTGATCGGAACCGCGACCAGTGAGTCCGGGGCACAAAAAATTGATGCCGATTTGCAGCAAAACGGCATTGAGGGTGCTGGCCTTTGCCTTAATGTGACGGACCAGGCAAGCATTGATGACGTGCTTAAGGTCATCACGGAGCGCTTTGGTGCGCCGACAATTTTAGTTAATAACGCCGGTATTACGCGTGATAATTTATTGATGCGCATGAAAGAGGATGAGTGGGATTCGGTGATGGATACCAATCTCAAGTCCGTCTATCGTGTAAGCAAGGCGTGCCTACGAGGCATGACCAAAGCGCGTTTTGGACGTATCGTGTCCATCAGCTCTGTAGTGGCGACCATGGGTAACCTTGGCCAGACTAACTATGCGGCTGCAAAAGCGGGTATGGAGGGTTTTAGCCGTGCGTTGGCACGTGAAGTGGCTTCACGTGCAATTACCGTTAATGCGGTAGCACCAGGCTTCATTGCCACCGATATGACCGAAGCGTTGCCGGAAGCACAGCATGAAATGCTGCTGAAGCAAATTCCGTTGGCTCGTCTGGGCGGCCCGGAAGAGATAGCCGCCGCTGTCGGTTTTCTTACCAGTGATGCTGCAGGTTACATTACCGGTGAGACGCTGCATGTGAATGGCGGCATGAATATGCGTTGATGGCCTTAGGCTTAGCGGTTGCGTCTGCCTAAGGGCGTCTATAAACTACCCCGCAGCTTTTGGCTTGCGGTTTCCAAATAGCTGGTTATCCAAAACGGCTAATGTGAACGACTGGAGTACGTTAATGAGTACTATTGAAGAGCGCGTTAAGAAAGTTGTGGCAGAGCGCCTGAACGTTAAAGAAGAAGACATCCAGAACAGCTCTTCTTTCACTGAAGACTTGGGTGCTGACTCGCTTGACACTGTTGAGCTGGTAATGGCTTTGGAAGAGGAATTCGATACTGAAATTCCTGATGAAGAGGCGGAAAAAATTACGACAGTTCAGGAAGCCATCGACTACGTAAACGCCCACCAGTAAGGGCAAGTTGGTGCATCAAACGAGGGTGTGGTGCTAGCACCCCCCTTAAAAGCCGCCCTTTTAACGGGCGGCTTTTTTGCTTTGTGCTTCACCGTAAACATAACGTTCAATCTCCGTTATACTAGGCACCTAATTTCTGCTGAAAATGACCCGGATGGGTCGAGTCACCATGGATGCCTGGAGGAAAGCTAATGGCGCGAAGAAGGGTAGTGGTAACTGGGTTAGGCCTGGTGACCCCAGTGGGCAATAGCGTGGATGAAACGTGGGCGAATATTACGGCCGGTAAGAGCGGCATAGCGCCCATTGAGCACTTTGATACAAGTAGCTTCAATACACGCTTTGGTGGTTCGGTTAAGAATTTTGATATTAGCCCTTATCTGAATCCCAAAGAAGCCCGCAAAATGGACCTGTTCATTCAGTACGGCATGGCGGCTGGCGCGCAGGCAATTCAGGATGCTGGTATTACCTGTACAGAAGAGAATGCACCGCGTATCGGGGTGGCCATGGGGTCAGGCATTGGTGGCCTGCCCATGATCGAGCATAACCACAATGCGCTTAATAAGGGCGGCGCTCGTCGCGTATCACCTTTTTTCGTGCCGGGCTCCATCATCAATATGATCTCGGGCAATTTGGCGATTCAACATGGCTTTCAAGGCCCTAACATCGCTATTACCACCGCATGTACCAGCGGTACGCACAATATTGGCTATAGTGCACGTACGATTGCCTATGGTGATGCGGATGTCATGATCTGCGGTGGTGCTGAAATGGCAACGACGCCACTTGGCCTAGGAGGCTTCTCTGCCGCCCGAGCGCTTTCAACGCGTAATGATAATCCCGAAGCAGCAAGCCGTCCTTGGGATAAAGATCGCGATGGCTTTGTTCTCTCGGATGGTGCCGGTGTACTGGTACTCGAAGAGTACGAGCATGCCAAGGCACGTGGCGCGAATATCTATGCCGAGCTTGTCGGGTTTGGTATGAGTGATGATGCCTATCACATGACGGCACCGCCTGAAGATGGTCGCGGGGCTGCGCTTTCCATGAGCAATGCGATTAAAGATGCTCAAATGGACCCTTCCGAGGTGCACTATATTAACGCGCATGGAACCTCCACGGCCGCTGGCGACCTTGCAGAAAGCCGTGCTGTTGAACGGGTGATGGGCAGTGCCGCTCAGGATGTGGCGGTAAGTTCTACCAAGTCCATGATTGGCCATTTGTTAGGAGCTGCTGGCGCTGTTGAAGCGGTGTTTAGCATCCTGGCCATTCGTGATCAGGTGGCACCTCCAACCATTAACCTGGATAACCCTCAGGAAGGCTGCAATCTGGATTATGTGCCGCACACGGCGCGTAACATGCGCATTGATGTTGCCTTGTCCAACTCGTTTGGGTTCGGCGGCACCAACGGCTCGCTGCTGTTTAAAAAGGTATAACGCAAGATGACCCTGCCTCAGGTGCCGTTTGATGATCGCGGGCTGGCGTATGGGGACGGCGTGTTCGAAACGGTGCTGCTGCGTAACGGTAAACCGGTGCTGTGGGCATACCACGTAGCGCGGTTGGTGAAGGGGTGTCAGCGGCTCGGCATTCCAGTTCCCTGCCAAGAGGAGATTGATGCCACTTGGCAGGGAAACGCCACGGCACCGCTTGAAGTATTAAAACTGATTGTTACACGGGGTAGTGGTGGAAGGGGGTATGCATTACCTGATACACCAACACCCCGTTTGCTAAGTCGGCGGACTTCTTTCGCCCCTATGGTTGAGCGCTGGAAAAGCGGCGTGACGGTGCGTATCTGCCGCATACGCTTGGCTCACCAACCGGCTTTAGCTGGTATCAAGCATTTAAACCGCCTCGAAAATGTAATGGCACGACAAGAGTGGCAGGATGTGTCGATTGCCGAAGGTTTGCTGGCGGACGCTCAGGGGCAGTTGATCGAGGCGACCAGCATGAACCTGTTTTGGCAGCAACACGGTGAGCTGTTTACGCCGCCACTCGATACATGTGGCGTGGCCGGTACATTGCGTGCCGCGTTAATTGCTGAAGGCGCTGTGCGCGAAGCCAATCTAACCCTTGAAGCCTTACCCGCCGTTGAGCGCGCTTGGGTGGCGAACTCCGTACAGGGGGTATGGCCAGTGGCGACGTTATTGTCTGAAGATGCGGATTGTCTGCAGCGTTGGCCGATTAATCAGCCCGATAAGTTCCAAACACAGGCGCATCGTCTGCTTGGCTATGCGTCAACTTATACCGCAAGCCCTGACCTATTTTGTTGAGGTGATACGTTGAAACGGTTACTGGCCGCTGTTGGAATTATTCTGGTATTGGGCGTCGTTGGCGTCGCAGGCAGCTATTTTTATTGGCAAAGCCGATTAGACGCTCCTCTTGCTTTAGAAGCCCCTGTTTTATATCAGGTGCCTGCTGGAGCAGGCTTTAATCAGGTGGTTGCGCAGTTGGAGGCGCAAGGGATTCTTGAGGATGCCTGGGCTTTTCAAGTATTGGCTCGGGTTCATCCGGAACGTATTCCCCGTCTTCGGGTGGGCGAATATGAGTTAACGCCCGGTATGAATGGGCTTGAAATGCTGGCGCTGTTAGGCAGTAACCGAGTGGTGACGTATCCGTTGACGCTTCCAGAAGGACGCTCATTCAGTCAACTACGCGACCTACTCAATAACGCGCCCAAGCTGGAGCATCGCACGGCGGAGTTGAGCGATGAAGAAATAATGACCTTGCTGGATAGAGAAGGCACCTTTCCAGAAGGCTGGTTTTTCCCCGATACGTACCGCTACCACCTGGGTATGAGTGACGTCGATATTTTGCGCCAAGCGTTGGTGCGGATGGAAAACATTTTAGAAGAGGTATGGGCCGCACGCTCGGATGACCTGACCATTGAGACGCCTTATGAGGCGCTTATTATGGCATCGCTGATTGAGCGTGAAACAGGCGCGCCTGAAGAGCGGCGTGAGATCGCCGGTGTCTTTAAGCGCCGGACGGAGCAGGGCATGCGCCTGCAAACTGATCCGACCGTGATTTACGGTATGGGCGACCGGTATCAAGGGCGCATTACCTATGCCGACCTGCGTGAAGCCACGCCTTACAATACCTATGTGATTGATGGCATGCCGCCCACGCCGATTGCCATGCCGGGGCGAGCGTCGCTTGAAGCAGCGGTTGATCCTCTGCCAGGCGAGACGCTCTATTTTGTATCCAAGGGGGACGGTACACACCACTTTTCGCGTACGCTGCGTGAGCACAATAATGCAGTTAATCGCTATATTCGCAACCGCTGAACCAAAGTGTCGGTTTTTCATGAAGTTAATCTCAACGATGCACGCGTTGATTAAGGGATGGCAATGACCAAGCGGGGACGCTTTATTACGCTTGAAGGCGGTGAGGGCGTAGGTAAATCCACCAATATGGCTTTTGTGGTCGCAGCGCTGGAAGCGCAAGGTCTTGACGTGGTGAGCACCCGCGAACCGGGGGGGACGCCGCGCGCCGAGGCGATCCGCGCGCTACTGCTGGACCCTGCTCCCCAGGAGCCATTGCACGCCGATGCTGAGCTGTTACTCATGTTTGCCGCGCGAGCGCAGCATCTGGCCGAAAAAATAGTGCCTGCATTGGAGCGCGGTGCATGGGTGGTATGCGACCGCTTTACTGACGCGACCTTTGCCTACCAGGGCGGCGGGCGGGGTATGTCGGTTGAACGCATTGCTCAGCTTGAAGCCTTTGTGCAGAAGGGGCTAACGCCAGATCTGACGTTACTGCTTGATATGCCGTTAACGGCGGCGCAGTCGCGCCTGGAGTCACGGCTTAACAGTCAAAATGAGCAGCGTGACCGCTTTGAGCAAGAGCGGGGCGAGTTCTTTCAAGCCGTCCGTGACGCCTACCTGGAGCGTGCCAGCGCTGAGCCTAAGCGCTTTGCGCTCATTAATGCCCATCAGTCGCTGGTTAGCGTACAAGCCGATATTCAGGATGCGCTCGCCGAACGGATAGCGCTATGGCGTTAAGCGGTCTACTGCCTTGGCATGAGGCCACATGGCAGCAGTTGGTGCGGCTGTCAGATGAGGGGCGTATGCCCCATGCCATTTTGTTAAGTGGTGCTCACGGTGTGGGTAAGCAGCAGCTGGCAGAGGCGCTAATTGCCCGCATGTTGTGCGCAAGCCCGAGTGTGCTGGCATGCGGCCAGTGTCATAGCTGTTCCATGCTGGCGTCGGGTTATCATCCGGACCTGTTGCGGGTTTCGCCGGAAGAAGGCAAGCGCCAGATACGTATTGACCCTATCCGCGAGGTTAATCGGTTTGTCTCACAGACCGCCCAACAGGGCGGTTATCGCGTGATTGTTCTTTCACCGGCCGAGAGCATGAATATCGCCGCGGCCAATGCGTTGCTTAAAAGCCTGGAAGAGCCTGGCGCTAAAACGCTGTTTATTCTGCTTTCTGATGTGCCATCTCGGATGTTGGCGACTATTCGTTCCCGATGCCAGCAGTGGTCGTTTCCCAGTGTGCCTTTTACTGCGTGTCGCAACTGGTTAATCGAACAGTTGGGCGGTGAGGAAGAGGCGTATTTTTGGTGGCAGGTGTCGGGTGGTTTGCCGCTTTTGGCGGCTGAATTAGCTTCGCCTGAAGAGCGGGCATTGCGCCACCAGATTCATGACTGCTTTGAGCAACTGGTGCGGGGCGCTGAGCCGGTATCGGAGGCTGCACGGCTGGACCGCCAAGCGATTGACGCTATCTTGTGGTACGGTATCGCATGGCTTGAAGACTTAATTCGCTTGGGTATTTCAGGTGAAGCAAGCGTACTGCACAATCCCGATTTAGAACCCCTTTACCGCCAAGCGGTCAAAAACGGCCGTGCGCAGGATTGGTTTCGTTTGCTGGATTACGCCCGAGAACAGCGGCGCCTGTTAGCGGTTGGAGCCAATCCAAACCCGCAACTGGTGCTTGAAGCATGGTTAGTGCGTTGGGCAGCGCTACTGCGCTCATAGCGTTATTGCATTGGCTATGGATTTCAACCATCACTCTCTAGTCATGTCGTTACGATGGTGGTCATGGATTTACCGGCGAGCGAGGTTGATATGAGTATTCAAAAAGCCCTTGCCCTCGCCGTGCCTGATACGTCTACGCTATTTTCAGCTTATATGCCGTTTTTGGAGCGTGGAGGTCTATTTGTACCGACTAAAACGCCCTATGCGCTGGGTGATCAGGTCACTTTATTGCTCACGTTGCCAGGTGAGTGTGAGCGCATGACGGTTTCGGGTGATGTCGTATGGGTATCGCCTGACGAGATAAGTAGCCAGCGTGTCGCGGGAATTGGCGTTCATTTTAGCTTTAAGGATAGCGCTCTGCGCGAGCGCATCGAAATGCTGCTGGAAGCTGATGATCATACGGCTCCTTCATTGACGCTTTAGCGTTATCCCGCCTTTTTATTTCTCTTTTTGGTTGATGAGACGTTCATGTTTGTTGATTCGCACTGTCATTTGGATCGTTTGTCGGAGCACACGCATGGTGGTGATATTGCCGCCACGCTAAACGCGGCTAGAGCTGCAAACGTTAGCCAGTTTTTGGCGATTTCAGTGAGCCTTGAGGATATGCCAGGGCTCGCTGCGATTGCTCGTGAGCATAGCGACGTCGCTATTTCGGCGGGCCTTCATCCGCTGCATACGCCTGTGCAAGAGCCAGTGGCGAGTGATATTCAAGAAGCCGCAGAGCAGTACGGCGCCATTGCCATTGGTGAAACCGGGCTGGATTACCACTATCAGGAAAGCGTGCCGGTTGCGGTGCAGTATGAGCGCTTTAAGCAGCACTTGATCGCTGCCCGCGAGCTTGAGTTGCCCGTTATCGTGCATACCCGGGAAGCCAAGGAAGACACGCTTGCCTTGTTGCGAGAATATAGCGATCCACGCATTGGTGGTGTGCTCCACTGCTTTACTGAAGACTTGGAAATGGCGCGTGAAGCGGTGCGGCTTGGCTTCTATATTTCGTTGTCCGGTATTATTACCTTTAATAACGCGGCGTCGCTGCGTGAATTGGCCCGCCAACTGCCGCTGGATCGTCTTCTTATTGAAACCGATAGTCCTTACTTGGCCCCTGTGCCTTACCGTGGCAAACCCAACGAACCTGCGTGGGTTGTTGAGGTGGCAGAGTGCATCGCCAAAGCGCGGGGCATCAGCGTCGATGAAGTGGCCATGCAAACGACGGCCAACTTCTTTCAGCTGTTTAAAGCGGCCGTGCCCGATGCGCCTGCGTATGTTAAACAAGCCCTGGCGCAGTCTGGGCTCGTGTCTTCACGTTAAGCGGTATTAGCGCAAGGCGGATGCAATGAATATTGATCGACTCCTGCAGCAGCGTCAAAGTGTGGCCACTATTCCGCCTGTGGATCAATGGCAGCCAGCGCTGTCTGGCGATATCAATATTGTGATTCAAGCAGACGGCACCTGGTTACACGAAGGACAGCCGTTTGCCCGCCCTGATGTTGCGCGTTTGCTATCCTCGCTGTTGCGCCACGACCCGGAAGGCTACTGCCTGGTGACGCCTGTTGAGCGCTGGTGTCTCCAGGTGGACGATTTGCCTTTTGTGGCTGTTGAGGCTGACTTTCATGAGGATGCCTGGTGGTTTACGACCCAGTTTGAAGATGTCGTGCGCCTTGACGCGACACACCCTCTAGCGTTCAGCGAGACTCAAGGTGACGAGATGCTGCCGGAAATTGCTGTCCGGTATGGGTTATCCGCCCGATTACATCGCCATGTGTTTTATCAACTGGTTGACGCGGCAAGTATGAAAACACTGGCTAATGGCCAATATGAAGTCGGTGTGTGGAGCGCCGGTGAGTGGTTTCCACTCGGCTGTGTGGATGCTGAGGACACCGCTGGCGGCGATAATGGCGCACCGAGTGAGGCTTTGTGAAGTTAACCGCAGAACAACACGCTGTTGTCCATCATGAAAACGGCCATGCCAGAGTAGCGGCAGTCGCCGGTGCGGGTAAAACCACCACCATGGCAGCCCGAGTGCTGCATCTGCTGGCCGGTGGGGTTGCGCCCAAGCGGATGCTGATATTGATGTTTAACCGCTCAGCACGGGATGATTTTCATCAACGCTTGGTAAGCATGGCCCCCTCCGGGCAGGCGCTGCCTGCGGTGCGTACTTTTCACTCGCTGGGGCATCGATTAACCCAAAGTCTGTGCCGTTGGGGAGTGCTCGCACCACGCCGATTGCTGTCGGCTGACTGGCAGTTGGAGCGCTTGCTTCGCCAGGCCAGTTTACATGTACTGCGTGAAAGCGTTGAGCGGCGCGATGCGGCCATTGAGGGCGAGCGCCTGGAGGCACTGGCGCATTTTTGTAATCTGGTCAAAGCAGAAATGGCCGAACCTCAAGCACTTTATGAGCGGCTTAACTACGAGCCGGACACCGATTATTTCCCCAGCGCGTTTAATGAAGCAGAGCGAATGCTCGCGGATGAAGGTCTTATGACCTACGCCGATTTGCTGTATCGGCCGCTCCAGGCGCTGGAAGCTGACGCTACGTTACGCCAGCGTGTGGAAGGCTTTTTGGACCACGTCATTATTGATGAGTATCAGGATATCAACGCGGCGCAGCAACGCCTACTTGCGGTATTGGCGGGTAGCACGGCGGCGGTTATGGCGGTAGGGGATGCCAATCAGTGCATTTACGAGTGGCGTGGTGCGCGGCCGGACACCATGCTGGAGGATTTTACCGCGACCTTCGGGCAGCCCACCGATTACCCACTATCAACGACGTTTCGCCATGGGCATGCGCTGGCATTAACAGCGAATCATGCGATTGTTGCCAATCAACGACGTCCCGATCAGCTCTGTTTAGCGGCGGCAAATAATCCGCATACGCGGGTGTCGGTCGGGCAGGGAAGTGCTGTCCTGCTGGATACCTTGATGGATTGGAGTGCGCAGGGGCGCACTTTTCACCAGGTCAGCCTGTTAGTGCGCAGTTGGGCACTTTCCGTGCCGTTCCAGCTGGCGTTATTGCAGGCCGGTATCCCCTTTCGCTTACTGCGTGAAGATCGTTTTGTTTTTCGCTTACCGTTGGTGCAGGCGTTAGTGGGTTACTTAAAGCTATCTCGCCGTCCTGAGCTTCTCCACGACCCAGAACACTTGCTGTTACTGCTCTCTCAGCCAACGCCTTTTGTCGCGCGGGAACGGCTACAGCGCTTGGCCTACCAGTTGGCCACTACGCAAGAGTGGCCAGAACGGCATGACCCCGTGCTTACTGAGCTAAAGCCGCTTCAACGGCGTACGTTAAAAAAACGCTGGGCGTTATTGTGTGAGCTTCCCCGGCTACGTGCATGGCCATCCGCTAAATTACTTAGCCATGTGGTGGAAAGCATCGACGCTGAAAAAACGCTAAAGCGTGCCGCAGCCCGGCGGGATAAAGGCGAAGAGGATGTCCGCCTTTTGGATGTGCTGATCGAACAGGCTCAAAGCGTGCCTGATCCTGACGCCTTTATAGCGTTATTAGAGCGTCCGGTTGAAAACCAGGCCGAGGGTGTCCTGATTTCAACCGTGCATGGTGCCAAAGGGTTGGAGTGGCCGCTTGTGGTCGTCGCTGGCGTCAATGAGGAAGACTTCCCGCATTATAGCCGGGATACGCCGCTAAGCGATGAGCGCCTTGAAGAAGAACGCCGACTCTTTTATGTCGCGATTACTCGCGCAGAAGAGCAGCTTCTGGTTATGCACGATGGTGGCTCGCATCGTCCAAGTCGCTTTATTGCTGAAAGCGCATGGCAAGACAGCATGCAGGTTGCTGAGTGCCTGGCGAAGAGCGAGCCCACAAGCGCTGTGTTACGGGCGGCTTCGCCAGCGATTGTACAACGCTATCTTGAGCGGTTAGGGCGTGACGATATTACGTTAACGGCGCCCGAGGTGAAGGAGCCCCAAGCCGCTTATGCGCCAGGGGAGCACTTTTACCCCGGACAGCGGCTGCATCACGCCGTTTTTGGTGAGGGAGAGATTGCCTCGGTAGAAGGTAATCCCTCTGACCCGGTCATTGATGTGCGTTTTGTTCAAGCAGGCAGGCGACGTTTAATTGCTCGCCGTGCACCCATTGAGCGATTAGAGCCACCTGTGCAATCCGCCTAACGGTTAGGCGGTGCAAGTGGCTCTGTTTGGCGCCTGCTGTTTACAGCTTACATATTGGGATAGTTGGGCCCGCCGCCGCCTTCAGGCGCTACCCAGGTAATATTCTGGGCCGGGTCCTTAATGTCACAGGTTTTGCAGTGCACGCAGTTCTGGAAGTTGATCTGAAAACGTGGCTGCCCAGCATCATCCTCTACCACTTCATACACGCCTGCAGGGCAGTAACGCTGGGCCGGCTCGGCATACTTGGGTAAGTTGTGCTTAATCGGAATGTCAGGATCGTCCAGGTGCAGGTGGCACGGCTGGTCCTCTTCGTGATTGGTGTTGGAGAGAAACACTGAAGACGACTTATCAAACGAGAGCTTTCCGTCCGGCTTGGGGTAATTGATTTTTTCAAACTCAGCCGCCGGTTTTAGAGCGCCGTAATCAGTGGTCGTGTCGTGAACATTGGGCAGCTTGTTGCCCAGCAACTGATTAACAAAGTTGTAAGCGCCGCCACCCACGGTGCCGTACTTATGCATGGCGGGTCCAAAGCTTGCGCTCTCTTTAAGCTCTTCGTAAGCCCAGCTGGCTTCCCACTTTTGGGTAAAGCTAGTGAGTTCTTGCGCGCCTTCATCACCCGCTTTTAGGGCTTCAAAAACGCTTTCAGCGGCCACCAGGCCTGACTTCATGGCGGTATGCAGGCCTTTGATTTTGGAGAAATTAAGGGTTCCTGCATCACAGCCAATCAGTAGGCCGCCTGCAAACGTCATTTTAGGCAGGCAGTTAAAGCCCCCTTTGGTGAGCGCTCGGGCGCCGTAAGCTACACGCTTACCGCCTTCCAGATATTGGCTAAGCGCCGGGTGATGCTTCATGCGCTGAAATTCATCAAACGGCGAAAGCCAAGGGTTCTGATAGGAAAGATCCATAATCAGGCCAACCACCACCTGCTGGTTTTCAGCGTGATACAGGAACCAGCCCCCAGAGGTATCTTTATCCAGCGGCCAGCCAGAACCGTGAACCACAAGCCCGGGTTCATGCTTGTCAGCGGGAACGTCCCAGAGCTCTTTTAGGCCAATGCCGTAGTGTTGCGGGTCGCGCCCGGCGTCAAGGGAAAAATGCTTGATTAAGCGTTTGCCTAAATGACCACGCGCGCCTTCAGCAAACAGCGTGTATTTGGCACGCAGCTCCATACCCGGCATATAGCCATCTTTCGGTGTGCCGTCAGCGGCGACGCCCATGTCACCTATCAAAATGCCGCGTACGGCATCTTCTTCAATAATGACGTCCTGGGCGGCGAAGCCGGGGAAAATTTCAACACCCAGCGCTTCAGCTTGCTCGGCAAGCCAACGGCACAGATTACCAGCACTGACCACGTAGCGCGTTTGATCACCGCCGGTATTGTGCATGCTTTTGGGGACCAATGAATTGGGCAGCTTCTGTGCCTTTTGGGCATCTTTGAGCAGGTAAACATCATCGCGAATGGCGGGAGTGTTCAAAGGGGCGCCACGCTCTTGCCAGTCGGGAAAGAGCTCATTGAGCGCCCGTGGTTCAAACACCGCGCCAGATAAAATGTGCGCACCGACTTCAGAGCCTTTTTCCACGACACAAACGGTCAGCTCTTGTTCGGCTTCATTTGCTTGCTGCATCAGGCGGCAGGCAGCGGCAAGCCCAGAAGGACCCGCGCCTACAATCACTACATCAAAGTCCATGACGTCGCGTTCAACATTTTCCACCTGGTCTCTCCTTATTCTCATAAGTGCAGTGCCTTATAAAAACACGGCCTTAATATAAAACGGTCGTTTGCTTCTGGTTATGCTCCATGATAGGCATAATACCGTGGTCAGGTCACGCCTACGATGCTAAAAGCGCGTTTCATGCTCAGTGGCCCAAACGTAGCCCTGTTTGGTGATTGTTCGACTATAGCGGTAGCGAATGGGTATTGTTGCCATTGGGCAGGCTGTGGCAAATTAACAAGGTTTTGTAACTGCGTGCCTATCAAACGCTTGCATGAATCTCTTCGGCATCGTCATCGCGTATGGCGAGGCTGACTCTTTTATAAGCGGTGTCCGCTGGGCGGGTGCCGACTTTGGTTAACGGCTTTTGCCACCAGCCAAGCGAGGAACCTATGAAAGTACTCGTCGCGGTTAAACGCGTCATCGACTATAACGTCAAAATCCGCGTCAAAGCAGATCACTCTGACGTTGATCTTACCAATGTCAAAATGGCCATGAATCCCTTCTGCGAAATTGCGGTGGAAGAGGCGGTACGCCTAAAAGAGAAGGGCGTTGCTACTGAAGTAGTGGCCGTCACCGTTGGCCCCAAAGCCGCCCAGGAACAGCTGCGTACCGCGCTGGCACTGGGTGCTGACCGCGCTATTCACATCGAAACCGACGAGCGAGTTGAGTCGCTAGCAGTTGCCAAGTTGCTGGCCAAGGTGGTTGACGAAGAGCAGCCCGGCCTGGTCATCCTGGGTAAGCAGGCGATCGACACCGACAATAACCAGACGGGCCAGATGCTGGCTGCCTTAACCAACTTGCCGCAAGGCACGTTCGCCTCAGAAGTGGCCATTGATGGTGATACGGTTAACGTTACCCGTGAAATCGATGGCGGCTTGCAGACCATTGCGCTGACGCTGCCTGCCATTGTGACAACCGATTTGCGCTTGAACGAGCCACGCTACGCCAAGCTGCCGGATATCATGAAGGCCAAAAAGAAACCGATGGACGTCAAAACCCCTGCCGATTACGGCATTGAGGTGGCATCCAGGGTAAGCCTTTTGAAAGTCGAGTCCCCGGCAGAACGTAAAGGCGGTATTAAGGTTGCGTCGGTGGATGAATTGATCGATAAACTAAAAAACGAAGCCAAAGTTCTTTAAGAAAAGTTCTTTGAGATAAGTTCTTCAAGATAAGTGCTTTGAAAGGAGCTGATCTAATGAGCATTTTGGTACTTGCCGATATCAATGACGGCCAACTCGCCAGCGCCACCGCTCACGTGGTAGCTGCCGCCAAAGCCATCGGTGGCGATATTGACGTTCTGGTGGCTGGAGAGGGCGTCCAGGCTGCCGCTGAAGCAGCCGCCAAGCTTGATGGCGTCAGCAAGGTGCGGGTTGCAGATAATGCTGTTTACGCTTACCAACTGGCTGAGCCCATGGGCGCGCTGCTGGTGGAGTTAGCCAGTGGTTACACTCATGTGCTGGCGAGCGCCTCCACAACCGGTAAAAATGTGTTGCCGCGTTTGGCTGCCCTGAAAGATGTTAGCCAGCTTTCCGACGTCATTGGCATTGAGAGCGCTGACACCTTCCTGCGTCCCATTTATGCGGGGAACGCCATCGCCACCGTGAAAAGTGATGATGCGCTGAAAGTAATTACCGTACGCTCCAGCGCGTTTGATGCCGTTGCCAGCAGCGGCAGCGCTACGCTAGAAGCGGTCGATGTGGTGGTTGAAAATACCCAGTCAAGCTTTGTTAAAGAAGAACTTGCACAGTCCGACCGACCCGAACTGGGTGGCGCCAAAGTGGTTATTTCAGGCGGCCGTGGCATGGGCAATGGCGAGAACTTCAAGCTGCTGGACGGTATCGCCGACAAGCTGGGGGCGGCCGTAGGCGCTTCACGGGCAGCGGTAGATGCAGGCTTTGTTCCTAACGACATGCAGGTCGGGCAAACCGGCAAGATCGTGGCACCTGATCTCTATATTGCCGTAGGTATTTCGGGCGCCATTCAGCATTTGGCGGGCATGAAAGACTCCAAGGTCATTGTCGCGATTAATAAAGACGACGAAGCACCGATCTTTCAAGTAGCGGACTATGGTCTGGTAGGCGATTTGTTCGAGATTCTGCCTGAACTTGAGAGCAAGCTGTAAGGCGTTTCTGGATTGACTTGGTTTACCCAAGCCGGCTTATTAAAAGCCGGCTTTTTTAGGAGAGTAAATTAGATAAACTGCCCGTAGTTGGCTAAAGTACGGGCAATGTGAGAAAGTGCCGCCAAAGCGGTTGAAAAAGGTGTGGGCTGACCACACCTATCATGATGAACGCAACGCAAGCCACTCAAGGAGATGATAATATGGCACATACACTTCCCGAACTGCCGTACGCTTATGACGCACTCGAGCCGCATATTGATGCGATGACCATGGAAATTCACCACTCGCGTCACCACCAAACGTACGTCAATAACCTCAACGCTGCACTTGAGGGCACAGGTCTTGAGGACGTTGCGATTGAAGAGCTCGTCTCAAACCTGGACCGTGTGCCGGAAGCCAAGCGCCAAGCAGTTATTAACAACGGCGGTGGCCATGCCAACCACTCCATGTTCTGGCAAATGATGTCGCCGAACGGTGGTGGTCAGCCTCAGGGCGATGTTGCCAACGCTATTGATAGCGAACTAGGCGGCCTGGACTCCTTCAAGGAAGAGTTCAAAAAGGCAGCCGTAGGTCGTTTTGGTAGCGGCTGGGCATGGCTCTCCGTGACTCCCGCAAAAAAGCTGGTTGTTGAAAATACGCTGAACCAGGATAACCCGCTGATGCACGGCAACACGCCGCTGCTCGGCCTGGATGTATGGGAGCACGCCTACTACCTGAAGTATCAGAACAAGCGTCCTGACTACGTTGCTGCGTTCTTTGACGTCGTTAACTGGGAAGATGTAGAGCGTCGCTACCAGGCTGCTATCGCTTAATTTAGCGCTATGTCGGGCAGGATGCCAGCCGCTGGCGCCTGCACAATGCCGCCCCCTCTGTGGGGCGGTTTTTTTGTTTCCAGACCGTAGGCTGGGCATGAGCTGTCAATAACCTGTGGATGAAAAAATACTATATATGCTTGAATTGATTTTCCCATGGTCTATATATAGTATGCGTGATGTCTTCAGAGAGGGGGAGGTACTAGATATGCTCTGCCCGAAAAATACCGCTATGAAAAGGGGAAAATGACCATGGCAATCCAGATTTATAGCAAGCCTGCTTGTGTTCAGTGTACTGCTACCTACCGTGCTCTGGATAAACAGGGTCTAGCGTATACCGTTATCGATATCACCGCTGAGTCAGGTGCCCAGCAAGAAGTAGAAGCCCTTGGCTACCGCCAGCTTCCAGTGGTCGTTGCTGGTGATGATCACTGGTCGGGTTTCCGCCCGGACCGTATCCAAGCGTTGGCGTAAAATTGCTATGTTGGTGGACGCCGCCGCTGCAACACCCCAGGTCGGCAGCCTAATTTATTTCTCCACCAAATCAGGTAACACTCATCGTTTTGTACAAAAACTTGGTCTGGCCGCACAGCGTCTTCCGCTAGGGCGTGATGAACCGACGCTACATGCCACAGCACCTTATATATTAATCACGCCCACCTACGGGGGCGGCGAGGCAAAAGGTGCGGTGCCAGGGCAAGTTATTCGCTTTCTTAACGATGAGCAGAATAGACGCTTTATTCGCGGCGTCATTGCTGCCGGTAACACTAATTTTGGTGATGCGTATGGCCTGGCTGGTCGCGTTATTGCAGAAAAGTGCCGTGTGCCATTGCTGTATCGATTTGAATTATTTGGCACCGACGATGACGTGGCCAAGGTTCGCAAAGGAGTAGAAGAGTTTTGGAAACGACAAACCTAGTCACGAAAAACCAGGCTGAACCCAAACGGCCGGCTACGGGAGCTTCCGAAGCGCGTACTTTGGATTACCACGCGCTAAACGCGATGCTTAATTTGTACGGTGCCAACGGTGAACTACAGCTGGATAAAGACCGTGAAGCAGCACGTCAGTACTTCCTGCAACACGTTAACCAGAACACCGTCTTTTTCCACTCGCTGGAAGAAAAGCTCGATTACCTGATGGAAGAGGGCTATTACGAAGCGGAGATGCTCGGCCAATACAGCTTCGCTTTTGTTAAAGCGTTGTTTGAGCAGGCGTATGCCTACAAATTCCGTTTTCCAAGCTTTTTAGGTGCCTTCAAGTACTACACCAGCTATACGCTAAAAACGTTCGACGGTAAGCGTTACCTTGAGCGCTATGAAGACCGCGTATGCATGGTGGCACTGACCCTGGCGCGCGGCGATGAAGCGCTGGCAAAATCCTTGGTTGATGAAATAATCAGTGGTCGTTTCCAGCCAGCGACGCCTACCTTCCTGAACTGCGGCAAGCAGCAGCGTGGTGAGTTGGTATCGTGCTTCTTGCTGCGTATTGAAGACAATATGGAGTCGATCGGTCGCTCGATTAACTCAGCGCTACAGCTTTCCAAGCGGGGTGGCGGTGTTGCCTTTTTATTGAGCAATATCCGTGAGTCTGGCGCACCCATCAAGCGTATTGAGAATCAGTCGTCGGGCATTATCCCGATCATGAAACTCTTGGAAGACGCCTTCTCCTATGCGAACCAGCTGGGTGCTCGCCAAGGCGCTGGCGCGGTTTATCTGAATGCGCACCACCCCGATATCCTGAGTTTTTTGGATACCAAGCGTGAAAATGCTGACGAGAAAATCCGCATTAAAACGTTGTCGCTGGGCGTGACGATTCCGGATATTACGTTTGAGCTTGCCAAGCGCAATGACGATATGTACCTGTTCTCGCCTTACGACGTTGAGCGCGTTTATGGCGTCCCGTTTGGCGACGTCAGCGTTACCGAGAAATACCATGAGATGGTCGCGGACGCGCGTATCCGTAAGCACAAAATCAATGCGCGGGCGTTCTTCCAGACACTGGCAGAGCTGCAGTTTGAGTCGGGCTATCCGTACATCATGTTTGAAGATACGGTCAACCGGGCGAACCCGATTGCTGGTCGTATCAATATGAGTAACCTGTGTTCGGAAATTCTGCAGGTCAATACACCTACCGAATACGACGATGATCTTGGCTATCGCCAAATGGGTCAGGATATCTCCTGTAACCTGGGATCGATGAACATCGCCAAGGTAATGGACGCCGGCAATATTGGCGAAAGCGTTGAGATCGCCATTCGCGGGTTAACCGCAGTTTCAGAAATGAGCAATCTACGTAGCGTACCCTCTATTGCCGAAGGTAATGCCAAGTCACGCGCTATTGGTCTTGGTCAGATGAACCTGCACGGTTACCTGGCTCGCGAACACATTTATTATGGCTCTGAAGAGGGGTTGGACTTTACCAACCTGTATTTCTACTGCATCGCCTTTCATGCCATCCGCGCGTCGAACCGCTTGGCGATTGAGCATAATGATACGTTTGCAGGCTTTGAAGACTCCAAATATGCAACGGGCGAGTTCTTCGATAAATATACCGACCAGGAGTGGCTGCCACGCACCGATAAAGTACGCGGCCTGTTCGAGCGTAGCGACATCACGCTGCCTACTCAGCAGGACTGGCAGGAGCTCAAGGCCTCGGTAATGGCCCACGGCCTTTATAATCGCAACTTGCAGGCGGTGCCGCCCACGGGCTCTATTTCCTATATTAACCACTCGACCTCAAGTATCCACCCGGTAGCGGCCAGGATCGAGATTCGTAAAGAAGGCAAGCTGGGGCGTGCTTATTATCCTGCGCCGTTCTTGAGCGAGTCCACGTTTGATTACTTCCAGGACGCTTATGAAATTGGCCCTGAGAAGATTATTGATACCTACGCTGAGGCTTCCAAGCACGTTGATCAGGGGCTCTCATTGACGCTGTTCTTCCCGGACACTGCGACAACGCGTGATATCAATAAGGCGCAGATTTACGCGTGGCGAAAAGGTATTAAAACGCTCTATTACATTCGTCTGCGCCAAAGCGCGCTGGAAGGTACTGAAGTGGAAGGCTGTGTTTCCTGCACGCTTTAATACCCGTGCCTGGCAAATTGCCAGCATTTGATATTCTGTACTTGTGCGCCGTATGTAATACGGCGCTTTTAATGAGAGTTATTTCATGACTACCACGCAACGCTTATCGCGGGTGAATGCGATCAACTGGAACCGTCTTCAGGATGACAAGGATCTTGAAGTATGGAATCGCCTGACCAGTAACTTTTGGCTGCCGGAAAAGGTGCCGCTTTCCAACGATATTCAATCGTGGAACACACTGACCCAGCAGGAAAAGCAGCTAACCATTCGCGTGTTTACAGGCCTGACGCTGCTGGATACGATCCAAAGCAGCATTGGTGCTCCGGTGCTAATGGAAAATGCTCGCACACCCCATGAAGAGGCGGTATACACCAATATTGCGTTTATGGAGTCGGTGCATGCGCGCTCGTACAGCTCGATTTTCTCGACGCTATGCGCCACGCGCGATGTGGATGATGCCTTCCGGTGGAGTGAAGAGAATCCCACGCTCCAGGCTAAGTCAGAACTGATTCTGGAGCGCTATCGCTCTGATGACCCGTTGATGCGCAAGGTGGCCAGCGTATTTTTGGAGTCCTTTTTGTTCTATTCGGGCTTCTATCTGCCCATGTACTGGTCCAGCCACGCCAAGCTAACCAACACCGCTGATCTTATTCGTTTGATTATTCGCGATGAAGCGGTACACGGTTACTACATTGGCTACAAATTCCAGCAAGCCTTGGCAGAAGCCACGCCCGAGCGTCAGCAGGAAGTCAAGGATTACGCGTATGAGCTGCTTCTTGAGCTGTATGATAATGAAGTGCGCTACACCGAGTCACTGTATGACGAAGTGGGGCTGTCGGAAGATGTGAAGAAATTTCTTCATTATAACGCCAACAAAGCGCTGATGAACCTGGGCTATGAGCCGCTGTTCCCCAGTAGCGTGACCGACGTTGACCCGACGATTATGGCGGCTCTGTCGCCCAGCGCGAATGAAAACCACGACTTCTTCTCAGGCTCTGGCTCCTCGTACGTTATTGGCAAAGCCATTGCCACTGAAGATGATGACTGGGAGTTTTAATAGTCTCATCCGGTAAGCGGTAAAAAGAGGGAAGGGCCATGCCAGATGTAACGCCAAACACGGCCAGTGTACTGAAAATCGCAGCGGCGGTTGTAAGTGACCTGGATGGTTGACTGCTGCTGGTGCGTAAACAGGGCACCGCTTTCTTTATGCAGCCGGGCGGTAAGATCGACCCGGGTGAAACGGCACTGGCAGCACTATGTCGCGAGCTTAAAGAAGAGCTCGGTTTGCATGTCACTGAAGACCGGCTGCTTCCTTTGGGCGTACAGAAGGCCCCGGCGGCGAATGAGCCTGGCATGACGATTGAAGCGCAGCTCTATGGGCTGGTGATTGATGAGCCGGTAGAGGCGGCCGCTGAAATCGCTGAAGCCAAATGGGTAAGCCGTGAGCAGGCGTGGGAGCTTCCACTCGCGCCGCTAACCAAAGGCTATGTCATAAGGACCGTGTCATAAAGGCCGTGCCATAAAGACTGAGCCATAAAGACATGTGTCATGTTGAACGTTTAAGACATCAAGCATCACCATTATAAGCGGGGCGCCATTTGGCGCCCTTTTTTATACTCAAAATAAAGCAAAAAAACGTCTTAATGTTAATGATAAATATTGTCATTTGTTGAGATGGTGGTAGGCTAACGCGTAGAATTTAAACGCAAATCGTTCTTATACTTAATTGGTTTCTAGTGTGGCTAATGGTAAAGCTCGCTAGGCAGTAACGGAGAGTCGACGTGCTGAACAGGTCTTTCTTTGCCGTGCGTACGTGTTGCTTAGCCTTCGTGCTAGTCAGCGGTGGGCTAATGGCAAGCGATGAAACAGCGGGCCAGGCGGCCCAGAGCGTAGAAGCCCAACAAACCCAGGCGGCCCTGCAGCAGCAAATTGATGCAGCCGATGAAGAGACCCGGGGCGCGCTAGAAGAGTTACGTCGGCTAGAGCGTGAGACTCGCCAAATGGAGGCCGCAAACGCGTCGCTAAGTGCGCGTTTGGTAGAAGAAGCCGAACGTCAGCAGCGTTTAAGTACTGCACTGAATACCCTGGAAGAGACACGCGCGGCGCTACCGCTCATCGAGCAGGATATGCAAGCACAGCTAACGCGCTGGATTGAGCAGGATATGCCGTTCTTGCGCGATGAGCGCTTGGCTCGAGTCGTGCACTCTGATGAGGCGCAGAGCAGCAACACCGTTGAGCGGATCAACGGCTTATTAGAAGCATGGCGAGTAGAGCTTGAATACGGCCGTGACATTGATAACTGGCGCGGACGTTTGCAAAGCCCTGAAGGCAATGCTCGGGAAGTAGATTATCTACGCGTCGGTAGAATTGGATTTTACTACCTGACGCCAGACGCTCGGGAAGGCGGAGTTTGGGATGCCGCCAACCATGAATGGCTACCGTTGGATGAGCGAGCACGGCGCGAAGTCCGCAATGGTCTGCGCATCGCCGCTGACCAGCGAACGCCGGATCTATTGAGGTTGCCGCTATCCATTACCGTTGCAGAACAGCAGGGAGGTCAGCCATGAGCGTCAATCGTCAACGTCTGCAACGCCTGGTAAGTGCTGGTTTGTTGGTGGGGCTTGTCGCCGTCAGTTTCGGCGTCTCGGCGCAAAGTGAGCCTGTTTCATCGCTACGCGAAGCACGCCAGGCCGCTGAGGCGCGTGACCAGGAGCGCTTGGCGCGCTTTTTGGAAGATCAGCAAGCGTTAAATGCAGCGCTTGAAGAGGCACGCGCCGCCCACCAGTCAGCCGAGGAGCAGCGTGAGGCGCTGCAAGCCCAGCAAACCGAGCAGGCTGAGCAGGCCAGTGAGTTAACCGAGCGCCAGAACGAACAGGGTGAAGCGCTTTCCGGCTTGTTGGCCAACCTTGCGCGACACAGTACCGAAGTGCGCAACGCATTGGGTGAAGATAGCTGGTTAACCTTGCAAGAAGAGATACTGCCGCCTCGCCTGGATAGCGCGGAAGTGCTTGAACGTCGTCAGCTAGAAAACGTGGTCGACAGCCTGGCAACGCTGGCTGCAAAAACCGGGCAGGTTGAACGTTTGGAGCTTCCGGTCGCGGATTCCAGCGGCGCGATCGCGCCCCGTAACGTGGTTCGATTGGGTGACTTCGCCGCGTTTACGGAAAATGCACTACTTCAGCAAGATGGTGACGTTAGTCATTTGGCCGAAGCGCCGCGTACGCCAGACGAAATTCAAAGTGTGCTCGCGGCTTACCACCAGGGAGAAAGCCGGGAATTCCTGATTGACCCCACTCAAGGCCCCGTTTTACAGGCGCTTTCTCAACGTCCTAGCCTGTGGGAGCGTTTCCAGCAGGGCGGGTATGTCGGTTATGTCATCGTCGTGCTGGGGGTGTTGGGTCTGCTGGTGGCGCTGGGGCAATATGCCTACTTGGTGCTACAGAGTCTTCGCGTGCGCCGCCAACGTCAGTCGCTTAATCAGTTGCAGTCGAATAACCCACTAGGCCGCGTGTTGCTTCGCTTTAAAGAGATGGATAAGCACCAAACCCCTGAAGCGTTAGAAGCACGTTTGGATGAAGCGGTACTGGCAGAGTTGCCGTGCATTGAGCGGGGGCAGCCCATTGTTAAGTTATTGGCTGCTATTGCACCGCTGCTGGGGTTGTTAGGTACGGTGACCGGCATGATTGTAACGTTTCAGGCGATTACCGTGTTTGGCACCGGCGATCCGCAGCTCATGGCAGGAGGGATTAGCCAGGCATTGGTCACCACGGTGCTGGGCCTCATTACGGCGGTGCCTTTGCTGTTTGCGCAAACGGCGCTTTCAAGCCGCAGCCGTCACTTAAGCCAAGTGATTGAAGGCGAGGCGAGTGCGACCTTGGCGGATCATTTGGAAGCTCAATCTACTGCTCATGCTACGTCGGTGAATTGATATGCCCACGCTACCTCTCTGGCTTGAACCGGTAGAGCGGTTAGTCGATGCCGGTGGTGCGGTTCTGGTCGTGCTAGCGTTGGTCGCGGTGCTGGTGTTCGGCATGGCGATAGAGCGCTGGTGGTACTACCGCATTACCTGGCGTTCCGCCCGCCGGCAGTTGATTCGTCGCTGGGCGGAGCGCCGCGACCACCGCAGCTGGAGCGCGCGCACGCTACGCCACGTGTGGACAGAAGCACTAGTGGCCAGGCTTCGTCGTCCGCTGCCCTGGTTAAAACTGCTGGTCGCGCTCTGCCCCTTGCTAGGCCTGCTGGGTACTGTTACCGGCATGATTACCGTATTTGATAGCCTTTCGATGAGTGACACGCATCAGGCGCGCGCGATGGCCGATGGCGTGGCGCGTGCAACGCTG
Source organism: Halomonas hibernica (assembly GCF_013183775.1). Classification (NCBI taxonomy): domain Bacteria; kingdom Pseudomonadati; phylum Pseudomonadota; class Gammaproteobacteria; order Oceanospirillales; family Halomonadaceae; genus Halomonas; species Halomonas hibernica. The sequence goes on from NZ_VIFN01000001.1 coordinate 501,701, forward strand.
CCAACGTTAACCGGCATGGCGATTGCGGTCGTAGGGCTTCTGTTTATTAGTCGTTTAGAGCATGTGATTCGTCGAGAAGATCAGCGGTTGCATGACCGGCTGGCACGTGCCTTGGAGGAGAGTGATGCGTAGACGCCGTTCAATGGACGCAAACGCAGAAAGCAATGAAGTCAACCTGACGCCCATGCTCGATGTGGTGTTCATTATGCTGATCTTCTTTATCGTAACGACCAGCTTCATTAAAGAGAGCGGTATCGAGATTGAACGCCCGGAATCGAGTGCGGCGAGTCCACGCCCGGAAGCGCAGGTGCTGGTGGCTATTACGCCTGAAGGTGCTGTCTGGGTGGACGGTAAGCCAGTGGATGTCCATCACGTAGGGCGGGAAGTGGCCGGTATGTTGACCGAGCAAGGGTCTGCCGTGATCCAGGCGGACCGGGCATCGACGACCGGGTTGCTCATTGAAGTTATGGATCGCCTTAAAGAGGCTGGGGTAGAGCAGGTGGCCGTCGCTGCGAGCCGGAGTGCGCCATGATGCGTCATGCGGTGTCCTTTCTGGTGGGAATTACGCTGGCAGTGGGTCTATTTTGGCTGCTGGCGCTACTGGTAACGCCGCCAGAAAGCGAGCCTGAAACGCCGATAATGACCATGACCATGAATATGGTGGAAGCGCCAGAAGTGGCGCCTGAGCAAGAGGCGCCAGCGCCACAGCCTGCGCAAGCCACGCCTCAGCAGGCGCCGCCGCCCATGCCGACACCCGAGCCGCCTCCGGTAACCGATAGTGCTATTACGCTGCCTGATGTAGAGCTACCTGACGTACCCGTCGAGCCGGTGGAGATGGATGATGAGCTGCCGGAGTTAACGGAAATAGCGCCCGAGCCTCAGCCCGCACCGCAGCCGGAACCTGCACCTGAGCCGTCCCCAGAGCCGCCGACGGAAGCAGCGCCAGTAGCAACGCCCACGGAGGCACCCGCTCAGCGTGAAGCGGCCCCGGTAGCCGAAGCGCCGCCTTCCAACGAGCCAGTAAGTGTCGGGCAGGTAGCGCCTACCAATCGTGTTAACCCTAATTATCCACCGCGCGCGCAGCGCAGAGGTATGGAAGGGTTCGTTGAGGTGGAATTTATTATTCGTCGCGATGGTAGCGTTGACCGGTCCTCCGTTCGAGTAACGAATTCTCAGCCACGGCGTGTATTTGATGACGCCGCCCAAAAGGCTATTGGGCAGTGGCAGTTTGCCAGCAGCCAGCAGATCCGGCGTGCCACACAGCGCATAGAGTTTCAATTGAGGTAGCGGAATGCAGCGTTTAGCATGGATTCTAATGTTCAGTGTTTGGGCTTCTGCCGCCCAGGCCGATGCACCGCTTTCGGGTGACATCATTCGTGATTTGAAAACGCAGCAAGAGCAGTTGCAAAGTGGTGCGTTTGAGACTGTGGCTGAACGCGCCACCGCCCAGGCGAATCGATTGGCTGGAGGAAATGTTTCTGACCGTTGGGCCAGTGCGCTCTACCATCAGCTGGCGGCAAGCGCTTTGGCTCGCCAGGAAAAGCCTGCTCAGGCCGCTGATCATCTCGCATTGGCGCGTCAGACCAGCGGTGTGGGTACAGAGCAGGCAGCGCGTTGGTTGCGTGAAGAAGCGTCGCTGCGGCGTGTGGCGGGGCAAAATGAGCAGGCCATTGATTTATTGAGCGAATGGCTAGAGAGCGAGCAGGATATCGCCGCGCTATGGCAGTTGGTACGTTTGATGGCGCAAGAGGCGCAGTGGGATGCTGCCGCTGAGCAGCTGAATCAGGCCGTTGAGCAAACACAAGCGCTTGATGAGAGCCAGCAAGCGCTGGCGCTTGCCGTACTACGACATTCAGGGCAAAGCGAACAGGCGCTTGGCTGGTTGGTTGAAGGTCTGGGCCCACAAAGCGATAGAGACGCGTGGCAGCAGGCAGCGGGGCTTGCCCAGCAGGCAGGCCAGCCAGGCGTTGCCGCTGGCTTGTGGGAAATGGCGTGGCAGTTGGGCAAGCTGGAAACAAAGGATGACTTTTGGCTACTGGTTCAGTTGCATCGAAGCGGAGGAACGCCTGCGCGGGCCGCTGAACATGTGGAAAATGCCTTGGCGAAGGGGGAGCTTGAGCGAGATGAGCACTCGTTACGCTTGCTCGCCACGTCCTGGCAACAGGCCCGGCACGTCGACAATGCGCTAAGTGCCTGGCAGGCATTGGCTGAATATACCCAAGCGGCCAAGGACTGGCGCCAATATGGGCAGTTGGCTTATGCCTGGGGAAATGAAGAGCAGGCCGAGCAGGCACTTTTTCAGGCAGCTGAGTTGGGCGATGAAGAAGCCAGCCAGTGGCTGGCCAATTTCAATTAACGTCAGAAGGACTGAGCGTAATCGCAAAATCGCTCCAGGTCGGTGCATGGTCGGAGGGGCGTTCCATAGCGCGCAGCTCATAATCGATCCCCGCTGCCTGAATGCAGTCGGCAAGCGGCTGTGTTACTAGAATATAGTCGATCCGTAGGCCACGTTTGGGCTCGCGGTCAAAGCCTTTGGAACGATAATCAAACCAACTGAACTGCTCATTGTTCTCTGGGTAGCAAAGGCGATAGCTGTCGGTTAGTCCCCAGGCTTTGATGCCCTCCAGCCATTCGCGCTCAATCGGCTGAAAACTTGCTTTGCCTTCACGCAGCCAGCGCTTGCGGCTTGCCTCGCCAATGCCGATATCCTGATCTTCAGGTGAAATGTTAAAATCACCCATAATCGCTAGACGCTCGTCCGCACGGTAATGTTCGTTGAGCAGACTTGTGAGTTGGCGGTAAAAGTGCGCTTTATGGGGAAATTTCGTCGGATGGCTAACGTTTTCACCCTGTGGGAAGTAGCCGTTCCAAACGGTGACGGATTCGCCGTCGTCAGCCAGCAAGCGTACGCCAATCATGCGCCGCTGCGCTTCTTCGCCATCATCGGGAAAGCCATAAAAGATGTCCTGGGGCTTTTGGCGGCACATTAACGCCACCCCATAGTGGCCTTTTTGCCCATGGTAATAGACGTGATAGCCCATAGCCTCTACATCGGCCAGGGGGAACTCGCTGTCCTGTACTTTGGTTTCCTGCAGGCCTATAACGTCAGGCTGCTGGGTATCAATCAAGGCCTGCAACTGATGAAGCCGAGCGCGGATGCCGTTGATGTTGAAAGAAACCAATCGCATTACGATTTATCCTCTGGCGTATGATCCGCCTCTTTGTCAGGATGGATGGCGATACTTTGGCCCTCCTGTTGGCGCGCCAGCTTGCGCTCTGCCTGAAGTTTACGCTGCTGCTGCTTTTTGGCGACAAAACGGCGTGAAGAGGTCACCTGGTCGGGGTTATCATGGCGCCACTGTTTATAGTCTTTGCGGCGCCCGGTGCGAATCGTCACCTTGTCAGCCAAAGAACGTGTTTTTTTCTTACGCGTCATGTCGCGCTCCTTATGTCGAATTAAGCCATATTCTAACAGGCTCTGGCCTACCTTCGACAGCAGGACGCGCTCTTAGCGCCAACCCCTGATACAATACGCGCTTCGTGATGCCTAACATTCACAGTAATGGACAGATACATAGCCTATGAGCGAGTCGGAACAGACCATAGCATCGGCCCAGAACCGCAAGCCGAAACGTCGCCGTCGGAAACCGCGTCGCCGCCAGTCTAGCTGGGATCTTCGTCAGTTTCAGGTGCCTGCCGTGGCTGGCAAATGGCGCTTTCATGACTTTGATCTGCCGCTACCGTTGATGCGCGCCATTCATGCCCAAGGGTTTGAATACTGCACACCGATCCAGGCTGAAGCGCTACGTGCAACGCTGCTGGGTGGCGATATAGTGGGTAAAGCGCAAACCGGTACCGGCAAGACGGCTGCATTTTTGATCTCGGTAATGGCGTACTTCCTTGAAGAGCCTGCACCTAATGGTCAAAAGCCCGGTGCGCCGCGAGCACTGATTATTGCGCCTACGCGTGAGTTGGCCCTGCAAATCGAAAAAGACGCCAAGGCGCTTGCTCGCTTTACGCAGTTGAACGTGGCCAGCGTTGTTGGTGGGATGGACTATCAAAAGCAGCGCGAAAGTTTGGGCAAAAAGATTGATATCCTGGTCGCAACGCCAGGCCGCTTGCTGGACTTCCATCAAAAGCGCGATATCGACCTTTCTGAAGTGGAAGTGCTGGTATTGGATGAAGCCGACCGTATGCTGTCGATGGGCTTTATTCCTGACGTGAAGCGTATTATTCGCTACACGCCGAAGACAGAAGAGCGCCAGACGTTCCTGTTTTCTGCCACCTTTACCGACGATATTCTCAATCTGGCCAATCAGTGGACGGTTAACCCAGCCCACGTTGAGATTGAAGTCACGGTTGAAAACCAGGCGGATATTGACCAGCGTGTTTATCTCGTCTCGGACGACGATAAGCAACGTCTGCTGGTAAACCTGCTTGAGCAAGAGAGCTTTGAGCGTGTGATGGTATTCGGTAATCGTCGCGATTTGGTTCGTAAGCTGGATGAGCTGCTGAAAAAAGCCGGTATCAGTGCGGCCATGCTGTCGGGTGACGTACCGCAAAGCCAGCGCATCACTACGCTTGAGCGTTTCCGCGAAGGTGATATTCAAGTACTGGTTGCTACGGATGTGGCAGGCCGTGGAATTCACATTGAAGACGTAAGCCACGTCATCAACTACACGCTGCCTGAAGACCCGGAAGACTACGTTCACCGTATTGGTCGTACCGGTCGTGCAGGTGCCAAAGGCGTTTCCATCAGCTTTGTGGGCGAAGAAGATGCCTTCTCATTGCCTGAGATAGAACGCTATATCAACGGCAAACTGCCCTGCGAACATCCGCCGGAAGGTATGCTGTAAAGCACATGCTTGATGATGCCCTAAAAAGCGATATTCAGGACGCTTATCGTCGCGTGGTGGAAAAGCTTGAGCTGACGCCACGCTACGGGCAGCGCCTGATGATTGCTGAGATTGCCCGCACGTTAGGGGATATCGAAAGCGATAGCGAAGGCAAGCGCACCAGTGACAGCCATGTCTGTGTGCTGGAGGCGGGCACCGGCACCGGCAAAACGCTGGCGTATCTGATCGCTGCATTACCTATTGCGAAAGCGCGTGGTAAGCGGCTGGTCATTTCGACCGCTACGGTTGCCTTGCAAGAGCAAGTGCTGAATCAAGACTTGCCCGCGCTTGCCAGCCATAGTGGCATTGCCTTTCGCTACGCGTTGGCGAAAGGTCGCGGCCGATATGTGTGTGTGGCCAAGCTGGACCAGGTAATGGAAGGCGCTGAGCCTAACCCGACGCTTTCGCTATTCGAGCAGTCGCTGCAAACCGAAAGTAGCGATTTTACCGTGCTTGCCACTGATATGACGGACGCCTATGGGCAGGGGAAGTGGGAGGGCGACCGCGATAACTGGCCCACCACCATTGATGATGCCCACTGGCGGCGGCTAACGGTAGACCACCGCCAATGCACCGGTAGGCGCTGTGGCCACTTTGGCGCCTGTGCCTTTTTTCGCTCGCGTCGTGATCTTGAAAATGCGGATGTCATCGTTGCCAACCATGACCTGGTACTGGCGGATTTGGCGCTGGGAGGTGGGGCGATTTTGCCGGATCCTGCCGACTGCATTTTTGTCTTTGATGAAGGCCATCACCTGCCTGATAAGGCGCTTTCGCATTTCGCCCACCGGTTTGCCGTACACGGCTGTGTGCGTTGGTTAAACACGCTTAAAAGCAGTTTGACCGACCTGAATCAGGCGTTGGCGGTGCAGCCCACCATCGCGCGCTTACTGGCAAGCCTGCCCGAGGCCATCCATGGCCTGGAACCTGTGCTAGGCGATGTGTTTAGCGTAGGGCACCAGCTGGCAGGGCGGCCCAATGGGCTGTCCGATGAAGAAAACATACTGCAATCGCGGTTTGAAAAAGGCCAGGTGCCTGATGCACTGCGTGAACAGGCGCAGCAACTGCTGGTGATGTTTGCCACGCTCTCGCGCTGTCTGGAAAGCATCAGCGAGATTCTGCGTGAAAGCCTTGATCCTGATAAGCAGACCGGGCTTGATCGCGAACAAGCGGAAAGCTGGTTGCCACTGGTCGCCCTGCTGCATGGCCGCGCCCTGGAAGCCCACGCCTTATGGCAAGCGTTTAGTGAACAGGATGCCCCTAACGTGCCGCCAAGTGCTCGGTGGCTTACGCTAAGTCGGGTGGCGGGTGAGCCCGAGATTGAGTTTTCTGCAAGCCCTGTATCAGCGGCCCATACACTTGCCAGGCATTTGTGGGGGCGCTGCCATGGCGCAGTGGTCACCTCGGCAACGCTGACTGCATTGGGTCGATTTGAACGCATTCAGGAGCGCGCCGGGTTAGCTAATCGGTACCGCTACCAGGCGTTGCCCAGCCCGTTTGATTATGCCAATGCGGTGCTGCGTGTGCCAAAGGAGGCGACGGACCCGGGTGATCGCGATGCACATGAAAATGCGATCGCTCAGTTTGTCACGCAATTGACCGATAAGGAGGCGGCCCTGGTGCTGTTTTCTTCTCGTGCGCAGCTTCGCGCGGTAGAGAAAAGTCTGCCAGCGGCCATCAGAGAGCGGGTGCTTGCCCAGGATGCGCTGCCCAAACGAGAGTTAATTGAGCGGCACCGCGCGGCGGTCGACAAGGGCAAAGGCAGTATTATTTTTGGGCTAGCCAGTTTTGCTGAAGGGATTGATCTGCCTGGTGACTATTTGACCCACGTGGTGATCACGCGGCTGCCGTTTTCAGTGCCGGATGACCCGGTAGGGGCGACGCTTGCCGAGTGGATCGAGAGCCAGGGCGGGAACTCGTTTATGCGTATTAGCGTGCCGGATGCCTCGATTAAACTGGTGCAGGCCTGTGGGCGGCTGATTCGTAAAGAGAGCGACCAGGGGGTCATTACGTTGTTGGACAAGCGTGTGATTACCCGGCGCTACGGTCAGGCGCTACTGGATGCTTTACCACCGTTCAGGCGCGAGATTCACCCATAAGCCACCTGTAATCATCTGCCCCCCGCTATGGCATACGCCATAGCGGGGCATGTGCATGCAGTCAGGTTACTGCGCAATGCGCTTGGCAAGTGCCGGTGCCAGCTTATCGTTCATGCGGGTAAACGTTTCTACCGTCGTATCCCAGTCGATGCAGGCATCCGTAATGGAGACGCCGTACTGCAGTTGGCTTAGGTCCGCGGGGACTTTTTGATTGCCCCAGCCGATATTGGATTCCACCATCAGGCCGATGATAGAGGTGTTGCCTTCAAGGATTTGGTTGGTCACGTTCTCCAATACCAATGGCTGTAAAGCCGCGTCTTTATTAGAGTTGGCGTGAGAACAGTCGATCATGATATTGGCAGAAAGATTGGCTTTTTTAAGCTCTTTTTCAGCCAGCGTCACGCTAACACTGTCGTAATTGGGTTTGCCGTTACCGCCCCGTAGAACGACGTGGCCGTATGCGTTACCCCGGGTGCGAATAATGGCTACTTGACCGGCTGGGTTAATGCCCAGGAAATTATGCGGGCTCGCCACGGACTGCAGCGCATTGATAGCGACGTCCAGGCTGCCATCGGTTCCGTTCTTAAAACCGACCGGTGAGGAGAGGCCTGAGGCCATTTCGCGGTGGGTTTGTGACTCAGTGGTACGTGCACCAATCGCTGACCAACTGATACAGTCTTGCAGATATTGAGGCGAAATGGGATCGAGTGCTTCGGTCGCCAGCGGCAAGCCAATGTCCGCCAGGTCGACCAGCAGCTTGCGCGCAATATGCAGGCCTTCATCAATCTCAAAGGAGTCGTTGAGGTGCGGGTCGTTGATAAGGCCTTTCCAGCCGACCGTTGTGCGAGGCTTTTCAAAATACACGCGCATCACGATATAAAGACTATCGCTGACCTGGTCGGCCAGTTTGCGCAAGCGGCGGGCGTAATCCAGCGCTGCGTCTACATCGTGGATAGAGCAGGGGCCGACGACAACTAACAGGCGTGGATCTTTACCATCCAGAATATTCTGAATGGTTTGACGCCCTTCAATGACCGTACGTTCAGCGGTATCGGTAAGAGGAACCGCCCGCTTGAGTGCGTCGGGCGTGGTGAGGACATCCTGAGCGAGGACGTTAAGGTTATGGACCTGTTGTTCTGACATCTAGCTACCTATGCGTGCGCAGTGAGCGAAAAATAACGCCTACTATGGCGTGTCAGGGTGGTAAAAATCAATTCTTGAGGAACTTGAAAGCGTTGAGCAGTGTCAGCTTCAAGATTTTGCAAGTAGTGTGTAAGCGCTTGATGCCTCGTACAGAACGCGTAACACTTAGCGTTATGAATCATAAACACAGCGGCATATTGGTCGCCGCTGTCATCATTGTCATTAATTAATGCCCAAGGGACGCTATGCTGCTTGCTGTGAAGGCCCGCTCAAAAGGGGTGACAGAAATAGGGCTCGACGCATGTCGTACGAGCTGGAGGGGCGTGTGAATGGGCACTCGGGAAACGGATCAACAGCTTGTCGAACGTGCCCAAAAAGGTGATACGCGCGCGTTTGATCTGCTGGTAAAAAAATACCAGCATAAAATTATTGGTTTGATCGGTCGCTACGTACACGATCACTCTGAGGTCCAGGACGTGGCCCAGGAGGCGTTTATCAAAGCCTATCGAGCGCTCGGTAAGTTTCGTGCTGAAAGTGCTTTCTATACTTGGATGTATCGCATTGCTATCAATACGGCTAAAAACCATCTGGTATCTCGGGGCCGACGGCCACCTGGTAGCGACCTGGACATCGTGGATGCAGAGCTTGTCGACCAGAGTGGCCGATTGGCAGATGCCGAGTCGCCAGAAGCCGCTATCGCACGTGATCAGCTTGAAGCCGCCGTTTTTGAGGCGATTGAAAAGTTACCGGACGATCTACGTACGGCCATTACGCTGCGCGAACTGGATGGCCTTGCCTACGAAGATATTGCTCAGGTAATGCAGTGCCCAGTGGGGACTGTGCGTTCGCGGATTTTTCGCGCGCGTGAAGCGGTGGATGAACACATTCGACCGTTAGTGACGACCGCACGGAACAGTCGCGACGAATAGTGGTCGATAGAACTGAATAAACACAGTGCTGCTGGAAGTTGCCGATAGAAGTTACAGGTAACGGTCAGGACACAGAAAATTACGTTTTTCCTTTTTTTGTGAACTGTCTGGCAGGCAAAGCGTCATACTCATCAGTTGCTTCCGTTGAACGGATGAGAACAAGCAGCCGTGACGCTTTAGAGCTACCATGTCGCATCAAGCGGCTGATGTACCAAAGAATGAGGCAGCATCATGCGAGGTGCGTTGCACTAAGCGAGTTGTTATCAGATCTTGGCCAGTGGAGTTGTTACAGCGGTCGCTGCTTATTTGCCGTGCTGCGGTAAGGCTTCATTTAACACAGTGTGAGGGTGTGAAGTATGAGTCAAAACACACGGGAATCGCTTTCAGCATTAATGGATAGCGAAAGTGATGAGCTGGAACTACGCCGAGTGTTGAAGGCACTGCCAAATGATGCTGATGCGGCAGATACGTGGCGACGTTACCACTTGGCTCGTAGCATGATGCAGCGTGAGCGGAGTGTTGATGTGAGCGCCGACCTTTCCGCCGGTATTATGGCGCGTTTACAGGATGAACCTGCTCCGATGATGGCTGACGCCCCAGCGTCAACCCCTGCTCGGTCAAGTAACATCTCTTTTGCTCGCGGCGCCGGTGTTGCAGCAGCGGTATCACTTATGGTGATTACTGGTGTTCAGTTCTTTGGTGCTGACGGTGAAAGTATTGAGCCAGGCAACACTATTGCGGCAACGTCCTCGACGGGCGGAGGTGCAGCGGGTCAGGTTCAGCCTGTCAACCTTGCCGCCTCGCAGCCAGCGTCAATGACCTCTGCCAGCATGCCGATGTTTGAACCAACGCCTTTTCGGGTTAATGGTCAAGCGCAAAACGGGCTAATGAACGTAAGCGAAACGGGCTTTGCTTCAGCCGCCGTGGCTCAAAGTGCTCCTGCACAGCAAGGTACCACTATCGATGTTGATCAGATCAGGCTTCTGCAGTCGTATCTGGAGCAGCATTCTCAGGGTGCCGCTTATGGCAATGGCGAAAGCTGGATGCCATTGATGCGTTCTTCTGTCACTGAACCGCTAGGCCAACGCTAACCTGTTATGACAATGTTTCCGGAGTGAGGCACCTGAATACGCATTTTAAACACGTATTCGTAAGGTATAACTCGGGAAAATGCCTTGTTTTCGAGATAGGCATTTGAAAGATGGCAGGTAACAGTAACAGCAGGCTAAGAGTGGCTACCGATAGATAAGGGAATAAACCCGCATGATGGTGACCTGGCGAAACAGGTGGATGGCTTCTGCTGCGTTATTGAGCATTAGCCTGTTGCCTTTACAGCTCTATGCACAAACTGATGAACGGGGCATGTGTGCGGATGTGCCCTCTGAAAATGCATCTGGCAATGTTCAGGTGTGGCTGGAAAGAAGTTTACAGGCGAGCCATTGTTATACGTTTCAAGCGCGGGCCGTGGCGATTAATGCCATTGATGTGCGCACGCTAGCGCTTTCTCATCGCATTCAGGATGGTGTTCGCCAGCAAGTTGTTCAGCAGCTTGATGGCCCTTCTGTAAGCGTCGAGCGCCGCTCCCGCGTAGGACAGCTGGCTTGGTCAGAAAAAAGCGAAAACGGTGCGTTCCCTTCTCTGGAAGGGTGGGTTGACCACGCTTCTCAGTTTTACGATATTTCGCTGGATGAAGACGTCCGAGTCGCTGGGCGCGAGGCGGCAACGCTTCGATTTGAGCCGCATGACCAGCAGCGTTATACCCATGAGTGGTGGTTGGATAATGCAACCGGCTTATTGTTAAAACACGTGCTAAGCGATTCAACGGGTCGTATTTTAGAAACCTTTCAAATAACACAATTAAATGAGCCCGAGCGTTATACAGGTCAGGTTGTCATTGATGCGTTGCCCGTCAGCACAGAGCCCGCTTGGCAGCCTTCATGGCTGCCCGAAGGGTTTGTCGCTCAGCCGACATTCTCCCAGGATGACGAGGCGCATCAGCGTTTGTATAGCGACGGTTTGGCCACCATTAGTATTTTTGCCGAGCCTCAAGCGGGGCCGCAAGAGTTGAATCGCGGCGTTCACCAAATTGGTGTTTCGTCGATAGCGGTTGACGAATATGCTGAAGGCGAGCAGTACTGGCAGCTCGTCGGTATTGGTGAAGTTCCCCCTTCAATGCTTCAGCGTATTGTTCAATCGGTTGAGTTTGACTAAATTTTCTTATTTACATTGTGCGCATGTTCTACAGCTCAATCAGTCCAGCCAAGGTATTAATGCGTTGATGAAATCTGAAAGTGATGCCTTGCTGCGTGCCGGTCGCGTTGTTGGCTACACCCCGCGTGGGCTGTTAGTCGATGTGTCGGTTAAAGAGAGTTGCCAGCAGTGTGCCCAGGGCCGTGGATGTGGCATGGGCGTGTTGGCGCGTCAGCAGCACCAGCGTATTGAAGTCAAAACTCCTTATGCCTCCCAACTTTGCGAGCACTACCCGCTTGGCACAAGCGTAACGCTTACTCTTGGCCGTTCCGATATTACCCTGTTAGCCTTGCTTGTCTATGCGCTGCCGTTATTGGTTGCGCTACTGTTGTCAGGAGGGGTTGCAGCGTTAGGTGGGACTGAGTGGTGGGCGCCCGCCAGTTTTTTTATGACGCTGTTCATTGGATGTGTGATTTTAAAAAAATTGCTTAGCGGGCGAACGGAACGCTTTCGCCCTCAATTGGTCAGTTAGGCGTCCTGCATCTCATGGTGAGTTGCACTCCCTTCGTTTGATGTCTGCTTTATTAGGAGCTCTTACATGAAGCGCTTGGTTCTTCCTTCCGCATTATGGCTATGCATGGCCACATTATTGATGATAGGCCAAAATGCCTATGCCTATAATTTACCCGATTTCACAGAGTTAGTTGAAGAGGCCGCGCCAGGCGTTGTCAATATTTCAACCAGCCGTACCGTGCAACGCAGTAGTGGCCCTTCAATGGGTGGGTTCGGTGGGCAAGAGATACCTGAGATTTTCCGGCATTTTTTCGGCGATAGTTTTCCAACCCCGCCAGGTAGTGGCGGACAAGGGCGTGGTGAAGAGCGTCAGTCGCTGGGGTCTGGGTTCGTGATTAGCGATGATGGCTATATCATGACTAACGCCCACGTTGTCCAGGATGCTGACGAGATATTGGTGCGCTTGAATGATCATCGAGAGCTTTCCGCTGAGTTGATCGGTAGCGATGCTCAGACCGACGTTGCACTTTTAAAAATTGATGCTTCTGAATTACCGGTCTTGAATCTTGGCAATTCTGACGATCTTAAAGTGGGTGAGTGGGTAGCTGCGATTGGCTCTCCGTTCGGGTTTGATCATTCCGTCACTGCAGGCATTATCAGCGCGATTAATCGCACATTGCCGCGTGATGCCTACGTTCCTTTTATTCAAACGGATGTGGCGATCAACCCAGGTAATTCCGGTGGGCCGCTGTTTAATCTTGACGGAGAAGTCGTTGGGATTAACTCGCAAATCTTTACCCGTAGCGGCGGCTTTATGGGGCTTTCGTTTGCGATACCCATTAATGTCGCCATGGACGTTGCTGATCAACTGCGTGAAGAGGGGCGCGTTGATCGCGGTTGGCTAGGCGTCATGATTCAACCTGTATCTCAGGATTTGGCCGAATCCTTTGGTATGGAAAACGCAAGTGGGGCGCTCATTGCTGACCTTGACCCGGAAGGTCCTGCAGCGCAAGGCGGCTTGCGTGCTGGCGACGTGATTACTGGCGTCAATGGCGAAGAGGTTGATCGCTCAAGCACGCTGCCGCGCTTAATTGGCCGTGTTACGCCTGGAAGTGATGTGGAGCTTACCTTAATGCGCGATGGCGAAGAGGTAACGGAGACGGTAGCGCTGGGGCATTGGCCCGATTCCGAAGCAGCCACACAGGGTGATGAAAGCAACAATCAGGTGCGTTTGGGCATTTCGGTTGCCGAGTTGGATGACGCGATGCGTGAGCGCCTAAATATTGAGGGGGGCGTTGCAGTGCGTCAGATTGAGCCGGATAGCGTTGCCGCTCAAGCGGGCCTCCATGTTGGCGATGTACTGGTAAGTGTTGATCACCGCAGCGTGTCTTCTCCGGATGAGTTGTTAGACATTGTTGAACAGCTACCCAGTGATCGGGCAATTCCAGTACGTGTTTACCGTGAGGGGCGCTCACTGTTTTTAGCTTTACGCCTGGAATAAGACCTTCTCTGCCTACCCAGTCCGGCGGTTCTCGCCGGACTGCTGTTCCTATCCCGCACATATCGCTACAATAGCGCTTATCTTTTTAACGGAAATAGGCAAAGTGGCCAACATGCCAGCTGTTTTCGGGCTTTAAACTCTCGAGGCGGCTGGTAATAAAGCCGCTTACGTACCACTAAGGCAGACCACTCTCGATGTCCCACGACGTTTCTAGCAGTAATTTAAAGAACATAAGAAACTTCTCAATTATCGCTCATATCGATCACGGGAAATCAACGCTCTCTGATCGCTTGATCCAAACCTGCGGTGGATTGACCCAGCGTGAGCTTAAAGAGCAAGTGCTCGACTCCATGGACATTGAGCGCGAGCGTGGTATCACCATTAAAGCGCAATCGGTGACGCTCGATTACACTGCGGCCGATGGCGAGGTGTATCAGCTTAATTTCATCGATACGCCAGGCCACGTGGATTTCTCCTATGAAGTATCGCGCTCACTGTATGCCTGCGAAGGGGCGCTGCTGGTCGTAGATGCGGGCCAAGGGGTTGAGGCGCAGTCGGTGGCTAACTGCTATACCGCCATCGAGCAGGGCCTGGAAGTATTGCCGGTCCTCAATAAAATCGATTTACCCCAGGCCGACCCGGACAAGGTGGCGCAAGAGGTTGAGGAAATCATTGGTCTCGACGCCACAGACGCTTGTCAGGTGTCCGCCAAAAGCGGTATCGGCATTGAAGGACTGCTTGAACGTTTGGTGCGTGATATTCCGCCGCCCAAAGGTGACCGGAATGCCCCCCTGCAAGCATTGATCATTGACTCCTGGTTTGATAACTATCTGGGCGTAGTCTCGCTGGTGCGCTTGTTTGATGGCACGCTGCGCAAGGGCGACAAGATCCGTATCAAGTCAACGGGCCGCGACTGGAACGCCACTGAAGTGGGCATTTTTACTCCGTTGCGCAAAGAGACCAATATCCTGCGCGCGGGTGAGGTGGGCTTTATTGTCGCAGGCATTAAAGAGATTCACGGTGCGCCGGTGGGTGACACTATCACGCATACCAAAACGCCCGACGTGCCGCGTCTGCCTGGTTTTCAGAAGGTGAAACCTCAGGTGTATGCCGGGATGTTCCCCGTCAGTGCTGATGACTACGAAGACTTCCGGGATGCGCTTGAAAAGCTCGCGCTTAACGATGCCTCTTTAGAGTATGAACCGGAAAACTCGGATGCTCTGGGCTTTGGTTTTCGCGTCGGTTTCCTGGGCACGCTCCACATGGAGATTATCCAGGAGCGGCTTGAGCGCGAATACAATATTGACCTGATTACCACGGCACCTACCGTGGTATACGAGCTTGCGATGAAGAATGGTGATGTCACTTACATCTCCAACCCCTCCAAACTGCCGGATATGGCAGACGTGGATGAGATGCGTGAGCCCATCGTGAGGGCCAGTATTCTGGTGCCTCAGGAGTTTGTGGGTAACGTCATTACCGAGTGTGAGCAGCGCCGCGGTACCCAGAAAGACATGCAGTTCCTGGGTAACCAGATTCAGTTAGCCTATGAGTTGCCGATGTCGGAAGTGGTCATGGATTTCTTCGACCGCCTGAAATCCATCTCACGCGGTTACGCGTCGCTTGAGTACAATTTCGAGCGTTTCGAAGCGGCCAAGTTGGTGCGCCTGGACGTGCTGATCAATAGCGAAAAGGTAGATGCCCTCGCGGTGATTATTCACCGTGATCATGCCCATAGCCGCGGCCGGCTGCTGGTCGAAAAAATGAAAGAGCTGATTCCGCGCCAGATGTTTGACGTGGCCATTCAGGCCGCTATCGGTGGTCAGGTAGTGGCGCGCTCTACCGTAAAAGCCCTGCGTAAAAACGTAACGGCAAAATGTTATGGCGGTGATGTAAGCCGTAAGAAAAAACTGCTGGAAAAACAGAAAGCCGGTAAAAAACGGATGAAGCAGGTGGGGCGCGTTGAAATTCCCCAGGATGCCTTCCTCGCTGTGCTCAAGGTTAACGACTAGGGAAGGTTTCCTTTATGGATTTTTCATTACTGCTGGTACTGGCCGTTGTAATTTCAGGGGTCGTTTATTTTATCGATGTGATTTGGCTGCGGCCTAAGCGTCGTGAGCGGTTGGCGAAAGCAGAGGAAGCCGCTGCTGGGAACATCGATGCACCAACACAGGAAAAACTTTTAAAAGAGCCTTGGCCGGTCGATTATGCGCGCTCTTTTTTCCCGGTACTTCTGGTGGTATTGGTAGTACGCAGTTTTATTGTCGAACCGTTTCAAATTCCATCGGGTTCAATGCGGCCTACGCTGGAAGTAGGCGATTTTATCCTGGTGAACAAGTTTGCCTACGGCTTGCGTTTGCCGGTGGTTCACAACCGTATTTTGGAGGTTGGTGAGCCTGAGCGTGGCGATGTGATGGTGTTTCGCTTCCCGGATGAGCCATCGGTCAACTTTATCAAACGGGTGGTAGGCCTTCCGGGCGACCGTATTCGCTACGAAGATAAACAGCTTTATGTGAACGGCGAACTGGTCACTAAAACGTTATTGGAAGAAGGCCCCGATGCCTCGCCACAAGAGCTATTATTAGAAGAGCAGTTGGGTAGCGTGCGCCATACTATCTACAACAACCCCCGCGACCCAGGACCGCAAATGCGCGAAGTTGAAGTGCCTGAAGGTCACTACTTCATGATGGGCGATAATCGCGATCACTCCAACGATAGCCGTTACTGGGGGTTTGTGCCGGAAGAGAATATCGTGGGTCGTGCATTTGCTGTTTGGATGCATTGGGACGGCGGGTTGCCCAGCTTTAATACGGTGCGACGCATTGAATGAATAAGTTTATGTCAGCCCTGGTTAGTCATGTCACTAATAGTTAACGTCAATGACGTAGGAGCCTTGTGAGTAATCCTTTAAACGCTTTTTGCCGACGAATCGGCCATACCTTTGGCGACGAGACGCTCTTGGAACTGGCCATGACGCACCGAAGCTACGGTGGTCGTAACAATGAGCGCCTGGAGTTTCTGGGTGATTCAATTGTTAATTTCGTTATCGCAGAAGCCTTGTTTCAACGTTTCCCTCAAGCGCGGGAAGGGCAGTTATCGCGCCTTCGCGCGCGTTTGGTGAAAGGCCAAACACTTGCTGAGCTCGCCCGTGAAATGACCTTTGGAGAATGCTTGCGCTTGGGGTCGGGGGAAATGAAAAGCGGAGGGCATCGCCGTGAGTCGATTCTCGCCGATGCGGTTGAAGCGATAATTGGTGCCATTTACCTGGACGCCGGCATGGATGTTGTCCGGGAGCGCGTGCTTTCCTGGTACGCCGAGCGTCTAGAGAATATCTCGTTACAAGATACCCAGAAAGACCCTAAAACACGCTTACAAGAGTTTTTGCAGTCGCGTCAGTCAGCGCTGCCGCGCTATGAAGTGGTCTCTGTAAAGGGCGAGGCGCATGCCCAGACCTTTACCGTGGAGTGCTACATTGAGCTACTAAGCAAGCATACCACCGGTAAAGGCCCTAGTCGCCGCCATGCTGAACAGCAAGCGGCAGAAGAAGCGCTTTCGTACCTTGAGAAAAAACCAGGAGACAAATCATGAGCCAATCCTGCGGCTTTGTGGCCATTGTTGGACGGCCTAACGTAGGCAAATCAACCCTCATGAATCGTATTCTGGGGCAAAAAATCTCGATTACCTCTCGGCGTCCGCAAACCACGCGCCATCAGGTAATGGGTATTAAAACGGTTGAAGATACGCAGTTTATTTACGTGGATACACCGGGCATGCACATCATGTCCAAAGACCGTAATAAAGCCATCAACCGCTTTATGAACCAGGCGGCTACCCAAGCACTTCGTGATGTTGACTGTGTGGTATTTATTATTGATCGTACCCGCTGGACTGACGAAGACCAGGCCGTGCTCAAGCGTCTTGAGCATGTTAAGGCACCGGTTATTCTGGCCGTCAATAAGGTGGATCGTCTACAGGATAAGGGCGACTTACTACCCTGGCTTGCTGAAGTGGGCGCGCGGCGTGAGTTTGCAGCCGTTGTACCTATTTCAGCCAAGCACGGCACCCAGGTAGAAACGCTGGAAGAGGAAGTGGCTAAACACCTGCCAGAAAGCGTGCACTTCTTTCCGGAAGACCAGATTACCGACAAGAGCCTGCGCTTTATGGCCGCTGAGCTGGTGCGTGAAAAAGTCATGCGTCAGTTGGGTGACGAGTTGCCCTACCAGATGACCGTTGAGATTGAAGAGTTCCGCGAAGCCGGGCGCGTCACGCATATCAGTGCGCTGATTCTGGTGGAACGCCAAGGGCAGAAAGTCATCCTGATCGGCGAAAACGGTGACCGGATCAAGAGCATCGGCCGCGAGGCGCGCCTGGATATGGAGCGCGTGCTGGGTACCAAGGTCATGCTTAATATGTGGGTCAAGGTGAAGCGCGGTTGGTCTGATGACGAGCGTGCCTTGAAAAGCCTGGGTTACGACCTCGATTGAGTGTCGCAATGTCAGCGGAGCCCGCTTTTTTACTGCATCGTAAACCCTACCGTGAAACCAGCGCGTTAGTCGATTTACTGACGCTTAATAATGGCCGTATTCGCGCTGTTGCCCACGGAGGGCAGCGGCCGGGGTCCAAGTCGCGTCAACGACTACAGCCGTTTACGCCGCTGTTTGTTAGCTGGCGCGGCGAACGCGATTTGAAACGCCTCACGTTGATGGAGTCGCGTGGACAAACGGCATTACTGGCAGGAGAGGGGCTCCTATGCGGTCTTTACGCGAATGAAATCGCCACCCGGCTGCTGCCCCTGGAACTTGCTGCGCCCGATGTTTTTGCCTTCTATACGGCGCTGCTTGAAGCGCTGCCAATGCCTTCCAAGCGCGCTCTTGCCTTGCGGCGGTATGAGTGGGCATTGCTGGATGCGCTTGAAGCTACCCCGCGTTTTTGTACGCCAGATAATAATGTGCTGGACCCGCAAGCCCGCTATCGGTTTGATGCACAAAGCCGTGCTTTTCTTCCCGCAGAGCAGGGGCTTGAAGGGCGTGCATTGCGTTATATTGAGCAGGGTGACTGGCAACATGCGGGGCTAGCAAGCGTTCTTAAGTCAGTCATGCGGGCGGCACTAGCACCGCATTTGGGGTCTGCTGCGCTGCGCTCTCGGGAGCTAATGATGGCACTGGCCCGCCGGCGTCAGCCATAGTTCATGCTTATGACTTTTTTGGAATGGAGATAGTTATGCATCCTCCGCGTATTCTACTGGGCGTTAATATCGACCATATCGCCACGCTGCGTCAGGCACGTGGTACCCGCTACCCGGACCCGGTACAGGCTGCTTTGTTGGCTGAAGAAGCGGGCGCAGATGGCATTACGGTGCATTTACGCGAAGACCGCCGCCATATACAGCTTCGCGATGTCAGGCTGTTGGCGGACGTGTTGAATACCCGTATGAATTTAGAGATGGCAGTGACCGAAGAGATGCTCGCGTTGGCTGAAGAGGTGCGCCCTGCACACGTATGCCTGGTACCTGAAAAACGCGAAGAACTTACCACAGAGGGCGGTCTGGATGTGGTCGGTAGTTTTGATGCGGTTGCCAAAGCGTGCGAGCGGCTGAAAAACGCAGGCTGTGACGTATCGCTGTTTATTGATCCTGATGAAGCGCAAATTGATGCGGCTCATCGCGCTGGTGCCCCAACGATTGAACTGCACACCGGTGCTTATGCAGAAGAGAAGCTGGGGAGTGACGCCGCAAATGCTGAGTATCAGCGTTTAACCGCAGCAGCGACTCAGGCCGTTTCCTTGGGGCTGGTGGTTAACGCTGGGCATGGCCTTCATTACCATAATGCAGAAGCGATAGCCGCACTACCTGGGGTGAATGAGCTGAATATCGGGCACGCCATTATTGCTCGCGCGCTGTTTGTTGGCCTCAAAGAGGCTGTTCAGGAAATGAAGCGGCTTATTATTGCAGGCCAGGAAGCGGGGTTGATGGCGGCTTTAGATGCTCACGATCATGAACATAGCCATGAGCATGCAGATGAGCATACGCATGGTCATCATGACTGCTGTGGTCACTAACAGATGATTGTGGGGATTGGTTCCGATATTGCCCGGGTGGCGCGTTTTACCCGGGCAGTTGAGCGTCATGGGCCACGTTTTGCTCAGCGTATTTTGGGAGCTGACGAATACGCGATATGGCAGCAAAAAGGCGAACCGGTGGCTTACTTGGCGAAAAGATTTGCCGCTAAAGAAGCGTTTGTAAAAGCACTAGGGCTTGGCCTTCGAGGCGGCATGCAGTGGGGGGACATCCAAGTGGTTAATGACCCCTTGGGGAAGCCCTTTTTGCAGTTGAGCCATGAGGCCAAGCGGCTAATGCAGGCATCCGGCGCGACGACCAGCCATATCACGCTAAGTGATGAAGCGGAGTACGCGGTTGCCTTTGTCATTCTGGAGCGTTAGACCCATCGGCCAGCCTGCTTCGATGAGTACGCAAGCGTGCCATTGCGGTGTACAACGCTTCCAGGAGGCTCTCCACATGACTGAGCCCGCTGGTGCGTAACCGCGTCTCAAGGGTTTCTACCAATAGGGCTAGCTCAGGTGCGCCGCAGTAACGGCTTGCTCCATTGAGCCCATGCACCCAGTCCAGCAGCATCGCCAGGTTTTTCTGGGCATAGGCGGCACGCATTTGCGTTTCTGTTTCATCCAGGCTGTCAATCAGGCGTATAAGCTGTGCATAGGCAACGCTCTCTTTGCCGCCCGCAAGCTGTGTGCCCATGGTTAAATCGACGGCCGCGAGTGCTTCACTGGCAAATTCAGTAGTGTCTTTTCGTTGCAAGGTTGCCGTTGATGTCACGGTAGGCAGAGAAGGGGGTACGGCCAAAAAACGCAGCAACAGCTGTTGTAGCTGCGCCTCATCAACAGGCTTTATCAGTACATCATCCAGCCCAGCCGCCAGCCACTGCTGACGTTCACTGTTTAAAGCATGAGCGGTTACCGCAATAATAGGGCAGCGTGACCAGTGATTATTGATACGGCGCAGTGCCTGACTGGTTTCAACGCCGTCCATACCCGGCATACGAATATCCATTAGCACCATGTCAGCCGTGTAATTAACTGCCAAGGCAAGCGCTTCATGCCCGCTATCGGCAAGCGTAATACGCAGTTGATCCGTTTCAAGCAGCGCCTTAAGCAGCTCACGGTTGGAGGCATTGTCGTCAACAATCAAAATATCAATGACGGAAGGGTCCGTAGGCGGAGGCGCTTTTGATTGAGCGGACGCTATTTCTTTATCTGCAGGCTGCAGTAAATGGCGCAATGTCGTGACCAGCTGAGCGCGAGTGAAAGGTTTGCAGAGCATTTCCCCGCCATGAGGAAGCTCCCAAGGCGGTAAGTCATAGCTGGTGGTGTTTGCCAGAATCAATACGGGGCAGGCGGCTTGCTCAATCAAATCTCGCCAGTAGTCTCTCCTCTCTATTTCGAACTCATCTTGATCCAGGCATAACATCAGTAGGTCTTCGGGCTCATTAGCGGTAAAGGCGACGGGAATAGCCCCCCAGCGCTCTAGCAAGTACTCAAGCGTATTGCGAGTAGGCGTATGGGTTTCATAAAGACGTACGACCGGGCTTTTCAGAGTAAGCTCTGCGGGGCGTTCGCCGCTTTGGTTAGCCAGTAGTGGAAGAGTAAATGAGAACGTTGAGCCGTGGCCTACCTCGCTTTCCACGCTGATAGTGCCGCCCATTCGCTCAATCAACTGGCGGCAAATCGATAAGCCCAGCCCGCTACCGCCAAATTGGCGTGAATGGCTGGGTTTTGCCTGGGAAAAAGCGCTAAAAAGCTGTTTTTGATGCTCTTCGCTCAAACCAATGCCGGTATCACTAACACTGATACGCAGTACCACGTGCTGGCCTTCCTGGGTGTCGAGCATCACACGAACAATAACGTCGCCTTCGTGGGTAAACTTGAGTGCATTGCCGACCAGGTTACTAAGCACCTGATGAATACGCAGCGGGTCGCCGCTAAGCGGCGTAGGCACATCATCGTAAATCATTGCCACCAAGTGCAGATGTTTACGTTGCGCCTCAGGCGCATGCAGGCCAATTACTTCATCCAAAAGCGATACAATATCAATGTCGACTTCTTCAAGTGTGAGGCGATTTGCTTCAAGCTTGGAAAAATCGAGCACGTCATTGACGAGCATTAGCAGGTTGTCGCAGGCACGGTGAACGTGCTCTAACCACCCCTGTTGGCGGTTATCCAACCTGGAGCGGCTCAGTAACCGGCAAAAACCGATAATGCCATTGAGTGGCGTGCGTATCTCATGGCTCATATTGGCTAAAAATTCGGATTTAACGGCATTCGCACGGAGCGCGCTGCGGTGGGCCAGGTCGAGCTTGATATTTTGCTCTTCAATGGTTTCCATTGATTCCTGCAATTCGCTGGTCGCCTGCTCAATCTGGGTCTGCATATCGCGCTGCGACTGCTGAAAGTGCTCAGCCAGGCTATTCACATGAACGGCTAGTTGGCGAAGTTCGCTTGGCCGTGCAGGCGTTAATTGCAGCCGATAGTCGCCACGAGATAAGCGATATAAGGCCTGGTTAGCTTCCTCAATAGGCCGGGAAATATACCGACTGACAGCAAAGGCACCCAGAAACAGCAGTAGCCCTAATAGCATGCCGCCCAGGCTTAAACTGGCCAACAGTTTGTAGCGTTCAAGCGTCAAAGGGCGGGCGTTTGCCTCGGCTTCAAGCCAGCCCACCCCGGTCGGGTTTATGTTGGGGAGCACGCTATCAAGAGGGACTAGAAGTCGCCAAATATGCTCTTCTTCTTCTATCAGGGGAGCGCTGGGCGCTGTTAAACGTAGCTGAGGCGGGGTGGAGCGGCCTAACACGAACAAACGGTTACCTTGCTCATCGAAGAGGCTGACAGAACTAAGCCCATAGCGGTCCAACAGCCGTCGAGAAAGCCTTTCCATACGCTGAAAGTCTGCGTCTGCCATGGCAAGCTGGAAACTGGGGGTTAATAGCTCACCGGCATCTTTAAGTCGCTCGTGAAGCGCCGCACGTTCAGCCGTATCACTTTGCACCATGAGCAAAATAGCCATCATGGCGTACACCAGAAGCGGAAAGCCAAGTAGCGCGAACAGCAAACGCGTGTTTAAAGACATGGAAGAAACTCGTTGATTCAATGTGGTTGCCTGTCCAGCGTACGACAGCACCGATATAATGCAGCATAACGGTAATGATAAGGAACGTGTGATGAATTATCCCATGCTAGAGGATGTGGTTGGCAACACTCCCTTGGTGCGTTTGAAGCGGATCACTGCTGGGCGCAACAATACGCTGTTGGCGAAGCTTGAAGGCAACAATCCCGCTGGTTCGGTAAAGGATCGTCCCGCGCTTTCGATGTTGAATGAAGCGGAAGCGCGTGGAGAAATAAAGCCAGGCGATACCCTGATCGAGGCAACCTCGGGAAATACCGGTATTGCGCTCGCCATGGCGGCGGCTATCAAAGGCTACACCATGGTCCTGGTGATGCCTGAAAATGCCTCCGAGGAGCGTAAGCAGGCCATGGTGGCTTACGGCGCCACGCTGATTTCTGCCAGTAAGGCCGGTGGTATGGAGGAGGCCCGGGATATTGCCGATGCCATGATTGAACGGGGCGAAGGCAAGCCGCTGAACCAGTTTTCCAATCCAGACAACCCCTTGGCGCACTACCGTACAACGGGGCCTGAAATATGGCAGCAAACCCAGGGGGAGGTTACCCATTTTGTAAGCTCCATGGGCACCACCGGCACTATCATGGGCGTATCTCGCTACCTTAAAGAGCAGAACGACGCTATTCAGATTGTCGGCTTGCAGCCCTCCGATGGCGCCAGCATTCCCGGTATTCGCCGTTGGCCGCAGGCGTACCTGCCCGAGATTTTTGAAGCTCCGCGAGTAGATATTACGCTGGATATTAGCCAGCAAGAGGCTGAAAGCAACATGCGCCGTTTGGCCCGTGAAGAGGGCATTCTAGCGGGTGTTTCATCGGGCGGCAGCCTGGCGGGTGCGTTGCGTATTGCGGAACAGGTCGAAAACGCGGTCATCGTGTTTGTTGTGTGTGATCGGGGGGATCGTTACCTCTCAATGGGCCTATTCGGCCCGGAGCTATAAATGGCCATGCTGGGTAAGCGGCGCCCATCGCGCGCTGCATCAGGCAAATCAGGGCTGGTACGCAAGCCCGCTGCTAAGTCAACAAGCGCTTCTGACACGAGTGATGCGCTGGTGGTTGAGCGATTGGCGCATGATGGCCGGGGAGTTGCGCATGACGCCACAGGTAAAACCGTGTTTATTGACCGGGCGCTTCCCGGCGAGCGTGTTGACGCTGCCGTGCATGTCAACCGCAAACGTTTTGATGAAGCGCATGTAAAAGCGCTACTGCACCGTTCGCAGCAGCGCGTTGAGCCCCCCTGCGTTTATTTTGGCCAGTGCGGTGGTTGCCAATTGCAACATATGGCGATTGAGGCACAGCGCACGCATAAACAAGACGTACTGTGCGAGCTGTTTGCTCGCCAGGGTATTGAGCTTGGCACTCCCCATCTGCTTCATGGCAGTACAGAGCACTATCGCCGCCGGGCGCGACTCGGCGTCAAAATAGATGGGCAGGGTAACGTGTTGCTGGGGTTTCGCGCAGCCCATAGTCATCGGTTAGTCGATATTCATCAGTGCCACGTATTGGTGGAGCCCTTGCAAGCGCTTTTGCCTCCCTTGAGGGCCTTGTTAGCAACGCTTGAGGCGCCGCGTCTGGTGGGCCACATCGAACTCTTGGCGACCGCGTCGGAATGCGTGCTGTTGGTTCGCCAGTTGAAAGCACATGCGCTGGATGCCGAGCGCTGGCAGGCGTTTGCCAGGCAGCAAGGGGTTGCGCTTGGCGCGTGGCTGGGTCGCGAGTCTGCCAGTCTACACTGGTACAGCGCTGAACCGGTGCTGGAAGAGACCCTGCAGATAGAAGGCCAACCACCGCTCACGCTCACCTTTGCTCCCGGTGATTTTTTACAGGTCAATGCTGACGTCAATCAACAAATGGTGGCGCACGTGGTGAAATGGCTGGCTCCTGCGCCTGGCCAGCATGTTATGGACCTGTTTGCCGGAATGGGCAACTTTAGCCTGCCCATCGCCTCGAGCGGTGCCAGGGTACATGCCGTTGAAGGCAGCGCTTCAATGGTGGCGCGCATCAGCAGCAATGCAGCGCGTAACCGGCTAGAGGTAAGTGCTCAACAGGCTGATTTAAGCGATAGCGCAGCGGTTGAAGCCTTGTTGAAAACTCAGCAGCACTTGGACGCACTGGTGCTGGACCCACCGCGTAACGGTGCAGAAACAGTGTGCAAGGCACTGGGCCGTTACCCCGTGCCCAGGCTTGCGTATGTGTCGTGTGACCCGGCAACGCTTGCTCGTGATGCGGCGCATCTGGTTCGTGCAGGCTATCGTATTAAGCAAGTAGCAGTGGCGGATATGTTCCTGCACACTGCACATATGGAATCGCTTATGCTTTTCGAGTACGAAGGCTAGTCCGCCTATCGCATCAAGCCACGGTATTCGCCGTCAAGATGAATACCCTGAAGGGATGAGTAAGAGTCATGGTGAAAGTGCGTGAAGACCAGCCGCTAATGGATAGCGGCAGGGTAGACATACAACAATGGTTAACGCGCCTGCAAGAAGATGTGCGTCTAAGTGATCCTGAGCGCCTTATTGAAGCCTGCGAACTGGCAGAGCAACTCGAACGTGAGGCGCCTCGTACTCATCGTGAATGGTTATCTCCTGGTTCAAGCTTTCGTATGGGGCTTGAAATGGCAGACATTTTGGCAGACCTAACGCTTGACCAGGCGACCCTGGAAGCGGCAGTGCTCTATCGCGCCGTGCGCGAAGGTCTGTTGAGTCTGGAGGCCGTCTCCAAGCGGTTTGGCAGTGAAGTTGCCAGGTTAATTGATGGCGTCCTGCAAATGGCCGCCATCAGCTATCCACTCGCGCCCAACCACGGTATGGCACAGCATAACCAGCAGGAAAACCTGCGTAAAATGCTGGTCAACATGGTGAGCGATGTTCGCGTTGCGCTTATTAAAATCGCCGAGCGCACCTGTGCGCTGCGTCAGGTCAAGGATGCTCCGCTTGAAAAATGTCTGCAGGTAGCCCGCGAAGTCGCCGACATTTATGCGCCCCTCGCGCATCGCTTAGGGGTGGGGCAAATCAAGTGGGAACTTGAAGACCTGTCGTTTCGCTATTTGCACGAAGATGAGTACAAGGCGATCGCCAAGCTGCTTGCTGAGAAGCGCTTGGATAGAGAGCACTATATCCGCGACGTGGTCGAAACGATTAAAACGTTGATGGAAGCCCAGCATATTACCCATCATGACGTGAGCGGCCGAGCCAAACATATTTACTCGATCTGGCGTAAAATGAAGCGCAAAGGGATCAATTTTTCTGACGTACACGACGTTCGTGCGGTGCGTATTTTGGTGCCAGAGGTCACCGACTGTTACACCGTATTAGGAATTGTGCATTCGCGCTGGCACCATGTTCCAGACGAATTTGACGACTATATCGCCAACCCTAAAAAGAACGGCTATCAATCGCTTCATACCGCAGTGGTCGGGCCTGAGAATAAAGTCCTCGAAATTCAAATCCGCACGTTCGCCATGCATGACGACGCAGAACTCGGGGTATGTGCCCACTGGCGTTATAAAGGGCACGATACCAACGCGAAAAGCCGTAGCTACGAAGAAAAAATTGCCTGGCTGCGTCAAGTGCTTGAGTGGCAGGACGAAGTGGGTGATTTTGGTGATCTGCGCGAAGGGCTTTCAAGTGACGTGGCCCCCGACCGCAACTATGTCTTTACGCCTGACGGTCATGTGATCGACTTGCCGCGTATTGCCACCCCGATTGATTTTGCGTATCGGGTTCATACCGAAATTGGCCACCGCTGCCGGGGCGCCAAAATTAACGGGCGCATTGTTCCGCTGACCTATGAGCTTAAAACGGGCCAGCAGGTGGAAATTCTTACCGCCACCAAAGCCGGGCCAAGCCGCGACTGGCTCAATCCTAATCTTGGCTATGTGCGCACGTCACGAGCGCGCGCCAAAATTCAGGCATGGTTTAAGCATCAGGCCAGAGGCCAAAACCTGGAAGAGGGCCGGGTACTTTTTGAGCGAGAAATGCGCCGTCTTGATGTCGACCAGTTGGATCTCCCCAAATTGGCCGACGCGGTTAATTATCAAAACGCTGATGATATGTATGCCGCTATCGGGGCAGGCGACCTGCGTATTGGGCAGGTACTACACCAGGCCCAGCAGTTATTTGGCGAGACTGACGATCAGGAACAGCTGGAACGTTTACTTGCCAAACCGCGCAAACAGCCGAGCAAGCCCTCTAAAAGTGACATTACCGTGCTTGGCGTGGGCAATCTTAAAACCAGCATGGCTAACTGCTGCCGCCCCGTTCCGGGTGAGCCGATTGTGGGGTTTATCACCCAAGGGCGAGGGGTTACCGTACACCGTCAGGACTGCAACAATATCCTCCAACTGCGTATGGAAGAGCCCCAACGTATCATCGAAGTAGAGTGGGGCGAGCGCGCCCATACGCGTTATCCGGTCACTATCGAAATCCAGGCCTGGGACCGCTCGGGCCTACTGCGCGATGTGACGGGCCTTCTAGGCAATGAGAAAGTCAATGTGCTGGCGGTGAATACGCTAACGGATACCAACGAAGGCATCGCTCGCCTGAGGATTACGTTAGAAGTGGATGGACTTGAATCTTTGGGGCGGCTCTTCTCACGTATTCAGCAACTGCCCAATGTGACCGAAGTGCGCCGCCTGCGAAACGCAGACCCTGAAAAAGGTGCCTAATATGGAGCGGCTTGATGCGCTATGATCTGGATGACCTGCTGACATTAATGCAGGTACTGCGCGACCCCGAGCAAGGGTGCCCGTGGGATATTAAGCAAGGCTGGGACAGTATCGTTCCCCATACGCTGGAAGAAGCCTACGAGGTTGCCGATGCCATTGAGCGGCGCGCCTTTGATGAGCTGCCGGGGGAGCTTGGCGATTTACTCTTTCAAGTCATCTATTACGCTCAGTTTGGTGCAGAAGAGCAGCGCTTTGATTTTCACGATATCGTACATACGTTGACGGCTAAAATGCTGCGCAGGCACCCGCATGTGTTTCCGGAGGGTACGCTTGGCTCGCGTAGGCCGCCAGGTGTTAGCGCTGAAGCGCTACAGACCCAACAGATTAATCAGCGCTGGGAGTCACTTAAGGCGGAAGAGCGCGCCCAACGTGTCATTGAGGCGCCTTCGGTACTTGATGACGTGCCTTGTACGTTGCCCGCGTTAAGCCGTGCGAACAAGCTTTCAAAGCGCGCGGCCCGGGCAGGTTTTGATTGGCCCGATACGCAGGGCGTTCTGGATAAAATCCGTGAAGAGCTGGATGAGGTAGAAGAAGCACTGGCGACAGGGGATACACGCCATGCTCAGGAAGAAGTAGGTGATTTATTGTTTGCGGTAACCAATTTAGCCCGTAGCCTGGGTGCTGATCCTGAACAGTGCTTGCGTGGCACCAATCGTAAATTTGAACGCCGTTTTCGCTATGTTGAGCATGCCTTAAACGCGGCCCATCGACCGATAACGGAAGCCTCGCTGGACGAGATGGAAGCTCACTGGCAGGCGGCTAAACATCAAGAATAAAGCATAAATTGATCATTAATAATGACGCGACCCCGCTAGGAGGCCTTGCCAATGAGTCACGACCTGCACGAATCGCTGCGCGATAACGTACGCATTTTAGGAGATAGCCTGGGACGCACCATAGCGGACGACCTGGGACAGGCATTTGTAGATAAAATTGAGACGATCCGAGCGCATGCCAAGCAAGGTCGTCAAGGTGACTCACTCCAGCAGCGCGCACTTATTGAGTATTTACGCCAGTTACCTGAGCGTGACCTGCTACCTGTTACGCGTGCTTTTAACCAGTTCTTGAATCTTGCCAATATTGCCGAGCAGCACTATCGCGCACGTTTTCGCCGTGTAGAAGACTACAAACCCGGCACCCAGCCGACCCTCAACGGACTGCTTGAGCGGGCCCAACTGGCGGGTAATTCACCGCGTAAGCTGGTCGAAACACTCGCCAATATGCGGGTGGAGCTGGTGCTTACTGCCCATCCGACAGAAGTTATTCGCCGTACGCTAATCCAAAAATACGACGCAATTGATGAGTGCCTAACCGCCATCGAAGGTTCTGGAGACTATCCAGAGCGTGGTAAGCGCGCGCACGGGCGGTTAGAAGAATTGATTAGCCAGGCATGGCATACCGATGAAATTCGCCATGAGCGGCCAACCCCGGTTGATGAAGCCAAATGGGGGTTTGCGGTTATCGAGAACTCGCTATGGCAAGCCGTGCCTGACTTCCATCGTGATCTGGATAATTTACTGCTGGATACTGCCGGTGAGCGCCTTCCGCTGGATGCCGCACCCATTCGCTATGCTTCATGGATGGGAGGCGACCGGGACGGCAACCCTAATGTTACTTCACGGATCACCCGGGAAGTGCTTCTTCTGGGGCGCTGGATGGCCGCAGACCTTTACCTGCGCGACCTGGAACAGCTTAAAACCGAGCTTTCCATGTGGAAAGCCAATAGCGCACTTAAAGCAGAAGTGGGAGATGTCGCCGAGCCGTATCGCGAACTGCTTAAACGCCTTTTAGCCAAGGTGGAAGCAACCCGGGACTGGGCCAAGGCGAAGCTGGATGGCCGCAATTACGACGGCGGGCCGATTATTGAAACCCGCGACCAACTTTATGCGCCGCTGCTGGCCTGCTACCGCTCTTTATGCGATGTGGGTTTGGACACCATTGCCAATGGTGCCTTGCTCGATACGCTGCGCCGTGTCGCCGTGTTTGGAGTCACGCTGACCAAGCTGGATTTACGTCAAGAAGCCAGCCGCCACGCCCAAGTGATCGAAGAACTCACCAGCACATTAGGCCTGGGACACTACCAGGAGTGGAACGAAGCTCAGCGCCAGGCATTCCTACTGGAAGAGCTGGCGTCTAGCCGACCCCTGATCCCACGCCGTTGGGAGTGTTCTGCCGAGTGTCGTGAAGTGCTGGATACCTTTAAGGTCATCGCCCAGGAGCATTCAGAGGCACTGGGTACCTACATTATTTCCATGGCGGGCGAACCGTCAGATGTGTTGACCGTTGCGCTGTTAATGAAAGAGGTGGGTGGCCAAGTCACGCTGCCCATTGCACCCCTGTTTGAAACCCTCAACGACCTGGATCACGCGGGTGCGGTTATCGAACAGCTCCTGTCGCTGCCTGGTTACCGAGCACTGATTAATGACCGTCAGGAAATCATGATCGGCTACTCCGACTCTGCCAAGGATGCCGGGCAACTGGCGGCGGCCTGGGCGCAGTATCGGGCTCAGGAAGCGCTGGTGAATGTGTGTGAAAAGCACGGTGTTGACCTGACCCTGTTCCACGGCCGCGGCGGCACCGTCGGCCGTGGGGGCGGCCCCGCTCACGCAGCGATCTTGTCGCAGCCGCCGGGCTCGGTAAACGGCAGTTTGCGGGTGACCGAGCAGGGGGAAATGATTCGCTTCAAGTTTGGCCAGCCGGATATCGCGCTGCGGTCAATGGAAATTTACGCTTGCGCGGTGCTTGAAGCCACCTTGCTACCGCCACCGGCGCCTGACCCCCGCTGGCGCGAAGAGATGGATAAGCTCGCCCACATTGCGCACGTCGGTTACGTGGGCGTGGTGCGCGAGGACCCTGACTTTGTGCCTTACTTCCGTGCGGTAACGCCAGAAGGGGCACTCGGTAGGTTGCCGCTGGGGTCACGCCCCACCAAGCGGCGCCAGGACGGTGGCGTTGAAACGCTGCGTGCGATTCCGTGGATTTTCGCCTGGACCCAAATTCGCCTAATGCTGCCCGCATGGCTAGGCAGCGGTGAAGCGTTCCTGCAGCGCCTGGAAGAGCCCGGCGGACGCGAGCTGCTCCAGGACATGCGCGATCAATGGCCATTTTTTGGCACTTATCTGGATATGTTGGAAATGTTACTGGCCAAAGCTGATGTGGCCATTGCGGCTTACTATGAGCACCGGCTAGTGGATGAGCCATCCTTAAAAGCCCTGGGCAAAAAGCTTCGCGAGCGTTTTGAGCGGTTGGAAAACGTGGTGCTGGAAATACTCGAGCAGGATGAGTTGCTTGAGAAGACGCCACTGATCCGCCAGGCCATTGATGTGCGTAACCCCTACATTGACCCGCTGCACGGGTTGCAGGCTGAGCTTTTACAGCGTAACCGCGACGCCGATGGTGCAATCAGCGGCGACCTTTCCCGGGCGTTAATGGTGACCATGGCAGGT
The DNA here is from genome assembly GCF_013183775.1 of Halomonas hibernica. Lineage (NCBI taxonomy): Bacteria > Pseudomonadati > Pseudomonadota > Gammaproteobacteria > Oceanospirillales > Halomonadaceae > Halomonas > Halomonas hibernica. The sequence continues at coordinate 532,329 of NZ_VIFN01000001.1, forward strand.
ATCTCGGCGGGGCTGCGCAATACGGGTTAATTAGCGGCAACATTAGAAATGCGTATACCGCCAGTACGGCTGGCGGCATTTATGTATGTTCTCAGGAGGCGGCAATGAATTTGGATGCTCAAGCGGTGTTGCAGTTCTGGTTTAATGAACTAACCCCGGCGCAGTGGTTTAAGAAAGACGCCGAGATGGACGCCGTTATCATGGCGCGTTTTGGAGAGCTGCACGGCCATGTTGCCCAGTGCGAATGTTATACATGGCGGGATACACCGCAGGGGCGCCTGGCCGAAATTATTGTGCTTGATCAGTTTTCGCGCAATATGTACCGCGATAATGCCCGCGCGTTTGCGTTTGATGCGCTCGCGCTTGCTCTCGCCCAGGAAGCCGTGGCAGCAGGTGCCGACATGGCGTTAACGCCTGAAGAGCGCAGCTTTTTATATATGCCCTATATGCATAGTGAATCGAAAACGATTCATGCCCAGGCAATGGTGCTGTTCGACCAGTCTGGGCTTGAAAACAATCTTGATTTTGAAGTTCGTCATAAGGCGATTATTGACCGCTTTGGTCGTTACCCTCATCGCAATATGCTATTGGGGAGAGCGTCCAGCGATGAAGAAATCGCCTTTCTAGAACAGCCTGGCTCCTCTTTCTAGCGGCGCTTTTATCCACTTTTAGCCTTACGGCGTGTTATGTCATTACGAAAATCGACTCGAATCAATAAATATATTAGTGAAAGCGGCCTTTGCTCGCGCCGTGAGGCAGACCGCTATGTAGAGCAGGGCAATGTCTGGATCAACGGCCGTCGTGCGACAACCGGTGACCAGGTAATGGCTGGTGACCGTGTAAAGGTGAACGGTCAGGAAATTGAGCCCCAGGAGGAAGAGGACTTTATTCTGATTGCGCTCAATAAGCCTGTCGGTATTGTGAGCACGACTGAATCGAGTGAAAAAGACAATATTGTTGAGTTTGTAAAGCATGGAGCACGTATTTTCCCCATTGGTCGGCTGGATAAAGACTCCCAAGGGCTGATCTTTTTAACCAATAATGGGGATCTGGTTAATAAAATTCTCCGTGCCAACAACAATCACGAAAAAGAGTACCAGGTAACGGTTAATAAGCCGATTACGGAGGAATTTGTTGAGGGGATGCAAAAGGGGGTGCCGATTCTTGGCCAGGTCACCAAGAAGTGCCAAGTGAAGAAAGTGTCCACTTTTGTGTTCACTGTCACGCTAGTGCAGGGGTTAAATCGCCAGATACGCCGGATGTGCGAATACTTCGGTTATGACGTTACCCAATTAATACGCACGCGGATCATGAATGTGTCTTTGAAGGGGTTGGCACTGGGTGACTGGCGTGATTTAACACCCAAAGAGGTGGAGACCATCGTTGCCCTGACGGAGAGCGCTGACGGTAGTGCAGCGCCGGCTAAGCCGAAAGGCAAGCCTCGGGCACCTACTGGGCAACGTCCACGTAAGGGAAAACCGGGAGCGGGGGCAAAATCCGCTAGTGCTGGCAAAGCGGCGGGCAGTAAAACGCGCTCAAACACCAAGGGCAAGCCCGGTACTTCCAAAGCGCACCCTAACGCAAAAACCGCAGCAGGGGGCAAACCTGCAGCCCAAGGCAAGCGTAGTAGTAAGTCTTTTGGTAAAGGGCAGCCCGGGGCAGGTAAACCTGCCGCGCGAGGAAAGGCGCCGCGTCCCAAAACGAAACGCTAGGCTTTTTAAGCGCTTGCATGGATTAGCCAGGAAACATTCAAAATAAGTGAAGGAGACTTGGGAATCAAAAAATTGCGATAAGGTAAAGTTGCTGAAAATACCTTGTCCCTTCGTGAAAGTGCCAACTAAGGTATTGATACTTGGATATCATTGGAGGACCTTATGATGGCAGAGCATAATCTTCAAGATGCCACCGTTTATACCCAGGACGGTAGTGCGCTAGGCACGGTTTCAGATGACAGTGCTGAAACAAAAGTTGAGATACTCAAGGCAGGGGGAAGCCGTATCTGGGTCGAACGGCATGACCTGAAAGAGTGTGATGGTCAGTGGACACTGGCTGAAAACTACACGGTTTACTCGGCTGATAACGTCAATGGCGACTGGACGGAAGGAGGGGTGGACGACACGGTTGATGACACCTTTCCAGCCAGTGATCCGCCCTCATTTACATTAGGCGATGAAGGTAAGGGGCGTTAAACCTCTCGCCAACATTAAAAAGCGGGAGACGTCATTAAACGGCCTCCCGCTTTTTTTGTGGCGTGTTTTAAGATGAATTATGCCAGCAAGAAGTTGGCAATCAGTTCTTTACCCCCTTCGGTGGCAAAGGATTCGGGGTGAAACTGAATGCCGTGGATCGGATAGTCGCGGTGCTTGACGCCCATCAGCTCGAACTCCCCAGTGGCTTCCCAGTGCTCTCGCTGTTCAAAGTGGATCGCCTCCAGACTACCCACCGCAGCGGTCACTTCCAGGCACTCGGGTAACGAGCCTGCATCAGCAATTAGCGAGTGGTAGCGCATCACCTCAAGCTGGTCCGGCACGCCTTTAAATACCGACTGCTGGGTATGCGTAACGGGGCTGATCTTGCCGTGCATGGGAAGCGGTGCTTTCACCACTTGGCCGCCAAACACATGAACAATTCCCTGCATCCCGAGGCAGACACCTAACAGCGGAGTGGTCTTCCCCAGCTCTTTGATGACCTCTGCGCAGACGCCGAAGTAGCGTGGGTCGTCTGGCGAGCCAGGCCCCGGCGAAATAATAATACGGTCCGGCGCCATCGCCACAATATCGGTAAATTGAATCTGGTCGTTGCGCTTTACCACAATCTCAAAATCATTGACCGCGCCACGGTTTTTTTCTGTGGTGAGAATCTCGCCAATAAATTGGTACAGGTTGTAGGTGAACGAATCGTAGTTATCGATGATTAACACTTTCATGCCAGGCTCTCCGAATCCATAAAGGGGGCTAAGGCTTTACGCGTGCCGGCAAATTTACGGCGTATTTCTTCATACTCATCGGCGGCGTTACTATCAAACACGTTGCCACCACAGGTCTGCACATAGGCCCGCTCGCCGTTGACAAACACGGTGCGAATCGGGATCGCAAAAGTGCAGTCACCGTTAAACGAAAACTGGCCAACCGCGCCGCCGTAAGGGCCTCGGCCATCGTTTTCCAGGTCATCGATAATTTTCATGGCTTCAATTTTGGGCGCACCGGTAAGCGTGCCCGCAGGGAAGTTGCTGGCCAAGGCGCTAAACATGTCTTCGCCCTCGGCAATAATGCCGACGATTTCGCTGGAAATATGCTGAACATGGCTAAAGCGCTTAATGTCCATCAGGCTGCGCACTTTTACGGTGCCAAACTGGGCAACCCGGCCAATATCATTGCGATGTAGATCAACGATCATATTGTGCTCGGCAATCTCTTTAGGATCGTTAAGCAGGGTACGGGCCAGCTGAGTATCTTCCTGGGGCGTTTGGCCTCGGGTGGTGGTGCCTGCCAGCGGGAAAGTTTCCATTTCACCCTGGCGCAAGCGGAAGAGAAGCTCGGGACTTGCACCGACCAGCTTCTGATCACCAAACTTCATGTAGTACATCTGAGGAGAAGGGTTAATCGTGCGCAGCTGGTCGTACAGAGCGACCGTATCGCCCTCGATACGAAAGCGCTTTTTAAACCCGACTTCACACTGGAACACCTTGCCGTCGATAATATCCTGCTTGACCTTGGCGACCGCTGCGGCGTGTTCTGCTTGGCTCATGGTGTCGCCAAGCGCGGTAATTTTCAGGTCGTCGCTCTCGATATCCTCAGCGTCGATAAGCGTTTGCAGGAAATCAGAGCGGCTATGGTCGTAATAGAAGTAGGTTACCTCGCCGGTCATCTTATCGAGGATAAGCCCATCTTTATAAAGCCCAAAGCGAAACGTATCGAAGTCATCATTGGCTTTTAAAGAAAGCGTAGGCTCAAAGTACTGCATCGCATCGTAGCCTAAATAGCCGCTTAGCCCACCGGCATATTTTCGCGAAATAATATTTTGCGGGATCAGGCTGCGCAGTAATTCATAAGGATTATCGCTTGGGTAGTGCTCGGCCTTGCCTGCACGATCCTCGATGGTCAGCGTTTGGCCATTCGCGTAAATGGTATATTCAGGATCAAATCCAATGATTGAATGACGGGCGATGTGGCTGTCTTCACCCAGCGATTCAAGCATGTAACAGGTATCGAACTGCTTCTCTATTTTTTTGAATAGGCCAAAAAAGTCACAGTCTGCGGCAAGCGTGACGTAGTGGGGCTTACGCGACAGAGTAAACGGACGCGGGCCAGCATCTGATTGAGCGTGGATAGTCATGATTCAGCGATCCAGTAATGAGTGAGAAGTGCCTAGCGCGCGCGAGCCGCGAGAAACCGTCGCAATGCCGACTCCCAGCAATTCAGCAATTTTGCGGTGTGGTACGCCATCACGCAGTAAATTAAAAATCTGCAGGCGTTTGCTGATTTCCTGGTACTCTGCAGGCGTCAGAAGGCTTTCAAGTGCTTCATTCATGGCCTCAGAGCTATGAATGGCCACAAGGAAATTAATCAATTCAGTTTGGTAAACATCATCGGTAGAACTGGATATAGACATGCGCGCACCAATGGTTGAATGCCGTACTAGCGTACTAGTACAATATATTGGTTGGCGAAGAAGTCAAGTTGAAGAAGCCCATGAAGACGAACTGTTTGAGGCTTGGAAAGAGATCGAAGGCGGCATCAGCTTTAGCCCGCGTTATGGTGAGCTATTTATGAAACTGGAGGAGTCACTTAATAGCGCGATGCAGCAGGACTGGCAAGAACCCAAACGTGAGGATGTGCCGATTTGGACAGCACCTGTAGAAGACCAGCGGTAGGTTAATAACGCAAACGTACTGAGAGGTAACGACTAAAACGGCAAATGCAGCGAGGCGCTGAGTTGATTGAGATGGCTTAGCGTCGGCGCATCTACGCGCTCATATTCCAAGCGCGTGACCATCTGGTTAAGCGTCATGGTGGCGCCAAAGCCTTGAAGCCAGGCGGTGCCGCCTTCGTCTGCACCCTGAAGCTCATGGGTGTCGCCGCGCCACTCGGTCAGGCCAGATTTAGCGTACATGCTAAAAGCGCCCATACGTACGCCCGCTACAATGGCACCGCCTAAACTAAGCGTATCCATAATCATTGGTGACATGCTGGAGGCAATCGGAACTTCTTCGCTTTCGCGGTAGGCGATTTCAGCGCCAAGGTCCAATTGAGGGAGTTGCCAAGGGCTAAAACCAGCGGTTACTCGAAAGCCTGATGTGTAGGTGTCCAGGCTGCTTAAGTCGCTGCCTTCCAGCACCACACCATTGTCCAGTTGCAGGAGTTCACTGTTGGGTGAGGCATACGCGATCACCGGCAACGTGTCATTGGCGGCAGCGGTGAGTAAAGGTAGGGTTGAACCAACAACGCTGTACAGGAGTACCCCAGCCAAGCGTTTCATTGATGTTCCTCATCCTTGGTCTTGATTGTTATCTTGGGGTTTGTACGAAAAGACGCTGAGCGAAGGCCAGACAAGGCAAAAATCAGCGAAAAAACGGAGTTTACATGAGTAAATGAGTATTTTGAGCTGATTTTTAACGCCGTATGGTCGAGCGCAAGCAGTTTTCGTACAAAGCCTAACCAGCATAGCAAGAGGCTTTAACTTCTACCAAATTAATTGCGCGGTTTTGGAGGTTAAACACCAGATTTTTGCCCATTTCCATAAAGCGCTCACCAAAGACCCATTGGGGGGACAAGACAGATGCCTGGGTCGTTTGCTCCTTTATTCTCTGGCGTTCACGCCACTCAAGCGCTCTATCACTCCAGTCAACGTTATGCTCGACAATAAAACCACAGCAGCTTAATTGCTCAATGAGCGTTTCATGGCTAAGCAGACAGGAGTGAACGGGCGTTGCCGCCCAGGGAACAGGGTAGCGCAAGGCTTCTGCATTTTGGCCGCTAACGACTTCGTGCATTACCAACTGCCCACCGGGGCGCAGTACGCGGTAGCTCTCGGTAAGTGCCTCGTTAACGTTGGGCATGTTCAACAGGCTGTGCTGAAACACAAGCGCATCAAAGCTGTTATCGGCAAAGGGAAGGGCGCAAGCATCACCGGTTACCCAATTTAGCGAGGCGCTCTGAGAAGATGCCAGTGTGCTAAGCGTTTTATTAAGTGCGTTAAAGCGGTGGGTGATGTCCAGGCCGGTCATTTGAAAACCTAACGCCGAACCTTGGCGCATTAATCCTCCCAGCCCCGCGCCAATATCCAATACCCGTAGATGAAGGGCTGGGTCCAGCAGGGCGAGCAGCCGGGCGGAGGCCGTTACGCCGCCTATATGAAGTTGGTCCAGCGGTGCTAACTGATGCAGAGTAGGCCCCGCAGGGTAATAGCGTTGAATCTGCGCTAGCACCTCGGCATCGCGTAACCCTTGCTGATAATGCGCCGCTAAAGACATTGTCACAATGATGACTCGTCGCCCAACCCCAATTCCTGAATCGAGATTTCGCGCATTTTGAATTTCTGGATTTTGCCCGTCACGGTCATGGGAAATTCATCGACGAATTTAAAGTAGCGGGGGATCTTGAAGTGGGTGATCTTGCCTTTACAGAACTCACGCAGATCTTCACCGCTAATCTCTCCCGCCGTGGTGTTGAGTTTTACCCAGGCAACCAGCTCCTCACCATACTTTTTGTCGGGCACGCCGGTGACCTGCACATCGGAAATCGCTGGGTGGGTATACAGAAACTCTTCGATTTCTTTGGGGTAGACGTTCTCGCCCCCGCGAATCACCATGTCTTTAATGCGCCCTACGATCTGGATATAACCCTCTTCATCCATGGTGGCCAGGTCGCCGGTATGCATCCAACCGGATTCGTCGATGGCCTCACGCGTAGCTTGCTCGTTGTTCCAGTATTTAAGCATGACGCTATAGCCCCGGGTACACAGCTCGCCGATTTCACCGCGAGGTAAGATGGCACCATTGCCGGGATCAACGATTTTGCTTTCCAGGTGTGGCTGGGTACGGCCCACGGTGGAAACCCGCTTTTCAATAGTGTCATTCGCACCCGTTTGGGTAGAGACCGGGCTGGTTTCCGTCATTCCGTAGGCGATCTGTACGCCCTTCATGTTCATCTTGTTGATGACTTGTTTCATGATTTCGGCCGGGCAAATCGAGCCTGCCATGATGCCGGTACGCAGTGAAGAGAGGTTGGTGTTGGCAAACTCGGGGTGGTCCAGCTCGGCGATAAACATGGTGGGCACGCCATAAAGCGCAGTGGCTTTTTGCTCGTGTACGGCTTTGAGTACTTTACCGGGGTCAAAGCCTTCATCGGGATAAATCATCGCCGCGCCATGGGTCATACAGCCCAGATTGCCCATGACCATGCCAAAGCAGTGATAAAGCGGCACCGGGATGACCAGACGATCTTCGCTGGTAAAGCCCATGCTTTCAGCCACAAAAAAGCCGTTATTAAGAATATTGTGGTGAGAAAGCGTGGCGCCTTTAGGAAAGCCGGTGGTGCCCGAGGTGTATTGAATATTAATCGGGTCATCAAACTGAAGCGTGCTTTGCAGGTCGTTGACGTCGGTTTGGCTAACCTTGGCCGACTCTAGCATCAAATCTGACCAGCGCCACATGCCGGGATGCTTGTCGACGCTTAAGTTAATCACGCACTCAAGCTGGGGCAGCTTTAGCGATTTAAGCGCGCCTTCCGTACTGGTTTTAAGCTCCGGCGCCAGTTCATAGAGCATGTCGCGATAGTTAGAGTTTTTAAAGCTATCCGCGCTGACCAAAAAGCGCGCGCCGGATTGGTTAAGTGCATACTCAAGCTCATGAGTGCGGTAGGCCGGGTTGATGTTGACTAAAATAGCGCCGATTTTGGCTGTGGCGAACTGGGTTAATGTCCACTCGCTGCAGTTAGGCGCCCACATACCGACCCGATCACCACACTTCACGCCAATGGCAAGCAACGCGCGGGCGCAGCGGTTCACCTCTTCATGAAGCTCGCGATATCGCCAATGAATGTTCTGGTGCAGCACAATCAGAGCGTCATTTTCGGGATACTGCGCGGCGATTTGGTCAAATTTATCACCGATAGTCATGCCAATCAGCGGTTTGTCAGCGGTACTGCTGGCATAGCTGGGCAGGGCTTGGGTAGATAGGCTGGGGTCATGTAGCGCCATAATGTCTCTCCGTATTTTTTATTGTCTGATCGAACAGGCCGCGTTGATTGGCGTTAGGTTGAGTGTCCGCCTCTGGCCAGGGCAACGTTTGAGGTCGGCTTGCGGCCCAGGGCCTGGGTAATCCAGTTGCCGGTATCCAGCACGGCTTGCAAATCAATCCCCGTTTCAATACCTAAACCTTCCAGCAGGTAGAGCACGTCTTCAGTGGCGACGTTGCCGGAGGCACCTTTGGCATAAGGGCATCCGCCCAAACCGCCGGTCGCGGCATCAATCACGCTAATGCCTTCTTCCATGACCGCGTAAAGGTTGGCTATAGCCATACCGTAGGTATCGTGAAAATGCGCTGCCAGCCGATCAATCGGCACCTGCACGGATACGGCTTCAATCATTCGTTTGGCCGCCAGCGGCGTACCCACCCCGATGGTGTCGCCGAGGGAAATTTCATAGCAGCCCATGTCATAAAGGGCCTTGGCTACCTGAGCGACTTTCTCAGCAGGAATATCGCCTTCATAAGGGCAGCCCAGCACACAGGACACGTAGCCACGCACGCGCACATTGGCTTCCTGGGCACGCTTGAGCACAGGCTCGAATCGCTCAAGGGATTCAGCAATCGAGCAGTTGATGTTCTTCTGCGAAAACGCCTCCGAAGCCGCGCCAAATACCGCGACTTCATCGGCGCCTGCAGCCAGCGCATTTTCAAGCCCCTTGAGATTAGGGGTAAGGGCCGAGTACACCACGCCGGGAGTGCGGGTAATGCCGTGCATGACCTCGGCCGCATCGCCCATTTGCGGCACCCATTTGGGCGATACAAAGCTTGCCGCTTCAATATGGCGGATACCGGCATTGGCAAGCCGATGAATCAGCTCGATTTTAGTTGCGGTAGGCACCATGGCCCCCGGCTCGTTTTGCAGACCGTCTCTGGGGGCCATTTCGAACAGGCGTACGCGCTGGGGTAGGCTGGATGGGCGCAGTGCCATGGTAAAGCTCCTTATTCGCCAAGGGCGAAGTCGAGTAATACATCGCCCTGGCTAACGGTATCGCCTGCCTGAAAGCGGAAACCTTCCACGCGGCCGGTAGTCGGCGCGGTTATGGTGTGTTCCATCTTCATGGCTTCCATGACCATCAAGGGAATGCCTTTTTCAACGCTCGTACCGGCTTCAACCAATAGCGCTACCACCGTGCCATGCATGGGGGCGGTAAAGCTCGCCTGCACTTCATGCTGGCCGTGATCAATCGCATCGATGCGCTGCCAGTAAAGGCGGGTCTCGCCCTGCGGGTCGACCATGATTAACACATTGCCATCGCGCTGGGCCTGCAGGCGGCGGCGGTGTCCGTTAAGAGTAATCGCCACGGCATTGCCGGTAAGCGGTTGAAGGCTGGCGCTAAAGGTTTGCCCATTAATGGTTAGGTGCCACTCTGAGTCGCCCGGGTGTCGCTTGCCTTCTACTACCACCAGAGGGCTTGCGTCCTCCGATGCCTGAGAATGCTTGGGATCATGCAAGGCAATACGCACCGTGCGCGGCGCGTTAAGCCGAAACCCATCGTGGCGATCCCAGGGCGAGTTGCTTTCGCACTCCTGGGCCAGCTGATGTAACGCCAGTAACGCGGCGCTGGCATACTCTTCAGACTGATAGTGGTGCGCGGCAAACAGGGTGGCCTCGTGGCGCTCGATAAACCGCGTATCCAGCTCTACGTTCTTAAACGCGGGGTGAGTCGCCAGGCGCTGCAAAAAAGCCCGGTTGGTGACCACGCCCTGTATGTCGAGGGCCGCTAGCGCACGGTTAAGCGTAGCCAGGGCGGCATCCCGGTCACTGCCATGCACAATCAGCTTGGCAAGCATGGGGTCGTAGTGCATGGAAACCGTATCACCGCTTTCCACACCGCTATCCAGACGCACCTGCTCGGCTTTCAGGTCGGTACCCGCTAAATCGAGCGCAAAGCGAGTAAGCGTGCCCGTGGCGGGTAAAAAGTCCTGATCAGGGTCTTCGGCATAAAGCCGTGCTTCAAAGCTATGCCCGGTGATCGTTAAATCTTCCTGTGTGTTAGGCAGCGATTCACCCATTGCCACCCGCAGCTGCCACTCGACCAGATCCTGGCCGGTGATCATTTCGGTCACCGGGTGCTCGACCTGCAGGCGGGTGTTCATCTCCATAAAGTAGAACGCCTCGCCTTGGCCTGGCGAAGCATCCAATAGAAACTCAACCGTGCCCGCGCCCACGTAGCCAATTTCCTGAGCGGCACGTACGGCTGCATTACCCATCGCCGCACGTAGTTCCGGCGTCATGCCCGGGGCGGGGGCTTCTTCGAGGACTTTTTGGTGGCGGCGCTGAACACTGCAGTCGCGCTCGAACAGGTACACGCCGTGGCCTTGGTGATCACAAAACACCTGTACTTCCACGTGACGTGGCTGGACCAGGTATTTTTCAATCAGCATACGATCATCGCCGAAGGCGGCTTTAGACTCGCGGCGACAGCCTTCCAACGCCGCCTGAAAGGCCTCGCTATTTTCGACCACGCGCATGCCTTTGCCGCCACCACCGGCGCTGGCTTTGAGCATGACTGGGTAACCGATGTTATCGGCCTCGGCCCGGAGCAGGTCATCATCCTGGTTATCGCCGTGGTAGCCTGGCACCAGCGGCACATCGGCATTAGCCATGCGCGCTTTGGCGGCCGATTTATCCCCCATGGCAGCAATGGCTGACGCGGGCGGTCCGATAAAGGTAATGCCCGCTTCTTCGAGCGCTTTTACAAACGCACCGTTTTCCGAAAGAAAGCCGTAGCCAGGGTGGATGGCGCCACTTCCGGTGCTCTTGGCGGCGTCAATCACCGCCTCGATATTCAAATAGCTTTCCCGCGCAGCGGCGGGGCCAATACGAATGGCTTCATCGGCTTCGCGCACGTGGCGGGCGTTGGCGTCGGCATCGGAATACACGGCAACGGTTTTAAGCCCCATACGGCGTGCGGTGCGCATTACCCGACAGGCAATTTCACCGCGGTTGGCGATCAGCAGCGTGTCAAAATGCGTGGTACGCAGGTTAGATTCAGACGACGTTAGATGGCTCATGAGCGGCGCTCCTTGGCATTGCCGGATAGAGGCGTTTCAGCCCAGGCGGGGCGACGCTTTTCAAAAAATCCAGCCAGACCTTCCTGGCCTTCCTCACTAACCCGCAGTTTGGCGATTACCTGGCAGGTTTGTTCGCGCGTGGCGTCAGAATCAGGCGACTGGCTGACCGTTTGGAGCAGCGCTTTGGTAGCCTGCTGTGCCTGCGGTGAACCAGCGAGCAACGTTTCCAGCATGGCATCTACCGCGCTATCCAGTGCGCTGTGTTCAACGACCTGATGGGCCAGGCCCAGGCTGAGCGCCGTAGACGCATCGATGACTTCAGCGCTCAACGCGTAGCGGCGCATCTGGCGCGCGCCGAGTGCACGCTGCACATAGGGGCTGATGACTGCAGGCGAGAGGCCAATTTTGACTTCTGAAAGGCAGAACCGGGCTTTATCGGAAGCAATAACGATATCGCAGCAGGCGGCCAAACCTACGGCGCCGCCAAAGGCTGCACCTTGAACCCGGCACAGCGTGGGGCAGGGCAGCGTATCCAGGCTGTGCATTAGGGCGGCGAGTTTGCGCGAATCGGCCAGATTGTCGTCAACGTCGTAGTCGACCATGCGCTTCATCCAGTTCAAATCCGCGCCCGCTGAGAAGCTGTTGCCTTCAGAGCCCAGCACCACCACGCGTACCTCACCGCTTTTAATCAGCGGCTGAAGCTTGTCGAGGTGTGCGTTCAGCTCGGCAATTAGCTGGTCATCAAAGGCGTTGTGAACGTCCGGGCGATTAAGGGTTAAGCGGGCAACACCTGCATCTATGGTTAACGTTGAATTCGTCATGATAGGCCCCTTACATCCGGAACACGCCGAAGCGTGTCTCTTCAATCTCAGCATTCATGGCCGCGGCCAGCGCTAAACCCAGCACATCACGGGTTTGTAGCGGGTCGATCACGCCGTCATCCCAGAGCCGGGCACTGGCGTAGTAAGGGTGGCCCTGGTGCTCATACTGTTCGCGGGTTGGCTGCTTGAACGCCTCTTCGGCCTCTTTAGTCCATTCGCTGCCTTCGCGCTCATACTGCTCGCGCTTAACCTGGGCCAGTACGCCGGCGGCCTGCTCGCCACCCATCACGGAAATACGCGCGTTGGGCCACATGAATAGCAGGTTAGGGTCATAAGCGCGGCCGCACATACCGTAGTTGCCCGCCCCGAAGCTTCCGCCAATCAGCACGGTGAACTTGGGCACCTTGGCACACGCCACGGCGGTGACCAGCTTGGCGCCATGCTTGGCGATGCCTTCGTGCTCGTACCTGGAGCCCACCATAAAGCCGGTGATGTTCTGCAGGAAAACCAACGGAATCTTGCGCTGGGCGCACAGCTCAATAAAGTGGGCGCCTTTGACGGCGCTCTCTGAAAACAGCACGCCGTTATTGGCCACAATACCTACTGGGTGGCCATGGATATGCGCAAATCCGGTGACTAAGGTGTCGCCGTAGTAGCGTTTGAATTCATCAAAATCAGAGCCGTCGACGATGCGCCCGATAACTTCGCGAACATCAAAGGGCTTTTTAAGGTCGGTGCCCACAATGCCGTAAAGCTCCAACGGGTCGAGCTTGGGCGGCTCGGGCGCCTGCATGGCAAGCTTGCCGCGCTTTTGCCAGTTCAGGCGCGAGACACAGGCGCGGGCAAGCTGCAGGGCATGCATATCGTTTTCGGCATAATGGTCGGCCACGCCGCTGACTTTGGCATGCACATCAGCGCCGCCCAACGCCTCGGCACTGATGCTTTCACCGGTGGCCGCTTTGACCAGCGGCGGGCCACCCAGAAAGATAGTGCCTTGCTCTTTAACGATGATCGATTCATCGGCCATGGCGGGCACATACGCGCCGCCTGCCGTACAAGAGCCCATCACCACGGCAATTTGCGGGATGCCTTCGGCCGACAGGGTGGCCTGGTTATAGAAAATGCGCCCGAAGTGGTCGCGGTCAGGGAAGACTTCATCCTGACGGGGTAGAAAGGCACCGCCGGAGTCGACCAGATAAAGGCACGGCAGGCGATGCTTGCGGGCGATTTCCTGGGCGCGAATATGTTTTTTGACCGTCAGCGGAAAGTAGGTGCCGCCTTTCACAGTGGCATCGTTGGCCACAATGACGCATTCAACGCCCGAAACGCGCCCAATGCCGGTTACCACACCGGCGGCCGGTACGTCGCTTTCATAGACCTTGTGGGCGGCAAGCGCTGAAAATTCTAAAAAGGGTGAGCCTTCGTCAATCAGGTGATCGATGCGGTCACGCACAAACAGCTTGCCACGGCGCTCATGACGCTCACGAGATTTGGTGCCGCCGCCCTGGGCAACGGCGGCGGTGAGTTCATGTAGCTGGGTAACCACGCCACGCATCGACTGCTCATTGGTCTGGAAGAGCTCGCTACGCGGATTAATCTGAGTGCTGAGAATGCTCATGGCGCGCCTCTACTGGCTTTCGGTGAAGAGTTCGCGGCCAATCAACATCCGCCGAATTTCACTGGTGCCCGCGCCGATTTCATACAGCTTCGCATCGCGCAGCAGGCGCCCGGTGGGGTATTCGTTGATATAACCGTTACCGCCCAACAACTGAATGGAATCGAGCGCTACCTGGGTGGCTTTCTCGGCACAGTAGAGAATGACGCCAGCGGCATCCTTGCGCGAGGTCTGGTCGCGATCACACGCGGCCGCGACGGCATACAGGTAGGCGCGGCAGGCGTTCAGCGTGGTGTACATATCCGCGACTTTGCCCTGCACCAGCTGGAACTCGCCAATCGACTGATTAAACTGTTTGCGCTCATGGATATACGGCATTACGACATCCATAGCGGCCTGCATAATGCCGACCGGCCCGGCAGCCAGCACGGTGCGTTCGTAGTCCAGCCCGCTCATCAATACGCGCACACCTTTGCCTTCTTCGCCCAGCACGTTTTCAGCGGGGACCTCGCAATCCTGAAACACCAGCTCGCAGGTGTTGGAGCCGCGCATGCCCAGCTTGTCGAGCTTCTGCGCCGTGGAAAACCCCGGCATGCCTTTTTCGATCAAGAAAGTGGTAATACCTTTGGAGCCAGCATCTGGATCCGTCTTGGCGTAGACCACCAGCACATCGGCATCGGGGCCGTTGGTGATCCACATTTTGTTGCCGTTTAAAATGTAGTTATCGCCGACTTTTTTAGCCCGCAGCTGCATGGAGACTACATCGGAGCCAGCGCCGGGTTCGGACATGGCTAGCGCGCCGACGTGCTCGCCACTGATCAGTTTGGGCAGATACTTGGCCTTCTGTTCGGCGGAGGCGTTGCGCTTGATCTGGTTCACACACAAGTTGGAGTGCGCGCCGTAAGACAGCGCGACAGAGGCGCTCGCCCGGGAGATTTCTTCCATGGCGATACAGTGGGCAAGGTAGCCCATGCCGCTGCCGCCATCCTCTTCAGACACCGTGATGCCTAAAAGGCCCATGTCGCCAAATTTCTTCCATAAGTCGTTGGGGAATTCATTATTGCGGTCGATTTCCGCGGCGCGCGGGGCAATTTCGTTGGCGGCGAAGGCATTGACCTGCTCGCGCAGCATGTTCATTTCGTCATCAAGACCGAAATTCAGTTCTGAGTAGAGAGAATGCATGGTCAATCACCTGTTTATTAGAAATTGTTGGTTAGAAACGTTTATTGAAAAGATTGTTGGGCAGGTAATGAGGCGCCACTAAATCTTAAGTAGACGATGAAGCCTGATTGCGTTCTTCATCGGCTTGTTTTTCGTGTAACTCCTCAAGCGCCTGGCGGCAGCGAATCTCGGCACTTTCAAGCTCCAGCTGTACCATGGTGATATCTTTCATCTGCTGTTCAAGCGCTGCCCGGCGCTCGCCGATCTTGTTCAACATAAGCTGCAGCTGTTTTTCACTACCGCTGCGGGTCTCATCCCAAAGCTCAAATAATTCTCGGATCTCTGCTAGTGAAAGCCCCAGCCGTTTGCCCCGTAGGGTCAATTTAAGCCGTACTCGATCCTTACTGCTGTAAATGCGTGTTTGGCCCCGTCGTGCCGGGTGAAGCAGTTCCTGATCTTCGTAAAACCGAATGCTACGGGTGGTGACGTCAAACTCGCTGGCCAGTTCACTGATCGAGTAGGTTTTGCTCATGGGTTTAATTCTCTTCAAAAGGGGCTGTTCCTATGGAACACTGCTGATGAGGCTAAAACAAGTTTACGTTAACGTAAAGAAGTCATTGCCTAGGTCAATAGTCTAATAACATGTTATAACTCTATGTAAAATAATCATTTATTGTTTTATTGGCATTTGACGTTATTTTTTGTAGACCAAAGTTGCAATTGTAATTGCCTGCTAGAGGTTGCTAGTTTGCACTTAAACCTTACGTATAGGTAAAGATGCATTACCAGCTAACAATAATAACGAACCTACCTCATTAAAGCGGTAAGGAGCTGGTGAAACGTCAGCACGAGAATCGCTCAGCATAAGAACAACAAGAGGCTTATTGCTCTATGAGTGCAGACAGTACTTCCGCAAACAGTACTTCGACAACAAGCACTTCCCAAGCGCCAGTTCTCGAAACGCGAGGGCTGACAAAAGCGTTCCGTGGCTTTACGGCGGTGGATAACGTTAATCTCAGCGTTCAGGAAGGCCATATTCATGCCCTAATCGGGCCTAACGGTGCCGGTAAGACCACCGTATTTAACTTACTCACCAAGTTTCTTCCCCCCACGCGGGGCGAGATTCTGTATCGCGGTAAACCGATTACCGCGCTTAAATCCAACCAGATTGCCCGGCTGGGTTTAGTGCGTTCATTTCAGATTTCTGCGGTGTTTGCCCATATGACGGCGCTTGAGAACGTACGCGTTGCGCTTCAGCGCCAGCTCGGCACATCCTTTCATTTCTGGAAATCGGAAAAATCCCTGGATCACCTTAACGAGCGTGCCTTGGCACTGCTTGAAGAAGTGGGGCTGCGCGAGTATGCCGACACGTTAACGGTGGAGATGCCCTACGGGCGCAAACGGGCGCTGGAAGTCGCGACGACGCTGGCGCTAGACCCTGTGATGATGCTGCTGGATGAGCCAACCCAGGGCATGGGCGCTGAAGACGTTGACCGCATCGTGGCGCTGATCAAACGCGTTTCCAAAGGGCGGACGGTCCTTATGGTCGAGCACAATCTGAGCGTGGTGAGCCGCCTGTGCGATCAAATCACGGTGCTTGCCCGAGGCGCTGTACTTGCCGAAGGCGATTATCAAAGTGTGTCGCGTAATCCACTGGTGCGTGAGGCGTATATGGGCAGTGACGCCGCTGAACAAGAGAGGGCCAGCGCATGAGTATTGCCGATGCCGCAGCCATTGATACGCAAGCCACCACACCCAGCACCCACGCGCAGTCGCGCGAGATACTTAGGATAAAAGACCTACACGCCTTTTATGGCGAATCGCACATTCTTCACGGGGTGAATGTTGACGTAAAGCAGGGCGAGCTTGTCACCCTGTTAGGCCGCAACGGCGCCGGGCGAAGCACCACGCTCAAGGCCATTATGAACATGGTAGGGCGGCGGACTGGCTCTATCGTCATTAATGGCCAGGAAACGCTGGCGATGAAGCCACACCATATTCCTCGCCTGGGTATTGGCTATTGCCCTGAAGAGCGGGGGATTTTCTCAAGCCTGGATGTCCATGAAAACCTGCTGCTGCCGCCCACGGTCAGTTCGGGCGGCATGAGCCTGGACGATATTTACGCCATGTTTCCCAACTTGTATGAACGGCGCAAAAGTCAGGGAACGCGGCTTTCTGGCGGCGAGCAGCAGATGCTGGCCATGGCGCGTATTTTACGTACCGGCGCACGCCTTTTGCTGCTGGATGAAATTACCGAAGGGCTGGCACCGGTCATTGTGCAAAAACTTGGCGAGGTATTGGTACTGCTCAAGGCCCAGGGAATGACCATTGTGCTGGTAGAGCAGAATTTCCGCTTTGCCGCACCGCTTGCCGACCGCCACTTTGTGATGGATCACGGCCAAATTGTAGAAGAGATTAGCGCGGCACAGCTGCCCGCGCGGCGGGAGCATCTCAATTCGATGTTAGGGGTATAACCAGGTTACGTCGCAACACAACAACAAAGGCTTAAGGGCCAGGAGACGAACATGACGTTGATGAAAAAAACATTGGCTGCCAGCATTGCCGTAGCAGCTGCCTCCAGTATGGCAATAGCGACAGCGCAGGCCGAGATCAGTGACGGCGAAGTACGGATTGGCTACTTGGCCGATATGTCGGGGACCTACCGCGACCTGGCCGGCCCCGGTGGCTTAGCAGCGCTTGAGATGGCGATTGAGGACTTCGGCGGCAGCGTTAATGGCTCGCCCATTGTGGTATTCAGCGCCGACGACCGTAACAGCGCAGACGTCGGTGCCAATACGGTGCGTGAATGGATCGACCAGCGCAACGTGGATATGGTGGCGGGTCTGGTGGCATCCTCCGTCACTATTGCCGTTACCAAAGTGCTCGAAGAGAACAATAGCCTAGGCCTTGTGTCGGGTTCCGCCGCCTCAAGCGTTACCAATGAACACTGCACGCCCAACCATATCCACTGGGTTTACGATACCTACCCGCTGGCCAACGGTACCGCGAAAGCGGTCGTTGAACAGGGCGGCGACAGCTGGTTCTTGCTCACCGCTGATTATGCGTTCGGCCATGCGCTGGAAGCGGATGTCACCAGTGTAGTGGAAGCCAACGGCGGTGAAATTGTGGACGGTGTTCGTCACCCATTCCCTACCAACGATTTTTCCTCGTATATTCTCCAGGCTCAGGGGTCTGGCGCCAAAATTGTCGGCCTGGCCAATGCCGGCGCAGATACGGTTAACGCGATTACCACCGCCAGCCAGTTTGGTTTGACGCAAAGCGGCCAACAGCTGGCGGGCCTGCTGATATTTTTGAATGACGTGCATGCGCTGGGCCTTGAAGCCACCCAAAGCCTGCTGTTAACCACCGGCTGGTACTGGGATATGGACGACCAGGCTCGCGAGTGGTCTGAGCGCTACTTTGAAGAAGTTGGCCGCATGCCCACCATGGTGCAGGCGGGTATCTATTCGAGCACCATGCATTACCTGAAAGCGGTGGAAGCGGCGGGTACCGATGACCCTGAAACCGTGCGTGCCCAGATGGCTGAAGCGCCCATCAATGACTTCTTCGCCCGTAACGGTCGCATCCGCGAAGATGGCCGCATGGTGCACGATATGTACCTGGCGCAGGTGAAAACCCCGGAAGAGTCCACCGGTGAGTGGGATCTTTACGAAATCCTCAGCACCATTCCTGCCGAAGAAGCCTACCGCCCGCTGTCTGAAAGCCAGTGCAAACTGGTACAGAACTAAGCCCCGACTTGGTCATTATTAAGCGTTACCGCTTGGTCGCCGGGTAAGGCGGCTCACGCGGCGAGGAGATTCGTGCTATGACGATGATATTCGGTGTGCCCATGGCGGTGTTCATGGGGCAGCTTACCCTGGGGCTGGTCAACGGTGCGTTTTACGCACTGTTAAGCCTGGGGCTTGCCGTCATTTTTGGCCTTTTAAAAATCGTCAACTTTGCGCATGGTGCCCAGTACATGCTGGGCGCATTTACGGCCCTTTTGGGGTTTCGCTATCTGGGGATTAACTACTGGCTGGCGCTGATTCTGGTGCCGTTGGTGATTGGTGGGCTAGGCATGCTGGTAGAACGTTTTCTACTACGCCGTATTGCCCATTTGGATCACCTATACGGGCTTTTATTAACCTTCGGGCTGGCGCTTATTTTTGAGGGCACGCTGGTTAACTTCTTTGGCGTGTCAGGTGCCCGCTATGCGACGCCTGAAATACTCCAGGGAGGGTTGGATCTGGGCTTTATGTTCCTGCCCACATACCGAGCATGGGTCTTGGTGGCCGCGCTCAGCATGTGCCTGTTTACCTGGTTTATGATCGAGCGCACTCGGCTAGGCGCATACTTGCGCGCGGGTACCGAGAACTCGCAGCTGATGCAGGCATTCGGCGTCAATGTGCCGCTGTTGATCACTCTTACCTATGGCTTTGGCGTAGGGCTGGCGGCATTTGCCGGGGTATTGGCGGCACCGCTTTATCCGGTTTCGCCGACCATGGGGTCAAGTCTTTTGATTGTGGTGTTTGCCGTGGTCGTTATCGGTGGGATGGGGTCAATTCTGGGCGCTATTCTCACCGGGCTAGGGATGGGCATTATTGAAGGGTTAACCAAGGTCTACTATCCGGAAGCTGCCAACACGGTGATTTTCCTGGTAATGATTTTAGTGCTCATGTTGCGCCCAGCAGGGCTGTTCGGGAAGGAGGCATAGCTATGACCGAATCACACACCTTGAAAGTGCCTTCCGTGGTGGCAAAACGCCAGCGCCGGGCCAGCCAGCGTCGCACGCTCTTCTATATTGCACTGATAGTGGTGGGATTGGTGGCGCCGTTTCTGGCTTACCCCGTTTTCTTGATGAAAATACTCTGCTTTGCGCTGTTTGCCTGCGCCTTCAACCTGCTGCTGGGTTACGCCGGGTTGCTGTCGTTTGGTCATGCGGCGTTTTTGGCAACCGGTGGCTATGTAACGGGGTATTTGCTGGCAAGCTACCCGGGGCTTACTCCTGAGCTTGGAATTATTGCCGGTACGCTAGTGGCAACACTGCTAGGCGTGCTGTTCGGCGTGTTGTCTATTCGCCGCCAAGGCATCTACTTTGCCATGGTGACGCTGGCGCTGGCGCAGCTGATGTTCTTTGTGTTTATCCAGGCACCGTTTACCGGTGGAGAAGATGGCCTGCACGGCGTGCCGCGGGGCAATCTGTTTGGGTTTATCAGCCTGAGCAATAACCTGACGATGTACTACTTTGTGTTTGCGGTTTTTCTGTTGGGGTATGCGCTTATCCAGCGCACCGTACATTCGCCGTTTGGCCAAGTACTTAAAGCCATTCGTGAGAACGAGCCGCGGGCCATTTCGCTGGGTTACAACGTGGATGCCTATAAGCTGGTGGCGTTTGTTATCTCCGCGGCGTTGGCGGGGCTTGCTGGTTCAACCAAAACCGTGGTGTTCCAGTTGGCGTCCCTTACCGATGCCCACTGGCATATGTCGGGCGAGGTCATCCTGATGACGCTGTTAGGCGGGGTGGGCACGTTGCTGGGGCCGGTCATGGGCGCCGGGCTGGTTGTCAGCTTGCAGCATATTCTGTCCCAGTCGCCGCTGGGTAACTGGGTGAGCGTGTTGCTGGGGCTGATCTTTGTGGTCTGCGTACTAAGCTTTCGAAGCGGTATCGTGGGGGCGCTTAGCAATATGTATCGTAAAAACTTCAAGTAACTTCAGGCGGTGTAAAGCCGCGCTGTTTTGGTTGAGCAGGCCTTTGAATAGGGCGCCCTTGAGGTGCCTTTTTTGTACATATAAACGTGCCACTCTACACCGAAGGTCGAGGGCGCCAAATGGTTGCGCAGCACTGGCTTAGGCGATAAGTTAACGTAAACGTCAATTACAACGACAACATCTAATGTGTGCGCACATTAGCGGAGATTGGCCATGAACTTTGAGTTGAGTGAAGACCAGGTAGCCTTTGCCGATATGGCGCGAGCCTTCGCCCAAAATGAGCTTGAGCCCCATGCTGCAAAATGGGGCGCCGAAGCTATTTTTCCCGTAGACGTTATTCGTAAGGCTGGCGAGCTGGGCTTCTGCTCGCTTTACGCGCCGGAAAGCGTCGGAGGGCTTGGTCTCTCACGGCTGGATGCCAGCATTATCTTCGAGCAGCTTGCAATGGGCTGTACCTCCACCACGGCGTATCTCACCATCCATAACATGGTGACCTGGATGCTCGCGGACTTCGGCCAGCCAGAGGCGGTTAAGCAGTGGGGCGCAAAGCTTGCGACCGGCGAGCTGCTGGGGTCGTACTGTTTAACAGAGCCCAATGCGGGCTCCGATGCGGCCTCGCTTAAAACCTCGGCCAGGCGTGAGGGCGATGCGTATGTACTCAACGGCAGCAAAATATTTATTTCTGGCGCGGGCAGCACCGATTTTCTGGTGGTGATGGCGCGTACCGGTAGCGAAGGCGCGGGTGGAGTCTCGGCATTTGCAGTAGATGCCAAGGCCGAAGGCATCAGCTATGGGCGCAAGGAAGACAAGATGGGTTGGAACAGCCAGCCCACCCGAATGATTACCTTTGAAGACGTGCGCGTGCCCGCGAATCATCTGCTGGGTAACGAAGGCGATGGCTTTAAAATTGCCATGAAGGGGCTGGACGGTGGACGAATCAATATCGCCACCTGTTCTATTGGCACCGCCCAGCAGGCGCTGAATAAAGCGCGTGATTACCTGCTGGAACGCCAGCAGTTCGGCAAGCGTTTAGCGGATTTTCAAGCGTTACAATTTCGCCTGGCGGATATGGTCACCGAGCTGGTCGCCGCCCGCCAACTGGTGAGAATGGCCGCGACCAAACTGGATGCCGGTCATGCTGACGCTACCACCTACTGCGCCATGGCCAAGCGCTTTGCCACCGATGTAGGCTTTAAAGTATGCGATGAGGCGCTACAGCTTTATGGCGGCAATGGCTACATTAAGGAGTACCCCATGGAACGCTATGTGCGCGATACCCGCGTACACCGCATTCTGGAAGGCACCAATGAAATCATGCGCCTGATCATTTCGCGCCGGGTACTCGCCGAAGGTGCCGCTGAGCTGTAAAAAAACAGGGTTGCCGACATGATCGCGGTCGCCATTCGAGTCGATACGTAAGGATGCTGAATGAGTAGCGTACTGTTTACCGAACACGCCACCCAGGACGGCCACACGGTGGTTGAAATCAAGCTTAACGCTGAGCGTTCGCTCAACGCGTTAACGCTGGGCATGATCGACGCCATTCTGCCGCAGCTGGATGCCTGGGAGGCGGACGAGCGGGTTGTCGCCATACTGCTGGATAGCGCTGGTGAAAAAGCCTTTTGCGCCGGTGGCGATGTGGTCACGCTGTATAAAGCGATTAACGGGGAAGCTGACCCGAGCTTTCCCGAGCGCTTTTTTGAAAGAGAGTACCGCCTGGATTATCGGCTGCACACTTACCGCAAACCAATTATTTGCTGGGGCAGCGGCATTGTAATGGGCGGCGGTATGGGCCTGCTCAGCGCCAGTAGCCATCGTGTGGTGACTGAAACCTCTCGGCTGGCCATGCCGGAAGTGACGATTGGCCTTTATCCGGATGTGGGTGCCAGCTGGTTTTTAAACCGTCTGCCGAACGGCATGGGGCGTTTTCTGGCCATGACCGGCGCGCAGATCAATGCATCAGATGCCCTTTACCTGGGCCTTGCCGACCGTGGCATTGCCAGCCATCGCCGGGAAGAATTGCTTCAGCAACTGACCAGTGCCACTTGGGGAAGCGGTGAAAAGACCGATGCCCACGGCGTGGTCAATCAAGCGCTGCGCGAGCTTGAACAAGCCTCTAAAGCAGAGTTTGCCGCGCTGGAAACCCCCATACAACACTTCGCGCCATTAATACGCGAGCTGATGGACCACGATACCATCGAGCAAAGGGTGGCCGCCGTTCTGGCGGTAGAAAGCGAGGATAAATGGTTCAGCAAAGCGCAAAAGACGCTGGCGCATGGTAGTCCTGTCTCCATTCGGCTTATCCATGAGCAGCTAACGCGTGCCAAGCACATGTCGCTTGCTGAGGTGTTCCAGGCAGAGCTGGCGCTTTCTGTGCAGTGCTGTCGCCACCGGGAGTTTCCAGAAGGCGTACGCGCATTACTGGTGGATAAAGATGGCTTGCCAGGCTGGACGTATTCAGCGGTAGGGGAAGTGGAAGATCACTTTATGGATGCGCTGTTAGCATCGCCGTGGCCCGATAGCCCACTCGCGGACCTGAAGTAAGTAAGCCGTACCGCCGGGGTGCTAAAACGGACACTGCCAACATTTCATGATCAACGGTTATTACCAGCAGCTCGTTACTCGCCGTTTGTTATTAGCTGCTTTTATTAACTGTTTGTTATTAACCGTTTGTTATTAACAACAAGGACAATCGTTATGGCTACTGTGGCATTTATTGGTTTAGGCAATATGGGTGGCCCGATGGCGGCTAACCTGGCGAAAGAGGGGTATACCGTGCGTGCGTATGACCTTTCTGAACAAGCGCTTGAAGCCGCTAAAGATCACGGCTGTGAAGTGGCAGGCTCGGCGCGTGAAGCCGCCGCCGAGGCTGACTTTGTTATCTCCATGTTGCCTGCAGGCAAGCACGTGAAGGCGCTTTACGTTGATGGCGATGAGGCGTTGTTCGAGGTGACCAAACCAGGCGCTTTGGTGATTGACTGCTCCACCATTGATGCCGACACGGCGCGCAGCGTCGCGGCCATTGGCGAACAGCGCGGGATCGACTTTGTCGATGCTCCGGTATCGGGCGGGGTTAGCGGTGCGCTGGCGGGTACGCTGACGTTTATTGTCGGCGGGTCAAAGGCCCAGTTTGAAAAAGTGACGCCTGTGCTAGGCGTAATGGGCAGAAACATTTTCCACGCGGGCGACCATGGGGCAGGGCAAGTGGCCAAGGCGTGTAACAACATGCTGCTTTCGGTGTTGATGGCGGGTACCTGCGAAGCGATCAACATGGGCGTCAAAAATGGCCTCGACCCTGCGGTGCTTTCTGACATTATGCGAAAAAGCTCCGGCGGCAACTGGGTGCTCAATGTTTACAACCCCTACCCAGGCGTAATGGAGAACGTACCCGCTGCCAACGCGTATCAGGGCGGGTTCCTGGTGGACCTGATGATGAAAGACTTGGGCCTTGCCATGGATATCAGCCAGCAAAGCGCTTCCCCCGTGCCGATGGGTTCCGCCGCCCGCACGCTGTTTACTCAGCACAAGGCAAACGGCAACGGCCAGCTCGACTTCTCAAGCCTGATACAGTTCTATCAGGATAAAGAGGGTGAGGGGTGAAGCCGCCCCCGCACCCAAGCTACCTTTATCTCATGGCGTGATCAGGTAAACTCTTAAAAAACCAACCAATAAGGAACATTATGATTACGCTTTGGGGCCGCGATAACTCTACCAATGTTAAAAAAGTGCGCTGGGTGCTTAACGAGCTGGAAGTGCCGTTTGAACAAATTCAGGCGGGGCTCCAGTTCGGGGTCAACAACACACCCGAATACCAGGCCATGAACCCCAATGGGTTGGTGCCGTTACTCAAGGACGACGCCACCGACAGCCTGTTGTGGGAATCCAACACCATCATCCGCTACCTGGCCGCGCAGTATGGTCAAGGCAATTTGTGGATTGAGCAGCCTGCCAAGCGCGCCCAGGCAGAAAAATGGATGGACTGGGCCAACAGCACGCTTTCCCCTGCGCACCGAGTAATTTTAATGGGCTATGTGAGAACGCCCGAAGCGCAGCGCGATAACGCCGCCATTGAAGCAGGCATGCAAGCCTGTGAAAAGCTGTTTGAACTGCTGGATAACGCACTCGCCAACCAGGCATGGTTTTCAGGCGAAGCGTTTGGCCTGGGCGACATTGCCGTTGCGCCCTTCGTTTATAACCTTTGGAATATCGGCCTCACCTGGCAACCGCGCCCCCACTTGGAACGCTGGTATCAGCAGCTAACCGAGCGCCCCGTGTTCCGCGACGTGGTAATGATCCCGGTTACCTAAACCGCCTCATACGAATAGCCGCACCCTTCGCGGGTGCGCTAACGCTTACACCGCGCTACAAAATCTGAAATATGTGAAATTTCAAACCTGTAGCGCGTAGTAACAAGTAGCGAGCGCAGCGAGAAACGCGACACCCGCAGCGGCGGCCCGGCGCGAAAGGGCGGCGCAGCCGCCCCAAGCCTAAAACCCCGCCTCCAACACCGCCAACTCACCATCCAGCCCGAGCAACACTTCACAACCCACCCCATACCGTTCGCCACTCTCAATCAACGGCCCCAAAATCGCACCACGCTCGGTAAGCCGCTTACCCTCAACATCCTGCAGCATCGATGCCTTGTTATTCGACGTCTTCTCAATAACATTCCACACCAACGCCAACCACGCCTCCAAACAGCTACCACCATCGGGCGCTTGAATACCCTCGGCCACCATAATCGCCGCCACTTCCTCAACAACCGCCTCAACCCGGCCTGCGTAAGCAGCGCCACACAACTCGCCATTACGAATCCCATTTAACGCCACCAATGGATTAATCGCCGCATTCACCGCCAGCTTTTGCCACAGGCGGCTACGAATATCATCCACCGCCGTGGCCGCAAGCCCCGCTTGGCTTAGCTGATGCGCTAACTGCTGTGCCAACGCACCGTGGCGATTCTCCAGATCCCCGACAAATGTATGCCCGCGCCCCGCATGAAACACGCCATCATCACCAGTTAGGTAAGCACCTTCTGTGGTGGACGCACACAACACTGGCCCCGGCCAACGTTCAGTCAGCCTCGGCTGAGCCAGAAAACCGTTCTGCCACAACACCAGTGGAGTAGTCGCAGGAATAGCGCCCGCCACGCTTTCCAACGCCGCTTCAGCAGCCATCGCCTTGGTGGTGATATGTACAAAAGCAGGCGGCGCTGGCGCATTGGCTACTAGTTGATAGGAGGCTATCCCGTTTAAATGCTGGCTACGCGCCTCGCCTTCGGGGGCTGTTATTGTTTGCTGCTCAGGTAGCGCACGGCGGCCGACTAAGGTGATGTCAGCAAGAGGAGAGAGCGAATGGGCTAACAGGCGACCGATGGCGCCAGGGCCGAGAATCCAGTGTGAGGTCATCAAGTGCGTACTCAGGAGCGGTGTTGCTGTTCAGCTTACCCTTTTTGTTGCAAGGAAATGAAGGCGAGTAAAAGTGATGGTATGTAAGGCTAATTTCTAGTGACGTGAGGACGTGCAATCTGCTAGCGTTAGGGCTAATTAGATTTGGTCCTTGTGGCGTGTTGAGTGGGTTAATTGTGGTTTTTTGATGCTGCAGTGAATAGCTGCTGACTGCCTGCTTTCGACCCTGAGCGGACATTCGCCGAGGGAGCGTATTCACAGGAACCTTAAAAAACACTAATTTAGCCGAGCGGCATAAGGTATCCCTTGAATTACTTGTTCAGCTTGTAGAAGGAAAAGCCAATGCCTAACAATTACTGGGATTGAGATAAAATCCTCTGCTATGCATTATTACTCTTAGCTTGAGCGTTAAACTTATTAAGGATCTTGGGTCCAATGTATAACCTGCTAGTAACAGCGATTGAAGGCGCTTGGGATGAGGGGGTCTATGAATTCGACAAGAGCCGGTTTCTCGAATATACAAATGAAGGGATTGCTTCTGCTCTAAAAGAGTTGAACAGTTCCCATATTGAAAACTTGAAAAATTACCCAAGCTTGTTCGCATATGAGGGTGAAAATTCTGATGTTCGTATCGGTTATCTCACATCAATCAAACAGCGAGGCCGCAATTTACTAATTGAATTCGAATTTCAGCAAGATATCGAACCAATCCCGTTTAACAAAATAAAGCCAATTGCGCCCTTGCTGGATATCCGTAGTTGGGAAATGAACAGAACCCACTGGGCAGTAAAAGACGAAGACTTGTTCGAAAGACTGCGAGCAAGAGGGATTGTGGGGGCAGAGAAAGAATCAAGAAAAACCAAACAGGGACGCCCATCTGTAGAAAAATCTAAACAACCTAGAATCTCCACAGTAAAGGGTTTTATCGACAAGGTTCTGTCGATAGAAGAACGAAATGAAATTGAGGTTTTTTACCGTGGTCACTCCAGCAAGAAAAACTATAAGCTGGAGCCATCTTTGTCTCGTAGAGATAAAGATGGCAATTATCTTTATAAGTACAACGAGCATATTTTATACCGAGAGTTACTAGTTTCAAACTCAGCTGATTTTCAAACAGACGTTTATACCCTCGATAGTCTTGTGCGCATGCAACATTACTCTTTGCCCACACGGCTACTTGACATTACTTCTAACCCGTTAATTGCACTTTATTTTGCATGTAAATCAGATGCCAATGAAGAGGGAGAAGTAATTCTCTTCTCAATGAAACGAAAAGATGTGAAGTACTTTGATTCAGATATGGCTAGCTGCATTGCGAATCTGGCTCGTTTACCTCAATCAGAAAAAGATAAGATAGATTTTGACGAGATCGAATTTAATGAACAGCCTCCAGTAAAGCGCCTCCTTCATTTAATAAGACAAGAAAAGCCATTTTTCGAAGCGTCTATAATTCCAAATGATTTAAGGAAAGTCATTTGTGTTAAAGGAAAGCGCAGTAATGATCGTATATCTTCCCAACCTGGTGCATTCCTTCTATTCGGCTTAGATTCTGTTTTCGATGAGGAAGGTACGCCTGAAATTAAAGTGTCCAGAATCATTGTATCTGATAAGGGGTCTATATTAAGAGAGCTAGACCTGTTAAACATCAACGAGAGCACGGTGTTTCCATACATCGAGAACTCTGCGAAGTATGTCGCCGAGAAGTTCAAATTTAACAAATTAATTCAATCCGCCGATGCAAGCAGCGGCGGATCAATGCGTTATAGCGAAAAGAAGGAATAGCTAGTGCCTCAGTCATTATCAAGCTTATTAGCTATCGATAACTCCGAGTTTACTGATAGGGATGCGTTCGACCCTATTCTTGACTTGGATACTCGCCTTTTTATTGATCCTCATTTATTGAAGCACTGTGACATTCCAGAGTTCAAAGAAAGTTATGGAAAACTCCAGAAACATTTTCTCTCGATAGGAAAGCTACTCGCCGCATCTGATAAAGAGGGAGATGTTTTCTGGAATAGGGCCGATCATATGATGCAGTGGAGAGAAGTTAAAGGATTGTGTATTGGATACTCCAGCAGTGGAACGTCAGGAAGCGGAATCGGCCCAGCACTTCGCCGTCGATTGCTTTCGACTGCTAAGTTGATAATCTTGAAAGGAAGGAATGATCCCGAGCTTTTCGAGCTAGTTGGTATGTTTGAAGAAGACTTTGGACCTGATCGCATTAGCGATATGACCGCGAACATCATAAGAGATGATATAGCAATTTTTACAAAGCGCGTCCTCAATGACATTGATGTAGATTTAGAAAGTTATTTAGACTTTGATGAAGAAAAAGAACTTCCGATTAACCCATATACTGGTGAGTTGCTATATCTGGTACCAAACTTCCTTCTAAGGGACCTTCCTGTTGCTTTGGATTGGAGTCACTATGACACAATCGCCGCAAATAATAAGATACTTCGTAACAACTTGAATGCTTTAATTGGTTATACTTGGAGGGAAGCAACGCATTCTTTGAAAAAAGATGAGTTGAAGACTTATATTCTCAAATATCCTGAGCTCATAGATGATCTAGTAAGGCAGTATGCGGCCAAGGATGCTAAACCCTATGATTTTTTATCAGATCGATCAGGCGAATATATATGGTATCCGGTGACGCGGAAAATCACGAAAGAGAATCCACTTGAGTTAAATCTTCCAAGCCATCCGATGATTAGTGATGTCGAGAAAATGGTCTTAAAGATATGCGAAAAATTTAAGTCACTAGTTGAATACAATGGTCTCTCAGAACTGTTGTATAGTTCAGATGGCAGCGCTAAGCATGAAAAAGCGGCCCAATTATTATTCTACGGTGTTGCCGAATCTTATTGTGAATCTAATAATGTATTGATTTCGAGGGAGTCAGACTCTGGTCGCGGGCCTGTAGACTTCAAATTTGGGACAAACATGGAGAATAGTGTTTTAGTAGAATTAAAGAAGTCAACAAACACTTCAGGTTTGAAAAAGGGGATAGAAAAGCAGCTTCCTGAATATATGAAGTCTGAGAAATCGAAAGTGGGGATATATCTCGTTATAGACGTAGGATTTACGAAAGCCGCTATCGATAGGCTGAATGAAATTAATGGGATGATAAGCGGTGCGGCAATAAAAATACTGCATGTTGATGGTAATCCAAAAGCCAGTGCAAGCAGGCTCTAACAATGCGCTACTGGCGGACAACTTATTTTCTTCGTTCGCAATTTGCCGTAGAGCACGGGGCTATATCAGCATTGTCTTAGTATCTGCTTCTTGGCCGAATGCAGAGCTTTAAGCTACGCTGATGATAATATAGCAGTTGACGACCCATTGCGGACTTTTTGGCAGCATAATTACGGCTTTTTATTATTTATTCTGTTATTTATAAAACTCGATAAGATGGGAAATTTAATCAGTATATTGAAATATTTCTAGACATTGATTTTTTAAGCTAATTTTATTCAATGAGGCAGGGGGAATGGAAAGGTTATGAACGCCGAGCTATTTTGGTTAAATTTTTTGTACAGTTTCCTGGCTACTGTTACTGGTGGTGGAGTTCTCACTCTTCTTTTCTTTTGGTTAAGAGAAATAATATTCCCTCTTCCTAATGTAATCGGGCGTTGGTATTTTGAAATGCATACGGTAAATTCTGCATATAACCCCTATAAAGGTATGGTTTTGCGATACGTGGCTATGCTCTGGCGTGAAGGAAGTCGCATCGAAGGAACAGTAGAGAAGGTGTACGAAAATTCTGCTACGGGAGAAAGGGAATACGAAGGAAAAAATAGAACTAGAGGCTTGGTAGTAGGCTATATTGAAAAAAATTATTTCTCTAAAGATCGAATTGTATTACATGTCATTGAAGATGGTCATGGAAGAGAGTCAACTAATTTCTATGAACTTACGTTCAGTTCCAAAGAAAAAATGACTGGTTGCTTTAGCTCTATGGTCGCAAAGCAAGATGGTAGCGTTACATGGCAAAGGAGTGAGTTTTGATATTTTTTCTTTGGACTCTATCGCTCCCGCTTCTGTGTGCTTCCCTGCTTCTAGAAGTTTTTATGACGAAAAAGATGCGCGAGGATCTAAATCGCTGCTTGGCTATAGTGGAAAACAGCGAAATAATTCCCGGAGTTATTATTGAGGCGCTAGTCATTGCCGAAGATCACCGAAGCGATTTTCATCCAGGAATTGATCCGATAGCGATAGGTAGGATGTTTTTGGCTAGACTTAACAAAAATCAACCCCATGGTGGCGCAAGCACTATAGAGCAGCAGTATGTCCGAGTGGTTACAGGTCGATACGAGAGAACTATGTTTCGTAAATTTAGAGAGCAAATGCTAGCAATCATGATTTCTCGTCGCGCAAGCAAGACGTCAATTGCTTCTGCTTATCTTGCAATCGCATTTTATGGAACTGAATTTGTAGGCATTATCGGCTTAAAAGCTCTTTTTGGTGGGAATTTGAAAAACGTATCTTTTCAACAAGCATTACAGATGGTTGTTTATCTTAAATACCCACGGCCTCGCAACCCTACTGAAGAATGGAATGATAAAATTTCGAGACGAACTGGTGTTATTTTGAGTCGTCTCGAGAGCGGTTGCTACTATTCTTCAAAGCAAAATTTATCTTCTTCGTCGGATCTATAATTTAATATTTTTTACTAATTATTTAATAGAATTATTGCTAATAACGGCTGAGTATAAAAGATTGAATAACAAAATCTCTTTGCGATGCTGTCGCTTAACTCTCCAAGGCATGGTTTTACTCAGGTATAGAGGAAAGTTTTGCTCTATCATATGGTAAATTCGAAATCAGAATAAAATTACACTTTGTCAGGTGCGCTTTTCGTACTTACGAATCTTTTAAAAGTCTGATTATGGCCTTAGGGCAATTTCATGAACCTTTAAACTGAAGATAAAATATGACATATGGATACCGGCTGAATGTTGAGCAGCTCATGTTTAGAAGAGCAAACAATAATTTTGATGAGGCTAAGAAGAAGATGGTTGAGGTTCCTGATTCTGTGCCAGAGTCTGGAAAGCCTTATTCATTTAAAGGCCCAGGGTTTGAAGATGATGAAACCATAGCACTCTGTATTGAAGCGGTTCTTGGCTGGGCAATTTCATTTGAGGCATTTGTAAATTTGGTGTGGAATACTCACCCAATAGCTAAAGAAGAGGATGAGAAAAGCTATGGAAGCACAATAGCCAAGCTAAAAAAACTGTACAAAATCTCTCAATTGCCTTATGGAGATTTAAGTTGGAGAGCTGGCATTCAGGATCTATTTGATATGCGAAACTATCTTGTTCACTATAAGGATCCGGTGGTTTATATAGGATTCAGTTTTGCAGCTAAGTTCCAGCACGATTTCTCAGAAAAAAGCATGCAGAGTATTCAGCAAGACGTTCTCTGTGCGTTAAAAGAAATTGGAGGCCTGTTTGGTGTTGAAGCTGGATTTGTTGATGGTAATTATGATCACTTGGTGTATAGATATTAATTCAGTATGGGAGCATGGCTACGCAGGCCAAGATCGGAGATAGCGGGCGAACGGCCTAGTGAGCGACTGCGATTTGGGCCTAGCTGAAAATTTCAGTTAACGGTTTCGCTGTGGTTTTATTACCTGTTATTTCAGTTGTCTGAATGACCGCTTCTGGCCGATACCAGAAGCCAGGCAGAATCCCTGCCTGGCTTCCATCCAACCTAAACCCCTATACAGCTCACCCCGCAGGCAACACCGGCAACCAAAGCGCCAAAGCAACCAGCGTTGCCAATAGCACCGGCGGCGTAATCAGCAGGCCGATTTTCATATACTGGCCCCAGCCAATTTTGTATCCCTTGCCCGCTAGCACGTGTAGCCAGAGCAGGGTGGCGAGGCTGCCAATGGGGGTGAACTTGGGTCCCAAGTCATTACCAATCACGTTGGCGTAGACCATCAATTCCTGAGTGACGGCAGGCACGTTTGCTTGGTCGATTGCCAGCGCGCCGACCAGTGTCGAGGGCATGTTGTTCATTACCGAGGCGACGATGGCGGAAAGGAAACCGGTGCCCAGCGTGGCGATAAAATTACCCTGTTGTGCCAGCCACTCAAGCGCCAGCGCGCCATAATTTGTCAGCCCTGCATTACCCAGCCCGTAAACGACGAGATACATGCCGATTGAGAACAGCACTATCTGCCAAGGGGCGCCACGTAACGCATCTGATACGGAGACGATGGCACCGCGGCCTGCTTGCCACCACCGCCCGGCAATTGCCATTAGCAGCACGGCGGCTGTTCCCGTTACAAAGGCGATGGGAATGCCCAGCGGGGCGGTCACGAAGTAAGCGATCAGCAGCGTTGCCAGCAGCGGAAACGCCATTCGAAATATCAGCGGGTCCTTTATGGCTGAGCGCGGTGGGTCGAGGTTTTCGACGGCGTAGTGTTTAGGGATGCGGCGGCCAAAGGCTATCCATAGCACGGCCAGCGTGGCCGTTATTGATACCAGGTTCACCGGCACCATAACCGCCGCATAGCGATCAAAGCCAATATCAAAATAATTAGCACTGACGATATTAACGAGGTTAGAGATCACCAGTGGCAGGCTTGCGGTATCGGCGATGAAGCCCGTCGCGATGATAAAGGCCAGCGCCGCAGGCGGCTCAAACTTTAGGCGCAGCAGAATAGCGATCACAATGGGCGTTAGCAGTAGGGCGGCGCCATCGTTAGCGAAGAAGGCGGCAATGACCGCGCCGAGTAACACGACCAGCGGGAACAGCAGATGCCCGCGTCCGTTGCCCCAGCGCGCCACGTGCAGCGCGGCCCAGGCGAAGAACCCTGCTTCGTCTAAAATCAGCGAAATAATGATCAGGGCAACGAACGTAAAGGTGGCGTCCCAGACGATGTCCCACACCACAACGATATCAGCCAAGTGCACCACGCCCATAAGCAGTGCCACTAACGCGCCGCCCAGCGCGCTCCATCCGATACCCAAACCTTTAGGTTGCCAGATCACCAGAACCAGGGTGACGACAAAAATGGCCAGTGCCAACATGAAAGGACCTTACGTCAGTGAGTGTTTTGGTTAACGCGGCGAGAGAGCTCTTCAGCACTCTCGACACGCTCTGAATAGCGGTCGGTAAGATAGGCGGACTTGTCGCGCGTCAACCAGGTGAATTTCACCAGTTCCTCACACACATCGACGAGACGCATATAGAGAGGTGAGGGCTTCATGCGCCCGGCATCGTCAAATTCGGTGAACGCTTTAGGTACAGAGGATTGGTTAGGGATGGTGATCATGCGCATCCAACGCCCGAGGATTCGCATCTGGTTAACGGCGTTAAAACTTTGGCTGCCGCCAGACACTTCCATCACCGCCAGCGTTTTACCCTGAGTAGGGCGAACACCGCCGAGCGATAGCGGTATCCAGTCGATTTGCGTTTTCATAATGCCCGTCATTGCACCATGCCGTTCGGGGCTGACCCAGAGCATGCCTTCGGACCACTGGGCAAGGTCGCGCAGCTCTTTCACCTTCGGGTGATCGGCCTCTGAGTCATCTGGCAGCGGTAAGCCTGATGGGTTAAAGGTACGTACTTCACAGCCGTACCAGCGCAGCAACCGCGCCGCTTCTTCGGAGGCCAAGCGTGAAAAAGAGCGTTCGCGCAGAGAGCCGTAAAGCACCAGAATCCTGGGGGAATGACGCGGCGCATCGGGGCCGGCCAATACGTCCACGTCTATCGGCTGGAGCTTTTGAAGATCAATGTTGGGCAGGTCGTTGAAACTGATAGGTTCGCTCACGGGTGGCTGCCCTTAAGGTGCACTACCTCACCATCTTCTTTGGTAAACGTCGTTACTGGGTTGGCCAATAAGTCGAGTACACGCTCTGAAGGGCGGCACAGGCGTGCGCCTTTCTCCGTTACCACAATGGGGCGATTGATCAGGATGGGGTGCGCCATCATGGCATCTATCAGTTGATCATCGCTTAATGCTGGATCATCGAGATTGAGCTCTTCAAAGGGCGTGCCTTTGCGGCGCAGTAACTCTCTTGGGGTAATCGCCATCATCGAGATCAGCTCGACCAGCCGCTCGCGACTGGGTGGTGTTTTTAGATATTCGATGACGTGCGGTGTCTCACCGGATGCTTCGATAATCGCTAACGTATTGCGCGAGGTGCCGCAGGCGGGGTTGTGATAAATCGTCGTTTTCAAAGTCGTTTTCAAAAGGGTTATTCCTTCTCGGTAGTGAGAGAACAGTCAGTAAAGGCCGTCAGAAGCGGCTCGCAAATCTCTGGGTGTCCCGCACAACAATCGCGAACCATAAAGCCCAGGATTTGTTGCATATGGCTGAGATTGGCGCGATAGATAATGGAACGGCTCTGCCGATGAGAGCTGACCCATCCTGCCCGTGAAAGCACTGAAAGGTGCGCCGACATCGTGTTATGGGGCACCGATAACTGGCGCGCAATTTCCCCCGCAGGAAGACCTTCAGGCTCATGGCGTACCAGAAGCCGAAAGGCTTCAAGACGCGTTTCCTGAGAAAGAGCACTAAAACTGGCCGTGACGTTTTTAATTTCCATATGTCCAGTATTATAGACATGTTGGAAAATAGCAATCACATTAGGTTATGTACATTGCTTGGAATGTTAGATCTAAGCGTTGATCGTCAGGCGTTGCCACCGAAGGTTTTGCGCCAATCGCGTGGACTAACTTGATGGCGTTGCCGGAAATGTTGGCGGAAAGACGTCGCTGTGTGAAAGCCCGCCTTTTCTGCAATCGCTTCTACCGACAACGAGGTGGTTTCCAAAAGCTCACGCCCACGCCGTAACCGTTCGCTCACCAGCCACGCCACGACGGTCATGCCGGTGGCTTTTTGGAAGTTTCGCGTAAAGGTACGGCGGCTCATGGCGGTGCGCTCAGCAAGCTCGTCAATCGTGTGCGATGCCGATAAATTTTCGCGCAGGTAGTCGAGCAGGCGATTGATATGCGCATCTTGGGTTGAGGCGGCAACCGGCTGCTCTATGAACTGCGCTTGCCCACCTTCCCGATGGGGCGGAACGATCATGGCCCGGGCCACCTTGTTGGCAACCTGCGCGCCATAGCATTCGCGCACCAGGAATAAGCAACAATCCAGACCAGCAGCGGTACCGGCCGACGTCACTAGACGGTCTTCCTCCACATAGAGCGCATTGGTGTCCAGCGTAACGTTGGGAAAGCGGCCACTAAAATCTTGCTCGGCCATCCAGTGGGTCGACGCCCGCCTGCCATCCAACAGCCCGGCGTAAGCCAGCGCATAGGTGCCGTAACACAGCCCCACGACGTGAGCGCCACGCTCATGACAGCGGACGAGCGCCTCACACAACTCTGGCGGCGGTGCTTCATTCAGGTCGTGCCATCCAGGCACTATCGCAATATCCATGTTATCCAACAGTTCTAAACCGCCATCGGGCTTCACCGTCATTGCCCGTTCGCCTTCGATGGAATTTCCCCCAGGCGCCACAATGGAAAGATTGAACAGCGTGCGATCAGACAATGCTATACCAAACACCATATAGGGCACGGAGAAATGGAAGGGGCTGAAGTGTGGGTGAAGGATCAGGCCGACATTGGGTAGAGACAAAGCGCGACTCCTGCTATGCGTTTTATAAACAGTAGCATCATGGCCCAAAAGTTTCGATAAATGTCTTCCAGGCCAATTCTTTTGTTGATTGAGCCTCTCTAAACTACTTGCCATCACCCGTAACGAATTTAAGGAAGTACACAGATGCTCATCAAGACCCTCGCTAGTTCTCTTGCCATCGCCACGGCTCTTATCGCCCATAGCGCATCCGCGGACTCGCTCTCTCAGGAGGCAACGCAGCAGGTGCAGCAGATCCGCAATGCGACTGTGAAAATCACCTATGGGGACACTACTTTCCTGATTGACCCTATGCTGGCCGAGCAGGGCGCCTATCCGGGATTTGAAGATACCTACCGTAGCGAGTTGCGTAATCCGCTGGTTGGGCTGCCAATGCCGGTGGAAGATGTGATCGGCGATATAGACGCTGTCATCGTCACTCACACGCACCTCGACCACTGGGATGCCGCCGCGCAGGAGCAATTGCCAAAGGACATTCCCTTGTTCGCTCAGAATACCGCTGATGCCGAGCTGATTCGCGCTCAGGGATTCAGCGATGTGCGCATTCTGGAGGCCAGCACCGAGTTTGGCGGCGTGCAGCTTCACAAGACGGGCGGCCAGCATGGCTCCGATGCTCTCTATGCTGTTCCTGAGCTGGCGCAATCACTAGGTGACATCATGGGTGTCGTCTTCGAAGCTCCGGGGCAGAAAACGACGTATTTAGTCGGCGATAGCGTATGGCGCGATGAGGTCGAACAGGCAATGGAGCGCTACAACCCAGAGATGATCGTGCTGAATACCGGTGCTGCCGAGGTAGACGGTTTCGAAGGTGATCCCATCATTATGGGTAAAGAAGATACCCTGCGTACCCACCAGAAAGCCCCGAATGCCACCATCATCGCGGTGCATATGGATGCCGTAAACCATATGACGCTAAGCCGTGACGAACTGGCCGATTACGTGCAGCAAGAGGGAATTCAGGAACACGTACTTATTCCCGCCGATGGTGAGGTCATTTCCTTCTAATCCCAAGGGCCGCTTCTTTATATAGCGGCCTACTTCTTCTTGCCAGCCTATTGGCAAACGCTACTGAAAAGGATTGATAATATGAGTCATCGCGCAATCATTGTCGTCGATATCCAAAATGAGTATTTCCCCGGCGGCAAGCTGCTGTTGAACGGTATTGAAGAGGCTGCCACGAACGCAGCTAATGTCATTGAACATGCCCGGTCGGCAAACGATCTTGTCCTCTATTTTCAGCATGAATCTGCCGATCCAGACATTCCTTTTTTCACCCCTGGTACGCAAGGGGTAGCCATTCACCCCATAGTCGCGCCGTTGGGCGAGGAAACGGTACTAGTGAAGCATTTTCCTAACTCGTTTCGTGAGACCGGTTTGCAAGAGCTGTTGGACCAGCAAAATATTGAGGAGGTCGTCATTATTGGCGCAATGAGCCACATGTGCATCGATGCCACCAGCCGTGCAGCGTCGGATTTGGGTTACAAGACGACGATTATCCACGATGCCTGCGCCACGCTGGATCTTGAATTCGATGGCGTGACGGTGCCAGCGCCTCAGGTTCACGCAACGATAATGGCAGCCTTGGCCTTTGCTTACGGTACGGTCACTACAACAAAGCAGTATATTGGCTAACGCCATCGCTCTACGTGGCCGCCCGCCGCCTTCGAAGCCTTACGGGTGGAAGGCGGCACCCTCGGTTTCTGATCCTTGCTCGTCATAAAAGCGGGCGACTAGCAAGTTCAAGGCCCAGCACTATCAAAAAGAGCAAAAAGCACTGACGAAACCGCTGAGGGCTAATCCGCATCCGCACATACTGGCCCGCCCACATTCCGATCAGCGCAGGAATAATCGCCAAGGCGGACGTGCCTAGTTGCGAGACCTGGAAAGCATCATGGGCGAACAGTCCTAATGCTAGTGCAAGCGTGGAAATGGTGAACGATAAGCCCAGGGCTTGCACGAATTCTTCCCGGCTCATATTAAGCGAGGCAAGGTACGGCACTGCTGGCATCACGAATACACCTGTTGCGCCAGTGACGACTCCCGTTATCAAGCCGATAACCGGAGAAAGCCACCGCTCCAGGAACGTGGAAACGGAGAAGGCGGGGGCAAGCAGCGTATAACCGGCGTAGACAATCAAAGCGATGCCGAGCCCAAACCCAGACCAGAGTGGGTCTACGCGGACTAATAAGGCAGCACCAGCGATGGTGCCCAAGCAGATACACAGCATCATTGGCCAGAGCCGCTGCATCAGCTGTGTAATCGATGGGCCAGAAAACAGCTGCCAGACATTGGTCACTAAAGAGGGAAGAACGAGAAGGGCAGCAGCGCTCGCCGGTGGCATCGCTATAACAAGTAAACCCATCGCGACGGTTGGCAGCCCCATTCCAGTGACACCTTTCACCACGCCAGCAATCAAAAAAGTGCCAATCAGGAGCAAAAGATACAGCATGAGATCGTGCATAGAAGGCTCGTGTTAAGGAACGGCTGAGAGCTAAACTGAAGCTCAGGATAATACCCGGCACAATGCGGAATTATTAGCTCACCTTTCGGATAACCCGACTGACTGAGTTTCTGCCAAGCAGGCTTGGCTTAGGGGAGAGTTCACTACAGGATCATATTAACGAACAGGCATGTGCCGCAGGTCGCCTGCTTGATCTGCGAATTCGCATGAAAACATACGAAGGTGTGTGCGAGATGGTTTTTCACAGGGTGGGCATCGACCTATTGCACGGTTCTCCTGCTAACTGTCCAGCACCTGTTAACCGTGCGGGTTAACCAGACTTGCCCGCTAACGTCGATAACACATTTGGCGCAAGAATCTGTGAAAGGACTTCAGGCTCGTTTTGGTCTGGTGTGTACCATAAGTAGAGAGGTACCCCTGAGCGGCCGTGTTGTTCCAAAAAAGCGGTGATGGCTGGGTCACCATTGGTCCAGTCACCTTTCATGGTGATCACATCCGCCTGCGCAAATGCTTGTTGCGTGCTGGCTGTATCAATGGCTCGCTGTTCGTTCATATGGCAAGTGACGCACCAGTCTGCAGAAAAGTAGACAAAGATGGTTTGCTCCTGTTGCCGAAGTTCGGCCAAGCGGTCCGCGTCAAAGTCGAGTGTGCGTGTGGCGGGGGAATTTGCGGCGGCATTAATGGGCGCCTCATGGCCCGCAAAGGAGCCGGGAACGAGGATGCTTCCCGTCAGCGCGAGTACGGCCGCGAGTGCTGCCGGTACCCAGACTAAGCGCTTGCCGTTGCGTTGGCGCAGGCCGGTGAACCAAAGTCCTATCGCCAGTAGTAAGATCAGAGCGAGGCTTGCAATCATGCCGTTATTGCTGAGCTGGCGGCCAAGCACCCAAGCTAACGCTAGAGCGGTTAGGAACATTGGGATGGCCATGATATGCCGAAAGGTGGCAAGCCAAGGGCCCGGCCGAGGAAGGCGACGGCGAAGCATTGGTATGAAACCAAGCAGCAAAAACGGTAAGGCAATGCCCAAGCCCAGGCCCACGAAAACCGTCAGTGCGGCAACCGTAGGGAGTACCAGGGCGGCGCCAAGCGCTGTGGCCATAAATGGGCCGGAGCAAGGTGTTGCGACAAAAGCGGCAAGTACGCCCGTCCAGAAAGCACCGGCCATGCCCTCCTGGCTAGCCAGTTTGGAGCCAGCATTGATGGAGCCTAGTTCAAAAAGGCCTGCCAGGTTAAAGCCAATCGCGGCGGTTAGCAGTGTAAGCACCACAATGACCCGTGGGTCTTGTAACTGAAATGCCCAGCCAACGTGAGTACCGGCTGCGCGCAGAGCAATAATCGTTGCGCCCAGGATCAAGCAAACGAGGACCACACCGGCGGTATAGGCTAGCGCCTCACGCCGGGCTTCGCGTTGACCACCGGACAGGCGTGCAAGGCTAAGGACCTTAAGGCTGAGAATAGGGAAAACGCAGGGCATGATATTGAGCAGAACGCCGCCCAGTACGGCGCCGAGAAATGCGGTCAGTAGTAATGTAGAGCTACTTTGTACGCCAGCTGTGCTTGTGGTTGGCGTTGGCGCACCATCACTACGGCTAACCAATGCTAAGCCGGTTCCATTGCCCAGTGACAGAAGTGCTTCGAACTCGTCAGGTGGATTATCTGTCTGCCAGTATTTTGCCAACTGGGTTTCAATAATCAATGTGTCGCCTTCACGACTAAAAACCTGCTCAGACGCGGGATCAGCCACGTTATCGGTGGCAACAAACAAGTGTGGATCGTTGAGTTCCACGCTGGTGGGTAAGGGGATGCTTAAACGCAGCTGGTTATCATCGGTCGTCACAAAGCTGGCTTGCGAACCGAGAGGCCTGGGAAGCTCGCGCCGCCATTCATCGAAGCGTGTTTTGCGCTCAGGCGTAATGTGGCCATCGCCTGCGACCAGCGTAGTGGCAAGCGATGCTTCCTCTGGAATGCAGGCATCAGCGCGACAAGCCAAGTAGTTGAAGTCAACGCTAATAGGCAGAGAGGTCCCAGCGGGCACAGAGGCGTCTATTTCAATGGGCAGCAATAGTGCATAAGGGTGCTCGTAGACATGATTCATCAGATCGCCAGTCATTAGCGTCTGCGGTACTGGGTAAGCGGCATCGCCTACGCTGACACCTTCCGGCAATTGCCAATTGAACTGCGGTGGTAGGCCAATACTACCCGGCTGTTTCCAATACCCATGCCAACCTGATTGCGGCTCCATGAAAACGGCTAAGGTGCTGGAGGAACCAGGTGCCGGTTGATCTGTTTCCGCTATCAGAGTGCTCTTAATCAGTACTTCGCCCGAGATGCCGGGAAATTCCTGTGCAGCGCCGATCTGGGGAGTCAGCATTAACACCAGGCAGAAAAGGACAAAATAGCGATAAAGGAACGTGGGCATTGGCTATCAGCCCGCGTGAGGCGGGCTGCTCCAGTAAAAAAAGGGGGGCCGCGCTATGGCTTGCGCGGAGTGGCTTACGCTTATTGGCTGAGGCGCTCGACAGCTTCGCCTAATGCGGTGTCTTGTGGTCCAAGCTTGTCGGTTATCTTGCCGTCAGCATCAATTAACACAACGGTGGGTATCTGCTGAACGCCGAATGCACGGTGTATATCGCCCTCGGCGTCAAGCAACACCGGTATCGCCGTCTCGGTGGTATCAAGATAACTTTCGACATCGGACTCTTGGGTCCAAAGACCAGAAATAATGCCTACCCACTGTACGCTTTGGTCTTCGCTCAGCTGGTTGACGGTTTCGCGTACGCGGCGGCAGGCGGTGGAGGTTTCTGGCTGGCTCTCGGCAAGATAAGGCTCACACCAGGTGGCAAAAAACACCACACCCAGTGGCTTGTCTGTCGTCTCCCGAGTCAGGTCGATGGTAGTGCCGTCACGCGTGGTGACATCAAGGTGAGTCACCGTATCGCCCACCGTTAAAGCGTTGGCGTCGATATCCTTGACGGCGGCTCCTTCGGTCGCTGCTGAGTTGGGATCAGCGGGTTCAAGCACGGCCTGTAGCGCCTGTTCCAGGGCTTGATCGTCACGATGACCAATGTGAGTGATGTGACCACTGCGATCAATCAGAACGTGCTGCGGGGTAACGCGTAGATTTAGCGCTTCGGCTAGCGTGCCGTCATCTACCGTGATGGGCATGGTCAGGCCCATTTCCTCGCGATAGACACGTGCAGACGCTTCGGTGTCAGCGTAGCCGGTGTTCACGGCGATGACTTGGATATCATCACCATGCGCTTCTTGAAATGCCTGGAACCCGGGCATCTGCTGGCGGCAGGGCACACACCAGGTTGCCCAGAACTTTATATACACGGGTTTTTCGCCATATAGCGCGCCTAGATCAATAGTCTCACCATCCAGCGTGGTAATGCTCAGCTCGGGGCCTGGCTGACCAATTAAGGACTCGCCAGCCGCTCTGGCACGCTGTTCACCGTCGGCATCTTGATCATAGGCTTGATCGGCGTCTGGTTGCTCAGTGGTCTCGGTGGCGTGTGCCGAACCGAAGCAGCCGACCAACATGGCGAGCAGTATCGCCGCTGAACATTTCGTGTTTACTATACGCATTGATTTCATCCTTTTGGCAAATCGTTCTGAGCTAACGTAAAGAGCTAAGGTAAAGAGCTAACTCAAGAACCGGCATAAAGAACTAGCTCGAGAACTGGCACAAAGATTTAGAACGGTAAAAGTGTAGAGTAGATAGTGATTGTGAGAGGCTTCATGGTCTAAAAAAAGCACCAAGTCTGATAGATTTCTATGTACCATGGAGTGATGAGTAAACTTCGTTTTTCACTTAATCGCCAAGGCGAGCAATCTCTATCAGAGCAGGTGCGGTCCAGCATTGCTGATGCCATTCGACAAGGGCATTTATATGAGGGCGCACGGCTGCCTTCATGGCGTGATCTTGCCACGCAACTGGGCGTTTCGCGAGGCACTATTAAAACGGCTTATGATCGGCTGAGCGATGATCATTTAGTCATCTCAAAAGGGGCCGCCGGCACCTTCGTTAGCTCCGTACTACCCGCGACACCAAAAGTGGTAGCTGAGGCCTCTCGACTGCCACTGCCTGATCTCTATCAGGATCTGGAAAGCGCGCCCAAGCTTTTTCAAGTGGGGGTGCCTGCGCAAGATGGCTTTCCCTTTAAGCAGTGGTCGCGCATCATGCTGCGCGGTTCACGACAGGCGGTGGCCGAGTCACTGCGTTACCCTGACCCACGCGGAGAGCAGATACTACGCAAGGAAATTGCTGCCTATCTGGCCGTGGCTCGCGGGCTCCTTTGTTCTGCAGACCAGATCATCATCACCAATGGATATGCGGGTGCGCTGGGCTTGGCATTGCACTTGTTGCGCCCGGGTTCACAGCGGGTGTGGGTTGAAGACCCTTGTTATCCACTCAATAGGCACGCTTTGTCTCTGGCAGGCTTTACCTCGGTTCCTGTTCCGGTAGATGACCAGGGGATTTGTGTGGAGCAAGGGATAGCGCTTGCGGCGGAGGCCCGGTTGGCGATTGTGACGCCAAGCCAACAAGCACCGCTGGGTATGCAGTTGTCGCTGGCTCGCCGCCAGGCGTTATTAGCATGGGCTAAAGAAAACGATAGCTGGGTCATCGAAGATGATTATTTAAGTGAGCTGCAGTTAAGCGGCCAGGCAGCGCCCGCACTGGCCTCGCTGGACCATGACGAAAGAGTGATTCACATGGGTACTTTCAGTAAAACCATCAGCCCACGATTGCGGCTTGGTTTCATGGTGGTGCCTGCGAGGTTGTCGGAGCGCGCGGGAGATACGGCCGCTGCATTGTCACCTGCGTCTGCACTGCCTAGCCAACTGGCCGTTGCGGAGTTTTTGCGCGACGGGCAT
The DNA here is from genome assembly GCF_013183775.1 of Halomonas hibernica. Lineage (NCBI taxonomy): Bacteria > Pseudomonadati > Pseudomonadota > Gammaproteobacteria > Oceanospirillales > Halomonadaceae > Halomonas > Halomonas hibernica. The sequence goes on from NZ_VIFN01000001.1 coordinate 575,264, forward strand.
TACTTGCGCCATATTCGGCGTATGAAGCGTTTGTATATACAGCGCCGGAATGCGCTGCTTGCACTCATGGATAGCACGGCTTCAGTCAATCATATGGCGGGCTTGTCGCTGTTGCTCGCCCTGGCTGATGATACCGACGATGTTGGCATTGCCGAAGCGGCGGCGGCCTTTAACCTTGCACCGGCGCCGTTGTCTCCCTGGTACGCCACGCAAGCCAATGCGCGAAAAGGATTGCTCTTGGGCGTCACTAATCTATCGAGCCCTGCGCTTGAAGAAGGCTATCCGCCGTTGGCCGCGCTTGTCGCTCGTCATCGCTAATAGTGTATCTGCAACTGAAAAATCACTCCTATAGAACGTCGGCTTAACCAGGTCGCTTGCTGGGTATTCTTATTCTAATATATGCTTTATATACGTTTCATATATCAAGGCATTCCATGGGTATCGTAAAAATCAACGACCAGCTACACGAAGATATTCGTAAAGCCAGCTCGGTCATGGTGCGTTCGATCAACGCACAGGCGGAGTATTGGATTAAGGTGGGTATGCTGGCAGAGGCTAATCCAGACATGACCTTCACCGACATTATGCGCGAGCAGATGCAACAGGCAGACATTGAAGTAAGGCAGGTGATCGGTGGATAACGTACCGCTGAAAAGTGCAGAAGAGTTGACGCTGATGCGCGAAGCAGGACGCTTGCTGGCTCAGGTGTTTGGTTATCTTGATACGTTAATCGAGCCGGGTGTCACCACCATGCAGATCAACGACTGGGCCGAGCGTTATATCGTAGATGAGCTAAAGGCTCGCCCGGCCAGCAAAGGGCAATACGATTATCAATATGTGCTGAATGCGTCTGTGAACCAGGTGGTGTGTCATGGCGTTCCCTCCGAGACACTCACGCTAAAATCAGGCGATATCGTTAACATTGATATCACGCTTGAGAAGAACGGCTATATTGCCGATTCAAGCAAGATGTACATGTTGGGTGAGGTAAAGCCTATTGCCAAGCGCCTGGTCGATAAAACCTATGAGGCGCTGTGGAAGGGCATCCACGCGGTTAAACCGGGGGCAACACTGGGTGATGTAGGCCATGCGATCCAGCGGCATGCGGAACAGAACGGCTACTCGGTGGTGCGTGAATATTGCGGCCACGGCATCGGCCAGGAAATGCATGAAGAGCCTGAAGTCGTGCACTACGGAAAGCCAGGGCACGGCGTGGTATTGAAAGAGGGCATGGTATTCACCATCGAACCCATGATTAACCAAGGCAAAGCCAAGGTAAAAATCAAAAAAGATGGCTGGACAGTCGTGACCAGCGACAAGTCCTTATCCGCGCAGTGGGAGCATACGGTGGCAGTGACGGCCGAGGGTGTTGAGGTGCTTACGCTGCGTGATGAAGAGCGTGTTTAATTTTAACCAGTTAGGCGATGCAAGGTGACCTATGACAAGTCATCTGAAAACTAGCCGGGCGGGCGTGAAAGCAGGCTTTTGAGAGACTGTGGTATTAAAAACTCCATGCCGTCGCTAGAAAGTAACGGCGTGGTTATTGTGAGCTCGGCTAGCGCTTACAAATGCTCCAGCACATCAAAGTGATCGCATCCCGGCAGCTCAATCAGCTCTGCTTGAACGTTGGCTGCGCGTAGCAGCGCTATAAAATTGTGTCCCTGCTGATGAAACGCGGGTGGGTCGTTTTCGGCAATCACAACCTGGCAGGCGGGGAGTGCGGTCAGCTCGCCAAACTGAGGGCTAAGTGCCCGTGCCTGTGCTTTGGTCAGTTTTAGGGGGGCGTTAACGTAGGTTTCTACCAGCGGCGTAAGGTCATAAACACCGCTGACCAGCACCAGCTTATCAATAGGAACCCTGCCGCTAACGGCTACCCAGTAAGCCAGTTGGGCGCCCGCACTATGGCCTCCCAGTGTGATGGACCACACACCGCCGCTTTCTTCCAGCGCGTGGTAGGCCGCTTCTAGCCCCTGAATGCACTGAGTCATCATGTTTTCAATGGTGTGGGTTGGGGCTAAGCCATAGCCAATTGAGGCGAAGGCCATTCCCCGTGCCAGATAGCGCTCGGCCAGAAAATCCGTGGCAGTGTGGTCAAGCTCCTGCCAGTAGCCACCGTGAATGAATACCATCAAAGGCCACGGGCCTTCTCCCTGCGGAATAAACAGGTTAAGGCACGCCGCCGGGTGGTCGCCATAGGCGACCGTTATCGGTGGGTGGCGGCCCCTTAGCGTGCGTCCGGCATCTGCCTGACGTGTAAGAGTGGATTCAAACTCTGACGCAAAATGGCTCGGTGAGTAGGCCAGATCCGGCGTTAGCTCTGTCATGCGTGCTCTCTATCAGGTAACGGCGCTAAGCACGTGAAATTCAGGATTTTGATACTCACCGCTTTCGACCACCTCGCGGAAGTGCTGCGCGGCCTGCCACACATCTTCGTAGCTTAAATAGAGTGGGGTGAAGCCGAAGCGCATTAAGCCCGGCTCCCGATAATCACCAATTACACCACGCGCAATCAGCGCTTGCACAATGGCATAGCCGTTCTGGGCATCTATCAACGATACCTGGCTGCCACGCTGGTCGACTGCCGGAGTAATATCTTCGATGCCGTGGGACTCAAAAATATCTGCCAGGCACTCGCGGAACAGATTGCTCATGGCCAGGCTTTTATCGCGCACGACCTGCATATCGACCTCAGCCCAGATGGCTAAAGACGCTTCAAGGGCTGCGTAAATAATCGCTGAGTGTGTGCCGGTACGAAAACGCGAGATGTCATCGGCGGGTGCGTAGTCGGCCTGAAAGGCGAAAGGTGAGGTATGGCCATGCCAGCCAGAGAGCGGTTGCCACGTGCTGTCCAGGTGGTCGCGGTGCACGTAAAGAAAAGCGGGCGCACCAGGGCCGCCATTCAGGTATTTATAGGTACAACCTACGGCATAGCGTGCGCCCACACCGTTAAGCTCGACAGGCAATGCGCCAGCAGAGTGGGCTAAATCCCAAATGACCTCGGCACCATGTTCATGAACCAGTTGAGTAGTGGCTGCCATGTCGCGCAGTTTGCCCGTGCGATAGTTGACCTGACTAAGCACCACCACAGCCACACCGTCCAAGTGCGCGGCCAGGTCGTCACCTTCGGGCATAAAGCGATGTTCACAGCCGCTAACCCGGCAGTAGCCTTGGGCAATGTAGCCGTCAGTGGGGAAGTTGCCGCCTTCACTGAGTACCGTGCGGCAATCATCCTGGCGCTTGTCGAGGATATAGCCCAACAGTTTGAAAATATTGAGCGTGATGTTGTCTGTGACCACCACTTCACCGTGCTGAGCACCAATCACCGGGGCGAGCAGGTTTCCCAGGCGTTCGGGCGCATCAAACCAGCCCTGGTTCCAGCCTTTTATCAGCTGGGTACGCCACTGCTCCATAGAGTCATCAACCGCTTGCTTGGCCGCGACCGGTTGCGCACCAAGCGAGTTGCCATCCAGGTAGAGAACACCTTCTGGCAGGGAAAAGTGGCGTTTGAAATCTGCCAGTGGGTCTTGGCGGTCCAGTTCACGAACGGTATCCAGGCTCACGCGCATATCGGTACTCCAGCAAAAAATGTCGTCACACAGGTGAAAAGTGGGGTAAGGCTTATTGGGCGCTTGCCGTTAAATAGATGTCCTTACGCTCCAAAGTTCCGGGAAGAACTGCAGGTCGAGTGCCTTGACCAGGTAGCTCACGCCCGATGAACCTCCGGTGCCACGTCGGTAGCCAATAATGCGCTCCACTGTTTTCATGTGGTTAAAGCGCCAGCGCTGGAAGTTAAACTCGACATCCACCAGCTTTTCGGCCAGTTCGTATAGATCCCAGTACTTTTCGCTGTTGCGATAGATCTCCATCCACACCGCTTCGACGTCGCTACTCGCGGTATAGGGAATGCTCCAGTCACGATGGGTGATGTTTTCTGGAATATCAAAACCCCGGCGGGCCAGTAGCTGCAGCGAGACATCGTAAAGGCTGGGCGAATTAAGCGCATGCTGGAGTTTTTGGTAATGCTTGGGCTTTGATCGGTGTGCTTCAATCAATTTGGCGTTCTTGTTGCCCAGCAAAAACTCAATTTCCCGGTATTGGTAGGATTGAAAGCCCGAGCTTTGCCCAAGGCTGTCACGAAAGCTCAAGTAATCGGCTGGCGTCATCGTTACCAGCACTTCCCAGGCGTTGATGAGCTGTTCCTGGATGCGGGATACGCGTGAGAGCATTTTGAACGCTGGGCTCAGGTTGTCATCGGCAATATGCCTGGCCGCTGCGTGGGCTTCGTGCAAGCAGAGCTTGATCCATAGCTCCGACACCTGATGAATCATGATAAAGAGTAGTTCATCGTGCTCGTCAGAGGCCGGGTTCTGGCAAGCCAGCAAGGGCTCAAGGTCAAGGTATTGGCCGTAGCTGATATCCTGGTCCCAGTGGATGGCTTCGTTATCAACGCTGTTCTTTTTTGGAGTTTCCATCACTTAATATGCCTTTGCCGCGTCATGAGTGGTTAGCGCTTGTGCTTGAGGTTCGCCTAAGTCCCAGAAGATCCCGGCGGCTAGTTTTAGCCCTTGCTCGACAATGGTTTCCAGCAAGTGCTCATCGGGGGCGTGCTGATTGCATGACGGATAGGAGTGGGGCAGCCAAACGGTAGGCAGATTAAGCACGTCTGAAAAGCAGTGATTGGGAATCGTGCCGCCCAGGTTGGGTAAAATATGGGGCGCTTCATTTAGGCTGTTCTCGGCCGATTGAGCAACAAAATTTACCCACGGGTGATTGGGGGCCAACCGAGTCGCCGCGTAACCGCCTAAGAACGTCAGTTGGATATCGTTAAAGCCATGGGCATCCAGGTGCTGGCGCAGGTTACTCTCCACCGCTTGCCAGTCGGTGCCTTTTACAAAGCGCAGCTGTAGTACCGCTTCCGCGTGCTCTGGAATCGCACCGACAGGCTTGTCGGTTCTACCCGCACTTAAGCCAAGAATTTCAAACGTATTGGCCCCGTATAAACGCTCGCCATCCGCCAGGGCTTCTTCACCCCACGCTGGGTTAATCGTGGGGTCGGAGGCGCCGCCGCCTACCGGCAAGTCGCGCACTAACCGGGAGACGTCTTCTGTCATCGACGGCGCCTTGAGGAAATCCGCCAGAATTTTGCCGCTCGGGGAAAGTAGCGTGGCGAGCGCATTGCACAGCACAACCGCCGGGTTGGTAATAACCCCTCCCCAGTTGCCGGAATGGCGGCCGCCATTGCCGGTGTTAAGCGACAACTTGAGTTGAACAACGCCGCGAGAACCTAAAAAGAGGGTGGGCATGTCGTGGCGGATTCTGGGGCCATCAGAGGCCAGAAAAAGGTCGGATTTAAGCGCTTGCTGATAGGCAGCGCAGGTCTCTTCCAACCCTGGTGAGCCTATCTCCTCGCTCATTTCAAACAGCATTTTTACGTTGTAGCCTAACCGACCCTTACGAGCGTTAATCACAGCTTCCAGCGCGGTTAAATTGACACTGTGCTGGCCCTTGTTATCGGCGGTGCCGCGGCCATAAACACGGCCTTCTTTAAAGGTTAGCGCCCATGGGGCAATACCGTTCGCCCATTGCTCTTCCTGGCCATCGGTAACGTCACCATGGCCATAAAGCAGCAGCGTGGAGTAGGCGGGGTCTTCAATGCGCTCCCCAATCAGCAGGGGAGGAAAGCCGGGTTTCGGGTTCTCGATAATTTGGCAGATGAAGCCCAGCCTTGAAAGCAGCGGGCCAATTTCTTGTTCAAGGTACGCGTTGAGTGTATCCGCACAGGCGGGGTCCTGGCTGACCGTGCGCATGGCAATACGTTTTGCCAGCGTCTTATAAAAATTACCGTTTGAAAGCTCATCACTCGCTAGCTGAATCGCCTGTTCCCGTTTTGAACGCTGCGGTGTTGTCATGGCGTGCCTTTATATCATTGGGCTTTTAGTGGTCGTTGAGATGAGCCTAGCCCTTGCTCTTGTTTGCAGCAATCATTAAGATTTCAAAGTACCTTTCTAACTATTAGAAATCACCGGTAGATGTTTGAACCGCTGCCGATAGCGCTATTCACCCTGCCAGGGTTTGTACGAAAAGTCGCTGAGCGAAGGCCAGACAAGGCAAAAATCAGTAAAAAAACGGAGTTTACATGTGTAAATGAGTATTTTGAGCTGGTTTTTAACGCCGTATGGGCGAGCGTAAGCAGTTTTCGTACAAAGCCTAACAGGCAGGTCATCAATGAGGCCTTTATGCAGGATCTCCACTTGCGCTACTTTCAAAGCGTTGCGAAAACGGGCTCGTTGTCCGCTGCCGCTGAAGAGTTGCACGTTGCTGTTTCAGCGGTTAGCCGCCAAATCACCAACCTTGAGCAGCGCCTGGATATCAAGCTGTTCAACCGCCAGCCGCGAGGTATGCAGTTAACCGAAGCAGGCAAACTGCTGAACGCCTATGCACTGCGTAACCAGTTAGAAGTTAATAGTGTTATCGATGAGATGCAGGATGCAATGACACGCCAACGCCAAACCATTGTGGTGGCTTGCCCTGATGGCATGGCGTGGCACTTTCTTCCCAGTGTTATTTCGCGCTTTATTACTCAGCATCCTGATATACGGTTTGATCTGCAGATGGTCGATTCAGCGCGTGCTTCTGAATTGGTAAAAGAAGGCAGTGCTGATATCGCCTTAACCTTTAGCCTCTCGCCGGATATTGGCGTAAAGGTGGTTTCAAGCCATAACGCCGCGATTAGTGCCCTTATGTCGAGTGAGCACCCGTTGGCAGTTAATGACGTTTTGTATGTAAAGGATTTATGCGACTACCCGCTTACCATGTCGCTTAATGGCTCGACAATGCGCTATCTGTTTGATGTCGCCTGTAGCTTGTCCGGTATTAAGGTATTCCCAAGCTTCTCCTGCGATTCACTGGGCGCGACCTATACCATGGTCAGCGAGCATCCCAATATGATCGGGTTGTGTAGTGCCGTGGCGGTAAGCGGTAAAATGCATAAGGATGGGCTGGTTTTAAAGCCGCTACACGAGCCCCAGCTTTCTCAGCGAAGCCTTCAGGTACAGGTGATGGCTGAACGCTACCTGCCTGCTCATATCGAGGCGTTTTTAGTTGTTCTGGAAGAGAAGCTGACGGCCATTGTCTGTTGAGCGCATGCCCGTTAGATGCCAGGCCACCCATTATGGGTGGCGTGGAAGCGAACCTGCTTAAAACGGACCGTAGTTAATCGCGACGGCAACCCCGACAAACGCGCCGCCGATGACAATCCAAATCAATACCAGTGGTAGCACGAATTTGAACCACTCCACGTAAGAAACGCGGGCGATCGCCAGGCACGCCATCAAGGTGCCAGAAAGCGGAGTAATAATATTGGTAACGGCATCGCCCAGCTTGAAGGTGATGAAGGTCGCTTGGCGGGTGACTTCTAGCATATCGCCAATCGGAACCATAATTGGCATCACGATAGCGGCCTGGCCGGTACCCGAAGTAATCAATCCGTTAAATACCAGGTTAAAGACGTATAAAAGCTCCATGGCGACAATTTTTCCATGGCCATCCAAAGAGCTTGCGACGCTATGCACGAGGGTGTCGATGAGCTGTGCTTGTCTAAGCAGTACGATGACAGCAGCGGCGACACCCACCACCAATGCGCCGTACATGACTTCGCTTGCGCCATTCATCAGGCGTTTTACAAAATCATTGGGGGACATTCTGCCGATCAGCGCCGTGGCGATTCCCACCATTAAAAACGTGGCAGAGAGTTCAGTGATTCCCCATCCGAAGTTAAAACCGCCGTACAGGAAAAACACAAAAGAAGCGGCAAATATCAGCAGTACCAACTTATGGGCGAAGGTAAATGGCGGCAGGGCGCCTGGCTCGTGTGTGGCTTCGGTGTTATCAAAGGCGTCTGCACCCATCACGCTATGGGCCGGGTTCTGCTTGATACGTTTGGCATAGCGGCAGATGTACGCCGTGGTTACGGCCAAAAAGACAATAAAAATAACGCCCCGGTAAATAAACCCGGAAAACAGCGGTAGCTCGGCAATGGTTTGCCCGGCAACGGTAACGGTAGGGTCAAAAACACCTGCACCGAAGCCTGCGTAGGAGCCTAAAAAGATAATGGCTACGCCTACAATGGGGTCAAGCTTCATTGAGCGGGCAAGAAACAGTCCGATAGGTATGAAGGCAATGGCCAGGTTGGCACCTACCCCAACCGATGCAAGCGTTGAGAACGTAGCGCAAAAGATAAAAATAAGGACGTTTCGACGGCCATTGGCCTTACTGATGAGTTGGTGAATGCCTGCGCTGATGGCCCCTGTTGACTCAATCACCTTAAGCACGCCGCCGACCATCATGATTAAAAAGATCAGCGGAGCCGCCGCCACCAGGCCTTTTTGAATAGCGGTGAACAGGTCCATAACGTTCAGGGGCGCTGCAGTAATGTACTGAAAGCTATCGGTGGCGACCTGCGTCAGGCCATTGTTGGTGGTTCTTTCGTAGCTTCCTGCGGGGATTATATAAGAGGCGAGCAGTACCAGTACCATAAAGCTAAACAGGATGATGAACACATCCGGCATAGGGCGTTTTTTCTTCATTGTTTGTGCCTTTTCTGGCGCGCCTTTACTCAGCTTCGTTGTCATATTCGTCTTCGCGGTCAGAGGGTTATCGTTTTATTGGTGGCGCTGCTCTAGGCAGTATGTGCGACTCAAACGCTCAACGACAAGTAAACCGTGTGCATGGCCGAGGGGGTAGGTGGGCCGAAGCGGTTTAGTGTGAGGCGTAGCATCGGGTGGTGACGTTTTGTGTGCTTCCACGAAATAGGTTAGGTAGAAGGTCCATAGCGCCTGGTTCGCAGGTGGTGAAAGGGCCACCTTTAGTGTTGTTTGTAATCAACCTACCAAGGAAGCCCAAGGCTAACAATTGTGTATTTATCAAATGTGTTTTCTATTTTAGGCAAGCACGCTTGGCAGTCAGAAGGAAGTATCCGAGCAACCCAATAAAGCCGCTAAACGGTCGATTAAAAATGCCCGCTCAACGATATTTTATGTCGCTGTAGATAACAGGTCTGCAGGGCATATCGCGCAATTTTACGCGTTAACAGCGCATAGCCAAGCGGCCTGCTACTGTCTATATAGAAAAGGTGGGGTTTAGGGTTCGCTCTATTAAGCATGTATAGACGGTGTTACGCATCTAACGGAGGATCATATGCAATCCAACATTGAGCATCGGGGTAGCTGTCTCTGCGGTGAAGTGCAGCTTTTAACTCATTTAGACAGTCATCATGTCGCGGTTTGCCACTGCAGCCTTTGTAGAAAGTGGGGTGGAGGGCCGCTGTTTGCGGTTGAGTCCAAAAACGAGGTGGATTTCCAGGGGACTGAGCATATTGCTATCTTCAGTTCCTCAGAGTGGGCCGAGCGAGGTTTTTGCAAGCAGTGTGGGACGCATCTGTTTTATCGGTTAAAAGAGGGCGGGCACTATGCTATCCCAGTGGGGCTTCTGGAGGATAACGACCAGTGGCAGCTTGAGGAGCAGATATTTATTGAGCAAAAACCAGCGTTTTACTCGTTTTCTCAAGCTACCAGAGATTTAACCGGCGAGGAGGTTTTTGCTCAACATACTGGCAATTAAGAGGTTTCGTGGCCATCGCAAACACTGGCTACCTCCTCTGCCTATGCTTCACTTGGGAGAGATATGGCCCCTTCACGACTTCTACTCATGGCAGATGCGATATTAGTCGTTCATGTGCTGTTTGTTGTCTTTGTCGTCTTCGGGTTGCTGGCTATTTATGTCGGTTATTTTTTAAGGTGGCGATGGGTGCGAAATAAGAGGTTTCGTATTCTGCATTTGTCCGCTATTGGGTATGTAGTGGTGCAGTCCTGGTTGGGCGCGGTTTGCCCGCTTACTACGTGGGAAATGGCCTTGAGAGCAGAGGCCGGTACAGCAACCTATACGGGGTCCTTCATTCAGTACTGGTTGCAAAGCCTGCTTTACTACACGGCGCCGGAGTGGGTATTTGTGCTGCTTTATACGGTTTTTGGTAGCTTGGTGTTGTGCAGCTGGTTTTTAGTGCGGCCAAACAAACAGAAAGGAAGCGATGATGGCTAATAAATCTAAAAGCAACGGAAGCGAAAGCAATCCCTCTGGCAAGAGTGAATCATTAGCCACAATTTCGTGCGGGGCTGAACAGCTGCTTGTGGCTGCTCTCGAACGAGGCGTTAATTGTCTTGAAACCGGGCGTTTTCTTATCAGTTATCGTGAAGGGCGAATGGAAGAGGGCATTAAGTCTCTCAAGGCTCAAAAGTTTCGAGTGGCCGACGCGCGTGACTTTGCTGACCAGGCCGTCAGTTTGGAAGACGCTGGTGATGCGGAGGTTGTGGTGTTCCCAGAGCTTGGGGTTGCGCTTGTTGGCAGTGACGCTTTACAGCTACATGGGATGAGCCTCAATGACCCTATTTCAGCAGATAGCCCAATAGAAATTATTGAGCCTGAGTATTTTGCCTTTTCCGAAAATTCAGAGTATCTGCGAGGTTTTTTGCGGGCCGCGAGTACGATTGCTCGCGATCTTGGCGCTGATGTTGATCTGGATGAAGCCCAAGACAAGCTTGAACCAGGCAAGCCAGAAACGACCTGGGGATTGATTCAATGCAACGTTTTGCAAAGCCGGTGGAGTGGGGCTGGCATTAAAGTGGCCGTGCTGGATACCGGGATGGACCTTGGCCATCCTGACTTTGTAGGTAGAGAGTTTATTACCCGCTCATTCGTAGGAGAGCCGGTTCAAGATATCAATGGCCACGGAACGCACTGTATCGGCACGGCCTGCGGCCCCAGAGTGCCTTTCGAGAACGCTCCGCGCTACGGTATCGCATCCGATTCACAGGTGTTCGTTGGAAAGGTGCTCACCAACTCGGGTAGCAGTACAGGGGCGGGAGTGCTTGCGGGCATGAATTGGGCGATCGCTAATCGATGTGACGTCATTTCGATGTCGCTGGGCAGTCAAAGTCCTGTGCAAGCCGCCTACACCCACGCGGGTGCCGCGGCTCTGCGTAAAGGGTGTCTGATTATTGCTGCCGCAGGAAACTCTTCTGCTCATACGGGAGCGCCTGCCAACTCGCCTACTATCATGTCGGTTGCATCTATTGACGCCAACTTAAAGCCTTCGAGCTTTTCTAACGCAGGCAAAATCGAAATTGCCGCGCCTGGCGGCGACATTTTTTCGTCCTGGCCCCGGCCGGTACATCATAAAACGATTAGCGGAACCAGTATGGCGACGCCCCACGTTGCAGGCTGCGCCGCTCTTTGGGCTGAGTCAGATGCCTCGCTGCGCGGTATGAAACTCTGGCAACGGCTGTTGGATTCTGCAAAGCCTTTACCATCCTCTGGTTCCCGTGTTGGGGCCGGGTTGGTACAGGCACCTTAGATGAGGATGATCGATGCCGACAATAGCGCTTTGGATAATCACGATTTCTGAAGATCAATCGATCAATGAAATAGCTTCGCGCCTTAGTGACGAAGGGCTCACCATCAGAGAGGTGTTTGAGGAGATTGGGTGCATCACCGGGGCGGCAGATGACGTTACCGTTGAGCGGCTTAAAAAGGTCAACGGAGTGGTGGATATTGCCCCTGATATGCAGCTCGATATAGGCCCGCCAGGTGCTGATAAGACTTGGTGATTCCTCAGCAATCATCTTGGGAGGAGCTGTTAAAGGAGAGTGGGTGCGCCGCATTACAATGTCATACCCATCATTGGCTGTTTCGTTTTGATTGGAGAAGTGTCATGGCAACACCAGCAAAGAATACGGTTTGTCTTTGGTTCGATGGTCGCGCAGAAGAAGCCGCGCGCTTTTATGCAGATACCTTTCCTGATTCGTTTGTTAGCGCTGTTCACCGCGCGCCGGGAGACTTTCCATCCGGTAAGGAAGGGGATGTGTTGACCGTTGAGTTTACCGTGCTGGGCATTCCATGCCTGGGGCTTAACGGTGGGCTTGGGGTTACGCATAGCGAAGCGTTTTCCTTTCAGGTCTCAACCAATGATCAGGCCGAAACGGACCGCTATTGGAACGCGATAGTGGGTAATGGCGGGCAAGAAAGCGCGTGTGGTTGGTGTAAAGATAAATGGGGCGTGTCTTGGCAGGTAACGCCTGTGGCGCTGATTGAAGCAATCACTGCCTCGGACCCTGCCGCTGCAAAACGCGCGTTTGCAGCGATGATGCAGATGAAAAAAATCGATATTGCCACCATTGAGGCAGCACGTAACGGTTGAATTAGATAAAAGATGTTCACTCATCGCGCGTTAACGACAGGGCTGAGGCAATGGAGTCAGTGAGTAATATTGTTATTTCTGAATTTTCTGATTTTAATGACCTAAGTGAATTTATTATTGTAGTGACTCGATTGCTAATGGCTGCTTTTCTCGGTGGCCTCTTGGGGCTTGAGCGTGAACAGAGCGGTAAGCCAGCTGGAATACGTACCCACATGCTTGTGTGCATGGGGGCGGCGTTATTTATATTAATCCCGCAGCAAACAGGCATTTCAGATGCAGAGATGAGTCGGGTCATTCAAGGTGTTATTAGCGGCATTGGTTTTTTATGTGCTGGAAGTATTATCACCCGTAAGAATGATCTATTTGCTACCGGGCTTACCACGGCGGCAGGCATTTGGTTTACAGCAGCTATAGGTGTCGCCGTTGGTCTTGGGCGTGAGCAAACGGCCGTTTTGTGTACCGTGCTGGCCTGGACAGTGCTGTACGTGGTGCCTTTCTTCTCACGCGCAATAACCAAGAAAAGGCCTGTATCTTCAGGATCGAAAGAAGATGATTCTGGTAACAAATAAGCGTGAGACGCACCCCGTTAATTTGCGGCATTCATGGCCTTATGGACCTTCATAAGCTGAACAAACGCAAGGGACGAAAAAGACACGGCTCGATCCTCTGAAACGCTTAGGAGGCAGCGAGAAATTCCGGACAAACCGGTGAACCAATGATGGTTGAAAAGAGGCTAATCTGACATTTTATGGCTGAAATTATCACTATCCTTCTTTTATCATTAATGGCAGGTGCCGCAATGCCCATCGGGGCATTATTAGCTAAGTTTGACCTGGTTCATCCCTCCCTTTTAGGGGATTCCTGGCGACATTTCATTATTGCTTTTGGTGGTGGAGCGCTAATGTCAGCGGTCGCTCTGGTATTGGTACCTGAAGGTGCTAGTAAGTTACCGCTTGTACCGGCCGCCTTGTGTTTTGCTGCTGGTGGGGTATGTTTTTACTTCCTTGATGCCTACTTAAAAAAACTCAATAGCTCGGTAGGCCAACTGGTGGCAATGTTGTCTGATTTTATCCCTGAAGCGATTGCCTTGGGTGCTGCCTTTGCAGCAGGCGAAGCCACAGGGTTGCTGCTTGCACTATTAATGATTTTACAAAATCTGCCCGAGGGTTTTAACGCTTACGAAGAGCTGAGCAATAATAATACTCAACTATCTTCCAATAAAATCATACTGGCATTTAGCGGTTTGGCATTAGTGGGGCCCATCTCAGCAGCAACCGGCTATTACGTATTGGCACAGTACGATGTGTTAATGGGAGCGCTAATGCTATTTGCGAGTGCAGGTATTTTGTACCTTGTTTTTCAGGATATTGCCCCTGGGTCCAAGCTCGAACAACATGGAATGCCGGCAATCGGTGCTGTCGCTGGGTTTCTGCTTGGGTTGATGGGTAACATGGTACTTCTTGCTTCCTGATGGCAAATAACCGCAAGCAGCGCAATGTATATGACTATGCGGTTTAATGGCGAAGAATAAGAGTCTTCGCCTCGCTTTTTCTTTCTTTAATAGCTAGCCATGAACTGAATTAACAGTGGGTTTTTATTCTTAAATACAGGATAATTAATAATCATTTTTATTAAGGATAGTGATATGCCCGCAACTTCCAAGACGTTAATTTTGACCGCTGCTGGTGTTGTAGTGCTCGGGGCAGGGGGATATATAGGCGCCCAAGCGGTGGTGGGTAATGAGGTGGAAAAAGCGCTAGCCCAAACCTTTGCGCAGTTGGATGATTCTGTTTCCTGGTATGCAAGCGACGTAACGATTGATAAATCGTTGTTCAATACAACGGCGACGGCAACGATCGGTATGGAAGGTGTTGAAAACGCCAATGCCCAGGTAAATCTGCTGGTGGATCACGGCATTATCAATAGCCCGATTACCGGCACGATTCATCCCAACGAGCAGTTTCTAAGCGGGGATATCGACGTTGATCTGGTCGCTACTCGCAGCGCCGTCACGGGGCAGTTGACGGCCGGTTCGTTAAGCGGTGTTGAGTTTGACGGCACTCTGCACGACCTGGTAGTGGATCTTGATCTTGAAGATGAAGACGTTTGGAAGGTAGACGGCCAGGCACGTGAAATTGTTGTCAATGACGAGAACGACTCGTTTCGGATTGTCTCGCCACGCTTTGAAAATAGCTCACAGGAAGCGTCTAGCCTGATACATCAACGCTTGGAAATACCCAAAATTGAGTTTTTGGCGGAGGGCGTCAATGTTTATATAGATGGCATTGAGCTTGAGGCCGAGTCTGAATCCGTAGGTGATAGCCAAATCGTCAATTCAGGCGGCCGTTTTAAGATAGCCGATATCGGCGCCGACGGCACCTCAATGGGCAGCCTGTCACTTGATATCGATGCCAAGAACTGGGATATGTCAGCATTTCAGGCGCTTCAGGAAGCCTATACACCGTTGGAAGTCATGCGTGCAGAGTATGAAGAGACCGGTGTACGCGGCGATGAGCAGGAGGAGCGTGAACTACTGATCCAGTCTATCGAACGAGGCTATGATGTTCTGATTGCGAGTCCCTCAATGGCGTTCCAACCGCTGGAAGCGCACGTTACGCTGCCTATGCTGGGTATCGATTTTAATCCCCGCATTACGGCGGATATCCGCTTTGATGGTGAAGAACTTTCCAAGGAGGCGCTATACAGCGCTTTATGGGATAACCGTTTGCCGTTACCCGAGCAGCTTCAGGCATCGCAAGATAGGATGAGCACACCGGAGGCGCAAGAGTACCTCCAAAACCGCTTGAGCCTGGATATTGGCGTAACGACACCTCCCCAGATGGTACTTTCACTCATTCCCATGCCTTATGCTCTGTTAATCGATCCGGACTTTGAAGAGCAGACGCTGACCTGGCAAGACGGCGTCCTGACGGTTAATGGTGAAGAAGTGATATAAGCAAGGCTTGTATCATAAGCACTACGCCATATGGAGTGGCGTAGTGTTAAATCAAAGGTATTAAGGTCACTGCACTAAACAAATTTGTACCGTATTGAAACGTTCGGTCAATGGAAAACATCCTTATCAGGTGATAACGCAGTGGTTGAATCCCGCTACCATGCAAGTACATGTGTTTAAAAGCCAGAATATCTGGTTTGATCCCTCGCCTTATATCAATACGGATACCATTGCTGTCTTTATCGAGCAGAATGATCCCCAGAAATATCACATGGATATAGAGTTTTTGCCTAAACTCGCCAAGTAAAGCCGTCAGGCCGTGATACGTAATAGTTTTTTTATTAACCACAGGAAGGATTAATTATGGTTTTAACTATCATTATCGTAGCGATAATAGCGGTTATCGCGTTCTACCTTATCGGTGTGTACAACCGGCTCGTTTCCCTGCGAAACCGTTTTCAAAACGCCTTTGCTCAAATTGAAGTGCAGCTAAAGCGCCGTCACGACTTGATACCTAACCTCGTCGAAACCGCCAAAGGGTATCTCAGCCACGAGCGCGAAACGCTTCAGTCGGTGATTGAAGCGCGCAATTCAGCGGCGGCGGGGCTCAAAGCGGCGGCTGCCAACCCAGGGAGCGCCAAAGCGATGGCCGAATTGGGCGGGGCAGAAGGTGCGCTAAGCCAGGCGATGGGGCGGCTTAATGTGGTGATGGAAGCTTACCCGGACCTCAAGGCCTCTGAAAACATGCAGCAGCTCTCTGAAGAGCTTACCAGTACTGAAAACAAGGTCGCTTTTGCCCGCCAGGCGTTCAACGACGCTGTCATGCAATACAACACTTACCGCCAGAGCTTCCCTCCGGTGGCCGTGGCTGGCCTGTTGGGGCATGGCGAGGACGCTTCCTTCCTGGAGTTCGAGGACAGCGCCCAGATTCAGTCAGCGCCTAAAATATCGTTTTGAAGCGTTCTTGAACCGACAAGGATAGGTGTGCATGGATTTCTTTACGGCTCAGGACAACGCCCGGCGTAAAACCGGGCAACTGGTTGTTTTATTGATAGCGGCGGTAATCGCCCTGATTGCGGTCACCACTGTCGTGATCGCAATCGTCGTGCATTTCATGAGAGATGACCGAGGCAGCGTGACAGCGAATAACCTGTTGGCTGCGCTATCCCCAGAACTGGTAGCCGTGGTTGCGCTTGGCGTGGTGGCGTTAGTGGGTCTCGGCGGGCTTTTCAAGCGCTCTCAGCTGCGTCGCGGCGGCGGTAAAGTAGTGGCCGAGGCGCTGGGCGGACGAGAAATCAGCCCCAGCACCGAAAACGCTAACGAGCGCCGTATTCTCAACGTGGTGGAAGAAATGGCAATTGCCTCGGGCACGCCGGTTCCACCGGTTTATCTGCTTCAGGAAGCGGGTATTAACGCTTTCGCCGCCGGGTATGATACCAGCGATGCCGTGATCGGGATCACCCAGGGGGCGATTAATCACCTCAACCGCGAGGAACTACAAGGCGTGGTTGCCCATGAATTTAGCCACATTCTGCATGGCGATATGCGCTTGAACATGCGTTTGATCAGCGTACTTCACGGTGTGCTTCTGATCGGACTGTTAGGCTATATTCTGCTGCGCAGTACGACGTCGCGTGGTCGAGCTGTGCGGCGCAACAATTCAAATAGCAAAGGCGCTGTCGTCGTACTTGCCCTGGGTGTTGCCCTGGCCGTCATTGGTTATGCGGGCACATTTTTTGGCAACTGGATCAAGGCGGCAGTGAGCCGCCAGCGAGAATACCTAGCCGACGCCTCCGCCGTTCAATATACGCGTAACCCCAATGGCATCGGCCAAGCGTTAATCAAGATAGGCTCCCTTACGCAGGGGGCCAGAATCGAAGCCTCCCAAGCGAGCGAATATAGCCACCTGTTTTTCGGCCAGGGCATGAAGCTTGGTTTCACTCGCTTATTGGCGACCCACCCGCCGATACGCCAGCGCATCAAACGCGTTATGCCAAGCTGGAACGGTGAATTTAACGCGCCGCTCAGTGCGCCTTTTGACGGTGACATGGAAAAAGCGGGAGGTGAGTCAGTGGTTGGCTTTGCAGACACCCCCTCCGGCCACGCTTACTCCAGCGCAGCAACCATGAACGGCACCTCGGCCCGCATGGCGATTGCCTCAATGGGGCAACCCGGCCCACGCCATTTGGCCCAGGCACGTACCATGCTCAATGCATTGCCTACGCGGCTCGTCGATGCCGCCCACGATCCTTACGCAGTGCGCGCATTAATGTACGCACTGCTGCTGAGCCAGAATATCGAGGTGCGTAAGCAGCAACTGGCATCACTTCAGCAGACAGCCTTGCCCGATGTGTATCGTGAAGTCATGAATCATGCCGGCGATGTGTTAATGCTTAGAGACCAGCTTCGCCTGCCGTTGATGGAATTGGCGTTGCCTGCGTTAAAAAACCTGTCAGTGGATCAGGCCACGCATTTTCGACACTGCATGGTAGAACTGATCAATGCGGATAGTCAGGTCAGCCTGTTTGAGTGGACGCTGTATCACTGGCTGGTTCATCACCTGGGCCTGGGAAAGAAGGATAGTGGCCCTGCTGTTCGTAAGCTGAGCGATTTACAGCAGGAGTGCCAGCGGCTGCTCAACGTGCTGGCCTGGGCAGGGCAGAGTGACCCCGAAAAGGTAAGCGCTGCGCTAGATGCCGCTGAAAAAGAGCTGCCGTTTGCACTAAACGTAAAAAGAGAGGCCCCTAATATCAAAGCGCTGGGGCCCGCAGTCAGCCGCTTGCGTCGTTTACGACCGCAACAAAAGCCTGCTGTTCTGCAGGCCATGGCCCGCTGTATTGAGCATAGCGGGCAAATAAAGCCCGCAGAGGCCGAGCTGTTTCGCGTCATCGCCGATATGCTGGAATGCCCCATGCCGCCGCTGCTGATAGAAGAGTGATTGAGCGTCGCCATTTTCAAGGCGGGGAGTATCCATAGCATGAATGAGGCAGAGTCCTTGAACCGAGCGACTAACGAGAAGATAGTACTCTGCTCATACAGTACTGATTGGCCAACTCTGTTTGAAGAGGAACGGGCTCGGCTGCTGCCTCTTTTCAACTTCCATGGAATATAACGCCTCTCTGATCGATAGGCGTTGGGCGGCGAAATATAGGTTGATAGAGAAGCGTATACAGCAGCAAAAAGGGACTTTATTTGCGAAACACTGAATGGTGGCCTCTAACCAGTGTAGCGTCATTGGTTTAATAAAAATTAAATTTCTGGAAAGTTATTGTCAGTTAAATTGATATAGTGATAAGTGGGTTCGTTATTTAAAGTGTTTGCTCTAGGCTTTCGTTGTTTAGAAAATTATTTCGTCTAATCAAGGGGGGATGATGCCTGCCTACGCTGTTGCTCTCATTCGAGAAACTCGATTCGATCCTGAGGTTAAACAATATTTAGAGCGTATCGACGCAACGCTCGCTCCTTTCTCAGGTAAATACCTTGTTCATGGTGGGCCATACACGCCTATTGAGGGTGCGTGGGCTGGCGATATGGTCATCATTGAGTTTCCTACTATGGAACAAGCACAGGGGTGGTATGACTCCGATGCTTATAAGACGATTCGCCCATTTCGTACCCGGCATACCGAGGGCGATGTGCTGTTGGTTCAGGGCGTGCCAGAGGGGCATAAAGGTGCGGATATCCTGGGTTAGCGATACCCGCACCTAACGCGCCGACCTTGATAGTAAGAAGCTGCTTGCTGCTTTTAAGCCGGTTCAGATATTTGTGTGTCTCGCCATGTCATCACCTGCAACTCATCAACGAGCCGTTCGACTTTCCTTATTGCGTCAGCAACTGACTTCGCCAATACCTCCCCGCCTACCTCCTGCCCCTCGATGGCGATATAGTGAATTTTAGTGATGCCAATAAACGCCAGTGCAGTGGCTAAATTGGGTTCCAGGTGGTTGATGTGCGCCATCTTTCCACCGATATCAAAGCCTATCCCGCCTCTGGCTGTAAGAACAACCGCATGCCTTGGCCGGTCAGAAAGCTTTGGAACGTAAGGATCGGTCGGGTTACTCTCATCGATATCCACCGTTCGACCGGGGCGTACTACTTGGTCGATCCACGCTTTGAGGGCGGCAGGCATGCCGAAGTTGTAGAACGGCGTGCCGATCACGACGACATCTGCGGCGATTAATTCATCAACCAGCTGGTCGCTTTCTGCTAATGCATCCTTCATCCAGGGTGCCCGCTGTTCTTCAGGCGTGAAAGCCGACGCGATCCAGTCGTGGTTGAGAAAGGATGGCGGGTATTGGCCTATATCGCGATAGGTGATCATGTCTTGCGGGCGGCGTAATTGCCATTGTTTGGCAAACTGATCGGTAAGGTGACGGCTGTGAGAGCCATGATTGTCTGTTCCTGCAATCCCCGGGCGAGCGCTGGCGTCTATATGTAGGATATGCGGCATGGATAGTCTCCTGTTCTGAGCTGAGCTCATCTATGATTAACGACAGACGTAGCTTAGACTTGGATTATGAGCCGTAACAAACGACCTTTTCTTGCAGGTATAGGTGAGTAAAATTCATTCATGAATTCTCGACGATTACCCTCGCTTTCGGCACTTCGCGCTTTTGAAGCGGCTGCTCGCCATGAAAGTGCCAAACAGGCAGCGCAGGAGCTCTCGGTAACGGCCACGGCCATTAGTCACCAGATTCGTGGGCTTGAAGAGGCTCTGGGCATTGCGCTGTTTGTACGCAGGCCCAGGCAACTGGAATTGACGCCGCAAGGCCGCGAGCTGCAGCAGGTGCTGGAATCTGCATTCGACAATATCAGCAACACCATTGAGCGCCTGAGTACCATGCCCGAGCGCAGGGGCATTACGCTGACGACCACACCAGTGGTGGCAGTACGCTGGCTGCTGCCCTGGGTTTGCATACTGCGCGAATCTCACCCAGACATTGACCTGCGAATCCATGCGTCCCACGAGCCCGTTGCGTTAGATGGGGTAACCGCCGACCTTGCCATTCGGCATGGCGATGGACGCTGGCCAGGGTTAGTAGCCGAGAAGCTGTTTGATACCACGTTGATTCCGGCTTGCAGCCCACAGCTTGTTCAGCATGCAGGGGAGGATCTATCGAAGTATCCGTTGATTCACTTTCGACCCCAGGGAGTAATTATATCGCCCATGGATTGGCCGGGTTACCAGAAAACCGCCCAGATTCCAGGGTTGAATGTCGGCGCCGGGCTGGCTTTTTCTGACGAAAGCCACGCTATTTCAGCGGCTGTGGGAGGGCAGGGTGTCATGCTGATGAGCCGTCAACTGATTGAAGATGAGCTGGCCGACGGGCGCCTGGTACACCCTTTTGGCCCTGAACTTGAAGACCGCGCCTTCTTTTTGGCCTACCCTGAAAGCCGCCGCAACGATCCAACGATGTTGGCGCTTCGCGACTGGGTGATGGCAGTGCCTGGCAGGCTATCAACGCCTTCGGCTTGATAGTATCGTATTTTATACCGTTATCTTACGTGACCTGATGCTTCGCCGTCTGTGAGTTTCATGGCGGAGTCTGATTTGGCTCAAATAGCGAGGCTGGGGGAAGAGTTAAAAAGAGTGGCGGAAGAGCGTGGGAGTCGAACCCACCAAAGACTGCTGGCAGTCCCTGCCAGATTTGAAGTCTGGCCGCCCCACCGGGGGTCGATCCTCTTCCTTGAGCGGTTGCCTAGTTCCACAGGGCAGTACGGCGAATGTAGCGTTCATCTTGCACCCGGCGTGTAAAACCTATCCTATCAAAGAATTCGAGAATATGAATGGCCAATTTGCGTCCGGTACCGATGCAGTTGCGAAATTCTGCGACGCGAATAGTGCCGTGCTCGTCCATCAGCTTACGCGCGATATTGGCCAGTTCATGTGTCGCTGAGGCGAGGTAGAAGTGGTCCTTGCGTACCTGGTAGAGCCTGCCGAGGCGAGCGCAGGCTGTTAGCACCTGGCGAACACGCTGTTCATCAAGCCCACCGCTTGCTGCCAGGTCGCGAACCCGGGGTGGCTGGAAGGGGGCTTCCGCGAGAAGAGGTTCGAGCCGTTGCCAGAGCGCCTCGTCGTGTTCATTAAGTACTGCGCGATGGCCAGGCAGAGAAATGAAGGGCCCATTGCTAGCAAGCTGGCCCGCCTCGATCAGTTGTTTCAGCAGGCCGCGGAAGAGGGGAGCCGGTAACCGAGGGGCGGCCTGGCGATTTAGTCGCTCGCGCTCGGTCCCCAGCATGGCGGGTTCGTTCTGGTGATTACTGGCGACTACTTGGATAATCCGCTCTCTAAGCGATTCCAAGGCTTGCCGGGAGAAAGCGCTAACTTCGCCTTCGGCAGTGAGGACTTGACCTGCGGATGCCTCGACCAGCGGCGCTAGATCCTGAACGCTGATATTAAGATTACGCGCCATGCCAGTAAGATCCAGGCCTTCAGGATGGAGATCGAGCGCGGCACCCAGCGGTTCATGAAGATCATAAGGGGGCTTGACGCTTGCGCATTCTGCCAGCGCCGCCAGCCAGGCCAGACGAGCGGGTGCGCGCTGACCACGGCGGGGTGGTTCGCCGTCCAGTGCGATTCCGCCGCCGAGAGTAATATGCCCACCATGATCACGGATGACGAAACGATCCCCCAGGCAGGCGTGTACCGGGCTATCACAGACCAGTTGCCCCAGCATGCTTTTGCCTGGTTTGAGTCGTTGCCCTTCGAGAAGCGAGACCCGCCCCATGAGACGGGCGGCCCCCAGGTGTATATGGACTGGCGTCCAGTGCTTGAGCGGTGGGGTAGAGTCGAGCAACCTTAGCTGGGCGTCGAGGCGTTTGATGGGCGGCGTTTCCAGTGCATCGGCGACCACCCAGTCGCCGCGACGGATGCGATCCCGTTCCACCCCAGTGCCTGAAAGGTTGAGCGCTACCCGGTCACCCTGGTGTGCCTGATCGCTCTCGCGGTGCTGGCGCCGCAGCTGGCGTACTCTGGCCTTATGGCCGTCGGGTACCAGGCGCACCATGTCACCCTTGGCAATGCAGCCACTGAGGGCGGTGCCGGTCACTACCAGACCGGCACCCGGCAGCGCAAAGACGCGGTCCACGCTAAGGCGGAAATGCCCATAAGCAGAGAGCGCATGCTGTTCGGCCGCCTGGGACCATAGTGTGTCACGCAGTGCCGCTACGCCTTCACCGCTATGGCTCGAGACGTCATACAGCGGCGCCTTGGCGAGCTGGGTCCCTGCCAGCAGTTGGGTGATCTCTTGTCTGACTTCCTGTCGCCGTAGTTCGTCGACTCGGTCGATCTTGGTCAGTGCCACCACGCCGCGGTCGACGCCGAGCAGGTCGAGAATTTGGACATGTTCGATTGTCTGGGGCATTACACCATCGTCGGCGGCCACCACCAGCAGGGCCGTGTCGATGCCAGCACTGCCCGCGAGCATGTTATGCAGGAACCGATGATGCCCGGGCACGTCGACAAAGCCGAGCTCGACGCCTGACGCGACTTCGGGATAAGCGAAACCAGCTTCGATGGTCAGCCCACGGGCTTTTTCCTCTTTGAGGCGGTCGGTATCGATACCGGTCAGCTGCTGGATCAGGGCGGTCTTGCCATGGTCGACATGGCCGGCCGTGCCGACGATCATGACGGGTCCTCTTTATTTTGCAGGTCCTGCTGCAGGGCATGGTGGTTCTCGTAGCGCTGCTTCAATATCGAGAGTTGTGACGCGAAGGCGTCGACGTCTTCAGGGCGGTATAGGCAGCGCAGATCGAGATAGAGGACGCCTTCGTTAAGGCGGCCGATGACCGGACGGGGCAGTTGTCGAAACGCTGTCTCGATGCGTTTGAGGCACCGTTCCCTGGCGCGGCGGTCACCGTTTAGTGGGCGCCAGACCAGCGCGTAGCTCGGCAGCCGGTCAACGGGTAGCGAGCCGCTGCCGAGCTGACTCACGCAGGGGGCCAGGGTAACATCGATGTCGTCGAGCAAAGCCTGGGCGGCGGAGAGTAAACGCTCGCCGGTCGCCGCAATCTCGACGTCAGTACGCGTCAACATTGCCAACGTGGGAATGTCTCGCTGGGGCGCGTCACTGTCACGATAAAGACGCAGGGTGGCTTCCAGGGCGGCCAGGGTCAGCTTGTCCAGGCGCAGGGCACGTTTTAATGGATGGCGCTTGATCGTATCGATAAGGTCACGGCGGCCAACAATGATGCCTGCCTGCGGGCCGCCCAGTAGCTTGTCGCCGCTGAAGGTGACAACATCGGCTCCGGCGGCGATTGCCTCGCGAGGTTGCTCTTCATGAGGTAGTCCAAGCGCGGAGAAGTCGGCTAGTGCGCCGCTGCCCAGGTCAACCATGAAGGGGACTCCCTGCGCGTGTGCAATATTCGCCAGTTCGCGCTCGGGCACGCTCTTGGTAAAACCGGTGATGGCGTAGTTGGAGGTGTGTGCCTTGACGATCAACCCGGTGCTCTCGCCCATGGCGGCCTGGAAATCCTTGGCATGGGTGCGGTTGGTAGCGCCTACCTCATGCAGCCGACAGCCTGCCGCGACCATGATGTCGGGCATGCGAAAGGCACCGCCTATCTCAATCAACTCGCCGCGTGAAATGACCGCCTCGCGACCACTGGCCAGAGCACCCAAGGCCAGTAGTACAGCGCCAGCGTTATTGTTGACCACGGTGGCTGCCTCGGCGCCGGTCAGCTCGCAAAGCAGGGGTTCCACTAGGCGGTCGCGGTCGCCACGGCCGCCGCTCTCCAGGTCATACTCAAGCGCCATGGGATGGCGGGCGGCTTCGGCCATGGCCTCAATGGCGGGCTCGGCAAGTGGCGAGCGGCCGAGGTTGGTATGAATCACCGTACCGGTCAGGTTAAACACGCTGCGGCTATTAGGCCGTACCAGCTGTTCCAGGCGTTCAAGCACTCGGGCAGTGAGTGTATCGATAGAGAGGGCGGCAAGTTGATGCTCGGCAGCCTCGGAACTACCCGCAAGGCGCGAGCGCTCGCTCTCAAGGGTCAGGCGAACGGCCTGCCTGACCAGGCGCCCACCATGGCGCTGCTGGGCTTGCTGCAGAGTGGGGTGGGTCAGCAGAGTGTCTACGGCGGGCAGGCTGCGTCGAACGTCCATTGTTGTTTTCAATCCATGCCGGGATTCAAATCCCAAGGTATAGCATGGCTGAGCGCGGGTCGTCCATGGTCGCTCGGGGATGCCCTTATTCGCCAACGATCAGCAGCGGGTTGAAGCCGCTACGAAAATACTGCTTTTCCTCGGTAAGCAGAAGATCCAGCGCCAGGCTCGCAAGGTCATCAGCGAGGGGTTCAGCATGTGCATCGAGCTCACGTGGCATGATTTTGAGATAGGAGTGACAGTCGCCACAGGCCTCGGCCTGAGTGGGGAGCAGGCGCTCGCCGATCTCGTCCTCGAGGCTCAGGTAGTCAAGCTTGCCGCTCTGATCGCAGACACTGCACTTGGAGCGCTCCAGATACCATTGTGTCGCGCATAGCCCACATTGCAGGTAACGCACCCCGCTGCGTTTAGAATCGATCTGAATGATGCTTGCCACCGGCAATGAGCCGCAACAGGGGCAGATCGAACGGGCCTCGGCGGAGGGGCGCTTTGGCGGTTGGGGCAGGGTGCGCGCCAAGCGCAGCCAGGCCACTTGCAACGCTGCCGCTATCAAGGGCATCAGTCCACGGCTTGATTCAGGGCCGGGGCGCGCTTCCAGCACTTCCTGGGCAAGGCGGTCGATTTCCTCCCTGGGCAGCTTACGCAGGGTGTCGAGCAGCGGCCGCTGCGCCTCCCCAATATGCAAATCTAGGCCATCAAGAAGTGCTGCGAGCTCACTATGAAAATCGATGTCGCGGCAAAGCGCCTGAGTACCCAGCGGCGGCATGCCGTGCTCCAAGGCCAGCGCAAAGGCGTCCGGCTCGGGCAGCCACGCTGGGGTATTGTGCTCGAGTGCCCGCTGCTGTGCTTGGGAGAGCTGTGCCATAAAGGCCAAGAAATCACGCAGCGGTTCGATACGCTCGGAGAGGTCACGCAGGCGCTGTGCACGCTGGGCAAAGTGCTCCTGCTCGGGCAGCACCACGGAGGGGGGATCAATAACGCCCATCGGGGCATTGCCATATGCGTGATTCACTTGGGCTCCTCTCGTGTCATGGTCGTGTGCGGCTGCTTGGTCATCTCGCGCTCCTTGCGCTCTTTGTCCATTTCCTCCTCGTACCATAAATCATGATGATGTTTCGCCCAAGGCTTGCTGACCCGGCCACGAATCATGGCGGTGAACGACCCCTTCACCCAGATACCCGAGTAAATGTGGATGATCAAGGTAATGATCGCGAGAAAAGCCACATAAGCATGCCCAACGGCGGCCAACCGACGTAGTGTGATGGGGACGGCATCGGCAAAGTAGGGTTGCCAGATGAGCAGACCGGTTACCAGCAACAATGGCACGCAGAGCACCATGATCCAGTAAACGAGCTTCTGCCCGGCATTGTTCTTACCTACCGGCGGCAGACGCTCGTCATGATTACTCAGCACGTCCTTGATCTGCTTGAGCCACTGAATGTCATGGCGCTTGATCAGACTCACCTTGAAGAAGCGGATCACCATGATCACGAAAAATAGCGTCATACACAGCCCAATATACGGGTGCAGGATGCGCGTCATGATCGGTCCGCCGAACAGGCCGGTTAACGACCAGAAGAAGGGGTGAAAAAAGGGCAACCCACTGAGCACCAGCATCACGAAGCTGATCGCGACGAGCCAGTGATTGATGCGTGAAAACGCATCATATCGCAGGATGCCTGGATCGGATTTGGCATGCGGTTTCGGCTCATTCATGGCTGTTTCTCCTCAGGCTCCTCGTCCTCCACTCCTTCTTCCACCTCTTCCGGTGTTTCCTTGGGGCCTGCGGTGAGGTAGTGGAAGAACCCGGCAAATGCGGCAAGCCCGATAGCTGCTGAGGCCAGCGGCTTGGGTATACCTTTCCAGCCCTCGACCAGAGGACTGATGCGCGGGTCCTTGGGCAAGCCGCTGTAGATCTCCGGTTTGTCGGCATGTTGCAGCACGTAGATCACATGGGTGCCACCCACCCCCTGAGGGTCATAGATACCGGCATTTTCAAAGCCGCGCCCTTTGAGAAAATCGGTGCGCGTCTCAGCGAGATCGAGCATGTCCTCCTTGGTGCCGAACATGATCGAACCGGTAGGGCACGATTTTACACAGGCTGGTTCCAGGCCATGAGAGACACGATCAGAACACAGTGTGCATTTATAGGCCTTGGAATCCTTTTTCGAAATCCGTGGAACATCAAAAGGGCAGCCAGTGACACAGTAGCCGCAACCGATGCAGTGCTCGGAGTTGAAGTCAACGATGCCGTTGGCGTACTGGACGATAGCACCAGGTGCCGGGCACGCCTCAAGGCAGCCCGGTTCGGCGCAGTGCATGCAGTTGTCCTTACGGATTAGCCACTCCAGGTTGCCTTGCTCGTTCTCGTGCTCGTTGAAGCGCATTACCTGCCAGGAGTCGGGCGTAAGGTCAGTCGGGTTGTCGTATTCACCCACACATTCACCCACCTCGTCACGCAGGTCGTTCCACTCAGAGCATGCCACCTGGCATGCCTTGCAACCGATGCAGCGGGATACATCAATCAGCTTGGTGACAGTTTCAACGCTGCCGCTTCGCCTTTGAGGCGAGGGTACTGAGGTCGCTGAGCGGGCGATGATATTCTGCGAGTTGATTTGTTCCCCACGCATGCTCTCCTCCTTGCGTTATAGCTTTTCGACCCGTACCAGGAACGACTTGAACTCCGGCGTCTGGGTATTGGCGTCACCTACAGAGGGCGTCAGCGTATTGGTCAGGTGAGCCTGCTTGGTTTCGCCCAGATAACCCCAGTGAATCGGGATGCCTATCTGGTGCACCGTGCGTCCCGCTACCTGCAATGGACGAATGCGCTTGGTCACCACCGCTACCGCTTCGATATGGCCGCGCTTGGAGCTGACGCGGACTCGGTCACCTTTAACAATGCCCAGTTCGTTGGCCAGAGTTTCGCCAATCTCCACGAATTTTTCCGGCTGGGCGATGGCGTTCAAGCGGTTGTGCATCGTCCAGTAGTGGAAATGTTCAGTGAGGCGATAGGTCGTCGCCGCATGCGGGAACTCCTCGAAGGTGCCGAAATTGGCCCGATCCTGCTCGAACACCCGCGCGCCTGGATTGTTCTTGGCTAGTGGGTTATTGGGGTGCATCGGGTTGCTGGCGATGGGTGTTTCAAACGGTTCGTAGTGTTCCGGGAAAGGCCCTTCAACCATACGGTCACGGGCAAAGAACTGCCCTCGACCCGTCTGGTTCATGATGAAGGGGCCTTGAGCTTCTGTCGGCGCAGATTCCACCGGGAAGTCGGGAACGTCATTACCCACCCAGCGATTGCCGTTCCACCAGACAACCGCCTTGCGCTCAGCCCACGGCGTGCCGTCGGGGCGTGCGCTTGCCCGGTTGTAAAGGATTCGCCGGTTGGCCGGCCACGACCAGGCCCAGCCCAGCGTCTGGCCGACGCCGTAGGGGTCTGAGTTGTCGCGGCGGGTCATCTGGTTGCCTTCATCGGTCCAGCAGCCGGCAAATATCCAGCAACCGCTCGCCGTGCTGCCGTCGGCACGCAGCATGCCGAAGTCCTCGATCTGCTCGCCCGCCCGACAGACAATATTGCGCTGCTCATCAACCACGTCTTCGAGTGCCCAACCGTTGTACTCCCGGGCTATTTCGTTGGGACTTGGCTCCTCCGGGTAGCGATAGGGCCAGCTCAGATTGAGCAATGCATCTGAAAAGGCGCCGCCTTCGTCGCGATACATCTGCTGCATCCGCAAGAAGATGCCCGCCAGTATGGCGGTATCGGGAATCGCTTCGCCCGGGGGCGGTGCCGCTGCCCAGAACCATTGCAGCCAGCGTGAGCTGTTGACGATGGAACCGTCTTCCTCGGCAAACGCGGTGGTCGGCAAACGGAACACCTCAGTGTCAATCTCGGCGGTGTTCACATCGTTAAATTCGCCATGGTTCTTCCAGAACTCGGCGGTTTCGGTTCTCAACGGGTCGATGACGACCAGATACTTCAAGCGGGAGAGCGCCGCACTAGTCTTGGCCTTGTGCGGAAAGGCGGCCAACGGATTAAACCCTTGGCAAATATAGCCGGTGATGTCGCCATGGCTCATCCGCTCGAAAGTATACAGCACGTCATACAGGGGCTCGCTGAGCTTGGGCAGCCAGTTATAGCACCAGTTGTTCGCTTCGGTGGCCGCATCGCCGAACCAGGCTTTCATCAGGCTGACATGAAAACGCTCGTAATAGCGCCAGTAGGACACTTCGCCAGGCAGCAGGTCCGGGCGTGAGCGGTCAAGGATATAGGCGTCGTAATCCTGCTCATCGGCCTTGGGCAGCGACATGTATCCAGGTAGTAAGTCCGAGAGCAGTCCAAGGTCGGTCAGCCCTTGGATATTGGAGTGGCCGCGCAAGGCGTTGACGCCGCCCCCGCGCATGCCCATGTTGCCAAGCAACAACTGAAGCATCGCCGCAGTGCGAATGATCTGCGAGCCGATCGAGTGCTGCGTCCACCCCAGTGCGTAGAGGATCGTCATGGTCTTGTCGTCCACGACGGTCGCGGCGACCATGTCCCAGACGTGCAGAAGCTTGTCGCGGGGCGTACCGCACACTGAAGAGACCACATCAGGGGTGTAGCGGCTGAAATGCGCACGCATCAATTGGAATACGCAGCGGGGGTGTTGGAGCGTATCGTCACGCAGGGCGTAGCCTTCGTCGTCGTACTCATACCGCCAAGTCTCTTTGTCGTAGTCGCCATTCTCGGCGTCGTAGCCGGTGAACAGGCCATCCTCGAAGCCGAAATCCTCGCGCACGATGAGGCTCGCGTCGGTGTAGGCGCGCACATACTCATGATGGATCTGATCGGTTTCGATCAAGTAGCTGATTAGACCGCCCAGAAAAGCGATATCGGTGCCGGTACGAATTTCCGCGTAGTAGTCCGCCACCGCTGCCGTGCGGTTAAAGCGGGGATCGACCACCACTAAACGGGCATCGTTGTGCTCCTTGGCTTCCATCACCCAGCGAAAACCAACGGGGTGCGCCTCGGCGGCATTGCCACCCATGACGAGAATAAGATCAGCGTTGCGGATGTCGACCCAGTGATTGGTCATGGCACCGCGACCGAATGTTGGGGCAAGACCTGCCACCGTCGGTCCGTGTCAGACGCGCGCCTGGTTGTCGAGTACCACCATGCCCAGGCTGCGGACTATCTTCTGTGTCAGGTACGCCGTCTCGTTGGTCGAGGCGGACGCCGCCAGCATCCCGGTCGTGGTCCAGTGGTTGACGGTATTGCCTGCATCGTCCTGGGCGACAAAGTTGGCGTCGCGATCATCCTTCATGTGCCGGGCGATACGTGTCAGCGCGTCGTCCCAACTGATGCGTTTCCACTCATCAGTACCGGGTTCGCGTACCTGAGGGTACCTAAGACGCGATTCACTCTGGATGTAGTCGAGCAGCCCCGCACCCTTGGGACACAGCGAGCCGCGACTGACCGGGTGATCCGGGTCGCCCTCGACATGGTAGATGCTATCAATACTATTGATCGCTCCATCGCCGCGGCTATAGAGCAGCACGCCACAGCCCACCGAGCAGTAGGTGCAGTTGCTGCGGGTTATCTTGGCGCCGGTAAGCTTGAACTGGCGAACTGAGGCGAGCGCGGGCTCAGGTGCAAAGCCCATCATGGCCATACTGGAGGTGGCCATGCCGACTGCCCCGAGTTTAAAAAACTGTCTTCGCGTAACCTTCAGAGTCATCCCGGCCTCCTATCGTTTTGTTCTGAATGTCGTCACTTCCTGAGATGGCATATCCGTTAAGCATAGTGCGTCTGTTCTTGTTTGTCGGTGCGTCGCGGTGTCGTTTGTCCAATGAGAAGGTTGCCACTAGGGCTTGCTGTTAACGGCTTATTCGGGCGAATCGGACGTGCTGCCCTGAGATTCACCGTCTTCCCGGCGCCCGCTGTCGTCGGCACCCAGCGGTTCATCCGGCAAAAGTGCTTCCTCGCGCTCAGGTGTCTCGGTTTCGTAGGTGGACCCAGCATCGGGCTGAGAGTCCGACGTCTGGAACATGGCATCGCCCCGGGATTGACCACCACCGGTGGTCTCATCCTCCTGATCCATATTCGCCCCGGTAATGCCGCTGGTGGTACCCGCCGTGCCGGTATCTATATTCGGCTTCTCGGGCATGGCGTTGGGAAGTACGCCGCTTTCATTCTGAGGCGCTGCTGGTTCGGAGGCCTGAAGCGTGATGGTGGCGCCAGTGCTTAGCAAGGCAACAAGGAGGGGGAGCGTGCGTCGAATCATGCTTGAACTCCTCGAATGAGCTAAGTCGAATGGGTCAAGGCCTCTGCCGCTGAGCGATCCACACTGGCTACTATTTAAGGGCAGCGATGCCGTATCTACCTTCTGTATAGACAGTCGCGCCGCTTGGCGCAAGAATATGGGTTAAGAGGTGTTCATCCCGTCATCGTTATTCTACTTCTTACTCCCACTGGTACTTTTTCTCTTTGTATAGTTCTTTTTTGGCTTGCTCGTACGCTTGGCTGGGCTGCGGACTCCATGGACCGGGTGGGTGCCAGATTTTGTGCACGGGATTAGCGAGTGTTTTCTCTATGACGGGGCCAAGAAATTCCAACACCGCTACGACAACCTCCGAAAACGCCTCCGGCACATGGTCTTGGCCAAGGCGCTTATGGAACGCCTGCCATTGTGGCCGCTTGCTGTCCACGAAAGCGGTAGAAAAAGGGTTAGTTTCAGGGAGTGCCGTATGTCGGTTAGCAAAGGTTCTTGTTATAGCGCCATCCAGGTTCGAAAGCGTGAAAGAGTGCTGCCGCGAAAGTATCCAAATATCGTAAAAGTCTTTCATGTGGCTGTTCAATTCACCCAGATGGACCATCGCCTGAAACTTCTCAGCAATG
Source organism: Halomonas hibernica (assembly GCF_013183775.1). NCBI lineage: Bacteria > Pseudomonadati > Pseudomonadota > Gammaproteobacteria > Oceanospirillales > Halomonadaceae > Halomonas > Halomonas hibernica. Next base: position 606,447 of record NZ_VIFN01000001.1, read on the forward strand.
GATGATTCCGGTGTATAACAAAGAATTCTGTCGGTAGGGAAGCCTAGTAGGCCGGGAAATGTCTGCCAGGAAGGCAGCGGAAAAATAATGTCGCCAAAACCAATATCCAATTGCATGGGGATTTTGGCATTATCGAGAAATCCGGTAAACGTCACCCTAATCCCTTGATAGTCGGCGTCTTCGGTAATGGTTTCGGCTTTTAGCGTATTTAAGTCAAACGATAATCCATCATCCATTACGCCCGTAGCCAACACATCGCTCACTTGGGCCAGAATGGCATCTGGGCGATTGCTTGTTTGACCCAGCATATCGATATCACGCGTCGGCCGAATGTCCGGCCCCTGCATAACCCAAAGCAGTAGGGCACCCTTTAGCGTAAAACTGCGGTTATGAGTCGATTGGCTAAGCCGGTAAAGAAACCGCTCCATAGCGAAGTACTGTAGTAACTCTTGGAAGGGGCGTTTTTCTTCTCGGGATTTATTCAGCAACTTCTGGCGCACAGACGCGGCGATGTTTTTGGCCACCGTAGTCTCCTGTCATCTTGTTGGTTCGTTGACTGAGTGATTCCGCTCAAAGCTTGGCCTCTACATAGGGCGCCATCACCTTCGAAACGCGGCAGATGCTGGCGTATTCCATCAGTTTCCCAGGCCGGAATGTTTTACGGTTGCGGTAGAGCTCAAGCGCCTCCAGCACCACATCCATGCCGATACGGTTACGGAACTTGAAGCAGTCCGCCAGGGTTTTCTCCGGGTTGTAGACCTGTAGCGTGATGTCATCTACTTCTACCTGCTCGATGCCTGTGCTGAAGGCCTGCCCTGAGAACCGATAACCGGCCACCGGCGGATAATCCAGAACCGGCAGACGGGCATCCCGTTTCACCGCTAGATGCACTTGGTGAGGAATCTGGGTGGTAATGCCGTGCCAGTCTAGCGCCGAAATCAAGCAGAGCACGGCATGGGGAAAACGGGTGGCGGTGGCCACCAAATCTGGATTATCAATCGGGGGAAGGTCCGCCAGTCGATAGAGGCCACGGCTGACCGGCTCAATCAGCCCTTCATCACGAAGGCGATAGAACTGGTACCGGCTGATACCCAGTGTCAGGGCCTCACTCAGGCGAAGCTTACCGCCTTGCTGGCGGAACAGGGTTTGAAGTTGAGTCCGAAAAGATCGGGCGGAGCAGGATTCAGACAAAGTGTCACCACTTGTTTATATGTGGTGATACTTTGTCTGATCGCGCTTGAAGATTCAAGCGGCAGCTTCGTCGGGGGTGTTGGACTGGTCGAGCGCAAGCAGTTTCTTACAATGCGTAGCATCCATGGCGTACGTGAACTTTCTGTTCAGGCGATAATGAAATCGGGGCCTAGCTCTAATAAAAAAAGGCATGACAGGCTTTAGTGTAACAAGGTGTCTTATAGGTGTTGGGGGCCGTGTTTCATTAACTTGCTGGCGTCGCCAAAGTTGAACCCCCAGTCAGCGTTGCTTGGCAGGTTTGCGTTTCATATAGCTGGCGCGTTTGGTTTTAGTGCTTTTCCTTGGCTTTGCCGGGCTACCCGCTGCACCTTGGGCTGTTTGCAAACTCTGCCTGAGTTTGTTCGCGTCACTTTGTTCGAGCAGGGCGCGAAGGTCTTCCAGCAGCGCATGCTGAAAAGCGCCTGCATCATCCTGCTGTTCTGAAATGGCGCGCAAGCGCTGCTCCCAAAGGGCGGTGCGTTCCGGCGTGCTGACGGCGCTGGGTAGGGCGGTGATTAACGCGTTCCCCAGTTTGGTGGCACGTAGGGCTTTTTGTTGGCGCACCAGGTAGCCGCGTTGCACCAGGGTTTCGATGATACCGGCGCGGGTGGCTTCGGTACCCAGGCCATCGGTGTCCCGTAAGGTCTTGCGAACGTTCGGGTCATCCACGTAGCGGCCGATGTTCATCATCGCCTTGATTAGGCTGGCATCGGTAAACGGCTCGGGTGGGCGGGTTTCCTTTTCCTCTACGCCTGCACCCAGCGCTTTGCAGTGCTCATTTTGGGTAAGCGATGGCAGCGGCGGCGCTTCTTCTTTCGTGGTGAAAAGCGGTTTCCAGCCAGGGTCGAGAATGCTTTGGCCGCGGGCACGGAACGCCTCGTTTAACAGAGTGAACTCGGCTTTCACTTCAAAGGTGCGCAAAGGGCGATAGAACTGGGCCATGACGTTGCGCACCACCAACCGAAACACGTGGCCTTCGGTGGCCGAGAGCTGACTGAAATCAGCAGGCTTGCCGGTAGGCGCCAAGGCATGGTGGGCACCCACCTGCTTGTCGTTCCACGCCTTTGAGCGCAGCGAGAAATCGGCACCATTCAGACACCGGCTGAGCGTGTCATCATTTTGGCAGGCGCCGGTTAAACTGCGCTGGGCAAGGGCCAAGTGCTCTTCGGGAAGATAGCGACAGTCGGAACGTGGGTAGGTGATCAGCTTGTGCTGCTCGTAAAGGCGCTGGCAAATATCCAGCACCATTTGTGCGGAAAGCCCAAAGCGTCGGGCGGCATCTACCTGAAGTGCGGAAAGCGAGTAGGGCAGCGGCGGCGCCTGACGTTTTTCCTGCTGGTCGAGCCTGGTGAGCTGGCCGGTTGCACCCGGCAATTGGGCGGCCAGTGCATCAGCGGGTGTGCGATCAATCAAGCGGCCTTGATCATCCAGCGGCTGGTGTTCCTTGGGCGCCCACCAAGCGCGTAGCTGGCCTTTTTCAACCTGTAAGTCCACCCAGAGCGGATAGAACGGGTGCGGCCTGAAATCTCGAATGGCGTTATCGCGGCGCACAATCAGCCCGAGTACCGGTGTTTGCACACGGCCAACGGAAAGTACACCATCGTGGCCCGCTTGGCGGCCGGTGAGCGTCCAGGCACGGGTCAAGTTGATGCCATACAGCCAGTCAGCGCGTGAACGCGCTTGCGCTGCCTGAAAAAGCGGCTGGAACTCCTGATTGGAGCGCAGTTTGGCGAGGGCGCGACTGACCGCTGGGCGGTTCAAATCGCTGATTAACAGGCGTTGAACCGGGCCGCGGTACTTCAGGTGCTCGATCACTTCCTGCACCAGTAGCTGGCCTTCGCGGTCCGGATCGCCAGCATGAACAACATCAGTGGCCTGCTTGATTAACTTGCGAATCACCGCTAGCTGCCCACGCGCTTTATAACGCGGTGCCAACTTCCAGGTGCCGGGCACGATGGGCAAACGGTCCAGCCGCCACTGTTTATCGGCGGGGTCGTAGGCCTCAGGTGGGGACTGCTCAAGCAGGTGGCCCAAACACCAGGTCACGGTGGTATCACCGCACACAATAGCGCCTTCCTGGCGTTTGGGGCTTCCCGGCAGCGCTTCAGCAATGGCCCGGGCAAGGCTGGGTTTTTCGGCAATAATCAAGCGCATGCGAAGCGTGGCCTTAACGTCTGTTCGAAATGCGCCTATGGTAACAGTAGCGGTGACTTATAGGGCAGGGCAGTGGGGATTGATATGCGCGAACGCGGTAGAACACGCAGGTTGATGGGCCTGGGTGCACGCACGGGCGGTGCGCTGCTTAAAACGCGCTTGGGCGGCCAGGCGGATTGGCGTGCGTTAGGTGAGGCGCTGTTTGAAGGGCTTTCCGAGCTTAAAGGCCCGGCAATGAAGCTTGCTCAAATGATGTCGCAGTGGGATGACCTGCTGCCGCCCGATTTAGCCGATGAGCTGGCGCGCTTGCAGCGTCAGGCAGAGCCGATGCCTTGGTCGCGTATCCATGAAGCCTTGGTGCTTCAGTACGGCGATATCCATGAGTATTTTACCGAAATTGAGGAGCGGCCTTTTGCCAGCGCTTCCATGGGCCAGGTGCACAAGGCGGTCACCCTTGAGGGCGAAACGGTGGTGCTGAAAGTGCAGTACCCCGGCTTGGCGGATGTACTGGAAAGTGATTTAAAACAGGTGCGGCGCATTATCGGGTTGGGGCGTTGGTTCAAGGTGCCTCAGGCGCGCCTGGATGCGTTGTTTGAAGAGCTGGCGGCGGGGCTTCGCGATGAGCTGGATTATCAGGCGGAAGCAAATGCGCTGGCGCGGTATCGGGAGCGCTACCAGAGTGATTCGCGAATCATCATACCCAAGCCGCTGTTTGAGCTTTCGGGCCAGCATGTCCTGGCCATGTCTTACGTGCCCGGTACGCCGCTGCGTGAACTGGAAGGCGCCGATGATACAGTGCGCCAGAAGGTGGCCACTACGCTTGCCGACTGGATTACCCAAGAGCTGTTCACCCACGGCGAACTACATGCTGACCCGCATGCAGGTAATTTTGCGGCAGATGAGCACGGTCGGCTGATTATTTACGATTTTGGCGCTGTGATTGCGGTGCCCGAAGCGCGAATTGAGGCGATGATGCAATTGCTCAGCGCCACGCTTGATCACGACCCCATGGCCATGGATGACGCACTCGTCAATTTGGGTGGCCGCCAAGGTCAGGGCGCACCGCTGGCGCTCTACCGCGAGGCTGCTGAAAGTGTTTCTCCACTGTTTGAACCGGGGGAGCAGGATTTCAGCGATGTGCGCGTGCACCGCCGCCTGCGTGAGCTGTCGCCCAAAGTGTGGGCGGCGATGGATCGCTTGCAGCCTCCCGCGGATACGCTGCTTCTCTCGCGAGCATTGAATGGCCACTACTGGAATCTGGTGCGTTTAAAGGCGCGGCTGGATATGCACGTACGGACTGCGCCGCTGCTTGAGCGCCCAGACCACCTATAAGCAGTTCACCGCTGCGGCCATACCCACCTTCATGGTAAGCTATTGCGCTTTTAAACACAGTGGAGACGGCAATGCTAGCGGTATGGGTCGATCAGCTGCTGGGATTTGCCTCCGGGGCACTCTCGGCAATCAGGCAGCAAGAACACTATCCCGACTTTATGACCTGGGTGCGCGATGAAGGCGCCAAGTCATTTAACGGTGATGTCGCCACCGCCCAGGCGTTGGCCCCTATTTTATGGTCACAAACGCCGTTGGTCAGGCTGGATTTTGCCCGTGAACCGCTGGCGACGCCAGGGCGTAACGAGGCTTGCTGGTGTGACTCAGGGCGCAAGTATAAGCAGTGCTGTTATCGCGTTGATTTCCCCACCGACATTCCAGAGCAGATGATGTGGATGTTGTCACTGCGTGAATGGAAGGGCGCCACGCTGAAGTCTGCGTTGGAGAGCCGCCAAGCACCGCCGCAGGCACTGCTGGAAGCGGGGCTTATTGCCGCCGAAAGCGGCCAAACGGGCCGGGCGATGCAGATTCTGGAGTCACTGTTTGATGGTAGTGACTGGTCGCGGCTGCCAGAGCAAGCCGAGCCCGCCTTTGAAATCCTGCTGGATATCTATCAGGAGCGTGGCTTTACCCGCAAACGGGCAGACCTTCTGGATGAAGTGATGGAGCGCGGGCCGCTGTTTTTACGCGGTGTTGCCCTTGAACGGCTCTGTTTAATGCATCTGGATAATGATGATTTGGACAGCGCCCGGGCAGCCTTTGTCAAAGCTCAGCAGGCCCTGCCTGATTCGCCCACGCTTGCGTATATTGAGGCGATGTTGCTGCTTCATGAAGGCCATGAAGAAGAAGCCAAAGCGCGGGCTAATTTCTGGTATCGGCGCCTGGTGCGCCAGGGGGATCTTGACGAAGAGCAGTTGGATTTTCTTGCGGCACTTGCTGATAACCCCGGGGCGACGCTTGCGGATCAGCTGTTAAGCGCGGAAGAGGATCTGGCCACGCCGCTGGTATCCCTGCAAACCCTGCTTGCTGTCCTTCCGACAGCGCCCAAACTTGATATTAGCAGCGACCCGGAAAGCGGCCATTTGCAGTATGTGACCACCGCCCGTGAAGCGACCCTGTTCGCTGCTTGGCATGAGCAGTTCCAGGTAATGGTCGATGAAGAGGTGGCCTTGGGCTTTCGCGATGACCCGTGGGGCAATGCAGAGGAGTGGATGTCAGCGCTCTGCGCGCACCCTGAGTGGCTGGATGCGCCTCAGGTCGTTCAGGATGTCACTCTCGCGCTTACCAGCCGTTTTGGAAGCCTTCCGTGGATGGCGCCAACCCTGCTGGAGCCACTGGCGGTGCGTCTTTCACGCTGGCTGGAACAAGCCCGAGCCGCAGGCAACGGTAGCCTGTGCTGGGATGATGCTGACAATGCCATGCTGCTGCGTACAGGGTTGGCACTAGTGGTCGGCATGGAGCGCGGCGCACGCCAGCATTCACGAGAGCTGGCTGAAGAGTTGTTAGCCATCGACCAGGAGGATAGCCTGGGCCTTAAAGAGTTGGTGCTTGATCAGCTACTGCGCGATGACCGCAACCAGGAAGCGCTGGCACTCACTGAGGAGTCGGAAGACGATGATGGCTCGCTGGTGCTGGGGTTACTCATGGGGCGCACGTTGGCGCTTTATCGTTTAAACGAGCATGAGGCGGCCGAACGGGCGCTTGGCGATGTCACCGCGCATAATCGTCACGCGCTTGAGATGATCTGTGCGGAAAAACCGCGTCCAGCGACCCCCTATGCCGATGGCCAGGTGGAGCCAGGTTCACGTGCTGAGGCGTGGCAGTACCGTACGCTGATGCGTGATCAGTGGCGTACCACGCCAGGTGCGCTTGAGTGGCTGGATAGCCACCGCTAAGCCTCTTCTTATGTACGAAAGCTTACTCTTTCCACAGCCGCTCAACGCGGCTGTGGGGTGGGCACCAGCTGCTTGTCGCGGCTAATCCAGATAGCCAGCAGAATGGCGGGTAACCCCAGCAACGTAGCAACGATAAAGAACGTAACATACCCTTGGGCGCTAACCACTAGCCCGCCAAAGCCGCTTAAAAACTTCCCCGGTAGCGTCATCAATGATGAAAACAACGCGTACTGCGTTGCCGTATATGCACGCGACGTGAGCGTAGAGAGAAACGCAATAAACACGGCGCTTGCCAATCCGTTGGCCAGGTTATCGCCGATGATGGTGACCACCAGCATGGGGACCTGATTGCCGATCAATGCAAGTACCGAGAACAGCAAATTGGTGAAGGTGGCGGCAACGGCCCCCAGTATCAGCACCGGCCCAATACCGTAACGTGCGACCAGTAACCCGCCCAGAAGACCGCCGCCAATACTCATGGCAATACCGAAGATATTGGTCACATTGGCAATCGTTGCCAGTGAAAAGCCAAGGTCGATATAGAGCGGGTTAGCCATCGACGCCATGGCAAGATCGCTTATTCTAAACACTGCAATGAACACCAGAATGCCCAGCGCTTTTACCCCATAACGACGAAAGAAATCGGTAAAGGGGCATACGATGGCGCCGATAAACCAGGCGCCCATGCGGCGTAGCACTTTAGGTTGGCCACGGCTAGCGCGAATAAACGCACGTACTTTGGGTTCATGAATTAACTGCACCGAGAGCGATGCCCGCTTGGGCTCGGGGCGAATCAGCACGGTGAGGACACCCACGCCGACGAGCGCCGCCATGGTTAAGTAGGCCACGTCCCAGGAAATGGCTGACGCTACATAGAGCGCCCCGGCGCCTGCGGCCAGCAGGCCACCCCGGTAGCCGATAATGTAGGTAGAGGCCATGGCAGCCTGGACGTCGTCATCGGCGGACTCAATGCGGTAGGCATCAATCGCAATATCCTGGGTAGCTGAGCCAAACGCCACCAGCAGCGCAAACGCGGCTACCACGCCAAGATTGCCTTGGGGATTAACGCCTGCAAGACCCACAAGCCCCGCTGCAATCATCACTTGGGCCAGCAGCATCCAGCCTCGTCGCTGCCCGAACATGCGTGTGAGGACCGGCAGGGCGAGCCTGTCTACCACGGGCGCCCAGAAAAACTTGATCGAGTAGAGCATTCCTATCCACGCGAAAAAGCCGATGGCGGCGACGTCAATCCCGTCGCTACGTAGCCAGGCCGACAGCGTAGAAAAAACCAGTAAGAACGGTAAGCCCGCGGAAAACCCCAGAAACAGCATGGTAATAACAGGTGCCCTAAAGTAAATCGCCAGCGCGGCTAGCCAGCTACGCCGGGGTAAAGGGGTGGGCATATCGTTCAACTCCAGAAAAGACGTTGGCTTGAGCCAAGTGATAAACTGCATCAATGTTTATGACAATGTTGATAGCTTACCGGAGAGGAGTTTTCCATGTCGATCACGGCACATCAGGTCGTTACGTTGCACTATGTGCTTAGCGATGTTTTAAGCGATAACAGTGAGCAGGTATTGGATGATTCACGCGCCCGCAATAAGCCCCTTGAGTATTTGCATGGCCACGACAATATCGTGCCTGGGCTTGAGCGCGCACTAGCTGGCCTAAAGGCCGGTGATGAAGTAACAGTGACGCTTTTACCTGAAGAGGCCTATGGCCTGCGCAATGAAGGCCTGGTACAGGAAGTCGGCCGTAGCTCGTTTGGTAACGCCGACTTAACGCCGGGCAGCCGCTTTCAAACCGAAGGTGAGGCCGGTCCGCAAATTGTAACGGTAGTGAGCGTGGCAGGAGACCGAGTTACCGTAGATACCAATCATCCGTTGGCAGGACGTACGCTGAGCTACCAGGTAAACATTCTGGAGCAGCGTGAAGCAACGCGGGCGGAACTGGCAAAAGGGCATCCGCTTCCACCGGGAACCGAGCATGCCAAGGTAGAGGATCGTAAAGTGCTTTAAGTTGAGCTGCGTTAAGCGCGTCTCAGTGTGGTGTTTAAAGGCTGTATCAAAATGACTCAAAAAGGTTCGTGGCACCTTCTTAAAATTTGACCCAAGTCAGAGACTGATATGCTGCGGCTCGATAAGATGATGACCAGTTAGCGCACAGAAGCCGCTTTAGACGGGGGAGTCCCAAGCGGTGTGTCAGTGACCAAAATGTGAGTATTGGCACTCATTTTCTTGGTTAGTAGGCGCGTGGCGACGCCCGTTGTTGATGCAGCGTGCCACGCAAGCAAACGCCTGCTAAGCCTTGCGTCAGGGGAGGGGGTTACTTTAAGAAGTAAGCTTCCTTTTTACCGGCCCACTGGGCCGGTTTTTTTTGTCTGCGAGATAGCGATGAGTACGTACAAGCGTTGCTACGCCTGTGAGGTTGAAGTCGAGAGGATCACCGCCGTGTTGAGACACGGCGGCGGGACGAGATGCTGCTTTACTGAGCCGTGGGGTGCGCGCTGGCTTTTTCGAGCAGGAAGTCGACAATATCATCTGCTGGAATCATGGTCGCTTCACTGTCACGGCGGCCCTTGTATTCAAGCTCGCCGTTATCCAGGCTACGGTCGCCAATTACCAAACGATGAGGAACGCCCATCAGTTCCAAATCAGCAAACTTAACGCCTGGGCGTGTATCACGGTCATCGAGCAGTACATCCAGACCTGCGGCTGTTAACGCTTGGTAAAGACGCTCTGACTCTTCGCGAACGCGCTGGGATTTATGCGCATTCATGGGCACCAGCGCGACCTGGAAAGGTGCAATCGCGTTAGGCCAAATAATACCGGACTCGTCGTGATTTTGTTCAATCGCTGCCGCCACTACACGAGTAATGCCAATGCCGTAGCAGCCCATCCACGGATGGCTGGTTTTGCCGTTGTCGCCCAGCACGCTCGCATTCATGGCTTCAGAGTATTTTTGACCCAGCTGGAACACGTGGCCGACTTCAATACCGCGCTTGATCGACAGCGTGCCCTCACCATCCGGTGACGGGTCGCCTTCAACCACTTTACGTAAATCGGCGACCTGGGGAAGGGCAACGTCGCGCTCCCAGTTAATGCCAAAGTAGTGCTTGCCATCAATATTCGCGCCCGCGCCAAAGTCACTCATCAAGGCAACGCTGCGGTCAATGATGACCGGCATTTTAAGGCCGATAGGACCTAGTGAGCCAGGCCCCGCGCCTACAGCAGCACGAATTTCTTCTTCGTTTGCCATGGTGAGTGGCGTCGCTACCTGAGGAAGGTTTTCTGCCTTGACTTCATTAAGCTCGTGGTCGCCGCGCACCAACAGCGTAATCAATCCGCCTTCAGCAGCATGAACCATCAATGTTTTTACGGTTTTTTCGATAGGCAGCTTAAACTGCTCAACCAGTGCTGCGATGGTTTTGGCGTTGGGCGTCTCTACAACGCGCATTTCTTCACTGGGCGCTGCGCGCTGTACATCGCTACCTAGAGGTGCCGGTAAGGCTTCGGCTTTTTCCATGTTGGCGGCGTAGTCAGACGCATTCGAGAACACGATATCGTCTTCGCCGGAGCTTGCCAGTACATGGAATTCGTGAGAACCGGTGCCGCCGATAGAGCCGTTATCCGCAATCACCGGGCGGAAGTCCAGCCCCAAACGGGTAAAAATTCGCGTGTAGGCGTCGTACATGGTCTGGTACGTCTCTTGCAGCGATGCTTCATCCAAATGGAAAGAGTAGGCATCTTTCATGATGAACTCGCGCGAGCGCATCACTCCAAAGCGTGGGCGGATCTCATCACGGAATTTGGTTTGGATCTGGTAGAAGTTAATCGGCAGCTGCTTATAGCTTGCTATCTCTTTGCGCACCAGGTCCGTAATGACTTCTTCATGGGTCGGGCCTACGCAGTAGTCACGATCATGGCGGTCTTTTACGCGTAGTAATTCAGGGCCGTACTGCTCCCAGCGACCAGACTCCTGCCATAGTTCTGCCGGCTGAACGGCGGGCATCAGTACTTCCTGACCACCGGCACGGTTCATTTCTTCGCGAACAATCGCTTCTACTTTACGCAGTGTACGCAGACCCAGTGGGAGCCAGGTGTACAGGCCAGAGGTCAGGCGACGAATCATCCCGGCACGCAACATCAACTGATGGCTAATGACTTCGGCGTCGGCCGGGGTTTCTTTTAACGTAGCGATTAATAATTGGCTGGCGCGCATGGGAGATAGCATTCCTTGATAGTATAAAAGCCGCTGGTTTAGCGTTGAATGAGGCTATTGTACGGCTTAGCGGTTAGCGCGGCAAAATACTGCCATCAGCATGCCCGTCATCCAGGGGGCTGTTTGTGTTAATATGAACGCGTTTTCATGTGCTCGCGGGCAGTTTTCCTATAAAGCTATCTTTTAAAGCTACCTTTTTGCCTGCGCGCTTTTTTAAATTTTTGAGAGAATCTTGATGAAGCAAACTGTACGCCGTTGGTTATCGGGAGCCGTTGTGGGCGCCTCCATTATTGCATTGACTGGTTGCGGTACCCTGTTTCATCCAGAGCGAAAAGGCCAGCTAAGCGGCCAAATTGACCCGGTAGTGGCCATTGCCAACGGTGTGGGTCTTCTGTTTTTCATTGTCCCCGGTGTTATTGCCTACGCGGTCGACTTTTCAAATGGCACGATCTACCTGCCCAGTAATAACAGCGCTTCTGTCGATGTTCTACACCTTGATCGTGACTTAAACCTGGCGTCACTTGAAAAGTTGTTGTCCGACAAGGCGGGCCAGCCGGTTAGCCTGGAAAGCGAGCTGGTAATGATTGAAGAAATGAGCAACCTTGAAGAAGCGCTGGCAATGGTGCGGATGTCGGGTGTGATGGATGAAGAGCGCCTGGCGACGATGTAACGTTTAAAGCCCTGCATCAACAAACCTTCATTGAAAAAACGAGATCCCTGGGCTGTACTGTAAGCCTGCCTGGGGATCTCGTTTTTTATTGGTTATTGGTTATTGGTTATTGGTTATTAACGATTAGTTATTGGTTGGGCGCCGTCAGCTTTAAGGTGATTAAACCCGCGATTAACCCCCAAAATGGTCCAGCAATACCCAGTAGCGTAATGCCTGAACCGGTCAACAAGAAAGTGACGATGGCGGCATCACGATGTCGGCTATCGGCAAAAGCACTGGCTAGCCCGCCTGCCAGTGTGCCAAGCAACGCGATACCCGCCAGGGCAATCACCAGTGCGCTGGGTAGGGCGTTAAACACGCCGGTCACCGTCGCGCCAAAAATCCCCATAATGGTATAAAAAACGCCAGCGGCCATGCCCGCGGTGTAGCGGCGCCGTGGATCAGCGTGAGCATCAGGGCCTATGCAGACAGCGGCACTGATCGCCGCCATATTGAGCGCAAAGCCACCAAATGGCGCAAGCAGCAGGCTTGCGCCGCCTGTCCAACTGATAAGCGGTGAGCTGTCAGGTTGATAGCCTGCCGCGCGTAAAACCGCCACGCCCGGTAGATTTTGGGTCGCCATGGTAATGATAAAAAGTGGAATGCCCACGCCAATCAGGGTCGTTAAGGAGAATGCCGGCGCAGTAAAAACGGGCATGGCCGGAGTCAATGGAATATCGTTTAAATTGATTTGCCCTTGCACAAATGCAAGCCCCAGCCCGGTGACGAGCACGCCGGGTACCGCAAGGGTGGGCCATAAGCGACGGCCTGCTATCCAGGCGGCCAGCATAACGAGTGGGATTAGCCACTGTGTCTCGATAACGTTAAACAGCCCCAGCCCAAATCGCAGCAGAATGCCAGCCAACATGGCGGCTGCTATCGCACCTGGTATATAGCGCATTAAGCGATCGAACAGCCCCGTTACGCCGCATAGCGTAATAAGCAGCGCTGAGAATAGAAAAGCGCCAATGGCTTCATCAAGCGGAATACCCGGCAAACTAGTGGCCAGAAAGGCGGCGCCTGGCGTCGACCAGGCGGTTAGCATCGGCATGCGGTAACGCAGCGAAAGCCCGAAGGAGGTAGCACCCATGCCAATTCCCAATGCCCAAAGCCAGGAGCTGATTTGCGCTGCAGATGCGCCGCTAGCCTCTGCGGCTTGAAAAATAATCGCTGCTGAACTGGTATAGCCAATGACGACGGCAACAAACCCAGCCGTCACCGTTGATAGGCTAACATCCCGCCAAGCCGAGTAGTGTGGCCGTGGCGAGGTGGCATGCTCTTCGCTGGATGGCGCCTCCATGGTATCTCCTCGCTAACGCTTATTATTGAATGTGCGTTATAGCGCACAGTTGTGTAGGCTACCACCGTGCGCTATAGCGCACAACGCCATTAAGAAGCCTTACCCTAAAGAGATATGCGCCGTTTAAGGAACTCTTGTTCAAGAGCTTGGGCGGCGATACGTGGCTAAAAAAAGCAACAGAACATGCCGGCCCGAAGGGCTGGCGAAGTGAAAGTAATTATAAGCACGGACAGACACTCATCGCGGTGCCGATTAAATGCGTGTGTCGCTTTGACGAGTGAGTCAGTAAACTTCTTTTATGGCGTTAAAGGGGGGACCTATGGCGAGTGAAGTTCACACCATTGCTGAACATATAGCCAACACGGTTAAGCAGCTACGTAATAAACAGGGCTGGAGCCTGGACCGCACAGCGGCTGAAACAGGCGTAAGCAAAGCCATGCTAGGGCAAATCGAGCGTGGTGAGTCGAGCCCGACCGTATCAACGCTGTGGAAAATCGCCAGTGGCTTTCGAGTGTCGTTTTCTACCCTATTCGACAGCCAAAAACCGGTTCAGGGTGAGCTACGCCGGGATAGCGGAGAGTCGGTATGGGGAGATGACAGTGCAGGCATGCAGGCACGGCTGATTTTCCCTTATGATCCATTGTTGGGCTTTGAAATGTTCATGATTGAGCTGGCGCCCGGCGCGATCAGCGAGTCAGCGCCGCATGCCGAGGGCGTGGTAGAACATATTGTGGTGGTTGAAGGGGAGATGGAGCTGCGAATTGATGACCGTTGGCAAACGCTAAAGGTAGGCGAGGGGCTGCGCTTTTTTGCTGACCGCCCCCACGCAATGCGCAATGCCACGGCCACGCGCTTACGCTTTCATGATGTGATTCACTATTTGCCGGGTGCGGCTTCTTCTGCTTGAGTGCGCAGCCAGCTGATTTCTTCAGGCCAGATGTCAGGCTCTACGGTTTCTAAAATCATGGGGATTCCATCAATGCGGGCATCCTGCATGATGGTGGTAAAGGCAGGCAGGCCAATATTGCCTTTTCCCAAACTGTGGTGGCGATCAACCCGGCTGGCAAACGCACTTTTGGCATCGTTTAAATGCATACCGCGCAGATACTCAAAGCCTACGATGCTGCCAAGCTCATTTAAGGTTGCCTGTGTCGCTTCGGCGGTTCGTAGGTCATACCCCGCCGCGAACGCATGGCAGGTATCGATACATACGCCAACGCGTGACTTGTCATCGACATGGCGAATGATTTCCGCCAAGTGCTCGAAGTGCCAACCAAGGTTAGTGCCTTGCCCAGCGGTATTCTCGATAACGGCCGTTACGCCTTGGGTATGTACCAGCGCTTCGTTAACCGATTCCGCAATACGTTTTAAGCAATCCGCCTCGCTGATTTTGTTTAGATGGCTGCCGGGGTGAAAGTTAAGTAGCGTCAGCCCTAGTTGTTCGCAGCGCTGCATTTCATCCAAAAAAGCCGCACGGGATTTCTCAAGCCCCTCGGCTTCCGGGTGCCCCAGGTTAATCAGGTAGCTATCGTGGGGAAGAATTTGCTCTGGGCCAAAGCCATGCTGGCGACAGGCGGCTTTAAAGGCCTCAATTGCCTTATCGGTTAACGGCTTGCCTTTCCACTGGCGCTGGTTTTTAGTGAATAGCGCAAAGGCATTAGCGCCTATTTCCACCGCACGTTGCACGGCCTGGTCGGCTCCGCCCGCTGCGCTAACGTGTGCACCTATGTATTTCATGAACCCTCCTTGTATTTCATGACATCCCCCTGATGACTCTATTTTGAACGCTGGTTATCCAAAAAACGTTTAAAAATAGCAGGTTCGTCGGTAATCACGCTAGCAATGCCCCATTCCCAACGGTTATTAAAAGCGCTTGGGTCATTCGCGGTGTAACACAGCAGTTGATAGCCCGCCTGGTGCATGGCATCGGCCTGGTCGCGTTTTAAGCGTGGCCAGTGGGGGTGAATACTGAACGCATCAACCGACTCGCAGAGGGCGCGCCACTCCTTGGGCGTGTTACCAAACAAGACTCCCAGCGCCAGCTCTTCTTTTGGTGCCAATGTGCGGCAGTGTTTAAGTGCATCTACATCAAACGAAGATACAATCAGGCGTTCTGGCGATAGGGCGTCGCGCATGTCTGGTAGTACGCGATTAACCAATTCGATTGGGTCGCGGCCTTTATTGACTTTTATTTCCATATTGACGCCCATCTCCAGCTCATTGAGCAGCGCCAGCATGGCCTCCAGGCTGGCCATTTTTTCACCCGCAAAGGCATCGCCAAACCAACTGCCGACATCCAGAACGTTGGCCTGTGGCCAAGTGAGCGTGTTGAGGTTCCCCCGCCCATCAGAGCAGCGGTCCACTTCTGCGTCATGCCAAATCACGGGGGTGCCGTCGCCCAGTAATTGAACATCCAGCTCAACCCAGCGGGCACCTGCCTCATACGCGGCTCGTACGGCGGCTAGCGTGTTTTCAGGGGCGGCGGCGGAATAGCCGCGGTGAGCAATTAGGGTAGGGAGGGTAATAGCAGGGTGGGTCATCGCACATCCATAAGGCGTCACAGATTGAGTAAAATCAGTCTAGCATGCGCAAGTGACATCAGCGTGTCAGGTCAATCGCAGTGAATGCCGTTCGCTTAGAACTAACGGCTTGATTTCTGACGCCTAAAGCGTTTGGATAGCCGTTAGCTCGTTTGCAAAATGTCTGTTTGTCAAAATAAAGTACAAGGAGTTTATATGTCTCAGCGTATCGAGTTTGCCCGTACCGGCGGTTCCGAGGTACTTGAAGTAGCGACGGTTACCCCGGCAGCGCCCAAGTCAGGTGAAGTTCGGGTCGCCAATAAAGCCGTTGGCCTCAACTTTATTGATATTTATTTTCGTACCGGCCTTTACCCAGCACCGTCGCTGCCTGCGGGCTTGGGTACTGAAGGCGCGGGTATTGTTGATGCGGTTGGCGAAGGGGTGACTCATCTAAGTGTTGGGGACCGCGTTGCCTATGCGCAAGGCCCGTTAGGCGCGTATGCGGCGCATCATACGTTGCCGGCTGAAAAAGTCGTCAAACTGCCTGACTTCATCGATTTTGAAACCGCCGCGGCGAGCATGCTTAAAGGCTTAACCGTGCAGTATCTGTTACGCCAAACGCATGAACTCAAAGGTGGCGAGACCATCTTGTTCCATGCCGCGGCGGGTGGTGTAGGCTCGATTGCCTGCCAGTGGGCCAAGGCGTTAGGTGTGAAGTTGATTGGTACGGTTAGCTCTAAAGAGAAAGCCGACCTGGCGCTGGCAAATGGCGCATGGGCGACCATTAATTACACCGAAGAAGACGTGGTTGAACGCGTCCGTGAGCTTACTAACGGCGAAATGTGCGATGTGGTTTATGATTCGGTGGGCAAGGACACGTGGGAGATGTCATTAAACTGCCTGAAGCCTCGCGCGTTAATGGTCAGCTTCGGTAATGCCTCCGGCCCGGTTGATGGCGTTAATATTGGAATTTTGAATCAGAAAGGGTCGTTATTTGTTACCCGCCCCAGCTTGAACGGTTATGCCGACACGCGCGAGCGCTTGGAAATGATGTGCAAAGATTTCTTTAGCATGATCGAGAGTGGCAAAATCAAAATTGATGTTGCCAACCGCTATCCGCTGGCCGATGCGGGTAAAGCCCAGGATGCACTCCAGAACCGTAAAACAACCGGTTCAACCGTACTGCTGCCCTGATCGGTAGCGAGCGAGTAACAAAAGCCGCAAACGCGGCTTTTGTTGATTCTAGTTTTCAGTCTAGCTTTCAGACTAGCTCCTCTTTACTGCTTATTTTTACCTTTTCCAGATTACCGTTCTGTGAAGCGCAGCCAATGTGTCGTCCCCATGCGGCTTTATCAGCAGTTCCAGCCGGTCGGCTATTCTCTAACGTTTGCACACGCTATACGTCTGTATAGATACCGTCTAATGTGTAAAGGTTCTTCTCGTTCTTTACATGGGTTGTGGTTTACAAAGGCAAGCCGGAAGGGGTAAGCAGGCCGGGTAGCGTTACAGGAGATGATTCGCATGGCGATGGAAGCAATCGGCTTGGCACCCAGCACACTGATATTTATCGTGCTGGGATTAACGTTGGTAGCGTTCGTATGGGGGCGTTTTCGCTATGATTTAGTGGCATTAACGGCGCTTTTTGCATCGGTGATGCTAGGGCTTGTTCCGGCTGATTCAGCGTTTGCCGGGTTTGGTCATCCCGCCGTCATTACGGTGGCTGCCGTGCTGGTGTTAAGCCGTGGTTTTGAGCGTTCTGGCGTAGTGGATATTATCTCCAACCAAGTGCTCAAGGTAGGTGACCGGCTGATACTCCAGCTTTTAGCGCTAGTAGGAACCGTGGTGGTGTTGTCCGGCATTATGAATAATGTGGGGGCGTTAGCGCTATTGCTACCCGTTGCCATGCGGCTTGCCCGCGAACATAACACGTCTCCTTCCCTGCTTTTAATGCCGCTCGCGTTTGGTTCGTTGCTGGGGGGCTTAACCACCCTGATTGGCACACCGCCCAATATTATTATCTCCAGCTACCGTGGCAGTGTGACCGGGGAAAATTTTGGCATGTTCAGCTTTTCCCCTGTCGGGGTTGCGGTAGCTGTTGTAGGCCTTGTGTTTATCGTGTTAATTGGCTGGCGCTTAACGCCTAAACGCAATGCGAAGTCATCAACTGAAGAGATGTTTGATACCGCCAATTATCTGGTAGAGCTTAACGTTACCAAGGACTCTAAAGCCAACGGCTTAACGCTGCCGCAGTTACGCGATGAGCTTGAGGAAACCATTCCTGTATTGGCCGTAGTGCGCGACGATAACCGTCGGGCGGGCTACTCCTTTCATGGGATCTTGCAAGAGGGCGATATTTTACTGCTTGAGGCGGGCCCGGATGATCTAAAGCTGCTTGAAGATAAAGTAGGGTTGAGTGCGGTTGCGGAGCCTGAGGAGAAGGATGAAGATGCCTCAAAAGAGGATGAGGGCGAAGCAGGCAGCAGTGAGGGCCGGCAGCCGGTGGATACCGAAGGGCTGCAACTGATTGAAGCGGTCGTGCGTAATGATTCGATGATGAATAATCGCAGTGTCCGACAGCTGCGATTAAATCAACAGTTTGGTCTACATCTGGTGGCGGTTGCTCGTGACGGTAGTCGTTTGAAACAGCGCTTGCGAGATATTCGTTTTCAAACCGGCGATGTACTGCTGCTTCAGGGCAGCGAGAACGAAATTAGCGATAGCCTTTCTACCTTAGGCTGTTTGCCGTTGGCTAATCGGGAGCTGCAGTTAGGCCAGCCACGTAAGTTGGTTATCTCAATTGGGATTTTTGCGCTGGCCATTGTCGCGATGTTGCTGGACCTTCTGCCCGCAGCGGTCGCAATGGGCTGTGCCGCGCTTATTTCGCTATTAATTGGGGTATTGCCACTGCGGGATGGCTACCAGGCCATTGATGGCCCTGTGATTGTACTGTTAGCCGCCATGATACCCGTAGGGGAAGCCTTGGAAACCAGCGGTGGAGCCACGATTGTAGCGAATATCTTGCTGGACTTTGGCGCGCAGTGGCCCATCTTTATTTCCTTAATCGGCCTTTTCGTGCTCACCATGCTACTTTCAAATGTGGTCAATAATGCTGCCGCCGCATTGTTAATGGCACCGATTTCCGCCAGTTTAGCCCAAGGCTTTAATGTCTCTCTTGATCCGTTTTTAATGGTGGTCGCGGTGAGTGCTTCATGCGCGTTTTTAACCCCCATCGGCCATCAGTCCAATACACTGGTGCTGGGGCCAGGCGGCTATCGGTTTGGTGATTATTGGAAGCTAGGCTTGCCGCTTTCGATCGTTGTGCTGGTGGTTGCCCTGCCGGTTATTTTGTGGGTATGGCCGCTGTAAGTAACGACAGCAAAAGATAGTGCTCGGTGGCTCCCTGTGGGCCATCGAGCTTTGTTGAGCTTCGTCGTGTGGATCAGGGCTATCAGATTTTGTTACCCTATTACGCTTGGCGATAAATAAAAGTGAACAGGCTAAGCCTATGAATCAACAATACCGTCAGGATGCGATTGTCGAGCTGGTTCGTCAGCACGGTTATATGAGCATTGAGCAACTGACTGATCATTTCGCAGTAACGCCTCAAACGATTCGGCGCGATCTCAATACGTTGGCGAATGAGGGCCGAGTGAGGCGGGTGCATGGTGGCGTGGGAATTGAGTCAAGCACCGTTAATACGGCCTACAGCACACGTAAAACACTCCATCTTGAAGAGAAAGAGCGTATTGCTCATTGTCTGGCGCAGCATATTCCTAATCACTCATCGCTGTTTATCAATATTGGTACCAGCAATGAAATCATTGCCCAGGCATTGCTGGAGCATCAAGGGTTGGAAGTGATCACCAACAACCTTAACGTTGCCGCTATTTTGCAGCATAAAGAAGACTTTAACGTCATTATAGCGGGCGGCCAAGTGCGCTCCCGGGATGGCGGCATCATCGGTGAAGCCACCATCGACTTTATTAATCAGTTTAAGGTCGACTACGGCATTATTGGTATCAGCGGTATTGATGAAGATGGCTCTTTGTTGGAGTTCGATTACCAGGAAGTACGTGTGGCCCAGGCGATCATTGCTAATTCGCGACGCGTGTATCTAGCTGCGGATTACTCCAAGTTCCATCGCAACCCTGTGGTACGCCAAGGGAATCTTTCCCAGCTGGATGCGTTGTTCACTGACCGCAAGCCTCCCGAGTCTATCCAGCAGTTGTTAACCCAATATGATGTGGCGCTCTATATCGCCTAAACGGGTCAAGGCTGCTTTGTAGAGGTATTTTCGTACTTGAGCATCAATAAGGCTTAGCGTAGCCTTATTAATAATAAAGCGAAAATATTAACCTCAAAGCGAACATCTAATGTCCCGTTATCTACTTTCTATTGATCAAGGTACCACCAGCTCCCGTGCCATCTTGTTTAACCGACAAGGGGAAATTGCGGCCGTTGCCCAGCAAGAGTTTACCCAGCACTTTCCCCGTGATGGCTGGATTGAGCATGATCCTGAAGATATTTGGGAATCAGTAGTTGCGACCTGCAAAGAAGTGCTGGTGAAGGCCAGTGTTTCTGCGGGTCAAGTGGCGGGTGTGGGTATTACCAATCAGCGCGAAACCACGCTGCTGTGGGACCGCGCAACAGGTAAGCCACTTTATAACGCGATCGTATGGCAGGATCGGCGAACGTCTGATACCTGCCAAACGCTGCGTGAAGCTGGGCATACCGATAGCGTTCAAGCAAAAACCGGCCTGTTAATTGATCCCTATTTTTCGGCGACGAAACTGGCGTGGTTGCTTGAGAACGTGGAGGGTGCCCGTGAACGCGCTGAGCGTGGCGAGCTGGCATTTGGCACCGTAGATAGCTTTCTGATTTGGCGGCTGACAAACGGTAAGCAGCATGTCACCGATGCCACCAATGCCTCACGCACGGCGCTCTTTAACATACACACCCAGCAATGGGATGAGGATTTGCTGGCGCTGTTCAACATACCCGCCAACCTGCTGCCCAGTGTGAAAGACTCCAGCGATGATTTTGGCATGATGGAAGCAGAGTGGTTAGGGGCTGAGCTACCGATTGCCGGTGTGGCGGGCGATCAGCAGGCAGCGCTAGTAGGGCAGGCATGCTTTACGCCGGGTATGGGGAAAAGCACCTACGGCACCGGCTGCTTTATGATTGTAAACACCGGTGACACGCCCGCACTTTCGCGTAATCGCTTGTTAACCACCATTGGCTATCGGCTTAACGGTAAGCCCACCTATGCGCTGGAAGGCAGTATTTTTGTCGCAGGCGCAACCGTACAGTGGCTGCGGGATGGCTTGAACCTGTTTGCGGATGCGGCCGAAACCGAGGCGCTTGCCAAGGAGACCCGGCTGGGCCATAGCGTCTATTTGGTACCTGCCTTTACGGGGCTTGGGGCGCCGCACTGGGACCCTAAAGCGCGGGGAGCAATCTTTGGCCTGACACGGGACACCGGTATTGCAGAAATCGTTGCGGCAGGCTTGCAGGCAGTCTGTTACCAAACCCGCGATTTACAGCACTGTATGAACGACGATATGGACGCCACACCAAGCAAACTGCGTGTGGATGGCGGCATGGTTAAAAACAGCTGGCTGATGCAGTTTTTGTCCGACATGCTGGATGTTGAGGTGGATCGTCCCACTATTTTAGAAACCACTGCACTGGGAGCAGCGTACCTGGCGGGCTTACGCTTAGGCTGGTATGACTCTTTGGCAGAAATTGAACAGCTCTGGGACTGTGAAAAGAGCTTTATGCCGACCATGGGGGATGCGTCTCGCGAGCAGCTGTACCAAGGCTGGCTGGATGCCGTGTCGCGCGTACGTTCCGGCGAATAAGGCCATCACGTAGCCATCGTAAGGTGGCTGCGTGCACTTCTTGATTCTCTTCTTGTTGTAAGCTTTTAACACGTTTAACCCTGGGCGGCGGCCGATGTAGTCAAGCTACAACGGGGCGTGCGTCCAATGATGCATTGTTGGCTGATCGTTCATGAACCATAGTCAGGGCATGGGATGGAGTGATGCTTCGTTACCCCGATACATCGCACTATGCCTTGCCATATAACCTTTGTGCGTGCATACAGCAGGCGCTAAAGAGCGAAGACTTTATCTGTTTTTTTGACCGTTCGCAGTCACCGAACCAGGTGCTTATCCGGCCTGGCATGAGTAGTAATGCCACCATACGTATAGGGCGGCTGGCTTTGCCAACGAAAGCCCTTTGTGAGACCGGCAACGGATGACCATACCATGAGGTACTGAATATGAACTGTATTGAACTAAGCCAACAAGCTAACCAGATTGCCAGTACATTTAGCAAGCAGGACCTGGCTAAACTGGTACTTGCGCTTAAAGATAGCCCGAGGTCGCTTCAATGTGCCGTGGAAGTGATCGATACGCTCGATAGTCGGTCTGGCTGTACGCTGGATGAAGCCTGGGATGAAGTGTTGGCAGGCGACTCGCAGCTACAGGTTGCTAACGAGGAGTAAGGTGTTAAACGCTTAGAAGCTTTGGTGGTGGATGTACACAAAGCTCCCTTAAAAGTTTTAAGGGAGCTTTTTTAGCACGATAATTGGGTTATGTCCGTTTGGTTATGTGCTTTTAGCAAGCACTAGGCGTCTGCCGTTGCTTGTTGAATCGCCTCGCCTGAATTATTTTCGAAGTAGGCATTAAATCGTTCATCGGCCTGGTCGCCGAAAAGCATCCGGCAAGCCTCTTTAAGCCCTTCAGAGTGGCGTAGCTGCTCATGACGCACTACAAGCGATATTTTGGCCCGACGGCGCAGGAAGTCTTCTAGTTCAGTAATCATTTCATAATCGCGGGCGTGTTCAAGCTCAGCGCGAATATATTCGGTACCTTCAATAAGCAAGGCGGCCTGGTCATGGTCTGCTTCGATTTTTTCAAGCATCGTAAACGCTTTATCCGCGTAGCGGCGCCACAGGCGTTTTGTCAGTAGCTCTGAAGAGGTGCTGGGCGTCATCGCATCAAGGCCGATACGCTCGGCCTGAGCCATAAATTGCTGCTTAACAGAATCAGTAGGTTCGCCGTACCACTGGAACCTGGGGTTGGTTAACGTCACGCCTAGCTGGGTTACCGCATCCGCAATTTCATCGCCGACGTTTAAACAGTCGGTGAGCTTGCCGCCAAAGATACTGATATGTGCCGTATCGTCATGTGTATCAATAATGTGCTTGCGTGAAAGCTGCAGGAAGTCACGATCACTGCCCTGGTTGGCCTCGACGGCCAAGGGGCGCACGCCACAGCGTGTTGAAATAATATCGTCAGGTGTCAGGGGCTTCTCAAGCGTTAAGCGCTTGTTAATGTTCTCCAGCACGAAGTTTACGTCTTCATCGGTCACCACCGCATCAGGGTGGTCCATGTGCGTATCGGTAGTGCCGATACAGGTACGATTGCCCATGGGGATAACAAAGAAAAGCCGCCCATCATCAGCAAAAAACGCCAGTACACGCTTTGACTTTGTTAACTGCGGCACGATTAAGTGGATGCCCTTTGAGTAAAGGTGCTGGTGCGATGTCTGCTGGTTGGTCAGCTTGTTGTGATGGTCTACCCACGGGCCAGCCGCGTTAATCAATACCTTGGCACGTATCTCAAAAGTGCTGCCATCCATTGTGTTGCGGGCTTTCGTTACCCAGACACCATCTTTGCGCTCAGCACCCAGCGACTCCACATAGTTGGCGGCTGTCGCGCCGAAATCGAGCGCGTGGCGGATAAAATTAAACACAAACCGGGCATCATTGTCGTGCAGGTAGGCATCCGAATACTCAAAGCCGCCCACCGATGTATCGACATTAATGATCGACTCTTCTTGCTTGATGTTTTTTGGCGAAAGCAGGCGGGGCGTTTTGGTAAAACCATTACCCATTAACCAGTAAAGCCAGGTGCCTGCCCAAAGATAGCGAGGGGCGTGGCGAAACCCTTTGGTAATCGTGGTGAGAAAACGTATTTCCTCAACCGTGGAAGGGTAACTCTTGATCAGATGATTGCGGCTTTTACAGAGTTTACGCACCAGGCCAAAGTCATTGCTTTCCATATACTTGATGCCCCCCCACACCAGGTTGGAGGAGTGCATGCTGGTGCTGCCTGCAAAGTCGCCACGATCAATCAAGGCGACTTTGGCACCTTTGCCTGCCAGTGCCGCCGCGCTGGCTGCGCCATTAATACCGCCACCAATTACCAGCGCGTCAAAGGTGGTACTTGTCAATTGACTAACGTTTTGTTCACGCAGGGTCATGATAGCCTCATTAATGGGAAATTAGGTTTGATAACCAAAGCAAAGCACAGTTATTTTCATTTATGAAGAATATGTGATCGTTTGCGATCTTTCAAGTTTGAAAACGAACATTTAGCGCCTATAAAAAAACCGGCTCCATTGTGGAGCCGGCTTATGGCAATCCTGTTTCCAGGATGTGTTATTCGACGTGGGCTTCCTCAGGATTAATTGGCGCTGCCTGCGTCGCATTATGGTTAATGAGCGTGCCTTTATTCTTTGCGAACGCATCGTAGGCAAAGTCATCGACCGTTAGCATCTCCAGCACGTTTTTTTCGAATTCGCGCATAAAGATCGTTTCTTCTTCACTAATCAGGCCTTTCTCAAACGCTACCTCAACCCGAGCTTCAGGGTGAAGGGCCGTTTGAGGCAGCTCACCTTTGGCGTAGGCTTTGTTAACCGTGCGATAAATGGCTTCAGCACGGTCATAATCAACCAGCAGTGCGTTGTAGCGCGCCAGCGGGTTGGGTTGTTCGCCGTCGTCAGTATCCCAGGTGTTGGAAAGCAGTTTGGTACGCAACGCAGTGTGGGTGGAAACCCGTTTAGCAATGTCGCGTGCCAAATCGTCATGGGGTTTATCCCAACGGCGGCCGGTTGGCATTACCACGGCGTTAAGCACACGGCCGAGTGCCCGATTAGGCAAATTGTCGAAAATCTCCACAAAGGCTTGCTCTGCACGATGCAGCAGGAAGCGGCAGCTGTAGTGAAGCAGGGCGTCTTCGCCTTCCACTTTGTCACCTGCTTGCCACTGTTTGAGCACCATGGATGCGAGATACAGGTTAGAGAGCACATCACCCAAACGGGCAGAGAGCATTTCGCGTTTTTTCAGCGCGGAACCCAGGCTTGCCATGGCGGCATCCGCACATAGCCCAAAGCCTGCAGAGAGGCGAGCAATATCTTGCGCATAAGTCGCAGCTGGCCCGTCAAACGGCACGCGTTCTTTACCAAACCCTAGCCCCATGGTGAACGCACGTGCGGCGTTACCAAAAATCAGGCCCGCATGGCTAAAGAAGGCTTTATCAAACGCTTTGATGTCGTTGGCATCCTTAGCGGCCAGCTCTTCCAGCACGTAGGGATGACAGCGAATCGCCCCTTGACCAAAGATCATCAGGTTGCGCGTCATGATGTTGGCGCCTTCAACGGTAATCGCTACCGGGTTGGCGCTATAGCCAATACCTAAATAGTTACGTGGGCCCAATGTGACCGCTTTACCGCCATGCACATCCATCGCATCGCTTAACAAATCACGTTGGAACTCGGTCAGTTGGCTCTTCAAAATCGCTGAAGGAACCGCCGGTTTTTCACCATGATCAATCAGGTTAGCCGTTTGATAAACGGTTGCCTGGGAGATATAAGCCATCGCTGCCATACGTGCCAGCGGTTCTTGAACGCCTTCCATTTCGGCGACAGGCACGTTGAACTGGCGACGAACACGCGTAAAGCCACCGCTCCAGCCCAGTGCGTAGCGGGCGGTACCGGTCGCGCCGGAGGGTAGCGTGATACAGCGACCAATTGATAGGCATTCAACCAGCATGCGCCAGCCTTGGCCAATCATCTCCTGCCCGCCGATGATGGTATCCAGCGGGACAAAGACATCTACACCTTTAATCGGGCCGTTCATAAACGGGCTGCCGATGGGGTGATGGCGGCGGCCAATGTCCATGCCTTTCGTGTCGCGAGGAATGAGCGCCAAGGTAATACCCCGGTCTTCTTCGTCGCCCAACAGCTTTTCAGGGTCGAATAAACGGAAGGCTAAACCTACAACCGTGGCAATGGGAGCCAGCGTGATCCAGCGTTTTTCAAACGTCAGGCGCAGACCTAACGTCTCTTTTCCATTAATAATCTCTTTACACACTACGCCGATATCAGGCAGTGACGTTGCGTCAGAGCCCGCCCGCGGGCCTGTCAGGCCGAAGCAGGGAATTTCGCGGCCATCGGCCAAGCGGGGCAGGTAGTGGTCTTTCTGTTCCTCAGTACCGTATTTAAGCAGCAGCTCTCCCGGGCCGAGAGAGTTGGGCACCCCAACGGTCACCATTAACGTTTCGTTGGCGGAGAGTTTTTGCAATGCCATGGATTGGGCTTTTGCTGAGAAACCCAGGCCACCGTACTCCTTGGGAATAATCATCCCAAAGAAGCCTTCTTTTTTCAGGTAGTCCCATAACTGCTGGGGCAGGTCGGCACGCTCTTGAGCAATGTCCCATGCGTTACACATGCCAGCCGCTTTAGCGCACTGGATATCGAGAAAAGCCTGTTCATCTTCGCGCAGGCCTTCATCCTTGTAAGCCAGCAGCTTATTCCATTGTGGCTTACCGGAGAAAAGCTCCCCGTCCCAGGAAACGCTACCGGCTTCTAGCGCCGTGCGCTCGGTGGCGGAGACCTTTGGCGCGACCTTTTTGAAAACCTTAAAAATCCGCGGTGTCAGCCACTGTTTGCGCACTGCTTCAAGGCCCGTCACAGCAACGACCAGAGCAGCGATTAGCAGCAATACGCCTATAACGGCGGCGTCAAAGAGTAGGCCAACAAGCCCTAATATACCCAACAGTGTCAGGGCTGCTGGGGCGCCTGCTTCGCGGCGCATAACAATCAGCAGGCCAACCACGGCCAGGATAATCAGTAGTAGGGTGAGCATAGAACGTCTCCATGTATTATTAGGCACTGTCCAGTTCTGGTCTGCATTGCGCTTGGCTCAGAACGTTGATGTCTGATCCATCGATGCAGCCTTGCCGTCGTGTGTAACGCTTGAAGTGATGATTAGAACGCAAGCCATAGGCATTCGAACAGATGTTTGAATATTGGCAGACGTACGCTATCCCGCGCAAGTCGTTACGTCTTTTTATCCTGCTTATTAATAGTAGCTTAGTAAAAAAAAGCCACGGCAGTTAGCCGTGGCGCTTGGATGAACGGGGATTCACGTGTGAAAACGTCATTCACCCATGTTGGGCAGGCGCGCCGTTAGCTACAAAATAGGTAACTTGCGCGCGAGGCAGCGGTTCGTGTCCACGGATGTGGTCGGCAATCTTTTCAGCCAGCATGATGGTTGGCGCATTCAGGTTGCCGGTAGGAATTAGAGGGAACAGTGAGGCGTCAACCACCCTTAAACCTTCTACGCCATGAACGCGACCCTGGCCATCTGTCACGGCCAGCGTATCGTCTCCCATACGGCAACTGCCACAGGGGTGATACGCCGTTTCCGCGTTCGCCTTAATAAACTGATCCAGCGCTTCATCGCTTTGTACATCAGGCCCTGGGGAGATTTCACGGCCTCGGTACTTATCGAATGCGGGTTGTTCGATAATGTTGCGCGTTAAGCGAATGGCATCACGGAACTCTTCCCAGTCTTTTTCATGCGACATGTAGTTGAACAAAATACTGGGTGCCGCGTGCAGGTCTTTTGAGGCTAGCCGAATGCGGCCTCGGCTTTTGGAGCGCATCGAGCCCACGTGCGCTTGAAAGCCATGCGCTTGAACCGCGCTTTTGCCATTATAGCTAATCGCGATGGGTAAAAAGTGATACTGCAGGTTGGGCCACTCTTCCTCATCACGGCTGCGAATAAACGCACACGCTTCAAACTGGTTGCTGGCGCCAATGCCCGTACCCTTGAGTAGCCACTCAGCGCCTATCATGGGCTGGTTGTACCATTTTAGAGCGGGGTAGAGCGAGATGGGTTCTTTACATGCGTACTGAATGTACATCTCTAAGTGGTCTTGCAGGTTTTCGCCGACACCCGGCAGGGCATGAACGGGCTTGATGCCTAGCGGCTCGAGCACTTCAGGATGGCCGATGCCCGAGCGCTGCAAAATTTGAGGTGACGCAATAGCACCACCACACAGCAGCACTTCCCGCTTGGCGCGGGCGGTCTGCTGTTGCCCTTTGCGCTCGTAGCGCACACCCACAGCGCGCTTGCCGTCAAAATCAATGATGTCGGTAACGGCGTGGGTTTCTATGGTCAGGTTGGTGCGCTGTTTGGCGGTGTCCAGGTAACCCCGGGCGGTAGAGGCGCGTCGCCCCTTGGGCGTAACGAACCGGTCCATGGGGCCAAAGCCTTCCTGCTGATAGCCGTTAACATCGTCTGTTTCGGGGTAACCTGCCTGTTTGCCTGCTTCAATAAAGATGCGATACAGCGGGTTGTTACCGTTTTTGGGAGTAGTGATGCTAACCGGGCCGCTGCCACCGTGGTAGTCATTGGCTCCGGTGTCGCGGGTTTCTGACTTTTTAAAGTAGGGCAGGCAGCTTAAGTAATCCCAATCTTCCAAGCCTGGCTGTTGAGCCCAGTTATCGTAATCCAGTGCATTGCCGCGGATATAGCACATGCCATTAATCAACGAAGAACCGCCCAACCCTTTCCCGCGACCGCACTCCATGCGACGGCCATCCATATGCGGTTCCGGGTCCGTTTCAAATGCCCAGTTGTAACGCTTTCCCTGAAGTGGAAAGGCGAGGGCTGCTGGCATTTGGGTACGAAAATCAAGCCGGTAGTCCGGCCCGCCGGCCTCTAACAAGAGAACGCGGACGTTGCTGTCTTCCGTTAAACGCATAGCCAGCACGCTTCCCGCTGAGCCCGCGCCGATAATAATGTAATCAAATTCATGCGGTTGCGGCATAGTTACACCTTGAGAGAGTAGAATAGCTGGCGTGTTTGCTGTTTCGCTTTAAAACACCGACTCAAAGGGGCCCATCTCGATTTGTACCGACTTGGTTTGGGTATAGTGGTTAAGCGTATCGATACCATTTTCACGGCCAATCCCCGATTCTTTATAACCGCCGACCGGCATTTCAGAAGGCGATTCACCCCACGTATTAATCCAGCAAATACCCGCTTCCAACTGATGAATAACGCGATGCGCCCGGTTTAAGCTTTCGCTAAATACGCCGGCTGCCAAGCCATACCGGGTGTCGTTGGCGCGACGAATGACGTCAGCTTCATCATCAAAGGCCAGCACCGACATCACCGGGCCGAAAATTTCTTCCTGCACAATGCGCATATCATCTGTGCAATCGGTAAATACGGTAGGTGCTGCCCAAGCGCCGTTGGCCCAGTCGCTGCTTTTCCACTCATCACCCCCCACCAGCAGGCGGGCGCCTTGCTGTTTACCCAAGGCAATATAAGAAAGCACTTTTGCCTGGTGCTCAAAACTGACCAGAGGACCAAAATTAACGCCAGGGTCCATAGGGTCGCCTGCTTTGATGCGCTTAACACGCTCCACCAGCTTGGCTTCAAATGCGTCTTTCACACTGCGTTCGATAAACACCCGAGTACCGTTGGTGCAAACTTGGCCACTGGAGTAGAAATTGGCCATCATGGCCGCGTCGGCGGCGCGGTCCAGGTCCGCATCGGCAAAGATGATCAGCGGTGATTTTCCACCCAGTTCCATCGTGACGTCTTTAAGCGATGAGCTAGCGGCGGCGGCCATCACTTTTTTGCCGGTACCTGCTTCACCGGTAAACGACACTTTGGCAATGCTCGGGTGTGCCGTCAGCATCGCGCCTACGTCGCCATCGCCTTGCACCACGTTGAAAACACCGTCTGGCAGGCCAGCTTCAGTAAAAATCTCAGCCAGTTTAATTGCGCTCAGCGGTGTCACTTCACTGGGTTTAAAGACAACGGCATTACCTGCCGCCAGCGCTGGCGCGGCTTTCCAGCAGGCGATTTGAAGGGGGTAGTTCCACGCACCGATGGCGCCAATGACGCCCAGCGGCTCGCGGCGGGTATACACAAAGGAGCTTTCGCGCAGAGGAATTTGGCTGCCTTGAATAGCGGGGGCCAGCCCTGCGAAGTACTCAATCGCATCAGCGCCTGTCACGATGTCGACACTTGCTGTTTCGCTAATCGGCTTACCGGTGTTGCGGGTCTCGAGCGCTGCCAGCTCGTCATTGCGCTCACGCAGCAACGCAACCGCGCGCTGCATGATACGGGCGCGCTCCATGCCGGTCATGGCAGCCCATTCGCGCTGGCCACGCTGGGCCGCTTCAACGGCTGCGTCAACGTCCTGTTGGCTTGCTTGGCCAAGTGTCGCAAGCAGGCTGCCATCAAATGGGTTAGTAACGGTAAAAGTAGTACCTGACGTGGCAGCGACCGGGCGACCATCAATATAGAGAGGCTGTACATCTTGAGCGGACATGTTGATCTCCTTTATAACCTTAATGAGCGGGTGCTGAGTGTTGATATTTGTGATGGGCCAAGAGTTGATCAAGATAGTGGAGCGCTAGATGGCGGGCTTTGTCGGCATCAAGCCCTTCGGGTGTTAATGCACCGCGTAGCCATAAACCATCAATCATGGCGGCCAACCCACGGGCCGCATTGCGTGCCTCAACGTGGGGGAGCACGCGTCGAAACTGACAACATAAATTGGCGTAAAGGCGTCTATCGTTCACATTTTGCAGGCGCTGAAGCATCGGCTTGTGCATGCTGCTGGCCCAAAAGGCAAGCCATGTTTTAGCCGCAGGGCCGGTCACTTGAGTGCGATCAAAGTTGCCTTCGATAATCGCGCTGATGTGCGCTTTAGGTGAGTCATCGTTCAACGCCCTGCGTCGCGCAGAAATAGCGTCACTAAGGTCAGTCAAGATCTGGCGCATAGTGGCTTCAAGAAGGCCATCTTTCCCGCCAAAGTAGTGACTGATGATGCCTGCAGAGACGCCCGCGTGACGGGCAATCCGCATAATGGTTGCTTCTGCCAACCCCACTTCGTCAATGGCCGCCATGGTGGCGTTGATTAGCTGCTGGCGGCGTATCGGTTCCATTCCCAGCTTTGGCACAGCTGTCTCCTGATGACGTTGAATGCCTAACTTGAAACATGCGGTTAGTCATGATTACCTGTATATCTTAGTAGTTGTTTATTGAACGTTCAATCAATAAACGCTGGTGCATGTTGCTGCGCTTGGCGTTAAAGGAATAAACATGCCCATTTACGTAAAATAGAAGAGGAGTTGTAATGAAACATGTCCAGGTGGTGGGATTAAGCGCATTGGTGTTGGGGGCTGCTATGCCCATGATGGCCCAAGCCGATGAGTGTTCGCGTGTGCGTTTTGCCGAAGTGGGCTGGACCGATATTACCGCGACGACGGCGTTGGCCAGCGAAGTGTTGGAGGCGCTAGGCTACACGCCAACCGTCGATACGGTGTCAGTGCCGATTGCCTATGCGGGCATGCGTAACAATGATTTTGATGTTTTTCTAGGCAACTGGATGCCCTCTATGGCGTCCATCAGCGACCCGTATATTGAGAGTGGCGATGTTGAGCGGTTAGTTGTCAATTTAGAAGGCGCCAAATACACGCTGGCCGTACCGCAATACGTGTACGATGCAGGTGTTACCTCTGTGAATGATTTAGCGGCTCACGCTGATCAATTTAACCATCGCGTGCATGGTATCGAGGCGGGTAACGATGGCAATGAGCTTATCCAGCAAATGATTGATGATAATGCCTACGACCTGGGCGATTGGCAGGTGGTGGATTCCAGTGAAGCAGGCATGCTTTCAGAGTTGACAACACGCGTCCCCAATGAAGAGTGGATGGTCTTTCTGGGGTGGGAGCCGCATCCCATGAATACCAACTTTGATATGGCCTACTTATCCGATGCGGATGATTACTTTGGACCTGACTTGGGTGGCGCCACGGTGCACACTAATACGCGCGCCGGGTTTGTCGAAGCGTGCCCGAACGTGGGTACGTTACTTGGTAATATGACGTTTACGCTGGAAATGGAAAACCAGTTAATGGGCGCCATTATGAATGAGGGTGTCGGCCCTCGCGTTGCCGCCAATCGTTATTTAAAAGAGCACGACGATTTATTAGCCGCGTGGCTTGAGGGTGTGACGACCCTGGATGGCGAGCCTGCACTGCCAGCAGTTCAGGCCGCTCTGTAAATTTGTCATTGTCTCATTGAAAGGTAAGCCTGTTTTCGGCTTGCCTTTTGTTTCGAGAATAGGCATAATCTGCACCCGCTGATGTCGGAAAGGCTACGTAGCTCAGCTGGTTAGAGCACATCACTCATAATGATGGGGTCCCCTGTTCAAATCAGGGCGTAGCCACCAAAATCAGCGCCGCAGTACATGGATATTCAAGTGTATTGCTATGGTGGCCCCTTAGGTCCTCCCGCAACGCTATACTGCAAACCCCGCCAGGCCCGGAAGGGAGCAACGGTAGTGGTGGCTGCGTGTGCCGGGATGTGGCTTTTGGGGCCGCCTCCATTTCTGTCGTTTCCAGCCTGTTGTGACATAAATTCCAGCCAAAATGACATAATTTGCGGTTTATCGTGACATAACCTGTTTTTGTAGTAATCCTACGAAATGGGGTGTTGTCATGTTTAGCGCAAGCTCCGTCACCCTCGTGTAAAAAACCTCTACAAATTTGCTGGTTTTAAAACAAGCTGTACTCGCATTGTTGAGTCTTCCTTGACGGGTTGTGATCAGCACGCGTGCTATGACTACTGGGAACATGGCGATTAAGCAACTAAGCGAGTAGCGCCTTTATCTTATGCGATGGCATGCATTTTCTTATATCCATCCAAGGCTTTGAAGAACTCAGTAGCGGTGATGCCTAAGGCCAATGTGTGCTTGGGCTCAGGTAGCGAATAAATCATTGGTCTGTTAGCGACAAGCACGTCATTGTGCATGGACTCACGACGACTAGATGAATTGTTTTAGCATTGGTAGCCCCTGCCTGAGAGGTTTCTCCATGAAAGCACCCCAGTTAGAGATAAGCCAGCCTCCTGGCGCGCCACTCAGGTCAACTGACTATTCGTAGCCGTTGTCTCGGTGAGAGGGGGGCTAGAGCATAAGAGTGAGGGGAACCCCCAGGGAGGCGCCGGCAGAGGCTAGCTGCCTGGGCGCATTACTTGATGAGAGGCATTGCCAGGGTTTTCCTGAATGACGTTTTTCTACATAACAACGCTTCGAGCAGCAAGCCATTTCGCTTTGCAGCCAGTCTTCAGTGCCCAAGCGAGAACAATGATAAATCAATCACTACAATAAGGAGATACAGCGTATGGGCTTATTAAATAAACGGGCCTCGTCGACGTACGACGACAGCGACATGCAGACGGATTATGTTGTAGGGCAGGACAACATCCAGGGAAGTATGGGGCCCATCGGTTTTGACATTCATAACCGCGTCTTTGTCCTGTCCGCACTCGCCTCGTTGATTTTCATTGTGTTGACCCTGATGTTCCCGGCGCAGGCTGGGGAGCTGTTCCAATCTATCGTTGGCTTCTCGACGCGTACGCTGGACTGGTACTTCATGATTCTGGTGGATTTTTTCATTGTCTTCTGTCTGGCACTGATCGTGCTTCCCCATGGCAAAGTGAGACTAGGCGGCCCGGATGCCCGGCCGGAACACAGCTACCTGTCGTGGTTCGCTTTGTTGTTCACTGCGGGTATCGGGATCGCCTTGCTGTTCTTCAGCGTGCTGGAACCGGTTTATCATGCAAATGTGTCTTCGCCCTTAGGCACTCCTTCGCCCTTTGGTGCCGACGGTGCGCTAAATATGGCCGCGGTTGACGAAGCCTCGGCCATGGGGCTGGCGGGGACGTTTCTACACTGGGGGCTGCACGGCTGGGCCGTATACGCAGTGATGGCGCTTGCCCTGGTGATCTTCAGCTATAACAAGAAACTGCCGTTTTCTATTCGCTCGATCTTCTTTCCTATCCTGGGGGATCGCGTATGGGGCTGGTGGGGGCACTGGATCGATATCCTGGCGGTGTTTTCCACCTTGTTCGGCTTGGCCACGGCACTGGGCCTGGGCGCGCAGCAGGCCAACGCGGGACTGAATTTTGTTTTCGGTATGGCCATCAATACCACGACACAGGTCATTATCATTGCACTTGTCACTGCGGTGGCGCTGGTATCGGTGTGGCGCGGCCTGGAGGGGGGCGTAAAGCGACTCTCCGAGATCAACATGATCGCGGCCGTGATGTTCTTCTTCTTTGTGCTGTTCGCTGGCCCGACCCTGATGGCGATCAGCGGCATGTGGACGGGAATCACCCATTATGTGACGGAGCTCATTCCGCTCTCGGCGCCCTTTGGACGTGAAGATGACGCCTATCGTCAAACTGGTCGGTGTTTTACTGGGCGTGGTGGGTCAGCTGGGCGCCTTTTGTCGGCATGTTTGTCGCGCGCGTGTCCAAGGGTCGTACGGTGCGTGAATTTCTGCTCTGCGTGCTGATCGTGCCAAGCCTTTTTATCTTTATCTGGATGGGGGTGTTCGGCAGCATTGCACTGGATCAGCTTTATACCAATCCCGCCGCGAGTCTGGTCAAGGAGTACGTGATCGATAGCTACCGTCCCGAACTAGCCCTATTCGGCATGCTCAATGAGCTACCTCTGACGGGTTTGATGTCGAGCCTGGGGATCATTCTGGCGCTCACCTTCTTCGTGACGTCATCGGATTCCGGCTCTCTGGTGATCGATACCATCACCGCCGGCGGCAAGATCGAAGCACCTCGGCCTCAGCGTATGTTCTGGGCGACGGTAGAGGGGTTGATTGCCATCGTGTTATTGATCGGTGGTGGGTTGTCGGCGCTTCAAGCGGGTGTCACGGCGACGGCTATCCCATTTTCCATCTTGATGCTGCTGATGTGCTACTGCATCATCCGAGCGCTGAACGGCGAGCTGCGCCGCATGCGCAACGGAAAGTGACGTGTTGACCCCTTTGCCGGACGCTACGTCCGGCAAAGAGAAGTTTTACTGCCCCACACGAAAGAAAAACGCCTGTACCCAACAGGTACGGGCGTCCGCGTTGCTTGTGTAATCCCCCCGAAAATCCGATTCAGCTCAGATGAGGTGAATCGCCATGAGCTTACTCGCCGCGGGGATAGCGTTGGGCTTCTTCGACTTCGTTCAGATCCATATGGTTACGCATGTAACGCTCGCAAGCGTCCTGCAGCGGCTGATAGTCCCACGGATAGTAGTGGCCATTACGCAGGGCTTCGTAGACGATCAGGCGCTGTGCCTGGGAGGCGCGCACGTCGGCATCGAAGGCTTTCATGTCCCACTGCTTGTGTACCTTGGCCTGATAGTCGGCTACCACCTCGGCGTAGTCGGGATGCACCGCCAGGTTGTGCTGCTCCAGCGGGTCGGCCTCCAGGTCGAATAGCTGCGGTGGGTCAATCTCGCAATAGTTGAATTTCCACTTGCCCTCGCGGATGGTCACAATTGGAGAATAGCTGGCCTCGGCGGCGTATTCCATGTACACCGGCGCGTCGCGCTTCTCGCCTCTGGTCAAGGGGAGCAGCGACTGGCCATCGGTATAGGGCGCGATTGAGGAAAGGTCGATGCCGACCAGGTCGGCAATGGTGGTATTGATATCGATGATCGATACGGGATCCTCAACATTGCGCGGTTCGATCCCCGGTGCAGACAGCATCAGCGGTACCCGCGACGAGCCTTCATAGGAGCTCATCTTGAACCACAGGCCCTTTTCGCCAAGCATATCGCCGTGGTCGGCACAGACCACGATAATCGTGTTGTCGAGCATGCGGGTGCGTTCGAGCACGTCTAGAATGCCGCCGATCTTATCGTCGACATAGGAGATGTTGGCGAAATAGCCCTGGCGAGCATTGCGCACGTCTTGGGGCTGGATGTTGAACTTGGTGTAATCGTTGGCTTCGAAGATCCGCTGGGAGTGCGGATCCAACTCATCGAAGGGTATGGGCCCTTGCTGGGGCTCAAGATACTCGCAGTCGTTATATAAATCCCAGTATTGGCGACGTGCTACATAGGGGTCGTGCGGGTGAGTGAAACTGACGCACAGCGCCCAAGGCCGCTCGTCGTGACCGCGCGACAGGTCATATAGCCGCTGCTCGGCGTGAAACGCGACTTCGTCGTCGTATTCCATCTGATTGGAAATTTCAGCAACGCCAGCGCCTGTCACCGACCCCAGGTTGTGGTACCACCAGTCGATACGTTCCCCGGGCTTGGTGTAGTCAGGTGTCCAGCCGAAATCAGCCGGGTAGACATCGGTGGTTAAGCGTTTCTCGAAACCGTGGAGCTGATCTGGGCCGACGAAGTGCATCTTTCCCGACAAGCAGGTGGAATAACCTGCGCGACGCAAGTGATGCGCCCATGTCGGCACGCTTGAAGGAAATTCCGCTGCGTTGTCATATACCCCGGTGCGGCTCGGCAACTGGCTCGACATGAAGGCGGCCCGCCCCGGTGCGCAAAGATAGCTAGGTGTATAGGCATTGTTGAAATTGACCGAGCGTTTGGCCAGTTTCTTGAGGTTAGGCGCATGCAAGAAATCGGCGGGGCCATCCTTGAACAGTGTACCGTTGAGTTGGTCGGCCATTAACACCAGTACATTAGGTCTAGCCATATAGAAATCTCCCTGGCGAGTATTGTTGATATTCGAAGCTGCCAATAGGCGCGACTTCAATCCCTTACAATGACGTGCCAGGAAGTAGTAAACCAATGATTTATTTGCCCCCTAAGCCCAAACTCACATTGGCCTTAGGTATAAACGACGATTTAGTGGATAGTGCCTGTTACCGCCATTCATTAAGCATGTGGATTAACACTCGGTCTTGCGGTGGGTATTAACGTTTGAGGCGCCATCAACCTGGTTCTACTGTGCCCTATATTAATGCTACTGCTGTGTGATAATCATACGGCCTACCTGCCGGTTGGAGGCTGAGCGCTATGTGTTTCTATCGTTTTTAAGGTGAAGGTAGAGTGGGTCGAACTCGCCAGCTTGCTGCAGCTTGTCCCAGTCCGGTATGGTCATCCGGCTTCTTTCGGTGATGATCAAGCCATCTGCGCGTAGTGCCTGAAAAACGCGGTTTACGTGGACGGGCGTCATCCCTGTCGCATCTGCTATTTCTGCTTGGGTCGTTGGCATATAGA
The DNA here is from genome assembly GCF_013183775.1 of Halomonas hibernica. NCBI lineage: Bacteria > Pseudomonadati > Pseudomonadota > Gammaproteobacteria > Oceanospirillales > Halomonadaceae > Halomonas > Halomonas hibernica. The sequence goes on from NZ_VIFN01000001.1 coordinate 642,944, forward strand.
ACGTGTTCCCCTCAGTCAAGCCTACTGTCTTTAGGCGCACCATGAGTTCGCAGATAATATGCGCGATGCGGGAGTAAGCCTCGCGTTGTCCAATATTTAACAGCCATTCACGGAAAATAGAGGCGTAGACAAGTGTCTCGCGCCAAAAGGCAGCAACAAGCCTGGGATAGCGCTCACAGAGTTGGTGCAGATCTTTATGCTGAATGAAGCCGAGCTTGCAGGGGCTGATAGAGGCAATATTAATATCTATTACTCTCAAGTGAAGGCTTTGCAGGTCGGGTATGTCGCCAGGAACATGCAGGGCCATGATCTGGCGTTTGCCTTCAATGGATACTTTATTGACGCAGGTAAAGCCCTCAACCATCAAGCAGCACTGGTTTGGCTGATCGCCCACTTTAACAATGTCTTGATTGCTCTTGATTTCTTTTGTGTGGATCGGTAGCCCCATCAGTGCCTGCTTCTCTTCACTGGTAAGCGCAAAAATATTTTCTAATTTGCGGATCATGATGTGATTGGGCGAGAAGGGCGCTGTGGTCATGTTTGGCTCCGAGGTTTGCAGAAATAATGAAGCCTGATGCAACATTTTCTGCGCACTATGTGGTTTGGTAATGCCAGTCTCAAGCATGCTCCACGTGAGATGAAATAGCCAGGTTACGCGATTTATCGTATTGAATTTTATTTATTTGGAAGGAGACTTTAAAAAAAATTAAAGTTCTTTGGCAGGTATTTTCATCAGTGACGCTAGGCTGGTGTGTTGGCCCAGCAGCAAATCGGCCAGTGTATATTGATCCAGAACGCCCAAAAAGGCGTCTAGTGCATCGTTAAGGATAGGCTTTAAGCGGCATGCGGGGGTAATGACGCAGGCGCTATCGTCTCGAAAGCACTCGACGAGCGCCATTTCCTGCTCGGTATCTCTCACCAATGCCCCTAATCGAATGTGTTCGGGCGCGCGGTTTAGCCAAAGCCCGCCATGCTTGCCGCGGATGGCTTTGAGGTACTCTTTTTGATGTAGTTCCTGGACAATTTTCATCAAGTGATTGCGTGAGATCGAGAATGTCTCGGCAATTTCCGTGATTGTTGCGCGCTCTTCTCCCTTGGCTGCCAAGTAAATCAAAACGCGAATAGAGTAATCCGTGAAGCGGGTTAGGTGCATGGTTTGCCAAGTGTGGACTAAACACCGCATTGTACGGGGTTTAAAAAGGATGGGGAATATTCGGCTAGGGGCCGTGATAATAAAAGGAAGGTGTTGATTATAGAAAATGAGCGCTATTAATCATTTTTGCTCATCGTTAATGTCGTTAACATGGGGCAGAGTAATTGCCTGGTAGCCTGTATAGCATGGGTGGGGTGAATGGGGTGTTGTTAAAAAACGGATCAGGGAGGTCATATGAACTACGAAATAGTGCTTAAGCGCGTCTATTCAGCGTTTGAAGACGACGAGGGAGCACGCGTCCTGGTTGACCGTTTATGGCCACGTGGAAAAGAGCGTGCTTCGCTGGCGCTAACGGAATGGTATCGCGATGCCGCGCCTTCATCATCTTTAAGGCGTGACTACCACCAGGACAAGATTAGTGAGGCTTCCTTTCAGACCCGCTACCGTTTGGAGTTAAAGGAGTCTGATGAGGCATTACTACCGCTGATGCGTTATGCCAGGCAAGGTAAGCTGACGTTATTAACGGCTTCACGTCAACTGGACCATTCACATTTGCCCACTCTGCGTGAAGCGGTGCTGGACGCGCTGGATATAGAAGACCGAGCAGACCAAGAGTTAGCGTCCTCACCGTGTTACTTAAATAGCCGTTCTCAGGATAGTGAGTAGCGAGGGATGTTAATCACCGGGCTGGCTATCGGTCGTGATTAACGCGTTGTTTGTTCGTCAATAAAGTGCTGCATAATCGCCAGAGTTTCATTGCTGACATGATGCTCCATGCCTTCAGCATCAATGCGTGCGGTATGATCATTAACGCCCAGCGCGCGTAAAAAATGTAGCACTATATCGTGCCGTGCCCGGGATGTTTCTGCCATTTTTTGGCCTTCCGCTGTTAGAAACAGGGAGCGGTAAGGCTTACTGGTGACCAGTCCCAGCTCATTTAAGCGGCGGATCATCTTGGATACGGTCGCTTGACTCACCCCCATGCGGCTGGCGATGTCGGCGGCGCGCGCTTCTCCCCGATGGCGAATCAGGTCGCCGATCAGCTCAACGTAATCTTCGATTAGCTCGGTTTCATGCGCATTGCGCACGGTTTCATATTGCCGTGTGTGCTCTTCAATGGGCGGCAATGCGTCATTGCAGTAACTTTTACTCATACATTTGGCGTTATGGGGAAGCGGCTGATCGTTATCACTCATTGGCAGACTATATCGAGGTGAATGGAAAACTCTAATGGATCATGGTAGCGCATATTGTAGAATAATTGTTAGCCAAGGCTAAACTATTTGCACAATGCTTTTTTGTTGAGCTAAAGTTGTAATTAGCGCAAACCAAATTTACAACGGGGGACGTCCATGAGCCAACGAAAAACATGCTTGATGATAAGTTTGTTGCTTGCGACGGCGGGCAGCGTTACGACGGCCAGTGCCCAGACGCTATCGCCGCCGATTAATGTTGTGGCGACGTTTACGGTATTGGGCGATTTGGTGGCCCGCGTGGCAGGAGACGACGCCAACGTATCAGTGCTGAGCCCTGTTAATGCAGAGGTGCACGAGTGGGAATTAACACCCAATAATTTTGCCGCTCTGGAAGAAGCCGATATTGTTTTTTATAACGGCTATCAACTGGAGCAGTGGATGCGCCAGGTGGAAGCGACTACCCAAGGCGATGTGCCCTTGGTCGCCGTTGCCGAAGCGTCTGAACACCCAACCCAACATATTATGATTGGCGATATGCAGGGCGATGTCGACCCACATTTGTGGACAGACCCGCGTGCGGCAATGGCCTATGTTCACGTGATAGCGAATGAGTTGGAAGATCTTCTGCCAGAGCAGGCAGAGGATATTCAGGCGCGTGCCGATAACGTCGTGACAGAACTTCAAGACCTTCACTTGGAGCTTCAACAGACGCTAAGCGATATTCCGGAAGAGCGTCGTGTTTTGCTCTCAAGCGAAGCAGCATTTTTGTATTTCTCTGATACTTATGGCTTTGAACATGACGGTATCTGGGGGAATAACGCCGAAACGGAAGGCTCGCCGCAGCAGTTAATGCGCATCATTGACTTGATTAACGCACGCCAGCCTGCAGCGCTTTTTTGGGAAAGCACAACGTCGGATCGTTACGTTAGTAGCCTTTCCAGAGATACGGGGATTCCCACCGCGGGCCCTTTATACGTGGATTCGTTAAGCGAGCCAGAGGGCGAGGCGGGAGACTATTTTGCCATGTTGAGGCATAACGCCGATATGCTGCGCCAGTATTTAGCCGTTGAGTAGTACACCATGACAACCAGTTTACCGAGCACGATGGCCGCCATTGAAATAACCGGGCTGTACGCTGCTTATCAGCGCCAAACCGTGCTGGAAGATATACACCTCACATTTCCCGCTGGGAAATGGACGGCCATTGTCGGGCCTAACGGTGCGGGTAAATCGACACTTTTTCATGTGTTGACCGGCAGCATGAAGCCGCTGCAAGGCAGCGTAAAAGCCTTTGACGAGCCCATAGCAAAGCATCGTCGGGCGGGGCGTATCGCGTATATGGCTCAGCGTGAGGCGATTGAGTGGGATTTTCCTGTCTCGGTATGGGACACCGTTATGGGTGGGCGCTACGGACACATGCGCAGCGATGCGTTATGGCGCCGCTTATTGCCAGCGCGCTGGCATCACGCTCGACATAGCGAAGCGGTGCATGATGCTTTGGTGGCAGTCAATATGCTCGACCTGGCTGACCGACCTATTGGCGCGCTTTCCGGTGGTCAGAAAAAACGTGTGTTGCTAGCACGCGCGCTAGCGCAGCAGGCCAGCATTTTGTTGTTGGATGAGCCACTGGCTGGCGTTGACCCGCCCAGCGAGAAGCTCATCTTGTCGGTACTTCGTCGCGAGCGTGAAGCGGGTAAAACCGTGATTATGGTCACACATGATATGCTCGGTGCTCGCCGCTATGTGGACCACGTCGTGCTGATTAATCGCTTTGTGCGGGGTACCGGTACGCCTGAAGAGATGCTAAGCGAAACAAAACTGGCCGAACTTGCAGTGAGTTCAATTGAGCAAACGGCCAATGATCGCCAAACGATGCCAGTGGCTTCCAATAGTTCTGGGCAGGGGTAAGTTACGTGGTTGACAGCATATTAATGATTGAAACGTTTAGCGATGCACTGGTAAACGGCTTAATCGCAGCGTTAATGGTGGTAGTTAACCTGCTACCTGACAGCGTTTCTGACGCCTTTCAGTATGCATTTATGCAACGAGCGCTACTGACCTCGGTGCTGGTAGGCGCTATTTGTGGGATGCTTTCCTGTTATGTCGTGCTAAAGCGCTGGTCGCTGCTGGGGGATGCGATCTCTCACGCTGTGCTGCCGGGGGTAGCCATTGCGTATTTGCTTGGCTGGCCCTTCTTTGTAGGGGCGTTTATTACCGGGGCGCTGACCTCGGTAGGCATCGGGGCGATTGAAAGGAACACACGAATTAAAGCAGATGCCGCGATGGGGCTGATGTTTACCGCCTCCTTCGCCCTTGGTGTGGTCATTATCAGTAAATTGGCTTCCAGTACCCATCTGATGCACATTCTGTTTGGCAATGTACTGGGTGTTAAACACTCAGCATTAATGCTGACCTTTGTTGCCAGCATCATTGCCATTTTAACGGTATGGCTCGCTTATCGGCCCTTGTTGCTCTATGCCTTCGACCCTCAGCAGGCACAAGCATTGGGCTTTAATACGCAGATTATTCACTATGGCCTCATTCTTTTGCTGACGCTGACGATTGTTGCAAGCCTTGAGACTGTCGGCATCATATTGGTTGTTGCCATGTTAATCACGCCAGGTGCGACAGCACATCTGCTGACAGACCGCTTCACGATAATGCTGTTGATTTCAGTATCTATTGGCATATTGTCTGCGGTTATCGGGCTTTGGCTTTCGGTAGTATTTAACGTGGCATCGGGTGGCTCAATCGTGCTGGTGGCTTTCGCTTTCTTTGTTTTGGCGCTGCTCTTTTCGCCCAAGCAGGGTATCGTGCCGCGCCAGTGGCGTCATTGGAAGATGGGATAACGGCTCGTTTACGAACAGAGCACCCGAGTCCGCCATGAGTTGGCCAAAAAGCAGTACGGCCATTGACGCCATTAGCGGGGCTCGCAAACGTACAGAGATGCCTCTATATGCCAAAACATTAGCAACAGCAGAGAAATAACTGATGGATGCTTTTTGTAAGCGCGCTATCTGCTAAAATTTGCACCCTTCGATATTAGGCTGTGTACGAAATGGTGGCTCTTGAGTGCGCCATCCGGCATTCGCTTGTTTTTCGTACACGTCCTAATCACCTTGTCATCGGTCTGGAAATCTTCATGAATGCAGTTATTCTTGCCGTGCTTGTCATGGTAGTGCTGTCTCTTGTGCGTGTCTCAGTTGTTTTTGCATTGGTTGTAGGTGCGCTAGTGGGTGGCCTGGTGGGCGGGCTTACGCTTGACCAAACGTTAGAGGCCTTCAACAACGGCGTTGGCGGGGGAGCGCAAGTAGCGCTGGCCTATGCAACGCTCGGTGCGTTTGCGGTTGCCATCTCGCGTTCTGGCTTGCCCGATATGCTGGCGAACCGATTGATTGCCATGCTGGGCAAGGAGGCAACGGCTGCGCGTCAGGCTCGTGTGAAAACGCTGCTCCTCACTGCCATATTGTTAGTGGCTATTGCATCGCAAAACGTGATTCCGGTACATATCGCGTTTATTCCGGTGCTGATTCCTCCACTGCTTACCCTTATGAATCGTCTGAAGTTGGATCGTCGAGCGGTAGCCTGTGCATTAACGTTCGGCCTAACCGCGCCTTACATGCTATTGCCCGTTGGGTTCGGCGCAATTTTCTTGAACGATATTTTGTTGGCTAACTTAAACAGTGCCGGTACGCCATTTGGCTTGGAGATTACGCGTGGCATGGTGCCGATGGCGATGGCTATTCCTGTTGGTGGTATGGCCATTGGCTTATTAGTGGCGCTGTTCTTTAGCTACCGCGGTAATCGCGAATATGCGGATAAAGAGTTGGCGGCGGCTCCTTATCAGCAGGATTCTACACCGGCTGAGCCTCACCTCTTTGGATTGGTAATGTCTGGTGTTGCCATTGTGGCAGCGCTTGGCTTGCAGCTTTATAGCGGGTCGATGATTTTGGGTGGCCTGGTCGGGATTGGTTTGCTCTCCTTAGGCGGCATTTTTAAGTGGCGTGAAGCTGACGACCTGTTTACCAGCGGCATGCGGATGATGGCGCTGATCGGTTTTATCATGATCTCTGCGTCAGGTTTTGCCGAAGTGATGAAATCCACGGGTGAGATCGATACGTTAGTGACGGGGGCTTTTGATATCTTTGGTGATAACCGAGGTGTCGCAGCGTTAGTGATGTTGCTGGTAGGACTTTTTATTACCCTGGGCATTGGATCATCATTCTCGACGATTCCGATTATTGCCGCGATCTTTGTACCCTTGGCGATACAGTTTGGCTTTTCCCCCATGGCAACGGTGGCGCTGGTGGGTACGGCGGCGGCATTGGGCGATGCCGGTTCACCAGCATCTGACTCGACGTTAGGGCCAACCTCAGGCCTAAACGTGGACGGGCAACACGACCACATTTGGGATAGCGTTGTACCGACATTTCTGCATTACAACCTGCCCTTAATCGCCTTTGGTTGGCTGGCGGCCATGACGCTTTAATAGTGTTATAGGGCAGCACTCAAAACGGTAGTAGCAGTCACAACAAGGGCAGCCAATGGCTGCCCTTGTTGGTTTTAGCGCTTATGGCTGCTTCGGGAAGTGAGCTTCAAAGGCGCTTAATAACCCGCGCAACAAAGAAAGCTCTTTTCGGCTTGGCTGGGCGCGTGCAAAGAGCGCCTGAAGCTGCTCTTCGGTGCGCGCATGCGGCTGGGTAAGAAAACCACTTTGCTGCATCAAGCGGCCCAAGTGGTCCTGGAAATGCACAAACTGCTCGCGGCTGGGTGGGGTAGCGTCAAGAGGGCGCTGGTAAGTGAAGTCGTTACCGGCGCGTTTTCGCCAAGCGCGGTGGGTTTCGTAGGCGAGGATCTGTACGGCTTGGGAAAGGTTTAAAATACCGTATTCAGGGTTGGCCGGTATGCTGACTTGATGCGTGCAGCAGCGGATCTCGCCATTGGTTAAGCCCGAACGCTCACGGCCAAAAACGAGTGCGACGGGGGCATTGGCTGCGTTTAAAATAACCTGTTCGGCCATTTCATCCGGCTCATCAAAGTGGGGAAGTGGCAGGCTGCGTAATCTGGCGCTTGCGCCAATCACTTGCACGCAATCCTGCACCGCTTCTTCAAGGCTGGTAACCACGCGGGCGTTTTCCAGCACATCCGTCGCGCCCGCTGCCAATCGGGTGGCCTCTTCATCAGGGAAGCTTCGTGGGTTAACCAGTACCAGGTTGGTTAGTCCCATGGTTTTCATGGCGCGAGCGGCGGCGCCTATGTTGCCAGGGTGAAAGGTTTGCACGAGTACAATGCGAATATTGGAAAGCACGGTAATGATGACCTAAAAGCTGCCTAATAAAGGCGCTGATGGTAGCACGCTTTAACGCCGGGTACGCGTGGGCATTACGCAGGCGTTAAACGGCAAGAACCCCGCAAAGGCGGGGTTCTTGGTGACGCTAGGCGTCAGAGCGGTAGGCTCAGGGGTGCATTACATCATGCCGCCCATGCCACCCATTCCGCCCATGCCACCCATATCCGGTGCAGCTTCTTTCTCTTCCGGATCGTCAGCGATCATGCACTCGGTGGTGATCATCAGACCAGCAACGGAACCAGCAGACTGCAGCGCAGTACGGGTTACTTTTGCCGGGTCAAGAACACCCATTTCGAACAGGTCGCCGTACTCACCCGTTTGAGCGTTGTAGCCGAAGTTACCTTCGCCGTCTTTAACGCGGTTGATCACAACAGCGGCTTCTTCACCGGCGTTGGTAACGATCTGACGCAGCGGAGACTGCATAGCGCGCAGCGCCATGTTGATACCGTGGTTCTGATCTTCGTTATCGCCAGTCAAGCCTTGTACCTTGGCCATTACGCGAACCAGCGCAGTACCGCCGCCAGGCACAACACCTTCTTCTACGGCAGCGCGAGTAGAGTGCAGCGCGTCTTCAACGCGAGCTTTCTTCTCTTTCATCTCTACTTCGGTAGCAGCACCAACGCGGATAACGGCAACACCGCCTGCCAGTTTGGCAACGCGCTCTTGCAGCTTCTCTTTGTCGTAATCAGAAGTGGTGTCTTCGATTTGCGCGCGGATCTGGTTAACGCGTGCTTCGATATCGTTCTCTGCACCAGCGCCATCGATGATGGTGGTGTTCTCTTTGGACATGGTCATGCGCTTGGCGGTACCCAGGTGATCCAGGGTTGCTTGCTCAAGTGTCAGGCCAACTTCTTCAGAGATAACGGTGCCGTTAGTCAGGATGGCGATATCCTGCAGCATGGCTTTACGACGGTCGCCGAAGCCAGGTGCCTTGGCCGCTGCTACTTTAACGATGCCGCGCATGTTGTTCACAACCAACGTTGCCAGCGCTTCGCCTTCGATATCTTCAGCGATGATGGCAAGCGGTTTGCCTTGCTTGGCAACGGCTTCCAGTACCGGGAGCAGTTCGCGAATGTTGGAGATCTTCTTATCCACTAGCAGGATGTAAGGATCTTCAAGTTCAACCGCCATGGTGTCCTGGTTGGTAACGAAGTAGGGCGAGAGGTAGCCGCGGTCAAACTGCATACCTTCTACGACTTCCAGCTCGTCTTCGAAGCCACGGCCTTCATCGACAGTGATAACGCCTTCTTTACCGACTTTTTCCATCGCTTCAGCGATGATTTCGCCGATGCGCTTGTCACCGTTGGCAGAGATAGTACCTACCTGAGCGATAGACTTGGTGTCGGTGCAGGGCACAGACATTGCCTGGATTTCTTTAACCGCTGCAGTAACCGCTTGGTCGATGCCGCGCTTAAGGTCCATCGGGTTCATGCCAGCCGTTACGCCTTTCAGGCCTTCAGCAACAATAGCTTGAGCCAGTACGGTAGCTGTCGTAGTACCGTCGCCCGCAGCGTCAGAAGTTTTAGACGCAACTTCTTTCACCATTTGTGCGCCCATGTTCTCGAACTTGTCTTTCAGTTCGATCTCTTTGGCAACTGATACACCGTCTTTGGTGACGGTCGGCGCACCAAAGGATTTGTCGAGCACAACGTTACGGCCTTTCGGGCCTAGAGTAACTTTTACCGCGTTGGCCAGGACGTCAATGCCATGCGCCATACGTTTGCGTGCGTCATCAGAAAACTTAACTTGTTTAGCTGCCATGTTCGTTACTTCCTAGAATCGAATTGTAAAAGGTGAAAGTAAGTAGTCGAGGCGATGATTAGCCTTCAACGACCGCCAGGATGTCGGCTTCGCTCATGATCAAGACTTCTTCACCGTCGATTTTTTGCTTCTCAACGCCGAAACCATCTTTGAAAATGACGCTGTCGCCAACTTTAACGTCTAGCGGACGTACTTCGCCGTTATCGAGAATGCGACCGTTGCCTACTGCAAGAACTTCGCCACGCGTGGGCTTTTCTTGTGCATTGCCTGGCAGAACGATGCCACCAGCAGTTTTCTGTTCTTCTTCCACGCGACGAACAACGACGCGATCGTGCAAAGGACGGATTTTCATGCTCACGTTCTCCTGAGTATCGTCAAGGCCCGTATAGGGCAGATAGCTAAAACAAGATTCTCGAGGATGTCCCATCGAGAAATGAAGGTTCGCGACCTTCGTTGTTAATGGTGGCAATGTCACCATCGCCACCGAATTTGTATGCTGGTTCAAAAGTGGGGGCTTCAGTAGCCCTTTCAAGGGGGTGGCAGTGAAAAAAGTGTCTTTTGTTGGATTTTTTCTTGCTAATGCAGGCTAGCGTCACCGGGTAGTTTCATCACGGCTAATGAAATCGCCTTCCAGGGGAGTCTCTTTATGTGAGGTATTAGCATTGGAGTGGCTATTTTCGTGGTAAGTCGTGCCTTCACGACGATGCGTTTTGGTAGATGTTGCTTGCTCGCTATTCACTCTGGTTTTTAAACCCAGCCACATTAATGCGTTGTACATAAGCTGTCGGGCAGTGGGGAGCAAGCAAGCGATGCCCAATAGGTCGGAGAGAAAGCCGGGCGCCATCAGTAAAGCGCCGCCGAATATAAGTGCCGCGCCGGTTAGGAGCTCGCTGGACGGTAGCTCGCCGGCTTGCATGCGCTGGCGGGCGCGGGAAAAGGTGGCCACACCCTCTTTACGAATAAGATGAAGGCCAATAACACCGGTTGCCAGCACGAGCAGTAGGGTGGTTAATAAGCCTATTTGACTACCAATCGAAAATAGCAAAATAAAATCGAGTAAGGTAAACAAGGAAATAAAAACAAGAATAGGCATGGTGGACTCCGTAACAGGCGTAATCGCTCATTATTGTGTCAAATATGCAAAAAACAAGCGCCCGAAGGTCTTTGCCGGAAAGCCCTTTACTGACAAGGGGGCGCTCCTGGATAAACTCGAATTTTGAATGCACGCTTACATTAAAGGAGTAACGGATGCAGTTAACCGATAAAGTCATTGCAGTAACGGGCGGGGCGCGGGGATTAGGCTATGCCATTGCAGAGCGTTTGGGCCAGCAAGGTGCCGCGCTTGCACTGCTTGATAGGAGTGCTGAAGCGTTGGACCAAGCGGTCTCAACCCTTAAGTCACAAGGCATTCACGCCGAAGCGTTTGTCGTCAATGTTGCCGATGAGTCGTCAGTCATCACGGCGTTTGATGATATTGCGAAACGCATGGGTGCCATCAGTGGTTGCGTTAATAATGCGGGTATTACCGAAGATGCCTTGCTGGTAAAAGCACGTGATGGCCAGGTCGAAAAGCGCATGTCGCTAGAGAGTTGGCAGAAAGTCCTCAATGTTAATCTAACCGGTGTATTTCTATGCGGCCGTGAAGCGGCAACACAGATAATCAAAGCCGGACATGAAGGGGTGATTGTCAATATTTCGAGTATTTCCCGGGCTGGCAATGCGGGGCAAAGCAACTATGCCGCCGCGAAGGCGGGCGTTCATGCGTTAACCGTCACGTGGGGTAAAGAGCTTGCGCGCTATGGCATCCGCACCGGCACCGTGGCACCTGGGTTTATAGCGACCGAAATGACGGCGTCCATGCGCCCTGATATGTTAGAGCGGATCTCTTCAAGCGTGCCATTAAAGCACTTGGGGGAGCCGGATGATATTGCCAAAAGTGTCGCGTTTATATTTGATAACGACTATTTTAGCGCGCGTATTATTGAGTGCGATGGCGGCTTGCGGCTTTAGTATCGCCTGAGCTATCACTTGGCTTTTTTGCATCATCCTCTAGCCCAGCGGCGTCCTGGCGACTGCCCAGCTATCGATGCGTGTGGCACCTGCTTGTTGGGCAACGTTCGCTAATGCATTGATGGTCGCACCGGTAGTGATTACATCATCAATCAGCGTTATATGTGCTGGAAGTGGTGCTTTGATTGAGAAGGCTCCGTGCAAATTAGCCGCCCGTTCGTGTCGGTTTAAGCTACGCTGGGAAGCGACCAGCTTATTGCATTGAGCTTCCAGCACGACAAGGCCTGTACGCTTTGCCAGTTGCTCCGCCAACCATCGCGCTTGATTGAACCCTCGCTCGCGTGCTCGTTTGCGATGCATGGGGACTGCTACCAAGGCAGTGCCTGGGTCGTCGGGTATGCTCGCCAGCATAAGCTCTACCAGCAGCATCCCAGCACGAGGAGATGCCTTGAATTTGAAATCGTGCAGCAGCTCTTTAATCGATGCTTGAAAAAGCAAAGCAGCATGGGCGTGAGTGACCAGAGGCGGATCAAGCAAGCAGTGCCCACAGCGTCGTTGTGCTGGATGATCCAGGGGCTCGGCGCATTGTTCGCAACTTGAAACGTTCCAGGGTAATTCAGTAAAACAAGCTTGGCACCAGCCTAAACCTCGACCCGCTGGCATTAAACAAAAGGCGCAGTAGCCTGGTAATGCCTTTTGAAGTTCCTTATGGGCCGCTTGCTGCCACGTTGACCTTAAACGCATACTGCTCCTGGAATGCTTTGTAATAATTATGTTGGATGATAGCGTTGACTTTTGCACCGCATATATATAATATACGTCTCGTCTTCTGCGGATGTGGTGGAATTGGTAGACACGCTAGATTTAGGTTCTAGTGCCGTAAGGTGTGGGAGTTCGAGTCTCCCCATCCGCACCAATTACTTGTTATCTCATATTTATTGCTTAAATATCAATCGGCCAGCATCTGCTTGCCGATTTTTTTGTGTCTATTTTTCGCTACCCTCCTTCCTGCCCACCTGACTTTTGCTCGCTGTTGCGCTAGCTTGATATTTCATTATTGCTTTGAGAAGGATCTCAATCATGGGATGGCTCAATGAGCACGCCCAGGCAATTTCTGCTATTGCCAGCGTCCTTACCCTGTTTGTTTGGGTTTTCTATGCTCAGCTTCTTTATAACGGCTATGTTCGGCAGCGACGTCCGCGAATTATTATTAACCGGGGCAAGGGCGTTGGGCTGGAGGCCTTGTGCTTAATAAGTAATATGAGCAATGAGGCTATCTATATTCAGCACCTGGTGGCTGTGCTACATGCCCAGGAAAGAGATTACGAACTCGATATTGTTGAATACCAACAGCAGGGCGATGAAGAGCATGAAGCCGCTTTCCGTACCCACCAGGGCCCGCTTAATTCAGGTGATTACATTCATATTCAGTCATTTGACAGGATACTGAAGCGGCTCCTTCAGCACTGGGATTTAAAAGAAGACACCATTAAACAACAGAAACCTCAGCTTGAAATTCGGGTGATTGCCATCTATGGCTCAGAAGACATGCCGGTTGGCGCCGCACGCCATTTTCATCTTGATATTTCGGCTGAGCCCGCTCGACAGCTCAACCCTTGTGATGTGGATACACATCGTATGAATAGCAGGCGCGATCGTAAACGTGTCTTAAGCTGGGCACAAAATATAGAAATACATAAATCAGATTAGCCTGCTTTTGTCATGTAAATTTCTCCAGGCTGTACGGTTTAATGGCTTTAAGCCCTGCCATACAGGGGTTAAAGCTTTGCGCTATTATCTTCGTACCCTTTTCCTCCAGGCGTTCCCCGAAGAAGGTGTACTAAAAGCAAAGGCTCAGTGCATCGATAGTGGGGCGTTCGTCAGAACGTTTCCATGCAATAGTTGATAAGATAGGCGCCCCGTTATGCAGGAGCGATCCATGTCACATCCTTTTAGTGCGCTTTCGCCCGACACGGTTATGTCGGCGGCCGAATCGGTTGATATTTGGCCCGCAGGCGAGCCTTTTGCGCTCAACAGTTATGAAAACCGTGTATTGATGTTTCGTGATGATGATGCTCGTCACTGGGTAATCAAGTTTTACCGTCCCGAGCGCTGGTCGGATGCTGCGATTCAAGAGGAGCATGATTTTTTAAAGGAATTAAGCGAGGCCGGGGTGTCGGTTGTCGCACCCTGGCGTAATAGCGCGGGGCAGTCATTGCATCATTACGCAGCGTTTCGCTTTGCTCTTTTCCCCCAGTGTGCAGGCCAAGCGCCTGAGCTTGATAATCCTGAACACCTCTTTGCGCTGGGCGAAGTGTTAGGCCAGCTGCATAACGTATCGCAGCGCAAGGTATTTCAACACCGCCCGCGCTTGGAGCTGGAAAGCGGTATAGAAGAGGCACGGCAGCGCGTTGTGGGCAGCCAATGGCTCGACAAGTTTCAGCGTCGGGCGTATGACGCGGTGATTCAAAAGCTGCAGCATCGGTTGGCGCCCAAGGCGTTGGACCCAGCATCGTTAATACGTTGCCACGGTGATTGTCATTTAGGGAACGTACTGGGCCGAGATGAGCATTTTTCCCTGGTCGATTTTGATGACTGTGCGATGGCGCCCGCCATACAGGATATATGGATGTTGCTGCCCACTGATGAGACGGATAGCTGGCGGGCGCAGCTAAGTGAGATTAGTGAAGGCTATGAGGAGTCACTAGCGTTTCCTCATGAGCAGATGTCGCTCATTGAGCCGCTAAGGGCTTATCGCTTGATTCGGCATAGCGCCTGGTTGGTTTCGCGCTGGGACGACCCGGCGTTTCCGCGTGCCTTTCCCTGGATGGCAGATAGCGGCTACTGGGATCAGCATATCCGTCAGTTAGAACAGCAGTGTTTACAGCTTGAGCGTCCTGTTTGGTTAGCTTAATAGATCTTTTGAGCCCTCTGTTGTCGTAAAAAATATACGTTGAGCGCCTTAAAAGTCGTTGCGACGCTGCCACCGAGTGGCCAGGTACGTTAAAATAAGCGCATAAATCGCCTTTGGTACGTTTAGTGGTTTCTGTATGCTTGGGCATTGTTTTGTAAGGTTGTTTTGCTTGCGTGCTGGTTACTTGATAAAGCAATAACGAGCGAGTGAGCGGGCACCGCTTTAATGAGAATGACTATGACCGACGATATCGCCCAGCACTATCGCCAAATTATTACCGCCCTTGGCGAAAACCCGGACCGCGAAGGGCTGCGGGATACACCAAATCGTGCAGCCAAAGCCATGCAGTTTTTAAACGCGGGCTATCAGCAGTCGCTGGAAGAGATTATCAATGGCGCGGTGTTTGAATCGAAGACCGATGAAATGGTGTTAGTAAAAAACATTGAGCTTTACTCAATGTGTGAGCACCACTTATTGCCGTTTATTGGCAAGTGTCATATTGCCTACTTACCTGATGGCAAGGTGTTAGGGCTTTCCAAATTTGCGCGCATCGTTGATATGTATGCGCGGCGTATGCAGATTCAGGAAAACCTGACCCGTGAAATTGCTGATGCAGTCCAGCAGGTAACCGGTGCGAAAGGGGTAGCGGTTGTCGTTGAGGCGCGCCATTTATGCATGATGATGCGCGGTGTTGAAAAGCAGAATTCGAGCATGTCATCATCGGTAATGCTGGGTGGATTCCGTGACAACCCCGCGACGCGCCAGGAATTTCTAACGCTTATTAACTAAACGAATTTCTCCACGGCCAGGATGACCATATTTGCCAAACACTTGGTTAAATACGCCGTTTCGTCTTAGCATGAAAGCGTAAATATGAGCCCACAGGGCCATCCTTTGGCCAGGAGTCTGTCATGGAAGCGCTAAAAGAGACACAGCTGTATTGCCCCTTTGCCTATATCGACGGCAGTTGGGTAGCGGCTGAAAGTGGAGAACAAATTAACGTTATTAACCCCGCCACAGGCAAACCGGTGGGGGATATGCCGCGATTAGGTAAAGCTGAAACCGAGCGTGCTATTGACGCTGCTGATGCCGCTTTGCCTGCCTGGCGGGCATTGACCGCTCAAGAGCGGGCTGACATGTTGCTTAAGTGGCATGATCTGATGCTTGAGCATCAGCACGACCTTGCACTGCTGATGACCTATGAGCAGGGTAAACCGGTTAAAGAGGCTGAGGGCGAAATTGCTTACGCCGCCAGCTTTCTGCGCTGGTTTGCCGAAGAGGCGCGGCGTGTATATGGCGAGACCATCCCTGCAGCAAAAGCCAACCAGCGTATTGTGGTAACCAAGCAGCCGGTGGGCGTTGTAGGAGCGATTACTCCGTGGAATTTCCCCGCAGCGATGATCACGCGTAAAGCAGGTGCAGCGCTAGCAGCAGGTTGTACCATTATCGTTAAGCCCGCTAGCCAAACGCCTTTCTCGGCAACGGCGCTGGCGCTCTTGGCTGAGCGAGCAGGGATACCCCGCGGCGTCTTTAATGTGGTGCCAGGCAGCGCCGCTGACATTGCTGAAGCGCTAACCCAGTCGCCCAAGGTGCGCAAAATCACCTTTACTGGCTCTACGGAAGTAGGCCGGACGCTGATGGAAAAAGCGGCGCAGCATGTGCAAAAAATATCGCTTGAGCTGGGCGGAAACGCGCCGTTTATCGTTTTTGAAGATGCTGACCTTGATGCCGCCGTTGAGGGCGCGATGGCGGCCAAGTTCCGTAATGCAGGCCAAACGTGCATTTGCACCAATCGGTTTTTAGTTCAGTCCAGTGTGATTAACGCGTTTTGCGAAAAGCTCGCGGTTGCCATGAACAGTGAGCTGCATGTTGGCGATGGTACTCAGCCAGACAACAATATTGGCCCGCTCATTGATGAAAATGGGGTCAAGAAAGTCAGCGAACACGTTCAGGACGCTATTGATAAAGGTGCTGAGTTGCTACTGGGCGGTCATCCGCATCCGTTAGGCGGTAACTTCTTCACACCTACGTTAATCAGCTTTGCCGATGCCAGCATGAAGGTTGCTCAGGAAGAGACGTTTGGCCCGCTAGCGGCGGTGTTCCCGTTCGACGACGAAGAGACTGCTATCGAAATGGCCAATGATACGCAGTATGGGTTGGCATCCTATTTCTACTCCAGCGATCTTGCTCGTGTATGGCGTGTGGCTGACGCGCTTGAATACGGCATGGTGGGCATTAATACCGGGGCTATTTCCAATGCGTCGGCGCCGTTTGGTGGTGTCAAGGCGTCAGGGCTTGGCCGTGAAGGTGGTCATCAGGGGCTGGAGGAGTACCTGGAAACCAAGTATTTATGCATTGACCTTGGCTAGTGTCGGTTAAGGCATTCTGAGCGTTATATTCATAAAAAACCTCGCAAGCAGTGCTTGTGAGGTTTTTTATGGTGCTAGCGCTAAAGCACAGTTTAGTGACGGAAGTGGCGCATTCCGGTGAAGACCATGGCAATGCCCGCTTCGTTGGCAGCATCAATCACTTCCTGGTCGCGCATGGAACCACCAGGCTGAATAACAGCGGTGATGCCCGCAGCGGCGGCGGCATCAATGCCATCACGGAAGGGGAAGAAGGCATCAGACGCCATAACGGAACCAGGTACAGAAAGGTTCTCGTCGGCTGCTTTGATGCCCGCAATTTTAGCGGAGTACACGCGACTCATCTGGCCTGCGCCCACGCCAATGGTTTGGCCGGCTTTGGCATAAACAATGGCATTGGATTTGACGAATTTGGCAACGCGCCATGCGAACGCCAAATCGCGCAGTTCCTGCTCTGAGGGTGCACGCTCGCTGACCACAGTAAGCTCGTCGCGAGTCACCATGCCCTGGTCACGTTCTTGTACTAGCAAACCTCCGTTAACCCGCTTGAAATCAAAGGCGGGCTGGAGGTTGCCAGGCCAATGTGCGCTGACATCCAGCAGGCGGACATTTTTCTTTTCAGCGATAATCGCAACGGCCTCATCGCTCACCCCGGGTGCAATAATGACCTCAACAAACTGACGGTCAACAATTGCTCGTGCGGTAACGGCTTCAAGCGGCGTGTTGAAGGCAATAATGCCGCCGAAAGCACTGGTGGGGTCGGTTGCAAACGCTTTGTCATACGCCTCAAGCGCCGTAGCGCCGATGGCAACGCCACAGGGGTTAGCGTGTTTAACAATCACGCACGCCGTTTCATCAAACGCTTTGACGCACTCAAAAGCCGCATCGGTATCGGCAACATTGTTAAACGAAAGCGGTTTGCCTTGCAGCATAGTGGCTGTCGCAACACTGGGTTCAGACGCAGTAGGGTCAACGTAAAAGGCGGCCTGCTGATGCGGATTTTCGCCGTAGCGCATGTCCTGCTTTTTATGCAACTGAAGATTAAAGGTACGTGCGAAGGTGGCATCGCTCTCGCTGACTTTACGACCCAAGTACTCGGCAATAGCGCCGTCGTAGCCCGCAGTGTGCTCAAACGCTTTAACCGCAAGGTCAAAACGTGTAGCGGTGCTCACCTGGCCATCATTGGCGGCCAGTTCTTCAAGCACGCACGTGTAGTCGTCGGCGTTAACTACGATGGTGGTGTACGCGTGGTTTTTAGCGCACGCACGGACCATGGTGGGGCCGCCAATATCGATATTTTCGATGGCGTCTTCCAGGCTGCAGTCAGGTTTGGCAACGGTGGCTGCAAACGGGTAGAGATTAACCACGACCATATCAATCGGGGTGATATCGTTGTCAGCCATTACCGCGTCATCCTGACCACGGCGCGCCAGAATGCCGCCGTGAATTTTAGGATGCAGCGTTTTCACTCGGCCATCCATGATCTCAGGGAAGCCCGTATGTTCGGATACTTCGGTGACCGGAATGGCGTTTTCCTGTAACGAGCGGAAGGTGCCGCCCGTGGACAGTAGCTCAATGCCGCGCTCGGTAAGGCTGCGGGCAAACTCAACAATACCCGTTTTATCGGACACGCTTAACAGCGCGCGGCGAACAGGAGTAGCGGTACTATCAACCATGAATAAGCTCGTGTGCAGAGTGGAACAATAAAAACAACAACGCCCCATGGTTATGGGGCGTCACCTTCGATAAGACCGTAAATCTTAAGTTTCTTGCGCAGCGTACCGCGGTTTAATCCCAGTACATCAGCGGCGCGTGTCTGGTTGCCTTCGGTATGCTCCAGCACGCAGGCCAGCAGCGGCGCTTCTACTTCGGCCATCACCATGGCGTACAGGTCGGTGGCCTGACTGCCATCGAGATGCTCGAAGTAGCGGCGCATGGCAGACTCCACGGCCTCTCTTAACGGCTGCGGCGGGGCGCTTGCCGCTGGGTCAGCGAGCGTACCCGCTAGTCGCGAGGGTAACTCGCTAGAAAGAAGATCGCGTTCGTTCATGCAGCATGGGTTCCTTTGGCTAATAGACGCTTGTCTGCGTCAAACGCCATGGCGTCGTTAATCCAATCAAATTGTGTTTCAGATGATGCCAACGCATTGAATTGCTGTTTTAGCTCGCGGCGCTTTGCATCGCAAAAGCGCAGATCACTTTCGAGATACCAGCCAATATGCTTGCGCGCAATGCGTACACCCATCGTGTCGCCATAAAAGGCGTGCAGCTCCGCTACATGCCCGACCAGCACGTGACGACGCTCCTCCAGGCTTGGCAAAGCCAACTGCTCGCCATGCTGTAGATAATGGGTTATTTGCTTGAAAATCCAAGGATTACCCTGGGCGCCACGTCCGATCATTACCGCATTCGCGCCGGTATAGCGTAGGACATCGGCTGCTTTTTCAGGACTTGTAATATCACCATTGGCAATCACTGGGATGGACAGACACGATTTGATATCGGCGATCGTGTCGTACTCTGCCCAACCAGTATAGCGCTGTTCGCGATGTCGGCCATGAACGGCGAGCGCCTGAATGCCTGCATCTTCTGCCAACCGAGCAATTCTCACGCCATTGTTGGATTCGGCGCACCAGCCAGTACGGATTTTCAAGGTAACCGGCACATCCACCGCCTTGACCACCGCATCTAAAATATCGGCTACCAAGGCCTCATCGCGCAGTAGCGCTGAGCCAGCCGCCTTGTTGCAGACCTTCTTTGCCGGGCAGCCCATATTGATATCGATAATCTGGGCGCCCAGTTCGACGTTAAGGCGTGCCGCCTGAGCAAGCATCTGGGCGTCGCCACCGGCAATTTGCACGACCCGTGGGTCGGGCTCACCCGTATGGTCCATCCGCAGTTGGGACTTTCGGGTATGCCACAGGCTGGGGTCTGAGGTGACCATTTCGCCTACCACCCAGCCAGCGCCCAGCCGCCGGCAAAGCTGGCGAAAAGGGCGGTCGGTCACGCCTGCCATCGGCGCCAGTATGACCTGATTGGGCAAGCTGTAAGGGCCGATAGATGTCGATTGTTGCGTGGCTGATGTCATGGAGTTTGCGCTGCTGGATAAGCGAGTAGGCGTTCAGGGGGGCGTATGATACGCCTACTCGGAAGCGGAATGAAGGCTGTTTCGAAGATTAACCGGGTCGATGGCCTGTTAGTCTCACCCAGCCTTCACGAATAACCGGTTCATCCATCATTATGCCTTCTGCTTCGTAGGCCTTAAGCACGTCCTGGGCCTGGTTGGCAAGAATACCTGACAGCGCAAGAAGCCCCTTCGGCGCGACATGTCCTGCAATCGTTGGCGCCAACTCCACCAAGGGGCCGGCTAAAATATTCGCAGTGACAACCGGGTAAGGGCCGCCTGTTAACTGCTCCGGATAATAGAGCGCGAGATTTTGCTCTGCAATATGATTGCGTTCGGCGTTATCGCGGCTAGCCTGCAGCGCCTGAGGGTCAATATCCGTGCCATCGGCGTGCTGAGCACCTAGCTTAAGCGCGGCAATGGCGAGAATGCCCGAGCCACAGCCAATATCCAGCACGTTCTTGTCGCCAAGTGTGCCATCAACCGCTAACTGATCAAGCCATTCAAGGCACAGTGCGGTAGTAGGATGAGTGCCGGTGCCGAAGGCTAAACCTGGGTCTAAAATTAGATTGACCGCGCCTGCTTCAGGCGGTGTATGCCAGCTAGGAACAATCCATAAGCGCTGGCCCATCTGGAGCGGTTTGAAGTCATCCATCCACTCGCGTTCCCAGTCGCGGTCGGCCAGCAGCTCATACTCAATGGTGGGGCAGGATTCATCGGGCATTTGTTGCGCCCAAGCGCTTTCGATGCGGGCCAGCATGCTTTCCACGCCCTCCAAATCATCGTACAGGCCGGTCAGAATGGTGTCCTGCCAAAGCGGCGTGGTGCCGCGTTCTGGCTCAAAAACGGGGTCATCATGAGCATCCTGAAGCCCAATGGCGGTAGCTCCCTCTTCAAGCAGTAGCTCTTCCAGAAGTTCAGCCTGTTCAGGCGCTACGTGGGCTTTGAGTTGCAGCCAAGGCATGGGGAGTCTCCGCGGTAGGCATAATCGATAACGGGGTGGGCTTGGCCGCCCCGTTGGGTATTACTCGGCAACACTATGAAATGCTTGCTTGGAACATGGAGCGTTTAGCCGGCAAGTTTCTTTTCCAGATAATGAATGTTGACACCGCCCTGGCGGAATTGGCTATCGCGCACCAGGTCTTTCTGTAGGTCAATGTTGGTTTTGATACCTTCGACCAGCAGCTCATCCAGTGCATTACGCATGCGCGTTAACGCGATCTCACGATCCTCGCCCCAGGTGATCAGCTTGCCAATCAGTGAGTCGTAGTGTGGTGGAACGGTATAGCCTGTATACAGGTGAGAATCCATGCGCACGCCCAAGCCGCCTGGGGCGTGATACAGCGTCACTTTGCCTGGTGATGGCATGAATGTGCGTGAGTCTTCCGCATTGATCCGACATTCAAACGCGTGGCCGTTAAGCTTAACGTCTTCCTGGCGAATCGACAGTGGCAAGCCTGACGCAATACGCAGCTGTTCTTTGACGATATCCACGCCGGTGACCATTTCCGTTACCGGATGCTCAACCTGAACACGTGTGTTCATCTCGATAAAGAAGAACTTGCCATCTTCGTACAGGAACTCGAACGTACCGGCGCCGCGGTAGTTAATTTCAATACAGGCCTGGCGGCACGCTTCCAGTACGTCGGCACGTGCCTTTGGGTCGAGGCCGGGGGCAGGCGCTTCTTCAAGTACTTTTTGATGGCGGCGTTGCAAAGAGCAGTCGCGGTCATAGAGGTGGATCGCATTGCCTTGGCCATCGGCCAGAACTTGTACTTCCACATGGCGCGGTTTCTCAAGGAATTTTTCCATGTAAACCGTGCCATCGCCAAACGCTGCCTGGGCTTCGTTTTGGGTAATGCTAATGGCAGACAGTAACTGGTCTTCTGAATGCACGACCCGCATGCCACGACCACCGCCACCAGCCGCTGCCTTGATAATAACGGGATAGCCTATACGCACGCCAGCCGCCAGGCTTGCGGCCTCATCATCGCCCAAGGGGCCATCAGAGCCAGGTACGGTAGGTACGCCTGCCTTCTTCATGGCTTCAATGGCGCTCACTTTGTCGCCCATTAAGCGAATGGTTTCAGCGCGCGGACCAATAAAGGTAAAGCCGGAGCGCTCAACCTGCTCGGCAAAATTGGCATTTTCAGACAAAAAGCCATAGCCGGGATGAATGGCGCTTGAGTCGGTCACTTCGGCAGCGCTAATCAGCGCGGGAATATTCAAGTACGATTGGGCCGAAGAGGCCGGGCCAATGCACACTGCCTCATCCGCCAAGCGTACGTGCATCAGCTCGCGGTCAGCCTTGGAGTGTACGGCGACGGTTTTGATGCCCAGCTCTTTACATGCCCGTAGAATACGTAGGGCTATCTCGCCGCGGTTCGCGATAAGTACCTTGTCCAGCATGGGAGAGTCCACCCGTGTTGATGTGAAAGATTAAGCGAGGACGATCATGGGTTGATCAAATTCCACCGGCTCACCATCTTCCACCAGGATGGCTTCAACCACGCCGTCGCGATCAGCTTCAATCTGGTTCATCATTTTCATCGCTTCAACGATACATACCGTGTCGCCTTGCTTAACGGTGTCGCCTACTTCAACAAACGATTTTGCACCCGGTGCCGGGCTGCGGTAGAAGGTGCCCACCATCGGAGAGTTAACGGCTTCACCGCGGAAGCTTGCGCTGGCAGGCTCCGCGTCAACGCTGGGCGCTGTAGGTGCTGCGGGAGCCGGTGCAGGCGCTGCAAAGGGTTGGGAATACTGGGGCATTGGCTGGGGCTGCCACGTAGCACCGTTAGGATGGCGGCTGATGCGTACTGACTCTTCGCCCTCCTGAATTTCAATTTCGCTAATGTTGGATTCTTCGAGCAGTTCGATCAGTTTTTTTACTTTGCGAATATCCATATTGGGCCCCGTAGATAGATGAAGGTTGCTGCCTAACACGCTAGTGATAACGCTTAAGTATCGCAATGTTTAGCGCGCAGTAAACCAAGTTAAGAAAAGAAGAGAACGCAGCATGATGGCGAACGTTACCCCTCTAACAGCTTAAAAATCGAGCATTTAACTAATATGGAGGCGGAGTTTGCCGAAAAAAGCGGAACATGTCCAGCGCTAGTCCAGTGCAGAGCCGAGGCATAAAACGCGGTATGCCTCGATGGCTATCTTTACCGTTTAGCGAAGAGCATGCTGTTATCGGTACTCAACAATTGCCCCCAGGGTACAAATAAAGTTCAGGCTTTTAGCTTAATAGCCACTGTTTTAAGGATGAAAGATGCTCTGCAAGCACGTTGGCGGTGACCTCCCCTTGGATCCGCGCTGGGCGTATTTCTGTGCCTTGATCAAAGAACAGCAGGCTGGGCGGCCCAAAAAGCTGGTACTGGTTAAGTAGCTGCCTACTTTCAGGGGTCGTATCGGTGACATCGACGGCAATTAGCGTGAAGCCTTCCAACGCCTCAATAACACGTGGGTCTGGATAAACTTCACGCTCCATCACTTTGCATGAAATACACCAGTCAGCGGTGAAGTGGACAAAGGCGGGTTGATGGGCACTGTCTGCCTGAGCAAGAGCTGAGCGTAGTTCATCCAGGCTATCCACGGTTACAAAATCAAGCGCCGTTTCTTGAGTGGCTGTAGCACTATGGGAAAAGCGCAGCGGTTGAAGCGGGTTATTATTGCCCTGAGCTGCGCCCAACACGAGGGCAACCCCCCAGGCAAGCAGCATCAACCCCAGCGTTTGTCGCGCACGCGACCAACCTAACGGTGGGTTCAGACGTAACGCGCCCAGCGCCAGCGCGCTGCCTATCGCCAGTGCTGCCCAGAGCAAGAGCCCTACAGGCCCAGCTACAAGACGCTCAATCATCCAAATGGCCACACCCAGCAGCAATAAACCAAAGCCGGTCTTAACGCCGTTCATCCAGGCGCCTGTTCGCGGCAGTAGGGTAACGCCCAGCGTGCCGACCAGTAGCAGCGGCAACCCCATACCAAGACCCAGCGCAAAAAGAACCGCGCCCCCAATAGCAGCGTCGCCGGTAGAGGAAATAAAGACCAATGCACCGGCAAGCGGTGCGGTAACGCAGGGCGATACCACCAGTACCGAAAGCGCGCCTGCCAGGGCGAGCCCGCCCGGGCCACTGCGTTGTGCCCGAGCTTGCCATGCCTCGATGCGGTGGGTCATGCGTGACGAGAAACGTAACTCGAAGGCGCCAAACATGGCGAGCGCAAACAGCGTGAAAAGTAATCCAAACGCTATTAATACAGGCGCCGACTGAAGGCGGGCTTGCAAGTTTAGGCCTGCTCCAAAGAGCCCCATTAAGACACCGACAATGGCGTAGGTCGTCGCCATGCCCAATACGTAGCTTGCCGAAAGAACAAACGCACGCGGTTTAGTCGGGTTCTGACCAACGATGATCGAGGAAAGAATGGGAATCATGGGTAAAACGCAGGGCGTAAATGTTAAACCCAGCCCGGCAATAAAGAAAAGCCCCAAGGCCAGCGGCAGGCTTGCCTCGCTTAGCAAGGCGCTAAAGCGGCTGTCGGCACTTTGCGGTGTGTTCAGCGCTTGACGAGAAGCGTTGAGGTTTTCCGGCTCGGCGCTGCTCGCCGCTTGGGCCGGCGCGGCAACGCCTGTTGATGGGTGGCTGTTTTCGGCTAACCATTGGGCATATTGAGCAGGCGGCTGTGACTCAGCGGCCTGTAGCGGTACCTGTTCAGGTGGGTAGCAAAGCCCGGCATCGGCGCAGCCTTGAAAGGTAAGCTCAATGTCGATGGGGCCTGAATAAACGTGTTCAAGCGGTGTCTCAAACACCAGTATGTCGCGAAAGGTGTAGACATCGCCCATAAATTCGTCATTGGTAAAGGTGCCTTCGGGTAGAGCAGGGCTACCCAGTGCCACAGAAGGCGTTTGGCTGTTAACGTCAAACTGATGTCGGTAAAGGTAATAGCCTTCAGCACTTTGAATGCCGATATAAAGTGTTTCGCCATCGTGCCAAGCGGTAGGCTGAAATGCCTCCATTACGGGCAGAAACTGATCGTTGCTGCTGGATGAAAACCATTGTGCGTGGGCGAATAACGGTAGCCAGCAGAGTAGCCAGAATAAACCTAATCGTTTGACGGATAACACGATACATCCTTAACGGCGATATGGCTGAAAAGCACCCGCATTAACATGGCGCATAATATGGAACGAGCGCTTGGTAGCACTTGTGAAAGATCCGCGCGCAGTGATAAAAAAATGGCTAGTGGGTGTAATAAGAAGGCCGCCTATTGGCGGCCTTCTTAATAGAGACAAAACAGCGCGTTTAGTTCACTTACGCCTTTTGGTAAGCGGCCGCTGATTTCTCAATAGCTTTACGCGCTGCTTCAACGCCTTCCCAAGACTCAACTTTTACCCACTTGCCTTTTTCAAGGTCTTTGTAGTTTTCAAAGAAGTGAGCGATTTGCTGACGCAGAAGCTCGGGTAGGTCGGTAACTTCCTGTACGTCATCATAAAGCGTGCTGAGTTTGGGGTGTGGTACGCATACCAGCTTGGCATCTTCACCTGCTTCATCGGTCATGTTCAGGATGCCGATGGGGCGCGCACGAATAATGCTGCCAGGCGCTACCGGGTGCGGTGTTACTACTAAGGCGTCGAGTGCATCGCCATCATCAGCCAGCGTATGGGGGATAAAGCCGTAGTTGGCGGGGTAGAACATTGGGGTCGCCATAAAACGATCAACCAATAGTGCGCCCATATCCTTATCAATTTCGTATTTGATAGGCGAGTGGTTTGCAGGAATCTCGATCGCCACGTAAATATCGTTCGGCAAATCCTTTCCGGCTGGGATGTTATCGAAGTTCATCGTTGAGTCCTTAGAAGTTCTTGGGTGTTGCAGTGGCTAAGCAATTGATGCGTTGCACGAATAGTCGGGAATTATACGAAGATGGCTGGGCGATTGCCAATGCAACATGGGCGCAGCGCCGACGCTATCGCTTAATGGTAGCGGTAATTTGCTTTTATCGCAGTGGTCGCGACGTTTGGTGGGCATCGCAGTAAAGCCGTTGCGTGTATTATAGCGACCATGAAGTTTTGTCATGAAGTTATGTTGAGCGGTTCGCCAAGGAGGATGAGTGGGGCATGCCCAGTTGCTGATCAGTTATGGTCAAGCGTTTGTTGCGCCTGACCGACGTTTGCATCGCAGCTCCATGTCGGTGCGTTTCCCTGATGCACCGCTATTAAAGGTCAAAGGGGGCTGCGCCGTTATCAGCGACTCTGTGTCGCGCAATACGCTGGCCAAACAGGCGGGTGATTTAAGTGTGCGTGGCTTTCTAGCGGATTACTTTTCTACGCCAGACCATTGGGATACTAAAACGTCAGCAACACGCGTGCTACGTGCGCTCAATAGCTGGTGTTACAGCCAAAGCCAGCATGTAAAAGAGGGTGGCTTTGTTTCCTCAATGTCGGTGGTTGTCTTTCGTAAGTGCGAAGCGCACCTGTTTCATATGGGGGACACGCTGGTGTTTCGCTTGCGAGGCGCTGAGTTTGAGCAGCTGACGCGAGACCATGTGACCGATATTGGCGGCTACCACTATCCGTCCCGGGCGCTGGGAATGGATGGCAGTGTGGACATCGACTATACCCATCTGGGCCTTAAACAGGGCGATATTTTTCTGTTCACCACGCGTGGCGTGCGCGGTACGCTGTTGCCTTCCGACTACGTACGCTTGATTCGCCAGGATGCCAGTGACCTGGATGCGGCTTGCGAACGCCTGGCCAGTGAAGCTAAGCAGCGCGCTCAAGAGCGAGGCTACGGAGGGGATCAATTTTGCTTTCAATTGGTGCGTATTGATGAGTTGCCGGAAGAGTCACCGGACGACCCGGGGCTGATTTACGGTGATTTGCCGATTCCGCCTGAACTTGCGCCGGGCGAGCGGCTTGATGGGTTGGAAGTAATAGAAGTGCTGTCGCGTAATGCGCAGTCTCGTGTCTATCGGGTAAGAGACGTGCATACCGAGCGCGAAATGGCAATGAAGGCGCCAAGCCCTGAGCTATCGCTCCGTAATGCCTATCTGGAGCATTTCCTGCTTCAGCAGTGGATCGTTGAGCGGGTTAATTCGCCTTTTATCGCTAAGGTCGTAAAGCCCTCAAGACCACGCCGCTATCTTTACTACTTGATGCAGCATGTTGAAGGGGACACGTTGCGCCAGTGGGCCGAGCGGCATCCTCAGGCCAGCCTTGTCCAGCGCTTGGATATCGCAAATCAATTGGGTAAGGCCGTGCAGGCGCTGCATCACCGCGACATTATTCATCAGCAGATTACGCCGGATAATATTTTAATTGATAGCCACGGTAAGCTGGTGCTCAACGATTTTAGCGCGTGCCATATGCGTGAGGTGGACGGTCACCGGCATTCAGGTGAGTTGTTGCGCCAAATTGGTTTTAACGAACACACCGCGCCTGAGTATGCATTGGAAGATAGCATTGGCCGCCGCAGCGATCAGTACTCTCTCGCTTCAACCGTCTACTGGCTGTTAACCGGAGAGCTACCTTACCAACTTACCCCGAACAAGTTGCGCAGCCATACGGATTTAGAAGAACTTAGCTATCGCAGCTCGCGAACTCATAATCCGGAAATTACCCAAGAGCTGGATGATGCCTTACGGCGTGCATTGGACCCACAGCGTGCGCTGCGCTTTAGGCGTCAGTCAGAGTTTCTGCATGCACTGCGTGTCCCGCTAGGCCGTTTGCCTGCCCAAGAGGACGCTCGCCAGGAGCCACGTCGTCATTTCTGGCAAGGCGTTGCCGGTGTGTTGCTGCTGCTATTGGTGCTTTCGTGGCTATTAAGGTGATGTGCTAGCGCGTTAAGCAATGTATATCTGCTAAAAAACGGGCGATGAGATAATCATCGCCCGTTTTGGTTATCGCCGTTGGCAACCCCGAAAGGGGTGGCGCCTTATAGCGTAAACGTGGGGAGTTTTTGGTCCACTTTGGCAAGTTTCAGCTTAGCCACTTTGGGCAAGCCGTTCTCAAAGGGCGGGAAGTCTTCGCCTTGAATCAACGGTGAGAGGTAATCACGGCATGCCTGGGTAATCGCAAAGCCGCTTTCACTGATAAAATCACGCGGCATGAACTTTTCCTGGTTGGCAATCTGGGCCAACGGCGCGGAAATGACATCCCACTGATAGGGTGATTGAGAAATACGGCGAATCGCGGGCATCATCGAGTTCTTACCTGCCAGCGCGAGCGTCACGGCTTCACGGCCAACCGCATAGGCTTGTTCAACGTCTGTTTTCGAGGCTAGGTGGCGAGCTGCACGCTGTAAGTAGTCAGCGACGGCCCAGTGATACTTGTAGCCCAGGTCTTGCTTGATCATGCCGGCGAGCGTAGGCGCAACACCACCCAGCTGGCGATGACCAAAGGCATCGGTATTGCCTGCATCGGCCAGGAAGGTGCCGTCTTCATAACGTGCGCCTTCTGATACCACGATGACGCAGTAGCCGTTCTGTTTCACGCTTTCCTCAACTCGTGCCATGACGGCTTTACGGTTGAAGGCGATCTCGGGGAAAATAATCAAGTGAGGCGGTTCACCTTCGCCTTCACCGGCTAATCCGCCAGCCGCTGCAATCCAGCCGGCATGGCGCCCCATCACTTCAAGTACGAAGACTTTGGTAGATGTTGCGCACATGGAGGCGATATCGAGAGAGGCTTCACGTGTAGAGGTGGCAATATATTTGGCAACGCTACCAAAACCCGGGCTGTTATCGGTAATCGGCAGGTCGTTATCCACGGTTTTAGGCACGTGAATAGCGGTTAGCGGGTAGCCCAGCTTTTCTGAAAGTTGAGAGATCTTCAGGCAAGTGTCGGCACTGTCGCCACCACCGTTATAGAAGAAGTAGCGAATATTATGTGCCTTAAATACCTCAATTAACCGCTCGTACTGAGTGCGATGGGTATCTATATCTTTTAGCTTATAGCGGCAAGAACCGAATGCACCGCCGGGCGTATAGCGTAATGCGGCAATCGCTTCGTCGCTTTCCTGAGTAACATCAATGAGGTCTTCGGTTAATGCGCCAATAATGCCGTTATGGCCCGCGTATACCTTGCCAATTTGTTCGGGAGCTTGTCGGCATGCTTCGATAACGCCGCAGGCGCTGGCGTTAATAACGGCGGTAACGCCGCCTGACTGGGCGTAAAAGGCATTATACTGAGCCATTGAAACGTCTCATCTTTTGAAAAGCGAAAAAGTAAAGCACACAGAAAGCGTTGAACGCCTTCATCAACGGTGCATGTAAAGTGTCGAAGTTTAGCGTAAAGCCCTCGTCACTGCATCCAGCCTGGGGCTATTCACCGTCATCCATGTCTTGCTCTCGTTGGGCCAGGCGCCATCCACCCAGGTCTTTATAACGATTAACCATGGCGCAGAATAACTCCGCCGTGCGTTCGGTATCGTAGCGTGCTGAGTGTGCTGCTTTATTGTCAAATTCGATACCGGCCGCACGGCATGCTCGGGCCAGTACGGTTTGGCCGTAAACAAGGCCTGCCAGCGTCGCGGTGTCAAAACTTGAGAAAGGGTGGAACGGATTGCGTTTAACGTTGCAACGATTAGCGGCAGCGTTAAGAAAACCCTGATCAAACGCCGCATTATGGCCGACTAAAATGGCGCGCGAACATCCGTGGGCTTTTATAGATTTGCGTATAGGGCGGAAAATTTCACCCAGCGCTTCTGCTTCGCTGAGCGCTACCTGGCGGCGTAGCGGGTCATCCAGATTGATACCGGTAAAGTCCAGCGCTGACTGTTCGACATTGGCCCCTTCAAAAGGTTGAATGTGATAAGCATAGGTTGCATCAGGCAGTAGGTTTCCTTCCGGGTCCATGGTGAGCGTGACGGCTGCAATTTCAAGCACGGCATCACTGTGGGCATTGAAGCCGCCCGTTTCTAAATCAATGACAACCGGCAGATAACTGCGAAAACGTTGGGCCATTAATTCGCGGGCAATTGCCTCGCTCATGCAGCTCTCCTTAGTACAGCGAGTAATCGTCAAAAATGGGCGGTAAGCCGCCTCCTGGATGGTGTGATTCTAGCAGCTTTCTGTATAAGGCGTCGCTGACGGTATTCGCTAGCCATAGAGAACGCTATACTTGGCGTTTACTTTGATATGTTGTGCGCTTAAAGGCGCCGTATTCGCTGGTGAGCGTCGTTTCACACACGTGGTTTTATAAACAGTTTTATAAACAAGGAGCAAAGAATGTCCGATGTCAAAAAGGTTGTGCTGGCATATTCAGGCGGCCTGGACACCTCTGTAATCGTTAAGTGGTTGCAAGAAACTTACAACTGCGAGGTAGTGACCTTTACTGCCGACATCGGTCAAGGCGAAGAAGTCGAGCCGGCACGCGCGAAGGCACAGGCACTAGGTGTTAAAGAAATTTACATTGAAGATTTGCGCGAAGAGTTTGTACGCGACTATGTCTTCCCCATGTTCCGTGCCAATACCGTTTATGAAGGCGAGTATTTGCTGGGCACCTCCATTGCACGCCCGCTAATCGCCAAGCGGTTGATCGAAATCGCCAATGAAACCGGCGCCGACGCTATCTCTCACGGTGCAACCGGTAAAGGTAACGACCAGGTGCGCTTTGAGCTGGGCGGTTACGCACTGAAACCTGGCGTTAAAGTGATTGCGCCGTGGCGCGAGTGGGATCTAACGTCTCGTGAAAAGCTGATGGCTTACTGCGAAGAGCACAATATCCCGGTCGACTTCTCCAGCAAGAAGAAGAAATCGCCGTACTCCATGGACGCCAACCTGCTGCATATCTCCTACGAAGGCGGCATTTTGGAAGATCCGTGGGCCGAAGCTGAGGACGATATGTGGCGTTGGAGCGTATCGCCTGAAGCCGCCCCGGATCAGCCTACGTATGTTGAGTTGACGTTCGAGAAAGGCGATATCGTTGCCATCGACGGCGAAGCGCACAAGCCGCACGAAGTGCTTGAGAAGCTCAATAAGGTAGGTGGCGATAACGGCATTGGCCGTCTGGATATCGTAGAGAACCGTTACGTGGGCATGAAGTCGCGTGGCTGCTACGAAACACCTGGCGGCACCATCATGCTTCGCGCCCACCGTGCCATTGAATCGCTGACGCTTGATCGTGAAGAAGCCCACCTCAAAGATCAGCTAATGCCGAAATACGCAGAAGTGATCTACAACGGCTACTGGTGGAGCCCCGAGCGCCGCATGCTGCAAGCCGCTATTGATGAGACGCAGGCAAACGTCTCGGGCGTTGTGCGCATGAAGCTCTATAAAGGTAACGCCACCGTAGTAGGACGTAAGTCCGAGCAGTCGTTGTTCGACGAGTCCATCGCAACGTTTGAAGATGACGCCGGTGCTTACGACCAGAAAGACGCGGAAGGCTTTATCAAGCTGAATGCATTACGTTTACGGATCGCCGCTGGCAAAGGCCGTCAGCAGAGCTAATTCCGATCAAAAGCGGCAGGGTTTTCCTGCCGCTTTTTTCTAACGCGAGGAGCCCGTATGTTTAAAAAGCTCTTTTCAGGACTGTTGGGTGGCGACAGTAAGTCGGCCACCAATGCCGCGGAACCGGTGGAATACAAAGGCTATTCGATCGTTTCTCAGCCCGATCAACAAAGCGGTCAATATCGCGTCAGTGGTTGGATTAGTAAGGCTGATAGCAATGGTGAGCCGCGTGAACTTCGCTTTGAGCGTTCCGATATGCTGCCTAGTCGCGATGCTTGCGACGCCATGATGGTGACCAAGGCACAACGTTTTATTGATGAAGTGGGCGATGAAATGTTTAAGCCTGACCCTCGTCATGCGGGCAGTGAGCCAACAATGGCGGATAACCAGCAAACGCCTAAGGCGCAGGCGTGCCTTTGTTAGGCTCTGCTTCTGGTAGTGTCAACACAAAGCAGGCGCCCTTGAGTACTTGGGCATCCTCTACCCAAAGCCTGCCACCCATGTGAACAGCAATTGCCCGGCTGATAGGTAAGCCTAAACCACTGCCTTTAGGGCGACCACCGGTGGACGTATCGCCCGGCTGTAGCTGGTGGAATTTCTCGAATACATGTTCACGTGCGCTTGGCTCAATGCCTGCGCCATTATCTTCGACGCATAAATAAACGTGTTGATTCTGTTTATACAAGCGCAGCAAGACGTGTGGGTCTGCCGGGTCGGCAAATTTGCTCGCGTTATCCAGCAGATTGATAATAATTTGCTCCAGCCGGTCCGGGTCGCCAATAACGTTGGCGGGTCGTTCTAAAATAATGATTTCAAGGTGGACATTACGTTGCTCTTGTAGTCGCGCAATCGCTTCAAGGCTATGGTCGGTAAGCGCTGCTAGATCCAGCGTTTTTGCATCAAACGTCATACGGCCACTCTCCAAGCGGGCAAGATCCAGAATTTCATCAATCAGCCGTGAAAGGCGTTGGCTCTCAAGTACCATGACGTGCAAAAAGTGCTGTCGCTTTTCCTCGGGAACGGCCTGAGAACCTGACAGGATTTCTGCAAATGCGCGAATGGAGGTGAGCGGGGTGCGCAGCTCATGACTCACCATCGCTACAAACTCATCCTTTAAACGGTCCAGTTCACGGAGTCGATCATTGGCGCTTTGTAAGTCCTTGCCGATTCGCGTCAGCTCATCCGATTTCTGTTTTAAACGACGGTTGTACTCCAGCGTTTGCGTGGTGATGTCCAGCATGCTGAGCAATGACTCAATATCGAGTGCTTCACCGCGAACCACCGAGTTGATCAATACGCGCGCTGACGCATTACCCAGTGAGCCTGCCAAGGCCTGTTCTGCGCGCATGATAAGTTCATCAGCGGCAGGCTGGTCTTTTTGCAATGTGCTAAGAGTTTGGGTGTGCGTTGAAAAAACCTGCTGCGCCGCTTTAAGCCCTAAGTAGCGCACCAATAGCTCATGCAGAGCACCTTGCGTTGTTTGGCCACGTTGAAGCGAAGTGGTGGGCAGGTTGGGGTGCAGCGCCTCGGTAAACAGGGCGGCCTGGGTTTGTTCAAGCGGGGTGGAGCGCGTAAACAGTGAAATACTCACTAACAGACCTGCGTTGACAAACATGCTCCAGAGAAGGGAGTGCGTATAAATGTCCCATTCTTCCAACCCAAAAAGCGCATAGGGCGTCAGCCAGCTAATACCCCAAGGGCCTTCGGTGAGTAGTGCGCTATCCAGCCATCCGGACTGAGCAAACCCAGGCAGGAGCAGGGTGTAGCTCCACATGAAGAATCCACCGATTAGGCCATACACTGCCCCAAGCCGGGTGGCGCCACGCCAATAAAGGCCAATTAGCAGGGCCGGTGCGAACTGTGCCGCGCCGACGAAAGATACCAGGCCGATGGTGACTAAACTGTAGGAGTCGCCGATGAGCGCGTGGTAGAGATAGCCGAGTAGCAAGATAAGTACGATGGCGACCCGGCGTATTCTTAAAAGCCACCGGGCAAGCCCGCCTTTACTGTCTGTATGCAGCGCCTTAAAACGTAGCAAGAGCGGCATGATCAGTTGGTTGCTGACCATAGTGGAGAGCGCAATGGTTTCAACAATAACCATGCCCGTTGCCGCAGAAAGCCCGCCAATAAAGACCAGAAGGGGAAGCCCTTCAAGCCCCGCGGAAAGCGGCAGGGTCAGCACAAAGCTGTCTGGGTCTCCCGCATCGAGTAGTAAACCGGCCAGTGCAATAGGGATCACAAATAGGTTGATCAGGAGTAAGTACAGGGGGAATAGCCAACTGGCCCTGGCAAGATGGCGCTCATCGATATTTTCAACCACCAGCACCTGGAACTGACGTGGCAGGGTTAGGAACGCCAGAAAGGCAAGGACCAACATGCCTACCCAGCCGGTTGCTCCACCTGGAACGCTTTCCAGGTGCATTAATTGGCTTAAAGCAGGCGTTTGGGCGACCTGAGTAAACAGCGAACCTGCCCCCTCAAACAGGATAAAGACAACAAAAATCCCCACCGCTAGAAAAGCCACCAGTTTGACAATAGACTCCAGCGCAATAGCCGCTACCATGCCTTCATGACGCTCGCTGGCATCCAGATGGCGTGTGCCGAATAAAATAATAAAAACGGCCAGTACCAAAGCAACCCACAAGGAGCGGTCCATCCAGAAACGCTCATTATAGAGAATCGACTCAGCGCTTTGTGGGTAGCTAATGAGTACCGCATGGCTCACCGTAATGGCCTTTAGCTGTAGGGCTATATACGGCGTAATGGTAATTAGCGATATGAGCGCCACTAGCGCGCCAAGACTGGCACTTTTGCCATAGCGGGCACTAATAAAGTCAGCAATGGAGGTGAGCCGTTGGCGTGCGGCAATGCGCACCATTTTGCGGATGATAAAAGGCGATAGCATCATCGCAAGCGTTGGCCCTAAATAGATAAGTAAAAAACTTGGGCCAAACTGCGCCGCGCGCCCGACACTGCCGTAGAACGTCCATGCCGTACAGTAAACGGCAATGGAAAGCGCATACACCGTTGGTGAGTTAATAATCGAACGGCCTTGCACCGCCCGGCGGTCGCCCCAGGCCGCTACTAGAAAAAGCAGGCCTAAATAGCCGAACACCGCACTTAGTATCAGCGCATCCGTTCGCATGATTATCGCCTTTTAGTAGGTTCCATCAGCCATGCGCTTAGGCCAATGATGAACGCCCAACTGCAGAAAAGATAAAGGGGGAGCCAACCGATACCTACCGAGGGCAGGCGATCAATCACTAGAAGCAGTGGCGGACAGAAAAGCATCAGTGCCAGAGTGACTAGCCCAAGTAAGCGTTCTCGGTAGCGTGAATTTGAAGGCATCATGAGGCGCTGGCATCCTCTTTATCAAACGCACTGGCTTGTAAGGCGAGTAGCTGCTCAAGAGTGGTAATTCCGCGTGCTTCCAAACGCGGCAGTAATGCAAGCCAGAGCTCGCCGGTTACGCGAGCATCGCCCAGCGCCGTATGGCGAAGGCCAGGTGGCAGTGTCAAACCATACCGCTGCACCAGGCTGTCCAGGTCATGGCCATCGAGCCCTTCATCAAGCGCACGGGAGATTAATAATGTATCCAGTACGGGCATGTCGAACAGCACACCTTTTTGGCTGATCGCGAGCATATCAAACGAAGCGTTATGGGCGAGCAGGACAGCCTCTCCAATATAATCACGAAAGTGTGGTAGCACCTGTTCCAGGCGCGGGGCTTCGTTAACGTCGCTATCTGTGATGCCATGAATCGCGGTACTGGCGGCAGGAATCGGCTTGTGTGGGTTAACGTAGTGATCGAACACATCGCTGGCTAATAAGCGCCCATTCACAATACGACAGGCACCGAGGCTGATCACCGTATCGCCTCTGCGCAGCTCAAGCCCGGTTGTTTCGGTATCAAAAATCACCAGTTCCAGGCTACGCAGAGCGCAATTAGCGAGCGTGGTATCGGGAGAGGGCAAGTCTGCGATACCAAAATCATGAAATTCTGGCCGAGGTGGTGCAGAGCGCGGAGCCGCATTTTGCGCCACGCCAAGAAGTGGTAGTCGCAAGCGTGCGTGCTGGCCGTCGGTGTCTTGCGTGCTCCAGGCATCGCTTGCGTGCTGGCGTAATACATCCGCCGCACTTGGGCTCAAGGGGAGCGTGTTCAAGGGGTGCATTAGCCACTTGGTAAGCTCGCTCTCGGGTATTGGTTTGCCCTTCCATACAAGGTCGAGGTAGGTGTGTTTCGGGCTAAGCGACACTTCGCCTTC
This sequence comes from Halomonas hibernica, assembly GCF_013183775.1. NCBI lineage: Bacteria > Pseudomonadati > Pseudomonadota > Gammaproteobacteria > Oceanospirillales > Halomonadaceae > Halomonas > Halomonas hibernica. The sequence continues at coordinate 678,527 of NZ_VIFN01000001.1, forward strand.
AAACACACTACCTGTGATGTAATCACTCAGGTGTTTAACCAGCGATCCAAAAAGAGCCATCAACGCAGGGGCATCGCCTTTAAACCAGACTGGCATCCCAATGGGGGTGATCAGGCGGTGGGCAGGGTCCAGATAATCATCCAGCATCTGCCAAAAGTCATTGGACCATATTGAGGTAAGCCGCTCACCCTGTTGCTGCATGGCTTCAACAAGTTCACTGACGTTAGCGACTGTTTCACCAAGGGCGCTACTCTCTTCACGCACTACTTGCTCTAGCCGCTGAGCAAGCGAGCCACTTTCATACGTCGATTGACGCAGTTGGCTGAGTGCATCCGTCGCCGTTACCAGGCTTGCCGTATGTTGGCGAAGAGGTGTGAGCATGCGTGCAAGATCGGCCCGCTCACCCCGTTCACTGGCCCAGGCCGCCGTGGCATCGCTGCAGGTTATTAGTGTTTCACCTTGGCTTTCAGGCACCCGACGGATAATGACTTTTAACCAGCGCTGATCACACGGCACCAAAAGCTCACGCGGAGTGCCATTAGCGGGCAGTTGCTCAAGGAGTTGTTGCAAGCTTGCAAGCGGCAATAGGGCTTCCAGACGCTTACCCAAGCCCAAGCCTTGCGTATTCACAAAAAAGCGCTCAGCCGCTTGGTTGAACAGCATTAAACGGCGGTGCTTATCGTAAAGTAGAAGCGGTGTTTCCAGCACCTGCAGCAGCGCCTCAAGCGCTTTACGGATACGGGTTGCGCTTTGGGCGCCCTCGGCTCGGGCCTTATGCAATGAATGACGGTCCGAGTGCCAGCTCTCTTGCACACGGCGTAGATCAGGTGCCAGTCCCTTCAGCCAGCCTTGCGGGGGCCAGGTGTCTTCGGTATCAGGGTTGGCGGCCAGTCGGGCAAGCTGTGCTTGCAGACTGCGTAGCGGCGTAAAAAGTAGACGTTCAAGCAGCAAGCCCACTAAGAAAAGTGTGATGCCGCCTGAAAAGCAACCTGCCCAGAGGATAAGCCGATAGCCACCACGCACGTTCAACTGGCTTTCCAGCCAAGCAGCAAATAAAGCCCCGCCCAAGAGGCTCAAGCCGCTAAGCAGTAGCCAGGCACCCACCAAACGCTGCCGTTTAGGCAGTGCCTTTGGTGTCATGAGGTTTCCTCACCCAGCAGGGTTTGCACTTTCTCAACCAGCGCCTGTGTTGAAAATGGCTTGGTAATATAGGCGTTAGCGCCCAGCGCAAAGCCCTTTTCACGCTCCGCTTCACGGCCATGGGCGGTGAGCATAATCACCGGCAGCTGTGCCGTAGCGGTATGGCTGCGTAGTGCTTCCAATACATCAAACCCGCTAATCCCGGGAAGGCTAATATCCAGTAACACTACATCTGGTTCGTTGGCCGCCACACACTCAAGGGCTTGTTCGCCATCCAGCGCGCTGATGACATCAAACCCTGCCTGCTCCATTAAAAATTCAATCGACAGGACGATGTTCGGTTCATCATCGACCACTAGCACTTTTGTCATGGAGCCCACCGACTGGTTGTTATTTAAAAACGTTTATCTCACTCACTACGAGTGTAGGTAGCGATGCAAGGCAGGCCAAGACGACCTTGGCCGAATAGAAAGCGAGTGCGGGTACCAGTTTACAACTTTAGGGTGAATAATCGGTGTTAAAGAGATTTAGACATAGACGTAATCAAGAAGCCGTACCAACATATAAACAGAAACACCTAATCTATACGTGCCTTGGTTTTAATAATAAAGAACAATCTTGCCAAAGGAGCCGCGCATATGAGTGCTGTTATCTTGCTGTTAATCGGACTTGGGGCAATGGCGTTAGGATACGTGTTGTACTCTAAATTTATTGCTCAAAAGATCTATCAGTTAGACCCTGATTTCAAAACCCCTGCCCATGAATTTGAGGATGGCATCGACTATGTGCCGACCAACCGTTTTGTGCTCTGGGGGCATCACTTTACCTCAGTAGCGGGAGCGGCACCCATAGTAGGCCCTGCCATTGCGGTGATATGGGGCTGGGCACCTGCTTTTTTATGGGTGGTGTTCGGCACCATCTTTTTTGCAGGTGTACACGATTTTGGCGCTATATGGGCCAGCGTACGCAATAAGGCCAAATCGGTAGGCGCCTTAACGGGCGATGTAGTCGGCAAACGGGCACGCAGCATTTTTATGATCGTTATTTTCCTTGTGCTGCTCATGGTTAATGCCGTGTTTGCCGTGGTGATTGCCGGATTAATGATGAACTTTCCTAGTGCAGTGGTACCGGTTTGGGGGGCGATTTTTGTGGCACTGATCATTGGCCAACTGATCTACCGGCGGATACTGAGCCTAGCTGTGGTATCGGTATTAGGCGTCATCGCGCTTTATGCGCTTATTGGTATTGGCCCGATGGTGCCTGTTCAAATGCCTGCTGAAGTCGCTGGGCTGTCGGGTAACGCTATCTGGATTGTGATTTTGTTTGGCTATGCAGCCATTGCTTCGCTATTGCCCGTATGGATGCTGCTGCAGCCACGAGACTATATCAATGGTTTGCAGCTATTTATCGGCCTGCTGATTCTTTATGGAGCGCTGGTGCTGCTTAACCCAACGCTGGTTGCGCCTGCCTTTAACAGCAATGTGCCTGCCGGCACGCCTTCGATGATTCCGCTGCTTTTTGTAACGATTGCCTGCGGGGCAATATCGGGTTTCCACGGGCTGGTATCTTCAGGTACAACGTCCAAACAGCTTAATAAAGAAACCGATGCGCGGTTCGTGGGCTACTTTGGGGCGGTAGGCGAGGGGATGCTAGCACTAGCGGCTATTTTGGCCGCGACGGCAGGGTTTGCGACATTTGGCGATTGGCAGGCCATGTACAGCGCCTTTGGCCAGGGCGGCGTTAACGCCTTTGTGGAAGGGGGCGCATTTATTATTCATAACGGTATTGGGCTGCCTGAGGCTACTGCCGCGACTCTGTTAACGGTAATGGCCGCGCTTTTTGCAGGTACCACCATGGATACTGGCTTACGCTTGCAGCGTTATATTTTCCAGGAGTGGGGTGATATTTATAACCAGCCGTGGATGAAAAAACCGGCACTTGCGACAGGTCTGGCGGTGGGAACCTGCCTGTTGTTGGCATTCGGGGCGGGTGGTGCGGATGGTTCTGGCGGTTTGATTATCTGGCCGCTTTTTGGCACCACCAACCAGTTGCTTGCCGGGTTAACGCTGCTGATTATTACCGTCATGCTGGTACGTCTGCGGCGGCCCATGTGGTACACCTTGGCGCCTCTGTGCTTTTTGCTGGTAATGACCATATTGGCATTACTCATTCAGCTTCGCACTTTCTGGGACCAAGGCAACATGTTCCTGCTGGTGATGGATGTTGTGGTGCTGATGGCGGCCATTCTCGTCGCGATGGAGTGTGCCGCGGCGCTTAAACGCTCGCGTGCCGAAATGGCAGCCCAAGGTGACTAAATAAAGAGGGCATCATAATGTTATCCAAGCGTGATACGTTGCGGGCCTGGCTAGGCCAGGCCCGCTTTTTTACCGAAGAGGTCTATAGCGCGCGCTACCGAGGGGCGATTGCGCGGGCGCGCCGTGATGAAGATGACCTGTTCATGCTGCTGGTTTTTTCAGAAATGATGGGGGTACCCAACCCCGCCGCCTATTACACACTGGAATTGCAGCCGCTGCTGCTTGAACGTTTTCATGACTGGCATACGCGAATGGGCATGGAGCATTCGCCGCTGGACCATTTTCGCTGTTGCTAGCCCCCTAAATAAGCCCATGGACAGGTAACCTATGCAATCAGTTCTCAACCGCCGCCTGCTGTGGGTAGGCGGTAAAGGCGGCGTGGGTAAAACAACCGTCGCGGCCTCTTTGGCAATTCTTGCGGCCAGACGCAACAAGCGCGTGCTGGTGGTTTCAACTGACCCCGCCCATAGCCTGGGCGATGTGTTTGATCAAACGTTAGGCGATACGCCGCGTCGCTTGCTGCCTAATCTGGATGCCATGGAGATTGATCCTGATAGTGAAGTTGAAGCGCATTTAAATAGAGTTACCCAGCAAATGCGCCGCTTCGCCGCGCCTGAAATGATGCAGGAGCTAGAGCGGCAAATGCGCCTGACACGTCAATCCCCTGGCACTCAGGAAGCGGCCCTGCTTGAACGGCTGGCGCGGCTGATTCTGGATGACGATGCGCCTTATGACTTAGTGATTATCGATACGGCGCCCACTGGACATACGCTGCGCCTTTTAACCCTGCCCGAAGCCATGGCGGCCTGGACGGATGGGCTGCTGGCACATAATCGCAAATCGTCTGAATTGAGCGGTGTGCTTAAGCATCTCACTCCATCACGTGGGCAGGATGTGGCTACTCCCTTTGATAACCCCACAGAAGATGCGCTTTCCGGTCTGGATGAGCGTACCCGCGAGGTAGCGGAAACGCTGATCAACCGTCGGCGGCTGTTTCACCAGGCACGGCGTCGTATAGAGGATGCCAAGGCGTGCAGCTTTTTATTCGTCATGACGCCGGAGCGACTGCCTATCCTTGAGACGCAGCGAGCCGTCAGCGCCTTGGAAGAGGTTAATATCAACGTGGCGGGCGTACTGGTTAACCGGGTGATACCTAAAGAAGCGGACGGTGCCTTTTTGCAGGCACGACGTGTGCAGGAGGCCACTTATCTTGAACGCATTGATACGTTATTTAAGCAATTTCCCCGACCCACGCTGCCGTGGTTAGCGACCGATGTACAAGGGATCGACGTGTTAGAATCGCTGGCTGATAAGCTGGAGCACCAGGGTTTTTAATGTCAGAGCTTTTAAAACAAGGGTTTTAATGCGCGTTCTACTACTTTCAGCGTACGAAGCGGTGAGCCACCGTTACTGGGCAGACAGTTTAATGGCCCATCTCCCTGAGATAACGTGGCAAACGCTAAGCTTGCCGCCGCGTCACTTTGCCTGGCGAATTCGCGGAAACCCGCTTAGCTGGTGGCTAAAAGAGCATGACACACTTAGCCAAGCCTATGACGTTGTATTGGCAACGTCGATGGTGGATTTGGCGACGCTTCTGGGGCTTTTCCCTCATTTGGGCCAAGCCAGAAAAATTGTTTATTTTCACGAAAACCAGTTCGCCTATCCGGAATCGAGTGACCAGATGTCTCAGGTAGAGGCAAAAATGGTCAATCTCTATGCAGCGCTTGCCGCCGATAGCGTTGTTTTTAACACCGCCTATAACCGCGACTCGTTTTTTACCGGCGTGCGGGAATTCTTAAAGAAAATGCCCGAAAACCTGCCCGCCGCCAAGCCGCTTGAGGCATTACGCTCACGTGCTCGCGTACTGCCCGTACCGATTTCACCGCTAGCCGAAACGCATGCTGATGGCCGGGTTTCACGGCGTATTGTGTGGAACCATCGCTGGGAGTATGACAAAAACCCGGATGACTTTTTCAATACGTTAATAGCGCTAAGCGAGCAGGGCATTGATTTTGAGTTAGCCGTATTGGGTCAGCGTTTTCGGCAAACACCGCCTATTTTTGATATCGCCCAGGAGAAACTAGCAGCGCATAGTGTGGCCTGGGGCCCGCAGCCGGAACCGCAATACCGCGAGCTGTTGGCGACCGCCGGGATTGTAGTCTCGACGACTTGGCATGAGTTTCAGGGCTTGGCCATTATGGAAGCTGCCCAGCGTGGAGCATTACCGCTAGTGCCCGATAGGCTGTGTTTTCCTGAGCTATATCCGGATGCTTACCGTTATGATGGTACGCCAGACGGCCTTTATAAGCGTTTGCATGCGTGGCTTAGCACACCTGATTCGCGGCCAAAGAAGATAAACACGCAGGCCTGGGAGTGGCCCGCCTGGCGGGATGCGTACCGCGCACTATTACAGCCAGGCTTATCGCTACCGCGCTAGTCCAGTGAATCCAGCCGTCGGGTTGGCCAGTGAACGACAGCCGTATGGCGGCGCATTTTTTGGGCAAGGTGCGGATGCTCCCGCCGAATGACGTGCTCGGCGAACTCGGATAAAAAACGCGACTTCAGCATCGCCCGGGCACGATCCACACCGCTATGCTGATACGGTGTTGAGGCAAGCAGCATAAAACCATCATCGGGGATCTTGCCAGCCTGCATATTGGCTTCAATAATCGTGGCGGCCGTACCAATCGGTTCAGCCAGGTCAGGCCCGTAAGGCCCAATAATCAGTGCTGTATTAGGCAAGTGCAAAAAGTCGAACCCACGCCCAATACAGATTGCCCACTCACGATGCTCAATATCCAGTTCGCGTTCAACGCCCTGAAGATCATTGACATGCGCCAGGTTACCTTTCAATAAAGGCAGTAAATCCCGGCGTATGTCCGCAGGCATATCAGGGAAAATAGCCTGTAGATGCGCGGTGAGCGCTTCTATGGGCTGCCCAACCCATTCGCGCACATCCAATACTGCGTCGTCCTGACCGTGAAGGATGAGAGCGTCGCTATCCGTTTCAAAGCCGCACACCAGCGGGTACACCTGCTGATGATCTTCACCAAATAGCTGATCGGCCTGGTAGGCAATCGTATGCGCGTGTGCTTTGGCGGCTTGGGTGTCGCAAGCGAATCCGGCGCATCCTCGTGCCGGATTACCATCGGAAAAGTGGTAAGTAATCAATAAAAGCGTGGCTCGCCCCGCGTTGGCGGCTTCAATAACGGTGTCGGTAAGTAGCTCACCCAAATACGGCCAACCCAAATCGAAAATCCCGCCAAGGTTACGAAACGGGGTAATAATGCCGAGCGGTGTGCGGGTGGCGTGTGGGATATGAATACGTCCATCCATACATTTCATAACCACAATCGACGTAGGATGTTGCGCCAGGTAGCGTTGGCGTGAAAGCCAAGCGTCTGCACTGCCAAAGTGGTCAGCGTGCTGGCGGGAGAGCGCAAATAGCGCGTCAATACGCTGCTCAATGGGTTGGTCATGTGGCAAAGTGGCAGGCATCGGCATAGGAGTCTCCTGTTAACGTAAGCTAGGCGAGTTCGATTTTGTCGGGGTACTCGCACAGGTCTTCTATAATACAGCTTCCGCAACGAGGTTTGCGCGCAATGCAGGTATATCGACCGTGGAGAATCAACCAGTGGTGAGCATCCCGTTTAAACTCCTTGGGCACATGGCGTATTAACTTCTGTTCGACTTCAACGACATTTTTGCCTTTGGCGATGCCGGTACGGTTCGATACACGAAAGATATGTGTATCTACGGCAATGGTTGGCTGCCCGAACGCCGTATTCAGAATCACATTGGCGGTTTTACGCCCAACCCCTGGCAGTGCTTCTAACGCACTGCGCGTGTCGGGCACGACGCCGCCGTGCTGGTTGACCAGAATATGGCAGGTCTTCATCAAGTTCTCTGCTTTGGTGTTATACAGGCCGATGGTCTTGATATGCGCTTTAAGCTGATCAATCCCCAAGTCAATAATAGCCTGGGGCGTATTGGCAACGGGGTAGAGCCGTGCGGTGGCTTTATTGACACCGACATCGGTGGCTTGTGCGGAAAGTAAAACCGCCGCAAGCAGCTCAAAAGGTGTCGTCCAGTTGAGCTCTGTTGTCGGGTGCGGGTCTGCTGCCTGAAGGCGAGCAAAAATTTCATGACGCTTTTGGGCATTCATAGCGTGTCTCTACGGTTACTTGATGATGCCGGTGACCCGGACGCGGCGCTCTGTTCGTGGGGTGGCCGCTGAAGGCAAGGCGCGTGCGGCGCGTCGCTGGTCTATCACGTTTTTTAGCGCGATCAGCATCCCGGCCACAAAAAATGCGCCAGGTGGCAGCACAAAAAACAGAAATTGATAGTCGTCTACCAGGGTGAGTTGCCAATTGGCCGCGATAGGACCAAGCAGCAGCGCCATATCACTAAATAGCGTGCCTTGGCCCAATAGCTCACGCAGCCCGCCAAGCAGCACTAAAACGCTACCGAAACCAACGCCCATCATCAGGCCATCAAGCGCTGCAAGTCCTACCGGTTGGCGGGAGGCAAACGCATCGGCACGTCCTAAAATGGCGCAGTTGGTGACGATTAGCGGAATAAAAATACCCAGCAGTTGATAGAGCGGGTAGGCATAGGCGGCCATCAATAGTTCAGCACAGGTAACAAACGCCGCGATGATCATGACAAAGGCTGGGAGCCGAACAGCATTCGGCACCTGGTGACGCACAAGCGATACGGCGGTGCTGGCGCCTACCATGACAAACAGCGTGGCGATGGCTAACCCTAGCGAGTTAACCACGGTTGTGCTGACGGCCAGCAGTGGACATAACCCCAGCAATTGTACTAATGCCGGATTATTGCTCCAAAGCCCGTCACGGGTCAGCGCTTGCCATTGGCTCATCGAATCGGCTCCTCAATGTTACCTGGTAGCGGCGTATTTGCGGCGTACTCTAAAGCGTTATGAACGGCCTCAATAACGGCGCGAGGTGTAATGGTTGCGCCGGTAAAACCATCAAACTGGCCGCCCTCTTTTTTAACGGCCCAGGCATTTGGTGGCAGTTCATCAAGGCTTAATCCGTTAAAGCGGGTAATCCAGTCGCTGCGCTGGCGCTCAATCTTATCACCGAGGCCTGGGGTCTCCTGATGGTAGGTCACGCGCACACCGCTAATACGCTGCTGCTCATCTATCCCTACCAGTAAATCAATTTCTCCACTGTAACCCTGGCGGGTGATCACTGGCAGAACAGTAACGCGGTGATCCCCACGGCTGATTTGCCAGCCTGTCACTGGCGTTCGGTGGCCCAGGGCGGCGGCATTGGGTAAGTTGAAGGCACTGTTTAGCACTTGATCCGTCGGTGTATCAGCTAATGCTTGAGGCAGTACCGCTTGCAACTGGCGGAGCTTGTAGGTTTGCTGATGCTGGGTAATACGTTCAGAGGTCAAGGCCCGGGTAACCGCGACGCTGCCTGCCGTAACGAGCGCGAAGATACCCAGCGTTAAAGCGCCACGCCGCATGGCGATAATAGGCGTCATCGCAATGCTCCTGGCGCGCCTTTTGCGTGGCCTTGAGGGCGTGGCACGGTGTACAGGTCAATCAATGGGACGCACAGGTTCATCAACAAAACGGCAAAAGCCACCGCATCCGGATAGCCCCCCAGGTTGCGAATCACCATGATCAGCACCCCCATGCCTATGCCGTACAGCAATTTTCCGCGCTGGCTGGTCGCCGCGGATACCGGGTCGGTGGCAATAAAGAAAGCCCCAAACAGCGCCGCACCGGTTAGCAGGTGAAAAAGAGGCGATGCAAAACGGTTAGGATCAAGTAGATGAAACAGCGTTGCCAGCGCTACCAGGCTACCTAACAGGGCGATGGGGATGTGCCAACTAATAATCCGTTTAAACAGCAGCAGCACCCCGCCCGCAAGCCAAGCCAGGCTGATACTGTACCAGGCAGCAAGCGTTTGTTCGGGTAGCGGTGCGCTTAGCCAGAACTGCTCGGCAGAGAGCCCTTCGGCTTTATGTTTGAACGCATCCAATGGCGTTGCACCGCTAAGCGCATCAAGCTGTGACGTAGGCAGTGTTCCGAGAATTTGTGCCCAGAGCGTCTCGCTAATGAGTGGCTGAGGCGGCGCCCACAGCGTCATGTACGTAGGGAATGAGACCAGCAATAGCGCATAGCCCACCATGGCCGGATTAAACGGATTATGCCCGAGGCCACCATACAGCTGCTTGGCAATTACTACCGCGGCTATCATGCCGACCCCAATTAGCCACCAAGGGCTTGCCGGAGGGAGCGAGGCACCCAGCAGTACGCCAGTAAGTAGGGCGCTGGTATCCGTTAAGGCTGGCGCGATGGGGCGGCTGCGAAGGTGCAGCATGCCCGCCTCTAAAAGGACGCCTATAATGGCCGCCAAGGCAATATTGCTGAGTACGCCCAACCCAAAGTAATACGTCATGGCCAACACGCCAGGGAGTGTGGCGACCACCACCCAGCGCATTAATAACGCCGTTGCTGGTGTTGTTGACTTGGCAGAGGAGGCGCTTACTTGTGATGCGTGAAACATACTCATGGGGTGTCCTCCGCGGTCGGTGCTTTAGCACTTTCACGCGCTTGCGCCAGCTGTAAATCGGCGGCCTTAAGATTTTCCTGGGCAGTCGCCAGCAGCGTTTCCAGGTCTTCATGGGAGTGCTGTGGCTCTTGCTGGGCTGCCCGTGCGAGCACTTTTTCGGCTTTTCTAACCGCTGCCTTGGCCGCTGTTTGGGCAATACGCAGGCTGCGCAAGTCGGCTGGAGGCGCGCTGGTGCTCTCGTTACTGGCGTTGCCGTCGGTGGGCTTGTTGTGCGCTAGCCGGGCCTGGCGGCGCGCCTGTTTTTCTGTCTCTTCTCGGGCCAGGCGTGCCTGGCGAAACTCGAAGCGATGCTTGGCATGTTCGGCCTTGGCTGCTTCAATTTGTTGGTAGCGAAGGCGACGTTTGGCGTCGCGGTAATCATCGACCAGCGAAATATGGCTGGGGCAAACATAGCTACAGGCGCCACATTCGATGCAGTCAAACAGGTGATGGCTCGTTAGCTTGTCGTCGTCCTGGGCGCGGGCGTACCAGTGCAACTGCTGAGGAAGCAGTTGGGCGGGGCATACGCTTTCACACGCTCCGCAGCGGATACAAGGGGATTCCCTCGGCGCAGACGGCAATTCGTCAGGCGTTGCCGCAATCAGGCAGTTCGTCGTTTTGATCACGGGCGCTGTGAGCGACTCAAGCGAGCTGCCCATCATCGGGCCGCCCTGAACAACGCGACCAAGCTTGGCATTATCAAGGCCTGCATGAACCAGCAGGTTCTCAATGGATGTTCCTAAGCGCACCCAGTAGTTGCCCGGTTGGTTAATCGCTTCTCCGGTGAGCGTCACCACGCGCTCAACCAACGGTTGGCCATCACGCACTGCGTGAAGTGCTGCCAGTAGCGTGCCGGGGTTGTGGCAAAGCACCCCAACATCTGCCGGTAGGTCTTGGCTGGGTACGGTTCGGTTCAACAACTTTTTAATTAACTGTCGCTCGCTACCACTTGGGTAGCGAGTAGGGATAACGGCCAGCGTCACGCGGGCTGGCTGGCTGTCTGGAAGGATATGCTCCAAGGCGGCAATGGCCTCGGGCTTATTATCTTCAATGCCGATGATGATCTGTTGGGCACCGCATAAGGCAGCGATGAGCTGTGCGCCTTCCAGCACGTCGCCTGGATAATTCCGTAATGTGAGGTCATCGGCCGTAATGTAAGGCTCGCATTCGGCGGCGTTAATCACCAGCGTGTCGATAGCATGGCGCTCAATCACGCGAGCCTTGATATGGGTCGGGAAACCGGCACCACCTAACCCGACCACACCGCTGTCATCCAGCCGTGTAAGCAGTGTGGGTGCATCTGTTTTTCGCCAATCGAGCGGGGGGAGATATTGCCAGGTATCCTGGCCATCGCTGTCTATGTGAATAGCGTCGCTATCTACTTGGCTAACCGTGCCACTCACTGTCGCGTGGATATCTGCGGATATCAAACCATCGCGCTTGGCGATCAGGCTGCCAACGCGAACATGATCGCCCCGTGCCACACAGGGGGTGGCGGGGCGGCCGCTATGCTGGCACAGTGGAAGGATGACCTGCGACGGTAACGGGGCACGTCGCAACGGTGATTGCGTTGAACGGTCCTTTCGCTCCGGTGGGTAGATGCCGCCTGGGAAATCAAATGGGTGTGCCATCTGGCCCCCTTGTTGCTGGTGTACGGTCGCTTGCAATGACGCCAGTGGGTAAAACAACGGGCTGCCACTGGCCAAGCGGTGTGCTCCGGGGCAGCATGTCGATACAGTCTACCGGGCAAGGGTCAACGCATAAGTCACAGCCTGTGCACTCATCCTCAATCACGGTGTGCATCTGCTTGGCCGCGCCAATAATGGCATCCACTGGGCACGCCTGAATGCACTTGGTGCAGCCAATGCACTCGGCTTCGCGGATATACGCCACGTTGGCTTCGCTGGGCGCCTCGCCATCAAGTGGCTCGGGTTCACGGCCGAGTAGATCTGCCAAGGCGTGAATGGTGGCCTCGCCACCGGGCGGGCACTTGTTGAGTGCATCGCCCTCATTAATCGCTTCGGCGTAAGGGCGGCAGCCTGGGTAACCGCATTGGCCGCACTGAGTTTGGGGCAGCAGCGCATCAATTTGCTCAACAAGAGGGTGCTCGTCCCCCTTAAAACGTTCACTAACCGCCCCCAGCAGGGCGCCAAAACCAATGCCAAGCCCCGTCAAGATTCCAACTGAACTGACAATCCCCCAGAGAGAAAAACCATCACTCATGGTAGAAAATTACCCTTGAGTTAAACCAGAAAAACCAAGAAAGGCGAGCGACATAAGGCTGGCAGTGACCATGGCAATAGCGGCCCCTTTGAAAGGTGTGGGGACATCCGCGCCAGCCAAGCGCTCGCGCATGGCGGCAAACAGGACCAACACCAGCGAGAAGCCGAGCGCTGCCCCCAGCCCATAGAGTGTGGTATGAAAAAAGCCAAGCTCACGGTTGAGCGAGAGCAGAGCAACACCCAGTACGGCACAGTTGGTCGTAATCAGGGGCAGAAAGATGCCCAGTACTTGATGTAGCAACGGGCTTAAATGGCGCACCATGATTTCGGTGAATTGCACGACGGCGGCGATCACCACTATAAAGCTGATAGTGCGCAGGTAAGTAACATCCAAAGGCACCAACAAGCCGTAATAAACGACATAGCTTGCTGCAGAGGCGAGGGTTAATACGAACGTCGTTGCCAGTGACATTCCCATGGCGGACTCCAGTTTGTTGGAAACCCCCATAAACGGACAGAGCCCCAAAAACTGTACCAAGACAAAATTATTGACCAGCGCGGTGCTGACCAAAATGATGAATAACTCACTCATAGTGACGTATCGTGGCTGGCAGCTGAAAAATCAGCGTTAGGCGGTGTGAATATCTGGACCTGATGGCGCCCTGCCGCTTTAGCACTATACAGCGCTTGATCGGCGGTGCTCATCAGCACATTGGGAGAAATATCGGTGCCTTCGTTAAGTGACCCGATTCCCACGCTAATAGTAACATAGGGCGCTACGGGCGAGGCCAAGTGAGGAAATGCTAAAGCATCTATCGTATCATGCAGCAACTGGCCAATATATTCTGCCTGTTGGGCGGAGGTATTGGGCAGTAATGCGCTAAATTCTTCACCCCCAGTTCGGGCGATTAAAAAGTTATGAGCGGTAGCCACTTTTTGTAGCGCTTGGGCTACTTGCTTTAAACACTTATCGCCTTGTTGGTGCCCATAATGATCATTGAACAGTTTGAAATGATCGATATCCAGCATCATTACTGCTAACGGTTGCGATAACGCTTCCATTTCATGAATCGTCGTTTGAAGGCGCTGGTCGAACAGCCGCCGGTTTGGCAGGCCAGTTAAAGCATCATGCGTCGAAAGGTTTAAAAGCTCAGCATTAAGCTTGCGTTGGCGGCCTAGCTGCTGTTCAAAGCTTCGAGCCAACATGCCAATTTCATCATTACGCTGGCAAAGCCGTGCAGAGTTCTGGTTGCTGTCTTCGTTTGAAGTCTGTTTCGCAAAAACGGCCAGTGCTTTCAGCGGCTTTAAAATCATGCGTTCCATAAGCCAGAGCACAAAGCCAATGACAAACAGCATAAGGCAGACTGTCCAGATTAATACATAACGAATGGTGCTAAGGCTTGCTAGATAATGAGTACGGTTAAGCTGAGTGCCTACCAGGATGCTGATAGCGGGCACATTGGTAGGCAATAAGTGTTGGGCGTGAATCGTCTCGCCTTCAATATTGGTTAACGGTATAGCCTTGGAGGTAGGTTGTTGTTGAATAGTGATCGAAAGGCCGGTCACATTTTCCATCTGCTTTACCCATTTCTTATCCATTAAGCGCACTTTTGCTAACCAGCCGGTGCTTGGGCCACTACCATCAGTGCGCAAAATCGGCGTGATGGCTACCATGGCTGGCGAACTGATACCCGGAGAGAAAAAGACTTGCTGGTCAGGGGTGTTGTCTATCGAGCGTTGGATACTGTCAATAAGCAGTGCCATCCAGGCGCAATCGTCAGCAACGCGCGCACAGGTTGTAAAATCGTTAGTGTCAGGCGCTAAGCCTGAAAGGAAGTATATCTCGCCGCCAGCGTCGAAAAACGCTATCAACTGATAGCGCATCTCTTCCATCATTTCAGGGCTGAAATTAACCTCGGCGTAGCGTGGGTTGTTATCCTGAACGAATTGATAAGTGTCGTCCCAGTTTGCCCAGTCACGTGCTTGAGTTAAAAGATCTTGCTGGGCCAAGGCGAGGCTACGCTCAATACGTTTTAGCTCTTGGCTGATCATGCCGCGTTCCTCTTCGTGCAGCGCGGGAACAATAAACCACTTGCTCAACATGACTAACGAGCATAGTGCGAGCAAGAGCACACCACTCAACGCTACTAAAAATTGAAAACGCAGTGATTGAGAGAAGTGCCGACGCATAATCAGGCCTAAACGGAGAGTCTTATAAAAGGTTTATTAAGCAATCCACGTAAGAAGGGGGTAGAGCTTGGTCGTCTCTACCCCCCGGAAGTGCTTGAAGGTCGGCTACATTACACGTTGGCCGGGTTCGGCACCAGCGTCAGGTGAAAGCAGATAAATGCCGTCTTTATTGGCAGAGGCAAGTACCATGCCTTCGGAAAGGCCAAAACGCATTTTACGCGGCGCAAGGTTGGCTGCCATGACGGTAAGACGTCCCTCAAGCGCCTCAGGCGCATAGGCGCTGCGAATGCCGGAGAAAACGTTGCGGGTTTCACCGCCTAAATCCAGCGTTAATTGCAGCAGCTTGTCCGCGCCCTCTACGTACTGTGCCTTGGTGATCCGGGCAATGCGCAGGTCTACCTTGGCAAAGTCGTCAAAGCTAATTTCGGCGGCAATGGGGTTATCTGCTAGAGGCCCTTTGGGTGCTTCTTTAAGCTTTTGCTCTTCCACCAAATCCTCCTTGGAAGCTTCAATCATGGCGTCAATTTTGTCACGCTCTACGCGGGTCATTAGAGGTTTGAATTTCTCCACCTTATGATTAACCAGCACATTATGACGGCTTTCCCAGTTAAGTGAATCAAGCTTCAAGAAGGCTTGTGCCTGAGCGGCCATGGTGGGTACCACGGGGGCCAAGTACACCATTAGTTGGCGGAAGAGGTTGATGCCGACTGAACAAATCTCGAGCACTTCTTGGTCACGGCCATCTTGCTTAGCGAGCGCCCAAGGCTCTTTCTCAGCAATATAGGTATTGGCTTCATCCGCCAACTCCATGATTTTACGCATGGCACGGCTAAATTCGCGTGCTTCAAAATCATCGGCAATGTCATCGCCCGCGGCGATAAATCGGGCGACCATCTGCGGTTCGGCGCAGTGCGCTGAAAGGGTGCCGCCACCTAACTTTTTAACGAACCCGGCGCAGCGGCTGGCAATGTTAACCACTTTACCCACGAGGTCTGAATTAACCCGTGCGGCAAAATCATCCAGGTTGAGGTCCAGGTCGTCCACTTTGGACGTCAGCTTGGCCGCGAAGTAATAGCGCAAGTACTCGGGATTCAAGTAATCGGCATAGGTCGCAGCCTTGATAAAGGTGCCGCGCGACTTCGACATTTTGGCACCATCTACGGTCAGAAAGCCGTGGCAATTTACCGCGGTGGGCGTGCGTAAATCAGCGCCATGCAGCATGGCTGGCCAGAAAAGTGCGTGGAAATAGACAATGTCTTTCCCAATAAAGTGGTAGACCTCGGCGTTGGAGTCTTTATTCCAGTAGCTATCGAAATCAATGCCGTCACGATCACACAAATTCTTGAAGCTGGCTAAGTAACCGATAGGGGCATCAAGCCATACATAAAAGTATTTGCCCGGCGCGTCGGGGATTTCAAACCCGAAATAGGGCGCATCACGGGAGATATCCCATTCGTTAAAGCCTGATTCAAACCACTCCATCAGCTTGTTACGAATCTGTGGCTGCACGTGGCCATCATTGATCCAGCGCTGCAGGAACTCGGCAAAGTCCGGCAATTTAAAGAAGTAATGGGTTGAAGAGCGTACTTCCGGGATTGCGCCGGAAATGGCGGATACCGGGTTGATCAAGTCAGCGGGGGTGTAAGTGGCACCACACTTTTCGCAATTATCACCGTACTGGTCGTCGGTGCCGCATTTCGGGCAGGTGCCTTTGATGAAACGGTCCGCCAGGAACAGGCCTTTTTGCGGGTCGTACATCTGCTCTATATCGCGGGTGGCGATATGGCCTTTATCACGCAGACGCTTATAGATAACCTCACTGAGGTGCCGGTTCTCTTCCGAATGCGTGGAATGGTAGTTGTCAAAGTCAACGTTGAAGCGAGCGAAGTCTTCCTGGTGATCGCGTGAGACGCGGTCAATCAAGGCTTCAGGCGTAATACCTTCCTGCTCGGCACGCAGCATGATGGCCGTACCATGAGCGTCATCGGCGCAAACGTAGTAGCACTGCTGGCCACGGCTTTTCTGAAAACGTACCCAGATATCGGTTTGGATATATTCAAGTAAGTGACCGAGGTGGATCGCTCCGTTAGCGTAGGGGAGCGCGCTGGTCACCAGAATATTGCGCGTGGCAGAGTTAGACATGGTGAATGATAATTCCGGTTAGACGATAACAATAAAACGGCGAAGTTAGCCGGCAGATGGCCGGTAACAAGGTACGATGCAGGCGTTTAAATTGACGTTAAAGCGCGTGCAGTCTTGATGTCGGGTGGTTAGTAAAGTGCTTGCTCTTCTTGCACGACCTCTTTTAAAAGCTCTAAAAACAGTTTGTCAGCCTCTGAATGCTCGGCAGGATCTTCCGGAATGTGGACACTGGTAGTGCCAGATATCTCATTGGCGATTCGCGCCATTACAGCCGGGCTGCTGCCTTCGCTTAATTGCTGACGCGCGATTACCAGCGACTGACCAAGAATGTCAGGATCTTGAAGCAGTTTGCGTATGAAACCGCGCAGTTCATTAATAATACGTGTTTTTTGAATTTCTGATGCAGACATAAGAGTCTCCTTAACGCGGCGCTTGAGCTGATTATCAAGCGAAGCCAGTCCATGCATTGACCATAGCATTTTTAGTGCAGCGAGTATGGCTTGTCTACGTTTAGACCAGTGATTTAGCCTACTACGTTAACGTTAAACGGCCTGCTTTGTGTTTTACCGGATTGGCATACTGAGCCAGCCAGTAAGGACGCAGATTCTCCGGCACCGCCGCCATTCGCGCCTGGAAGCGTTCGCGGTCCTGGCGAGTGATGGTTTTACGGGCAACTAACTCCGGCGCTTCACCGAGTGCTTCCAGGGCTAAATAGTGGCTTGGGAAGAGGCGGTAACCACCGATAACCTGACGATCAATCTCTGCGGCTACTTCATCGGGAGTCGCCATGTCGGCGCCTACTGGGGAGCCAAAACGCAGCTGTACTCTGCCTTTATCACCGGTAATGCCAGCAACGATAGAGCGAATATCTTCAAATTCACTTTTAGCATAGCTACCTTCTGTTGCCACGTCGTGTAGCTCCTGCGCTTTTTGCACGTCGCAAGGATCATATTCATAGCTAATCGAGACAGGCACCAGCTTGAGTTCGGCTACCGCCTCACCAAACATCATGTCTCGCTCGGCATTACGCTTGGCCATGGTCAGCATCTTGATAATAGCGGGGTCGGTGCGGTCAATGCCGTTTTTGGCGCGGCCTTCACGCTGAGCCATCCAGATGGAGTGCTGGTCATCGGTAATTGAGTAACGAATATAAGCAGAAAGCTGTTGGTACGCTGCCAGCATGGCACGCTTTCCGCGCGCACTTCTGGGGACGATAAAGCTTTTATTGAGCCGCATTAGATCGGTGACATAGGGCTTTTTAAGCAGGTTGTCGCCAATGGCAATGCGCACCGTATCGCGGCCCGCCTGGTAGAGTGCGTAGTTAACGAACGCGGGGTCGAGCGAAATATCCCGGTGGTTACCAATAAACAGATAAGCACTATTTGGGTCGAGCTTGTCCAGGCCTGCCACTTCAAACGCGTCGGTAGTGGTGCGGATCATGCGATCCATGTAGCTTGCGATGCGCATTTGAAAATCGCGCACCGTTGCTACACCTTTTACTTCACGCTGTATCGCGTGGCTTGCAAGCGTTCGGGCAAGCGGTGGAACCCAGCGCGCCATGCGGGGAAGGCGAAAACGAGTAAGCGCATTAAGAAGCTCGCTATCGCGGGCCAGTCGCGCGAGAACATCGGCCACTTCGTTGTCTGTATAAGGGCGTATATCCGCCCATGGGTCAGCGGCGTTCAGTGCGTTGGGTGCGTCGTTGTGATGAGTCATGCGATCCGTTGGATGATAAACAATAAAGAACAATTCATAGCAGCGCGATCAACCCTTTAGTTACTTAACGGGGCAGCAGGTTCCTGCTTGTTTTCACCACCCAGCCACTCTATCAGACGAACAACGTCATTGGATAACGCTTGGGCCATCAAAATAAAGTCGGTTTCAAGCCGGGCTAGAGCGTCATCGCCGTCGTCAGCATGGTCGGCCTCTTCAATCAAGGCATCACCAAAACGCAACGATTTCAGAGCCAGGTCATCATGCAGAACGAAGCTCAATCGGCCTTCAAGGCTCATGGCGAGCTTGCTTGCTTGACGTCCGCTCTCAAGTAGTTGTTGGATCTCATCGCTATCCAGGTCGACCTGGCGAGCGCGGAGAACGCCATCGTCGCCTTTGGCTTTAAGTTCCACCTGGTCACCCAGCTGTAAATCTGCTGGGCGGCTAGCAGGGTCGCCAAGCCACGTCGTCATCGCACGAATAGGCAGTGTTTGGGATGACAAGGGCGTTGCCTTGAGGCTGCCTAAGGTTTCTCGCAATAGGTCTAGCAAGTCTTCAGCACGGGTACGAGAGCTGGCATTGATGCCGATCAAGTGGCGTCGCGTGTCCCACCAAAGGTCAATTTTTTGGCTGCGTACAAAGGCACGAGGCAGAAGCGCTTCCGTCACCTGCTCTTTAAGCGCGGTTTTCTCTTTGCGCGTCACCTTGCGACCTTCGCGCGCTTCTATATCAGCGACCTGCTCGTCGACTTCCTCTTTGACAACAGAGGCAGGTAGCAGGCGTTCTTGACGCAGCACGGATAATAGCCGGTGGCCCTGAATTTCATGTAGCAGTTGACCGCCGCCAAGGCGGCCTGCTGGTGCTGTCCAGCCTAGTCGGCGAGCATCCGCATTGCCGAGCGGTTTGGCCGCATGTGCTTGCAATGCGTCGGCAAGCGTTGAACTGTCGAGCTCAGGGGCGCCATGTAGGCGATATAAATGCAGGTGCTTAAACCACATGTCACCAGTCCTATCCAAAAGGTGGCACATTATGTCGAAAGCGGGGCGTTCCTGCCAGCACCTTGCCGCTTAGGTATAAGTTGTATGTGTTTTAAACCTGTGTTTGATTGAGGTAGTGGCTAATGAGCCTGTTGGCTTGCGCTCGTGTTTATTAAAAGGAGTTGTTATGTCGGTATTACCTTCTCGCGTTCAGCTGCGTGTACGTGGCTACCACTTGGACGGCTACGGGCATGTCAATAATGCACGCTATCTTGAGTTTATGGAGGAGGGGCGCTGGGCGTTTTTTGATGAGTACCCAGCGATGATTAGCGAGTTCCATCAGGCGGGGCGGGCATTTGTGGTGGTGAATCTGAATATTGACTACCGCGCCGCCGCTGTTCAGGGCGATGACCTGACTATTCTGACGGGTATCGTCGAGGTAGGTGAGCGCCGAGCGCTGTGTCATCACCGGATCTATCGCAGCGATGGCGTATTAGTTGCACAGGCCGATCTTACGTTTGTGCTTCTCGATATGCGGGCGAATAAAGCCTCGGTGATTGAAAATGAGCTTGCCGAGCGGCTGAATGCATTACTACTTACCAAAGAGCAGTTTACGCCTTAATAATCAAGGGGAGTGTCCTGGCTGCCCTTGGTGCGGATGCAGTGGTATGATGTAGCAGTATCTGCGCATCGTCTTTTTTAAAGGCGGTACTTTTAGCGCTTTCAACTCTCGCAGTGCCAATGCAGTGCAAAGGATCTGACTTTCATGGGTGACATCGCCAGAGAAATCTTGCCCGTCAATATTGAAGACGAGCTCAAACAGTCGTATCTCGACTATGCGATGAGTGTCATTATCGGCCGCGCGCTACCCGATGTGCGTGACGGTTTGAAACCTGTTCATAGGCGTGTGCTCTTCGCCATGCATGAGCTGGGGAATGACTGGAATAAACCGTACAAGAAATCGGCGCGTGTTGTCGGCGATGTCATCGGTAAATATCACCCGCATGGTGATAGTGCGGTTTACGACACTATCGTACGTATGGCGCAGCACTTCTCAATGCGCCACGTTCTGGTCGATGGCCAGGGTAACTTCGGTTCTATCGATGGTGATAACGCTGCTGCCATGCGTTATACCGAAGTGCGCATGTCGCGTTTGTCGCACGAGCTTCTTGCCGATCTTGAGAAAGATACCGTCGATTGGGTCGATAACTACGACGGCACCGAACGCATCCCTGCCGTTTTGCCTACTAAAGTTCCCAACCTGCTGATTAACGGCTCGTCGGGCATTGCCGTGGGCATGGCAACCAATATTCCGCCGCATAACATGCGCGAAGTGATTGACGGCTGTTTAGCGCTGATTGATGACTACACGCTGTCGGTGGATGACTTGATGGCGTACATTCCTGGCCCTGATTTCCCCACGGCGGGGATTATCAACGGCCGCGCTGGCATTTTAGATGCGTATCGCACCGGGCGTGGCCGCATCCATGTGCGCGCTAGCCATACAATTGAGCACCATGATAAAACCGGCCGTGACCACATCATCATTACCGAGCTGCCTTATCAGGTGAACAAGGCGCGCTTGATTGAAAAAATCGCCGAACTAGTCAAAGAGAAGAAAATCGAAGGCATTGCCGAGCTGCGCGACGAGTCGGACAAGGACGGCTTGCGCGTGGTTATTGAGATTAAACGTGGCGAATCGGGTGAAGTCGTCGTTAATAATCTCTTTGCTCAGACACAGCTTCAAAACGTGTTTGGTATCAACATGGTGGCGTTGGAGAATGGCCAGCCCCGCACGTTGAACCTAAAAGAGATGTTAGAGGCGTTTATTCGTCACCGCCGTGAGGTAGTGACGCGCCGGACGCTGTTTGAGCTTAAAAAAGCCCGTGAGCGTGGCCACCTTCTTGAAGGTCTGGCGGTGGCTATCTCGAACATTGACGACATCATCGAGATGATCAAGGCCTCGCCCAGCGCAGCCGAGGCGAAAGAGAAACTACTGGCGAAAACATGGCAACCGGGGCAGGTTACCGGCATGCTTGAGCGGGCAGGTGCTACCTCGTGCAAGCCCGAAGAGCTGGATGAAAGCTTTGGCCTTAACCCTTCCGCGACCGAATACCGCCTGTCGCCGGCTCAAGCGCAAGCCATCCTTGAGCTGCGCCTACATCGTCTGACCGGTCTTGAGACTGAGAAGCTGCTCAATGAGTACCTCTCTATTCTTGAGAAAATTGCAGAACTCACCGAAATTCTTGCCTCGGCCGACCGGCTAATGGAAGTGATTCGTGAAGAGCTGCATGCCGTGCGCGACCAGTATGGTAATGATCGGCGTACAGAGATTCAGGCAAGCCATCTGGATCTCTCAATCGAAGATTTGATCGCCGAAGAAGACATGGTGGTGACCGTGTCGCGTTCCGGCTATGCCAAAACTCAGCCGCTTTCGGATTACCAGGCGCAGCGGCGTGGTGGGCGCGGTAAGTCGGCAACATCGATGAAAGATGAGGATGTGATTGAGCATCTGCTCGTTGCGTCGACCCATGACACCGTTCTGCTGTTCTCCAACCGCGGTAAAGTGTACTGGCTGAAAGTTTACGAGATGCCTTCAGCGAGCCGTGGTTCGCGCGGTAAACCGCTGGTCAATATGCTGCCGCTTGAAGAGGGTGAGTCGGTTAACGCCATCTTGCCGGTGCGTGACTACGACCCCGAGCACTATATTTTCTTCGCGACCGCCAATGGTACGGTGAAACGCACCAGCCTGGAGCAGTTCTCGCGTCCGCGCAGCGTTGGCCTGATTGCCATTGACCTTGAAGAGGGCGACCGCCTGGTGGGTGCTGCTATTACGTCAGGCGCTGACCACGCCATGATGCTCTCTTCTAACGGTAAAGCGATCCGTTTTGAAGAGGGCAATGTTCGCGCAATGGGCCGTACCGCTCGAGGTGTGCGTGGCATGCGCTTGGCAGAGGGTGCTGAGGTTATCAGTCTGATCATTCCCAAGAGCCAGCAGATTGATGCTGAGGCTGATACGGATGTTGATGAGGCAGAAGAAACCGTTGCTGAAAGCACCCAGGCAGAAGGCCAGATCTACATTCTAACGGCCAGCGAAAATGGTTATGGCAAGCGCACACGCCTGGAAGAGTTCCCGCTGCGCGGGCGTGGTGGCCAAGGGGTTATCGCCATGCAGACCAGCGAGCGTAACGGTGCCCTTGTGGCGGCCATGCAGGTGTATGACAGCGATGAGATGATGCTGATTACAGACCGCGGGACGATGGTACGTACGCGTGTGGAAGAGGTGTCTACCACCTCACGCAACACCCAGGGCGTTATGCTGATCCGTCTGGGTAAAGAAGAAAAACTGGTTAAAACAGTTCGTGTTGATGAGCCTGGTGACAGTGAACTTGAAGCACTGGATGAAGAGGGTGAGCCAGACAACGCGGGCGACAGCGCACAGGATACGGCGACTGATGACACGTCACTATAACTTTTGTGCAGGGCCAGCGGCCCTGCCTGTTGCGGTGCTCGAAAGAGCCCGCAACGAGCTGGTAGATTACCAAGGGCGTGGCTTATCCGTTATGGAGATGAGCCATCGCAGCGATGAATTTATAGCCATTGCTGAGCAGGCGGAAGCCGATTTCCGTCAGCTGCTAAGTGTGCCCGACAACTATAAGGTGCTGTTCCTGCAGGGGGGCGCCAGCATGCAGTTTGCCATGCTGCCGATGAACCTGCTGGGCCAGGGCGGTAGTGCCAACTTTATCCAAACGGGCATTTGGGGCAAAAAAGCGATTAGCGAAGTCAAGCGACTTGGCTATGCATGCCACTTGGCTGGAAACAGTGAGGCGGGTGGGTATGTGGGTGTACCTTCCCAGGATGCGTTGACGCTAAGTGCGGATGCGGCCTATCTGCACTACACCTCCAATGAGACGATTGGCGGGCTGGAATTTGACTATACGCCGCAGGCTGTACGCGAAGATGGCCAGCATGTGCCGTTGGTCTGCGATATGTCCTCCAATATTTTGTCCAAGCCCATTAATGTTGCAGACTTTGGCGTTATCTTTGCTGGGGCCCAAAAAAATATTGGGCCGGCAGGTCTAACCCTTGCCGTAGTGCGTGATGATTTGCTCGGCCGGGCGGTCCCCAATACTCCGTCGCTGTTTGATTACCAAAAGCTCGCAGACGCTGGGTCAATGGTGAATACGCCGCCAACCTATGCGTGGTACCTGGCAGGGCTTGTATTCCAGTGGTTACGTGATGATGTCGGTGGCCTGGTAGCTATGGATGCCATTAATCAGCGTAAAGCGGAAAAGCTTTATGGCGCGATTGATGCCAGCGATTTCTATAGCAATCCCATTGCAGTGGCTAATCGCTCGCGTATGAACGTGCCGTTTGTGCTGGCTGATTCAGCCCTCGATAAAGCGTTCTTGCAAGAGGCCGACCAAGCGGGACTACTGAATCTAAAGGGGCACCGTAGCGTGGGCGGTATGCGTGCCAGCTTGTATAACGCAGTACCCGAAGAAGCCGTTGATGCGCTGGTTGCTTTTATGGCTGATTTTGAACAGCGAAGAGGCTAATAATCATGTCCGACTCGTCGATCAATCTGGATGACCTACGCCAACGTATCGATCAACTTGATGGCGATATACTACGCCTGATCAGTGAGCGCGCTGACTGTGCTCAAAAAGTGGCGCATGTAAAGCTGGCTCACGATAAGGATGCGGTGTTTTACCGTCCTGAGCGTGAAGCACAAGTGCTGCGACGGATTATGTCGCTTAACAAGGGGCCGCTGGATTCCGAAGAAATGGCGCGGCTGTTTCGAGAAATCATGTCGGCTTGTTTGGCGCTTGAGCAGCCGATCAAAGTGGCTTATCTGGGGCCTGAAGGGACGTTTACTCAGCAGGCGGCACTAAAGCACTTTGGCGAAAGCGCCATTAGCCTACCCATGGCAGCTATCGATGAAGTGTTTCGTGAAGTAGAAGCGGGTGCCGTGAACTATGGCGTAGTGCCTGTTGAAAATTCAACAGAAGGCGTTGTGAATCATACCCTCGATACGTTTATGGATTCGTCTATCCATATTTGTGGCGAGGTGGTGCTACGCATTCACCATCACCTGCTGATCAGTGATACGACGCGTCGCGATAAAATCTCCCGCATTTATTCGCATCCCCAGTCGTTTGGCCAATGCCGAAAGTGGCTGGATGCACATTACCCACACGCCGAACGGGTTCCTGTTTCCTCGAATGCAGAGGCTGCCAAGCTGGTCAAAACTGAATGGCACAGTGCGGCCATTGCAGGCGATATGGCGGCCAAACTGTATGGGCTTGAGCGCGTAGCTGACAAAATCGAAGACCGCCCGGATAACTCGACCCGGTTTTTGATTATTGGTAGTGAGCGTGTGCCAATGGCA
The DNA here is from genome assembly GCF_013183775.1 of Halomonas hibernica. Classification (NCBI taxonomy): domain Bacteria; kingdom Pseudomonadati; phylum Pseudomonadota; class Gammaproteobacteria; order Oceanospirillales; family Halomonadaceae; genus Halomonas; species Halomonas hibernica. The sequence continues at coordinate 703,208 of NZ_VIFN01000001.1, forward strand.
GGGGATGATAAAACCTCCATTGTCGTGGCCATGCGTAACCAACCTGGCGCACTGCACGACCTGCTTGAGCCTTTCCATCGGCATCATATTGATTTAACGCGTATCGAGACGCGCCCATCACGTACGGGCGTATGGAACTATGTTTTCTTTATCGATTTTAAGGGCCACGCTGACGAACCGCGCGTTGCGGCCGTGTTGGAAGAGGTAAGGTTACGCGCCTCGGAGCTTCGTGTTTTAGGTTCCTATCCGCAGGGCGTGCTGTGATCGCTATGGCATCATCGGTCGTTGAAACACCTTCCTGTAATGAACAGCGGCTATTGATCGTTGGTCTCGGCTTGATTGGTGGGTCACTCGCAGCAGCGCTGCGCGCCTCAGGGTTTAATGGCGTGATTGTGGCTTGCGATCCAAGCGAAGATGAAATCGCTCGCGGTATCGAAATGGGGTTAATCGATACGGGGGGCGCCACGCTCGCTGACCAGGTGGCAGGCGCTACCATGATTGTCCTTGCGGTTCCTGTGCTTGCCATGGAGTCGGTGATGGCATCGTTGGCAGGCGTGCTTTCGCAAGCGGCGGCCAATGTGGTGCTAACCGATGTGGGCAGTACCAAAGCCACTATTCGTGACTGCGCCGAGCGTGTGTTTGGTGCGGTGCCAGCCAATATGGTGTTGGGGCATCCTATTGCGGGGTCAGAAAAGAGCGGTGTGGCGGCGGCTAATCCGCGGCTTTTTGCTGATCACAACGTTATTTTGACGCCTGAACCAAGGGTCGATTGTGATGCGTTGGCGCGCGTGCGTGCATTGTGGCAGGCCTGCGGCGCGAATGTGTTGGAAATGGACGTTGAGCGCCATGATCAGGTCCTTGCACGCACTAGTCATTTACCCCACTTACTGGCTTTTTCTCTGGTGGATACGCTAGCCCGCCAGGATGAGCGGCTTGAAATTTTCCGTTATGCCGCCGGTGGTTTTCGCGACTTTACGCGCATCGCAGGCAGCGACCCGGTCATGTGGCGGGATATTTTTACGGCTAACCGTGAGGCGGTTCTGGCATCTTTAGATGATTTTGAAGAAGGCTTGGCTCAGTTACGTCACGCGATTGAGCGAGGCGATAGCGATGCCCTTATTGCGACCTTTGATCGTGCCAGCCACGCACGCCATTACTTTGATACGTTATTGAATAAAACCAGCTACCAAGCGGAATACAATATGCAACCACAAGGCAAGGTAACCTACCGAGTTCGGCCTGGCGGCCAGGCGAAAGGCCATTTGCGCGTACCGGGTGACAAATCGATGTCACACCGCTCTATTATGCTAGGAGCGCTGGCTCAAGGCGTCACCGAGGTCAAAGGGTTTCTTGAAGGTGAAGATAGCCTGGCGACACTACAAGCGTTTCGTGAGATGGGCGTTGCGATTGAGGGGCCTCACCAGGGATGTGTCACTATCCATGGCGTGGGAATGAAGGGGCTTAAGGCTCCGGCCGGACCACTCTATGTGGGCAACTCAGGAACGGCGATGCGCCTGTTCTCGGGGCTTTTAGCCGGGCAGGCATTTGATAGCGAGCTTACCGGCGATGAGTCGCTAACCAAACGCCCCATGGGACGCGTGGCGGACCCGTTGCGGTTGATGGGTGCCTCCATTGAGACGGCCGAAGGTGGTCGGCCGCCACTTAAAATTAAAGGTGGCGCGGCGCTCAAAGGTATTTTCTACGATATGCCTATGGCAAGTGCTCAAGTGAAATCATGCCTGCTGTTGGCTGGGCTTTATGCTGAAGGTGAGACGCGGGTGCGTGAGCCTGCACCAACGCGTGACCATACCGAGCGTATGCTTAATGGTTTTGGTTATTCTGTGTCACGCGAAGGGGACACCTGTTGGTTGCAAGGTGGCGGTGCCTTGAGCGCTGGCCCCATTGACGTTCCTTCCGATATTTCATCGGCGACGTTCTTTATGGTGGCGGCTGCGATAACGCCGGGTGCTGATATCACCCTGGAGCATGTCGGTATCAACCCGACTCGCATTGGTGTTATTAATATTCTTACGTTAATGGGCGCCAACCTTGAGCTTCTTAACGAAGCTGAAGTGGGTGGCGAGCCGGTTGCTGATATTCGTATCCGCTATGCACCCTTGAAAGGTATTGATATCCCGGTTGATCAAGTGCCCTTGGCGATTGACGAGTTCCCTGCGCTGTTTATCGCGGCGGCAAACGCTGCTGGCACCACGCGTCTTCGTGGTGCAGAAGAGCTACGTGTCAAAGAGTCCGACCGTATTCAGGCCATGGCTGACGGGTTGGCAATTTTGGGCGTTGAACATACCGTGGTTGACGATGGAATCGATATTGTCGGTAACGCCAATGCCGAGGTTGCAAGCTACGGTGGTGGGCGCGTTGATAGTTTAGGTGACCATCGTATCGCTATGGCCTTTGCCATTGCCGCACTACGCGCAAGTGATGACATCATTATTGATGACTGCGCCAATGTTGCTACGTCGTTCCCCACCTTCGTTGAGCTTGCCAATAAAATTGGCATGGGGGTTAACGTGGAGGGCGAGAATGACTAAGCCAATCCCTGTTCTGACCATTGATGGGCCAGGTGGGGCAGGTAAGGGAACCATCAGCAGTTTGGTTGCCGAGCGTTTAGGCTGGCATTTACTCGACAGCGGAGCGCTATACAGGCTAACCGCCACTGCGGCGGTTAAGCATGGTATTGCGCTTGATGACGAAGCGGCTGTTGCTGCATTGGCTGAATCGCTGGATGTGGCATTTCCCATCGAAAATGGTAAGCCCCGCACGCTGCTTGAAGGTGATGAAGTAAGCCAGGCAATCCGGACTGAGCAGACTGGCGAGTGGGCATCCCAGGTGGCGGCGCTTCCCGCTGTGCGTGCAGCCCTGCTTCAGCGGCAAAGAGATTTTCAGAAGGCGCCAGGCCTTGTCGCAGATGGCCGTGATATGGGCACCGTCGTATTTGTAGACGCGCCGTTAAAGATATTTCTAACTGCTAGTGCTGAGGAAAGAGCACGTCGTCGCCATCTTCAGTTGCAGGAAGCGGGCATGAATGCTAGTCTTTCGAGTCTTTTGAAGGAGATTCAGGCACGCGATGCACGCGATACGCAGCGCAGCGTGGCACCTCTCAAGCCGGCAGATGATGCTATTACGCTTGATACCACGCGTCTGAGCATACCGGAAGTGGTTGAACGGTTGACGGAATTGCTTGCCCAAAAAGGGTTAGCATCCGGCACCTGATTCTCCCTTGCGGCGTTTTTGGAAAGGTGTCACGACGTGGCAGGGCGGCAGTTCATATGATTGTTCATATCAGAGAGCCCGGTCAGGTCTAACCAGCGTTAACACCTCCAAAAGCAGAGTGACATTAGGCCCGTACTCGCTGGTGGTACGGAGAAGGCATTTATGCCTCAACAACGTTGATCACGTAGGAAAAACATGAGCGAAAGCTTTGCTGAACTGTTTGAACAGTCCCTTAACGACATTAACATGGAGCCAGGCGCTATCGTCGCGGCTCAAGTTGTCGACATCGATGGCGACTGGGTTACCGTCAATGCTGGTCTGAAATCTGAAGGCCAGATCCCGGCGGCACAATTCCGCGATGAAAATGGCGAGTTAAACATCGCTATCGGTGACGACGTTCACGTTGCACTAGAAGCCGTAGAAGATGGCTTCGGTGAAACGCGTCTGTCCCGTGAAAAAGCCAAGCGCGCAGAAGCTTGGAAGATTCTGGAAGCCGCCTTCGAGAAAGACGAAATCATCAAAGGCGTGATCAACGGTAAAGTCAAAGGCGGCTTCACTGTCGATGTCGACTCTATCCGTGCCTTCCTGCCGGGTTCTTTGGTCGACGTACGTCCGGTTCGCGATACTGCGCATTTGGAAAATAAAGAGCTGGACTTTAAAGTCATCAAGCTTGATCCGAAGCGTAATAACGTTGTTGTTTCTCGTCGTGCTGTACTTGAAGCTGAAAACAGTGCCGAGCGCGAAGCGCTGCTGGCAACGCTGCAAGAAGGCCAGCAAATCAAAGGTATCGTTAAGAACCTGACAGACTACGGCGCGTTCGTAGATCTGGGTGGTGTTGACGGCCTGCTGCACATTACCGATATGGCGTGGAAGCGTATTAAGCACCCGTCTGAAATCGTTGCTGTTGGCGACGAAATCAACGTTAAAGTGCTTAAGTTTGACCGTGAGCGCAACCGCGTTTCACTGGGTCTGAAGCAATTGGGCGAAGATCCGTGGGTCAACATTAAGCAGCGTTACCCGGAAGGCACCAAAGTACACGCTGTGGTCACTAACCTGACCGATTACGGCTGCTTTGCTGAGCTGGAAGAGGGCGTTGAAGGTCTGGTTCACGTTTCTGAAATGGACTGGACCAACAAAAACATCCATCCGTCTAAAGTTGTCCAAGTGGGCGACGATGTTGACGTCATGGTGTTGGATATCGACGAAGAGCGTCGTCGTATTTCTCTGGGTATCAAGCAGTGTACTGCTAACCCGTGGGAAACGTTCAACGCTGAATACAACAAGGGCGACCGTGTTTCAGGTACCATTAAGTCAATCACTGACTTCGGTATCTTCATCGGCCTTGAAGGTGGTATCGATGGTCTGGTTCACCTGTCCGACATTTCCTGGACAGAAACTGGCGAAGAAGCGGTTCGTAACTTCAAGAAAGGTGATGAAGCCGAAGCCGTTATTCTGTCTATCGATCCTGAGCGTGAGCGCATCTCTTTAGGTATCAAGCAAATGGATTCCGATCCTGTTGCTGAATACCTGTCTGTTAACGATAAGGGCAGCATGGTGACTGGCCGTATTGTTGAAGTAGACGCAAAAGAAGCACACGTTGAGCTGGCAACCGATGTTATTGCCATCCTCAAAGCCTCTGAAATCAGTGCTGACCGTGTTGAAGACGCGCGCAATGTGCTGAATGAAGGCGACAGCGTTGAAGCGCGTATCATCAATGTCGATCGCAAGAGCCGTCAGATTAATCTGTCGATCAAAGCGAAAGAGCAGGACGATACTCGTCAGAACCTGAAGAAACTGCGTGACCAGGAACCCGAAGCTGGTGGCCCGACCACCATCGGTGATCTGATCAAGCAGCAGATGGGCCAAGACTAAGCTATTTAGTCGCTGGTTCTAAGAAGCGTCGCCCTATGGGCGGCGCTTTTTTGCTTATTAACAAGCTGTTTTCTAAGCCAGTTAGTTGTATTAAATTAGATTTACCAACCTGCTTAAAAACTTTTAAATGTACGCTATTCGCTTAAAAAACCTCTTAGTAATTGAATGAAAGTACACTAGACTATTGTCAATTAGTGCTTTTAAAGTAATAATGAGCGCGCATTCTGAACTAATGGATATGATGAGTGTCAATTCAATATCCAGAAGATAAATCTGAAGTATAAGGACTCCCCATGTCACTTCTAAACGAATATATCCAAAAAGAGCAGCAACTTAAGCAGTTGCAAGAAGACTTGCAGCGTCTTGAAGGAGACCAGCGTTTAAAAAGCGAGTTGGAATTCAAGGCTAAGCTTGAAGCGCTAATGAATGAATTTGGTAAGCGTCCTGCAGATGTTATCGCCCTGCTGGATCCGACAAACGATCAACGTGGCACCAAAGCTTCTGGCAGCAATAATGCTAGTCGCCGTAAGCGTCGCCTAAAAACGTATAAAAACCCCAATACGGGCGAAATTATCGAAACCCGTGGTGGTAACCATAAAGGTTTGCGTAGCTGGAAGGATGAATACGGTGACGAAACTGTTGAGTCCTGGCTGGAAAGCATGGAAGATTAATTAGCAACTACCGGCACTTCTCTTAAGAAATGCCGGTTTTGCTTTAACAAGAGGCAGATTTCCGGTGCGCGGCTCACAATGGGCCCGATAGCTATTCAATATTAAAAAAATATCTCCCGTTAGCTTAGCGCCACAAAAGTTAGTGCTGCATTCTTTGCCAGCTTGAAATTATTTAGCGTGTTTGGTAATCGTGTCGCTGATATGGCCGTGTCGTTGCTGTGACATAGCTTGCAGGAAGGATAGCGTCGCCCTATAGCATGTATGGCGCTTGGCGAGCTAGGCTAGACGGTTGGCGAGGCTGTAAGTGCCTTCATGGGCTATTTGATGCAGCATACGGTGAGTGCCATTGCTATTTCCAGGTATACGCCCAATACTGGCTATCCGTTGAGCCCATCGCGTCGCCTTTCTGGCAATACGGTTTTGTATGGATATGCTAAGTAGCCTGTAGCCGTTCCTTGTCTAGCTCAGTGGCATATTCAACTGCTTCTATCAGCTCGGCAGTAGACCGGTCACGCTGCTGCTCTGTGCTGGTAAGAGCAAAGGGTGGAGAGTACTCTGTTGTGGAGAGTATTCTGTTTGTACACTACGCTCTTTTATGGTTTATTAAAAACAGGCTTGACCTGATTTGATATCACTATTGAAAGGCGGGCGCTGTCCGGGAATATCGAGTTGCTGTCTGGCATACATGAGTCGCTTGTGCATATAGCTTGCCCCATCGTATCGTGTTGACTATTGTTTGATTTTTTTTGTGTACGATTCTGTGGCTGCTCGTCTTGCCTTTAAAACGCTATTGGATAGCTGTGCCTTTAATAGCGTTTCCGGGGATGTGAGTTAGCCGGCATATAGGCTTTGTCGTTTACGTCCTATACGTTTTTAGTGAATGATACGTTGAACCTTTTCTCGTAAGGCTATTGGCATTGGCCGATAACCTGTTGTCACCGCTTGGTGGTAATTCCACTGCACCGAGATGCACGGCAGACTTCCAGGCTGGCTGTGCGGCATTAGGTATCTCTTGTGGAAATACCTGTTGTGGCGGTACTTCGACCATTTCAAGTAAGGTATGAATGAAACATCAATGAAATATCACAAAACTCCAAAACAGTCGGATGAACGTGACAAGCTGCGTAAGTTTCGTGAGTTGGATGATGCATTTGCGCAAGCTTTGCGCCAGTTGGAAGATCCTAAGAGTGACTTCGATATTCCAACCGGGCCACCGGTACGCTCATTGGCAGCGTTAGAAGAAGATGACGCAGTAAAACGCTCACAAGAGCGAGAGCGCTTGTTTGGAGAGCGCTTGAAAGCGTTAATGGATGAGTACAACCAATCGGACCAGGAGCTGCACGAGCTCATTTCAACGCTGTTGTTTTATGAGCTCTGGCCACAACATCAAGCGCCTGATCTCACTGGTGGTTAGGCCTTTGATCAGGATCGGTAGCGATAAATACGCAAGCTGGGTAAAAACGCTTCGTGCTCAAGCTTTTCATCGCGCCTTCTTGCCCGTGTGCGTTCCGTAGGAGGGTGTAGCGGCGGCAAGTTGATATGGGGCAGGCGTTGGTCAGGAGCGGGCACAAACAGCGGCATGGCAATATTGAGCGCCCGCCGTGAGTGCCCGTCGAGTAAAGGCTCAGTAAAAAAAAGGTTCGCCCGCATCAAAGGCGCCTGCGCTTGTACTTGTGCCAACGCTTCGGCGCTAGGAAGGCCAGCCAGCTTGCGCAGTTGAATACGTATATGCGGCGCTTCGGTATCCAGTTGCATGAGCTTTTTCTCCGCTTCCTGCACGCTGAGACGTTTGATAGAGCGCCCGCTGCTGTACCAGGCAAGCCGTATACGCGAAACCGGCGCTTCAGCAATCGGTATTTGTCGCCAACACTGTTTCAGGTGGAGTTTGGCAAGCCCGGTACGGCGCAATACATTATCTACTTGAGGGTGGCGTTGTGGCAGGCGTTGCTTGATTTCTCCGAATGCTTTTGGAGAGAGCTCTTTTATCCTATGGATTAACTCGCTAATTGCTGTTTTAGCATGGTTAATAGTGCCAACTGCCTCAATAAGGGGAGTGCCAGCGGCAATCACTCCTATGTAATTACGCGTTTCACGACCGTCTTGGCCTTCCTGGTGCCACATATCCAGCAGTGCGTTTCGCAGCCAGTTTAATTCGACGGACGGCTGATGCATGACCCACGCCGCCGGGCGCTGCCTTTCGTAAAGCACCAGCGCCGCTTCAATAGCGCAAACCAGATTATCAAATCGATGATCAAGCTCATGCAATAAGTGATAAGCGGTTACATCGGGCTCTTGCATGACCAATATTTACCTCACCGTGAAAACCATTCGTTAAGAAAGAGGCGCATCTTTATCCGCTTGTGCCAGAAGGGTATCCAAGTCAGCCTCATCCATGGCTGGCTCGCCTGCGATACGGTGAGACTCTTCAGCCCATGCGCCAAAATCAATTAATTGACAGCGCTTGCTGCAAAAAGGACGGTAGGTGCTCTCTGGTGCCCAAGCCACTTTTTGGCCGCAGTGGGGGCAGTTAACTTCCATGGGAGTATCATTAGCAGGGTGAGTCATAATAATCCTGAAATATATAGATAAAATTGAATTAACGAGTGCGATAAATATTGTCCAGACGCTCAACCTGACGCATCATAAAGTCATAATCTCCGCTGTTATCTATCACATCGTCGGCGTTAGCCAAGCGCTCTTCACGAGACATTTGCGCTGCAAGAATGGCACGTACCTGTTTAGGGTTTACGTCATCACGAGCGAGTGTTCTGGAAAGCTGAACATCGGTGGGCACGTCAACCACAATTGTTCGAGCGACCAGCATGTTTTGTCCTGACTCAAAAAGTAACGGTGAAACGAGAAGTACATAGGGTGAATCGTGGGATAGAGAGGTTAAATGCGCGACTAACCGTTTTCTGATAATCGGATGAGTAAGCGACTCTAGCCATTCACGCTTGGGTGGATCTTCAAAGATAATTGAACGCAAAGCGGCTCTATCAAGCGTTCCGTCTTGCTTGACAATATTTGAACCAAAATAATCAATAATAGCGCTCAAGGCGGGCTCACCTGGTGCCACAATTTCACGGGCAACGATATCTGCATCTACCCAGCTGGCCCCTAGCGATTCAAACGCGCGCGCTACGGTTGATTTACCCGAACCAATGCCTCCGGTTAAGCCAATAATCATAGCTACCCTTTATTGCGTTCTTTAAAACGCTATTTTACGTGTTTTTACGTAGAAAGTCGGTACCTATAGCGCATTACGCCCATGTAGGCGCCGCTTTGGGCATGAGATGCAATATACCGTCTTGGTTTGTATTAAACCCCAGGGAAAAAGGACAAATAAAGGGCGATAAGGTCATGTCCTGCCAGGAGGCATGCCCAGCCCGCTAACGCGAGAAAAGGCCCAAAAGGAAGCGGTGCGCCACGTAAGTGTGGAAAGCGTGTCTGTGCCACAACGCCTACAACAGCACCTATCCCGGCTGAGAGCAGTAAGAGCAGGGGCAGGAAGCTCCAACCCAGCCAAGCGCCAAGAGCGGCTAGAAGCTTAAAATCGCCATACCCCATGCCCTCTTTTCCAGTGGTTAGTTTAAATAGCCAGTAAAAACTCCAAAGGATCAGGTAGCCCACCATCGCACCAACGACGGCATTGGTTAATAAGTAGGGCTGAAATAAGAGTTGATAGACAAGGCCAGCCCACAGCAAGGGAAGGGTAAGAACATCCGGTAACAAGTAGGTGCGAAGATCGATCACGGCCAGTACGAGAAGGGTTACGCAGGCTGCATAAATAAACAGGCTGGAGAGGTTTATGCCCTGCAGAAGCGCAACTGTTAGGGCCAGTACACCGCTGCTTAATTCTACAAGGGGATACTGCAAGCTAATGCGGGTGTGGCAGTTTGCACAGCGGCCGCGTCGTTTAACCCAGCCGATTAAGGGAATATTATTGTGCCAGGCGATGGAGCTCTCGCAGCGTGGGCATTGTGAGCGAGGTGTCGCAATATTAAAGCGAGGTGCTTGTTCCATAGGCAGCTCAAGAGCCGCACGAGCCTCAAGCCGCCAGTGACGCATTAGCATGACAGGAAGACGAGTGATAACAACGTTTGCAAAGCTACCCAAGCAGAGGCCCAGCAAACAAACCACCAGGCCGGTGCTCAGCGTAAGAGAACTCATAATGCTCCTCAGAATACCTAGATGACGGTACCCAGATTAAAAATAGGTAAATACATAGAAACGACGATTCCCCCCACCAAAATGCCCAGCACAATGATAATGAGGGGCTCCATTAAAGACGTCAGCGCATCCACCTGGTTATCGACGTCTTCTTCGTAGTAACTGGCTACACGGTGGAGCATGGTATCAAGGGCACCGGCTTCTTCACCAATGCTTACCATCTGGATCGCTAAAGCAGGGAAACGGTTGGTCATTCGCATTGAAAAATGCAGCTGCTGACCTGTTGCTACCTCCTTTTGTGTCTGGAGTGCCGCTTTTTCATACACTTTATTGCCCGTGGAGCCTGCCGCTGTTGCAAGCCCTTCTACCAAAGGGATGCCGGATGCATATGTCGTGGCCAAGGTACGGGAAAATCGTGCAACAGCCGCTTTATCAATGATGTTGCCGATAACAGGAATACGTAGCAAAAGGCGATGAAGCAGGTAGACAAGCGCTGGTGAGCGGCGCGTCAGCCATCGCAGCAATAGAATCACTGTTGTGGCTGTTCCCAGCAAAGGTAGCCATAGTTGTTGGGCCAGCATCGATAAGTCGACGGTTAGCTGTGTCACCGCCGGTAGCTCAGCGTCAAAGCTTTGAAACATGCTTTCAAACTGAGGTACCACTTTAATAAGTAATAGCAGTGTAATCGCGATGCCGGTCAGCAAAACGGTCGTCGGATACCACAACGCCTTTTTGACACGCCCCTTTAGGGACTCTAGTTTTTCCTTATAAACCGCGTTTTGCTCTAACATTTTGTCAAGTGTGCCGGACTGTTCGCCTGCATCAACCAGATTAATAAACAAACGATCAAAATGTTGAGGGTGGCATCGTAAGGCGTCAGAAAAGCTTGTCCCTGATGCGACGTCATTGGTTAGCTGATGAACAAGCGCCACCATCGACGGTTTTCTCAGGCTTTCAGCCACCACCTGAAAAGCCTGTAATAGGGGGATGCCCGCTTGAATCATCGTTGCCAACTGGCGTGAAAAAATCATGATATCGCGAGGCTTTATACGTCCTTGGTTACTCAGGTCGCTTTTTTTAGCGACACGCCGCACGTCAATATTTTGTTTACGTAGCTCGGCGGTAACGGCGACCTTGCTATGGCCGATAATTTCACCACGTAGTAAACGTGTTTGGCCCACCGTCCCTGTCCATTTCCAGCGATACAAGCGGGGTGACTTGGCTTTACGTTTAACGGCATATCGAGTCAAACGTTACTCCTTAATGACACGATTAATTTCTTCCAGGCTGGTAATGCCTTGGATAACGTAATAAAAGCCGCTTTGGCGAAGGCTGGCATGTCCTTCCTTTTTGATCTGCTCGTTAATTTCAAGTGCGGACGCGTTGTGCATAATGAGCTGCCGAATCGTTTCGGAAACGGGAGCCACTTCATAGATACCCACCCGGCCTTTGTATCCATGCGTGCATTTTTTGCATCCTTCAGCACGGTAAAAGGTTGCTTGTTGAAGCGTATCTTCGTTGATAACTTCGCTGGAGATGGCGTCCATGGGGATGTTCGTAGGCTGTTTGCAATGACTGCATAATTTTCGAGCTAAGCGTTGCGCAATAATCAGACTCACCGAGCTTGCAATGTTAAATGCCGATACTCCCATGTTGCATAAGCGCGTAAGGGTATCTGCCGCAGAATTGGTATGCACGGTTGAAAGTACAAGATGACCTGTTTGTGCTGCTTTTATTGCAATCTCCGCCGTTTCCAGATCGCGTATTTCACCTACCATCACTACGTCAGGATCCTGACGGAGAAAGGCGCGCAGTGCATTGGCAAAATCCAGTCCAATGTGGGGTAGCACGTTCACTTGATTAATACCTGCTACCTTGATTTCAACAGGATCTTCTGCCGTGCAGATATTCCGCTCTACTTGATTGAGTAGTGCGATGCCCGTATAGAGTGAGACCGTTTTACCACTGCCAGTAGGGCCTGTGACTAAAATCATTCCCTGGGGCTGTTTGAGTGCTTTTTCATAGAGCCCCCTCTGGGTATCTGAAAAGCCCAATTGGTCAATGCCAAGCTGAAGAGAGGTAGGATCAAGCAGACGTAATACGACCTTCTCGCCGTAAACGGTCGGCAATGAATTGATACGCAAATCTAACGTTTGATGGCGTTTTGCCGAGAATTTAATGGCTCCATCTTGTGGAAGGCGACGCTCCGAGATATCAAGGCGAGCCATGATCTTCAAGCGTGCTGCTATCTGATTTCGCATTGTCAGTGGTGGCTGAGCAACTTCAATAAGCACGCCGTCAATCCTGAATCGAATACGGTAGTGTTGCTCATAGGGCTCGAAGTGAATGTCTGAAGCGCCCCGATCAATAGCGTCCAACAGTACTTTATTAACGAATTCAACGACAGGCCCGTCTTCTATACTTTGGGCCATGTCCTCAAGCTGAAAATCGTCATCTTCAGAGGCTAATTTATAATCAGGCAGATGCTTGATGGAACCCAAAGAGGCATATTTATGATGGGTGAGGTAGCTATTTAATACGGTCTCAAGCTGATCGAACGGGGCCAAAACCCCTTCAATACTAACGACATCTAGAGTAAATGTTAGCTCATCAAGTTGAGACAGGACTGATGGGCAGGAAATGGCGACTGTGAGATGACGCCCCCGTTGAGCCAGAGGCAGGACTTTTAATGATGTTAAAAGATGGGCAGGAAAGCTGGTAGCTGTGGGCAGCGCTTCTAACTGTAGAGCCTCTAAATCAATCACTGGAAAGCCATATTCCCAGGCAGCTGCAGAAGCGGCGGCGCTAGCGTCCACGAGTCTTTGTTCAGCTACATAGCGTAATAATGATACTCCCAAGGCGAGTGATGCTGTTTCTGCTTTTTCGGCCTGGTCGATGCTTAGCAGCTCACTATTAATTAAACGCTTGGCTAATCCTTCAAATTTCATCAATAATCTCGAAAAAGATGATCTTTTAAGTTTTTGATATTAAAGTATTAATTGTTGCTCATGAAAGATTTCTAACAAACAATAATTCGCCTGCTCTCATAAATTAGAACGCTATTTTTCGGCTAATAAATTGATTAATTATGATTAGTATTGTATCTGTGATACTGCTGTAAGACTAGTTAGTAATTTCAATAAAAAATGTGCGTGATGTCGATAAACAGGGGGCAGCTTGGATAAGCATAGCGGCAAGATCAAAGGGGACGAAGATGGCTTCACACTGATAGAGCTCATGATCGTCATTGCTATCGTAGGCGTTTTGATGGCAGTGGCAGTGCCCCAGTATGGAAATTACCTTGATAAAGCGTCTTTAACCGCATGCGAGGGAGAGCTGGCTTCCTATCGGAGTATGGCATTGGTAAATTATTCGCTGTCCAAAACAGTTCAATCAGACTCAGCTATTTCTGATGATTTCAGCTTTCAAGCCTGTGATAGCAGCACTGATAGCCGTAAACAAGAGCTACTTGACGCGTTTACGAGCAGTGGCACAAGTGGGAATGCAATCGAAATTAAGTCAGCACGTGGGGGCGTTATTAATATTGAAGCAGGAAAAATCGTAGTCAAAGGCTCTTAGTATCAGATAGGGAGTGGATGTTAAAAGACCCCGTATGATCTTTATATTTCCATACTCTGTGCGTATTTCCTCACTACACTACAAGCTAACCGTGTTAGCCAATATGTTTAGTGAGAGGTTTTCAAATGAAGCGAACGAGTCTAGCCGTGTTGGTAAGCTGTCTGGGGGGATTGATAGGTGCCAGCAACACGTTTGCACAGCCGCCTGCCCACGCGCCAGCCCATGGCGCACGCGATAATGGGCAAGAGCAGCGGTATCAGCAAGGAAGCTCACGTTCGATGCGTGAAAGCCACAATAAGCAATATGTGGATTTGCCACGCGTCAATGAGCGCGAGCTACTGCGCTTGCTACGCCAGTTTAATGCACCTGCTGCTGAATCACTGCCCCCCGGCATTCAACGACAAATTCAGCGTGGCAAACCGTTACCACCCGGTATCGCAAAGCGCTTTGACGGCTCATTGGCCGGTCATTTGCCGCGCTATCCTGGCTACGAATGGGAACGAGTAGGCGCTGATGTAGTGCTGATTGAGGCGGCCACGCGTGTAGTCGTCGACATTCTGGTGGGTGCACTGCGTTAATTTTCCTGCTTTTATTGCATCATCGTGACTTAAAAAGTCATATTGTGTGACTATGCTCAAAGTCCTCGCAATGCGTAGAAGGAAAAGCAGAGCAATGCATACATTGAAAGAGCGCCTGGATGTAGCCGTTTCTATTGCCCATGAGGCAGGAGAGCTTATTCGTCAGGCACGCGCAGACCAGTCATTTTCACAACGGCTTAAAGCGGGTGATGAGTTAGTCACGGATGTTGACGTGGCCGTCGATCAGTTAATAAGAGAACGATTAAACACTTACTTCCCTGATGAAGCGCTCCTCAGTGAAGAACTATCCCCCGCGCATGCGTTAAATGCCGATGTTTCTAAACTTTGGGTGGTAGACCCCATTGATGGCACCGTCAACTTTGCGCAAGGGTTACGGCATGTTGCGGTGTCCATTGGGTGGATGGAAGAGGGGGTAGCCAAGGTGGGTGTGGTCTATGCGCCTTTCCTGGATGAAACTTTCAGTGCGGCAGAAGGACAGGGCGCTTATTGCAATCAGCAACCTATCCAGGCCAGTAAGGTAACGAGGCTAGCTGAAACCCTGGTAGGTACAGGCTTTCCTTATCAAAAAGAGGCCCGCCAAAAACTACTAGCACGCTTGAATGAAGTACTGGCGCATTGTCGAGATGTACGACGCAATGGAGCAGCAGCGTTGGACTTATGTGATGTGGCCTGCGGACGCTTGGGTGCTTATTATGAAAGCGTTTCGCCTTGGGACTTTGTTGCTGGCTGGGTTATTGCCCGGGAAGCTGGGGCAAGCGTAGGGCACTTGGGTACCGTTCCAGAAGGCGTGCCTGAGGATCTGTATCCTAATGAACTGCTGGTGACTGCGCCCGGCGTGTATGACGCGATGCACCGCCTGTTGCTAGATGCAGACCATGCCTAATGCCAAATACTTGAAAAGAAAGCGCAAAAAGAACTTTTCATTTGGCGCATAAAGCGATAGTATACGCACCGTCTTGAGGGAAATGCACAAGACATCGGAGTGTGGCGCAGCTTGGTAGCGCGTTGCAATGGGGTTGCAAAGGTCGCAGGTTCGAATCCTGTCACTCCGACCAGGAATACTGATAAAACGCCGCTTACGGGTCATGCCGAGCGGCGTTTTTTTGTGCTTGGAAATATTCTGGCAAAATATCGTCAGTTTTCCACCCCGCTTGCGTCATAAGAGAAAGAGGAATCTCACTAAGCGAAGAGCTTGATTCAGATAACTTTATTACACTGTATTAAAACAAAGAGCTTCTCCTGGGATAATTGAACTGATACCGTCGGGAAGTGATGTCGCAGCCTCAATAGGCTTGTGGGATATATGCATGAAAACATCCATTGGTCTGACTCTGAAAGAAATACAAAAAAAGCAGGTTTTGATAACCTGCGTATGTTGATCCAGTTGCAGCATCGCGAGGTGACATGAACGAGTTGCCGCACGTTCCTTCCAGCGGAGAAATCTTTACGCATATCCGCATCATCGTAGGTATGGTGCTGGGGCTCAGCGTTAGTCGCCTGATTATCGGTCTCACGCGTTTCGTTCAACATCCGGGGCGGGAGAAAATTTATCTCATACACTTAGGCTGGGTGCTATTCCTTCTACTGTTCATCATTCATTTCTGGTGGTTTGAATTCGCGCTCGCCCATCGCCCGAACTGGTCCTTCGCAATCTATTTCTTCCTGATATTCTACGCTAGCCTGTTTGCAGCCTTGTCGGCGGTTCTGTTTCCGGATCGCATGGGCGAATATCAGGGGTTTGGTGATTACTTCCAAAAGCGCAGCCGGAGCTTTTATGTTTTGCTGCTAGTGCTCTTGGTCGTCGATGTTATCGACACCCTGATCAAGGGCGGTGACTATTATGCAGCCCACTATGGCTGGTATTACCCGGTTCGCCAGGCGGTGCTGATTGCCGGAACCATATTGGCGCTGGTCTGGCGATCGGAACGCTATCAGGCGGGGTTCGTTGTATTTGCGCTCCTGTTTCAGGTGATCTGGATCGTCAGCCTGTTCGAAGTGATCGATTGACCATCGTCCGGGGCGTCAATATTCGGGAAATAGCGTGTGGTGATACCCATGCCTCGTATAAATTGCTCGGCAACGTGGGTGTTGCATCGGAGACTATGAAGACCGCTATAAAATACGAGCAGCCATGATCACGCGGTCAGTAGTGTTATCCAGGCGAGTGCTAGCACTATGCAAGCGGCGGCAACTGGAACGCCTGCACGGCAAAATTCACGCATGCTAATGGTGATGCCGCGACTTGCCGCCTGCTCAACCACAATAATGCCCGCAAGGCTTCCAAAAATGATGAGGTTACTGGAAAAGCCTGTACTCAATGCCAGCGCTGCACCAAGCGCATCCACATCCCCTGAATGCTGTAAATATGGCGCCAACAGCATTACCGCAGGATTATTCCCAATAACATTACTTAAGACTGAGCCGACAATAAAAAGTGTTGTTGGGTCGGAAAAATCGATGCCTGCCGCCTGCATTTCGGTGATGATCTTTTGCGGTAGTCCTGTCTGTGCGAGGGCTGCATTCACAACAAACAATCCCATCAATAAAAGCAGCAGATTCCCATCAACCGTGCCGAGCACCTCCTTGGAAGATAAGCGGCGGTTCACCAGAATAATACCCGCTGCTGACAGAGCAATAAGTTCGCGAGGTAAGTCTGAAAATACAAAAGCAGAAATTACACCAATAGTCACAATCGCGGCTTTAAGGGTTTCTAGTCGGTCCATTGATGCTATCGGCGCTGGTGGCTCACGTGGCACACTCGGATTATGCGGCGCAAGCTTCCAGTTGCCTCGATAGAGCAGGGCTACAACGCCCCAAACGAGTGGTAAGGAAAGCAGCGCAGGTACCAGTGCAACTTTCATAAACCCGGTAAACGATAAGCCCAGCGCTTGGGCTGCAATCATATTTTGTGGGCTGCCAATAATAGTGGCTACCGAACCGGTGTTGGTCGCAAAGCAAAAGGCCAACAAAAATGGCGTTGGGTTAAGTCCACGAGAGAGGGTTATCGACACTAACAACGGTGTCATGGCAACCACGACTACATCATTCGTTAGTACCGCCGACAGGCCTGCCCCCGTTATTACCAGCAGCGCAAGCAAGCGCGGAGGAGAGACATCCATCGAGGCCACTTTACTGGCGAGCCATGCGTAAAACCCAGAAACGGAAAAAGCACCTGACACGATCATTAGCCCGAATAATAAGCCGACCGTTTCATAATCGATTGCATTCCAGGCAGCCTCATCGGTAATCCGCTGAAAGCCAATCATGGCGACAGCACCAACGACGGCAGCGCCCGTTCGATCAACACGAAAACCAGGAAGATGGCCGAGTGCTAATGCCAGATAGACCAGTAGAAATATGATGACAGTTATATCCACTTTATCCTCGTGCCAACGATTTTGGTGCCTACGTATAAAAGACAGTAGTGCTAATGCCTAAAAGCTTATGCCAGACCCGTTTTGTCGGGCCCTTTGGCCGCCGGGTTAATCTCGGCTTGCGCCAATGTTTTTTCGAGTAGCTGGTCATAAATGGGGCGCCCGCCGATCCATTGAGCCACCATATTGGCAGTGACACATGTGGCTATCAGAGGCATAACCATTGTATAGGAAGCTGTCAGCTCAAGGGTCAGGGCTACGCCGACCACGGGAGCGCGCACTGAGGCCGAGAACAGACCGCCCATCGCCGCTATACCGAATGCTAGTGGGACGATGCCGGCTGATGGCGCTAAGGCATCAAGGGTGCCACCAAAAGCCAAGCCAACGCACATTGATAAAGCCAGCATAGGCGCGAAGATACCGCCTGGTGTGCCGGCTGAATAACTGGTAACCATCGTGCAATAGCGCATTATCGCCAATAGCAGAAGAAACATTAATCCTTGGCTGTGCTCAGCAATAAACGTCAGAGCATATTCGCCACCTGTCACGGATAACGGCATGAGAATAAGCAGCGCTCCAACTGCAAAGCCGACAAGCGCGGGAAAGAGGTAGGGGATGCGTGCATTGATGCTCGATGCGAGTACCGCCATGTGCATAAGGCCTGCATTCAATGCAACACCGAGAACGCCGAGAAGGCAGCCAAGCGCCACAAACGCTGGCAGCAGCCAATTTTCAGGGGCTGCAACCAACATGGAAAAATCGGGCGCTGTACCCCCGATGACTTGCGTCATCATGGTTGCCAGCAGCGCGGCAACGATAATGCCCATATACGTCCGGAACGTATAAGGAAACTGACGGTGTGTCTCTTCAATGATGAAAAGAATAGCAGCAAGGGGAGCATTGAAGGCGCAAGCCAAGCCAGCCGCTGCACCAGCGCCAAGCATACCGCGCCGCTCAGTTTCGCTTACCTTAAAAAAATCGGTGATCGCCGCGGAAAACGAAGCACCGATATGAATGGTGGGGCCTTCACGTCCAAGGACCATGCCAGAAGCAATGGCCGCCACGCCCGTGAAGAACTTGATAGGAAGCACCCGGCGCCAGTGGACGGTTCTTAAGCCCAGCATGGCACCTTCAATTTCTTGCACGCCACTGCCACGCGCCTCAGGGGCATAGCGGTTCACGAAATAGGCGGAAAGAACCGTAATGCACATCGTGATTAGCGCAGCCGAGATAATGAGCACAGTACCGCTAATATGTTCAGCCAACAGATGTGGCCAAACCTGGAGACGGTCGATCAAAAGGTGGAAAAACGAGCCGACCGTGCTTGTTAATATTCCCGTTATTCCGGCAAGTGTGACATAGCGTATCTGGGCATTACGATTTCCCGGTCTGTCTAGATTTTCGACAGGATCGTCCATCATTGAGTATCTCAGTTTGGATAGTTCAGGGAGACATGCTCTGTCTCCCCGTTGGGTGCCCAGCACCTTGCTGAATATGCCTGAAGTAGTGAGCTTAAAAAATCACATTTCCGTTTGATTCAGTTCAGTAGTCCCATCTGAGAGGTTCTGCCTCACAGCGCATGTGATCAGAGTGAAACCTCTGCTTTTGTGATGGTGACGGGAATGGATTTATAAGCAGGGACCTCGCTTTCGTGGTCCTTGTCATCCAGACCAACAAGGCAGTTGGCTTCCGGGAAATACGTTGCCAATGAGCCGCGCGAAATCGAATAATCAACCAGGGTCAGCCCTGCCAAAATTCGATCTCCTGACCGTACGTCGACGACATCACCTTCTTCGAGCCCCAGGTCTGCTAGATCATCACGATTTGCGAACAGTACATCACGCCTGCCGTGGACGCCTCGATAACGGTCATTCAAGCCGTATATTGTTGTATTGTATTGATCATGGCTACGTATGGTGGTCAGTGTGAGTGCTGTATCATCGCGTCCGTCATCCTCGTCTGTACCCGACATGACAAGGAAATGCGCTTTGCCGTCAGGCGTATCCCATTCTCGCTGACTTGCACCAACTCTCAGGCGAAAGCCGCCTGGTTTTTGAATACGCTCATTGAAGTCAAAGAAATCCGGAAAAACAGCCTCAATTTTGTCACGGATTTGGTTGTAGTCGGCAATCAGCGCCTTCCAGTCGACGGCCGTTTCGGGCAGTGTTGCCATGGCGAGGCCTGCAATGATGGCGGGCTCTGAGCGCAGTTCATCTGATGCGGGCTTTAGGCCGCCCCTTGATGCATGGACCATCGACATTGAGTCTTCGACAGTGATGCTTTGTGGGCCCGTTTCCTGGATATCATGCTCGGTTCGGCCTAAGCACGGTAGGATGATGGTTTCATGTGCTGTCAGCAGGCAGGTTCTGTTGAGTTTTGTGACAATCTGGATGTTGAGATCAAGGCCGCGGAAGGCATCGTAGGCGATTTGGGGATCGCTCATGGCGACGGCAAAGTTACCGCCCAAACCGATGAATGTCTTTGATCGTCCATCACGCATCGCAGCCAGTGCGTTGACGGCATTATGACCATGGGCACGAGGGCTTTTAATACCAAATGCCTTATCTAGCCGCGACAGAAATGCCTCGTTTGGAATCTCTGTGATACCGACCGTTCTATCACCTTGAACATTGGAGTGGCCCCGCAATGGGCAAATTCCAGCACCGGGGCGTCCCATATTTCCGCGTAGTAGAAGCAGGTTGACCATTTGCTGGATGGCTTCTGTCCCATGCCGGTGCTGGGTGATACCCATGCCATAGCAGAAGATAACGTTCTCGGCAGATGCATAGATGTCTGTAAGCGCTTCAATTTGTTCACGCGGTAGGCCCGAACGGCGAATAATAGTGTCCCAGTCTGTGTTTTCAATATCCGACTTCAGCGCCTCAAAGCCAACCGTGTGTTCGGCAATAAAAGAGCGATCAAGCAGGCCGCTCCCACCTGCGTTCATGTTTTTCGTATCAGCATCAAACAGCGATTTCATAATGCCTTTGAACACGGCTACGTCGCCGCCGACCTTCACCTGAAAATAAGCACGATCAATACCTGTTGCGCTATCAGTGAGCATTTCACCGGGCGATTGTGGGTCCTGAAACCGCTCCAGGCCTCGTTCACGTAACGGGTTAATAACCACCACCGGCTTTCCGCGCTTCGAGACATCCGCCAGTGTTCTGAGCATACGTGGGTGGTTGGTTCCAGGGTTATGTCCTATACAAAAAACGGCATCAGCCTGCTCAAAATCATTAAGCGTCACTGTCCCTTTGCCGATGCCAATCGATTTTGGTAGCCCGACACTGGTAGGCTCATGACACATGTTGGAACAGTCGGGAAAATTATTCGAGCCGAATTCACGTGCAAAAAGCTGATAAAGAAAGGCAGCTTCGTTGGATGCCCGTCCTGAGGTATAGAACTCCGCTTGCGTAGGATCGTCGAGATTATTCAGAGCGTCTGCAGCCCGGCTAAATGCTTCTTCCCAGCTTATTGGAACGAAACGATCAGTTTGGGCATCAAAACGTACAGGCTGCGTCAAACGCCCTTGGTTTTCCAGCTGGTGATCCGACCATTCCCAAAGCTCTGAAACAGTGTGTGTGTCAAAGAATTCTGACGTGACGCGTTTGGATGTCGCCTCCCAAGTGACGGCCTTGGCGCCATTTTCGCAAAATTCAAACGATGATGTGTGTTCGGGATCCGGCCATGCACAGCCTGGGCAGTCAAAGCCATCGGGCTGATTCATTTGCAATAATGCGCGCGTATGGGTGCTCATCCCCATTTCTTCACGCACTGCTTCGGCGACAGCTTTGAGTGCTCCCCACCCGCCAGCCGGTTTATTATAAATCTTGATTCCTTTGGCCATGCTGGTTCGTCCCCCAGTGTGTTTTAAAGCATTTAATTATTGGTAATATATATTAATTCTTAATGTTAGCTTAGCAAATGCTTTCGGCAAAACCGATTGTTTTCCATCTTAGGAAAATTGCTTGCCACAATAGCGCGTTATCTGTGGTTCGCTAAAGATTTTGTCTATCAAGGACGCATTAGAACGAAAAAAGAAGTAAATGTGAGAAGGCTGCACAGGTTGGTGACACGAACATGTCACTTTTCCTACCAAGAGATTTTTGCCAAGGAAAGAGCGGGGCTTGCTAGTTACTCAACTGCACACTCTTGGCATCAGCACACTGCTGAGTGTTATCCATTTCAAGGAGCGCCGTATGGACCGTATTTTTGCGTGGGATGACCATCATAGTCGAGTGGTTTACCGAATACCCGGCTGTACTCATAAGGATGGACGTGAGGATAGCGATTTGTCGCCGGTATGGTTGCCTGCAAAGGAGTCTGAGCTGCCGGAAAATGTGCGTCTTGAAGATCTTCGAAGGGTATCGGTGGAAGAATAAGTGAAAAAAGCCAGAAAGGGCACTGGAGAGCTTAATAATATGCCCTGCCAGTGCCACTCCAGTATTACGGTGTTAATATGTCAATGACTTTAACTTCATAATTGTCATCATGAATGGCGACTACCTTGATAAGAACGTCTCTCGACACCTGTTTATATTCATCACGTTTATCAATTAGGCCAAAATGCTCTCGCTCCTCGCCGACAGTTAATGCGTCATTAAAATCCGTTTTTGGCAACATCAGTATATCGTCAATCATTATGGACATGGTATTTCTCCATCAGCCGTCGTTATTTTATGCTACTTTTTAGGACTCCGTTAGAACGTTTTAGTTTGCTTGTGATCACACAATGGCTGCGTTAAAGGTGGCTTTAATGTTTGTTAATTTAGCTATAGAAAAGCCGCCGACAAATGGCGTGAGCGGCTTTTAGGGAAAGCCTAGTAAACGAGCAGGTAATGAGCAGGTTACTCGCCAGCCTCATGATCGGCCAAGGCTGCCGCGACAGCTTCTTCCCATTGGCCTTCCGTTATTCCCCAGTGCTTCATTTCAGCCGAATCAGCCTTACCTTCGGCTGCTGCACGGAGCTTTTCAGCTGAGCTACTTTCAAAGCAGTGTTTTGCAAAGGCTTTTGTCTTTCCGTCGTGTAGTTGACTAATCATCTGCATGGCTAGCTCCTTTCCTTGGTCAATATCGGCCTTGATAAAGGTAAGACAGACTAGAGTGTAGATTGTTTCTTGTTTTTTGCTTTAGGATCTTAATCTTAGGGCATCAAGTTAGGGCATCAAGCTTGGAGTAGCGCATCAATAATAATTTTAATGGCGATACCCGTAAGCAGCAGCATGATTAAATTATCAAACCAACGATGTGGCATTCGATTCCCCAGGTAGGCGCCCAGCGGCATGGCCGTCAAAATGATGCCTAGCGCAATGACGCTATAAAGCGAACGCTGCATTGTCAGTATGTCAGCCTTCAAGAGCGCGGGAATTTGCACGCAGGTAAGCGCCACAAAAAAGACGGAAATTGAGCCAATAAACACAGGCCTTTCCAGCTTCATCGCATTCAAAAATGTAATTGAAGCGGGAGCGGACATGCCCGCAGCGCCTTGCAATATACCGCCCAGTAAGCCAACCGGGATGACGATTCGTGAAGCCAGTGCGTAGGAAAGTACCAAGCGCCGTCTTGTTAGTTTGATGATTAGATACAAGACAATCGCGCCCGCAACGCCTAACGAAAGCAGCTTTGGCGAGAGAACCACTAACCCCCAGGTGCCCAGAATAATACCTAGCGCACCCGCTATCGAAAAAGCAGCCAGAAACCGGATGGGCAGTAGGTGGCGCCGGTATTGCCACACCTGAAGCAGGTTGCTAAGTAGGTTGGGAACAACCAGTACGGCAATCGCGAGCTTAACGTCATAAAGCATGGTAAATACCGGCACAACTAACACCGGCACACCCGAACCAATAGCACCTTTAATAATGCCAGCAGCTAACAGCGTCAGTAGGGCGATGAGCAAGGTTCTCTTCCGGGGACAAGTGAAGCAGCCGATTTCTCGGCTGCAGATATTGGCAATTGTGCTGCAAATAGCGCCTTGGAGCCGCGGTTATTTTAAAACATAACACGGCGTGTAGGGCTGGCCATCAAGTTTCATGCGCCCTTGGGCAACAAATGAGGTCAGTAACTCGTCCAGGTGCTGCATCAGGGCAGGTTCTGCGGTTAGCACAAAGGGACCGTGGGCTTTAATGGCTTTAATGCCTTGTTCCTTGACATTTCCAGCCACAATTCCAGAAAAGGCACGACGAAGATTGGCGGCAAGTTCATGCTTGGGCTGCTGGCGATGCAGAGCGAGTTCACGCATGGCTTCGTGGGTAGGTTCGAAGGTCGCTTGAAAATCTCGTGCAATGGTGAGGCGCCAGTTATAGTAAAAGGCATCCTGCTGATTGCGCCGGAACTCTTTAATGGTATCAATCCCGGTACGCATCTTACGGGCGACCGCCACCGGGTCACCGGTAATGATAGTGTAGTAGCGACGAATTTCTTCACCCAGGGTATAGACCAGAAATTCGTCTATTTTTTGGAAATACGCGGCCGAGTCCGCAGGCCCTGTGAAAATGAGGGGGAAGGGCGTTTCACTGTTATTTGGATGTAGCAGTATGCCGAGTAGATACAAAATCTCTTCAGCCGTACCGACCCCGCCAGGGAAGACGATAATGCCATGGCCTAGACGTACAAACGCTTCCAAACGCTTTTCAATGTCAGGCATGACGACGAGTTCATTAACAATGGGATTGGGGGCTTCTGCAGCAATAATGCCTGGCTCGGAAATCCCCAGGTAACGGCTATCCTGACGCCGCTGTTTGGCATGAGCAACATTTGCGCCTTTCATCGGTCCTTTCATGGCGCCAGGCCCACAGCCGGTACAAATGTCTAAATCACGCAGCCCAAGATGGTAGCCAACATCTTTTGAGTACTCGTACTCATCACGTGAAATGGAGTGTCCGCCCCAGCAAACTACCAGGCTTGGGTCACGCCCAGGTTTTAATGTGCCGGCTTTACGCAAAATATGAAAAACGGCGTTGGTGGTTCCTTCCGCTGTATTAAGGTCAAAGCGGTTGTGGTTCTGAATCTCGTTATATACGTAAACAATATCGCGAATAATGGAGGAGAGGTGCTCACGAATGCCGCGTATCATCTGGCCATCGACAAAGGCTTCTGCGGGCGCATTGGTTAGCTTTAAGCGAATTCCTCTATCCTGTTGTAACACCTCAATATCAAAATCTTTATACGCTTCAAGAATAGCCACACTGTCATCGGTGGGCCTTCCGCAATTCAAGACAGCCAGTGCACAGCGGCGCAGTAAATCATGTAAGCCGTTTTGTGAGGTGCTTTGTAGCCGATTAACCTCGTGCTGTGAAAGCACTTCAAGGCTTCCTTCGGGAGAGATAATGCTAGAGATAGTGGCACGAGGCTGGATAATTGATGTCATTAGTGCGTCGATTCCTGGTCATTTTTTTAACTCATTGCATACTAGCACGCTAAAGCGGTGGGTACAGCGCAACCAGTGACAAGCCCAACTGTGCTACTCTATGCGCAAAATACGCGCACACGGTGGCTATAGAAAATGGCGTTTTATTATGTTTAATGCCCAGTATTTTCGGACATTTATTACGTTAGTTGAGACCGGTAGTTTTACACGTACGGCACATCGCCTGGAGATGACCCAGCCCGGGGTTAGTCAGCATGTACGTAAATTGGAAAACTACCTTGATAAAACGCTAATTGAGCGTAAAGGGCGAATTTTTACCTTAACGGAATCGGGTCGCCGTGCTTACGATTACGCGTTAAAACTCTTTGCTGAGCATGAACAATTTCGTCATGGCTTGGATGATGACTCCCTGGACAGTGGTGAGTGCCGTATTGCGTCGCCTGGAAGTGTTGGCCTCATGCTGTATCCGTTTATGTTAGGTCAGCAGCAAATGCATCCTAATTTAACCGTTAATTATAGCTTTGCGTTTAACCATGAGATTGTGAATGACTTGCTGGAAGGGCGCTACGATATAGGTATCGTGACGGACGCGCTCAACCATCCTGACCTTACCTGCACGCTATGGCATAAAGAGCCGCTGTGCCTAGTGGTGCCCGCTGATTTTGCCGGGAGTACGCTGTCTGATTTAATGGGTATCGGCTTTCTTAACTACTACGATGGCATTAACCACGCGTATTCACTGTTGAGAGCGAATTATCCAGGTGAGTTTCGCTCAATGACACATTTTCGCTACCAGGGGTTTACCAACGAAGTCGGTATGGTGCTGGATGCGGTTGCTCGCGGGCTTGGGTTTACAGTGGTTTCTTTATTGGTATTGGAAACGTCACCGTGGCAACGTCAGGTGAAAGCGTTAACCTTACCCATTGCGGTGAATGAAGAGCTCTATCTGCTACGTCGGCGTGACTCCGTACTTCCTAAACGCTATGAAAAACTGTTGGATGGTTTTTGTAAGCAACGCATCCAGGAAAGAACGCCTCTGGTACCCGAATAAGGGCTCAAAGGCGTTCACTTGCTGAAGCGTTGGCTTACGTATTAGGCGTCTAGCGTGTTTTACTTCCGGTATTCATCAATGCCCGGGCAAGAACAAATAAGCTGACGATCCCCAAACACATTATCCACCCGATTAACGGTTGGCCAGTATTTGGCTGCAGTGACCGCCTCAGTGGGAAAAGCGCCCAGTTGGCGGTCATAAGGCCGCTCCCATTGGCTGTCCATAATGTCGGCCTGCGTGTGGGGGGCGTTAACCAACGGGTTGTTATCCAGCGCCCACTCGCCACTTTCAACACGCTTGATCTCTTCGCGGATGGCAATCATGGCATCGCAGAATCGGTCAATTTCATAGAGCGACTCGGACTCGGTCGGCTCTATCATCAGTGTGCCTGGCACCGGAAATGACATGGTGGGCGCATGGAAGCCATAGTCCATCAACCGCTTGGCAATATCTTCCTCGCTGATACCTGACGCTGCCTTTAATGGGCGAATATCAATAATGCATTCGTGGGCAACCATGCCGTTAGTTCCCCGATAGAGAATGGAGTAGGACTCCTCCAGGCGCTTGGCGGTGTAGTTAGCGTTCAAAATGGCTAACTGTGTTGCCTCGCGAAGCCCCCGGGCGCCCATCATTTTAATATAGGCCCACGAGATAGGCAGGATGGATGCGCTGCCAAACGCTGCCGCTGAGACGGCACCGCTCTCTGGGTTAACGCCATTGATAGGTGTCACCACGTGGTTGGAGACATAAGGCGCCAGGTGAGCTTTTACGCCTATAGGCCCCATACCCGGGCCGCCGCCGCCGTGGGGAATGCAGAAGGTCTTATGTAGGTTAAGGTGCGATACGTCGCCCCCGAAGTCTCCAGGGCGCGTGAGCCCCACTTGAGCATTCATATTGGCGCCATCGACATACACCTGGGCACCGTGCTGATGCACCACGTCACAGACCTTGCGCACATGAGATTCGAAAACACCATGGGTCGACGGGTAAGTAATCATGATCGCCGAGAGCTTGTCGCTATGCTGGGCGGCTTTGTCCATTAGGTCATTTATATCGATATTGCCGTTCTGATCACACTCTACAACGACCACCTCCATGCCCACCATGGCCGCTGTTGCCGGGTTGGTACCATGGGCAGAGCTTGGGATCAGGCACACATTACGGTGTGCTTCGCCTTGCGCAGCCTGGTAACGGCGAATGGCCAGCAGGCCCGCGTACTCACCCTGCGCGCCCGAGTTAGGTTGCATGGAAATATGATCGTAACCGGTGATTTCTACCAGAAACGCGGCCAGTTCATCAATCATCTGATGATAGCCAGCGACTTGGTCGCGCGGCGCAAACGGGTGCAAGTCTGCAAACGCAGGCCAGGAAATAGGGATCATTTCGCTGGTAGCGTTAAGTTTCATGGTGCAAGAGCCTAAAGGGATCATCGCATGGGCAAGCGACAAGTCCTTATTCTCCAAGCGTTTTAGATAACGCAGCATTTCTGTTTCGCTGCAGTATCGGTTAAAGGTGGGGTGGCTCAGAAAACCACTTTCCCGCTGGCAGGCGGCGGGGATGCCCGTGGTGGCGCTGGCAATTACCTGCTCATCCAGCGCTGCGACAGAAAGCCCGTGTTCATTACCCAGCAGCACATCAAATAGGGTGGCAACATCGTGTGCGGTGGTTGTTTCATCCAGGCTGATGCCTACATCGCCATTGGCGAAGTAGTGGAGATTGACATCGTGCGTCATGGCGCGGCCATGAATTTTACCTGCATCTACCTGGGTTAAGCGCAGCGTATCAAACCAGCTGTTATGCACCAGCGAAACGCCAGATTGCTGCAAGCCTTGCGCAAGTAATGTGGTGAGCCGATGGACACGCCCAGCAATTTTACGCAGCCCTTCAGCACCGTGGTAGGTCGCGTAGAACCCTGCGATATTGGCTAAAAGAGCCTGCGCCGTGCAGATGTTGGAGGTGGCCTTTTCGCGACGGATATGCTGCTCGCGCGTCTGCATGGCCATCCGCAGGGCGGTGTTGCCTCGGCTATCTTTGGATACGCCAATAATACGCCCGGGAATAGAGCGCTTAAGCTTATCTGAGGTGGCAAAGAACGCCGCATGTGGGCCACCAAAGCCCATCGGCACCCCAAAACGCTGCGAATTGCCAATCACGATATCCGCACCTAACGCGCCGGGTTCCTTGAGAAGCACCAGACTCAGCAAGTCAGAGGCTACACAGGTCATGATATTATGGGCAGTGGCCGCCTTTAACAGAGGTGCCAAGTCACGTACTTCGCCGCTGGCGGAAGGGTACTGAAGCAACGCGCCAAACACATCATGGTCGGCAAGCGTATCGGCAGGCCCTGTAATGATTTCAAAACCAAAAAAATCAGCGCGGTTTTTTACGACATCAAGGGTTTGCGGAAAAATATCGTCGGCAATAAAGAAAGCGTTGGATTTGCTCTTTTTATTACTCCGCTTACATAGCGCCATGGCTTCTGCGGCTGCCGTGGCCTCATCCAGTAATGAAGCATTGGCAAGCTCCATTCCGGTCAGGTCCATAATAACCTGCTGAAAGTTTAATAATCCTTCCAACCGGCCTTGAGAAATTTCTGGCTGATAGGGCGTATAAGCGGTGTACCAACCCGGGTTTTCGAGCACATTACGTTGAATAACCGCTGGCATATGCGTGCCGTAATAGCCCTGGCCAATATAGCTTTTAGCAACACGGTTCTGGCGAGCCAGCTGGCCTAAGTACTCAAGCGCTTCAGACTCACTGCGTGGATCATCCAGGTTCAGTTCGCGGCCAAGGCGAATATCGCTGGGTATGGTTTGCTCAATCAGATCTTCCATGCGCTTGATATTGAGCACGTTTAACATGGTATCTACGTCGTCGGCATTCGGGCCGTTATGACGTTTGATAAAAGCATCGTGGTCGGCCAGTTCGGACAAGCGGCGTGTTTCAAATGACATGAGAAGATTCCGAGCGAGAAAGAGGAGCGTGGTAGAGGCATAAAATACAAAGCCTGCCGTAAAGGGCAGGCTTTGCGGTATTAATCGTCAGTGCTTAATGTGGCCTGATAAGCATCTGCATCCAGTAAACCGTCCAGATTCTGGTCGGTCAGGCG
The DNA here is from genome assembly GCF_013183775.1 of Halomonas hibernica. Taxonomy (NCBI): domain Bacteria; kingdom Pseudomonadati; phylum Pseudomonadota; class Gammaproteobacteria; order Oceanospirillales; family Halomonadaceae; genus Halomonas; species Halomonas hibernica. The sequence continues at coordinate 732,233 of NZ_VIFN01000001.1, forward strand.
TACCTTCATCAGCCAGCCGCCTTCATAGGGTGCGTCGTTCACCGTTTCGGGTGAGTCTTCAAGCGCGTCATTAATTTCGATAACTTCCCCGCTTACCGGGGCGTAAAGATCGGAAGCCGCCTTTACCGATTCAATAACGCCGAACTCTTTGCCCTGGGTAAGCGTTTGACCTACTTCGGGTAGTTCAACAAATACCACATCGCCAAGCGCTTCTTGGGCGTGGTCACTAATCCCTACGCTGACGGTGCCGTCTTGATGATCAAGTACCCATTCATGGCTTTTCGCGTAACGCAGATTTGAAGGAAGGTTGCTCATGATGATTCCCTTTATGAAACAATTGACTGGACAGGCTAATACTAGCGCTTGTCGGAAGTCTTGGCGACTACCAGCGTGCCAGCCAATAAACGAATTTTTAAGCATGTTAACGTGTTTCTGATCGGAAACAAGTTTCCTGTGAGCTAAAAAATGCTCAGCAAGGGAGATTTTATGACCCAGCGTGCCTATCCGGCGGGGAGGTACGAAGGCATTTACTATTTAGAAGGGCCTAAGCATAGAAGCGAACAGGGATAATGGTGTAAAACATACAGGTGGTTCACCTGAGCATGTTAATAATTGCCTCTATCATGCTATCAAAGATGGGGCGTGCCCATGACATCGCTATATTAGCTAAACAAAACAATCGTGAATGCCCGTTTTCTGACGGCCAAACATCTATAAAAATTGAACGAATAGGGTAAGGAGAAGCGTGTGGAAACGTTAAATAGCCTTTTTGGGGCGATCAATGGCGTCGTGTGGGGGCCATTGATGTTGATTTTGCTACTGGGTGTGGGGGTCTACCTACAAATTGGTTTAAAATTAATGCCCATCAGAAAGTTGGGCATGGGGTTCAAGCTACTTTGGCAGGGGCGTGAGCCTAAACCTGCCCACAAGGACGCCGTCGCTAAGGCTGGCGTCGACAAGTCCGATGAAGACGGCGAAATTTCTCCCTTTAATGCCCTGATGACGGCGCTTTCAGCCACCATCGGTACCGGCAATATTGCCGGTGTGGCCACCGCAATTGCATTAGGTGGCCCAGGTGCTGTGTTTTGGATGTGGATTACAGCGCTGGTGGGAATGGCAACAAAATTTGCCGAAGCGGTATTGGCTGTACGCTATCGTGAAACAGATAATACCGGCCACCACGTAGGTGGCCCCATGTTTTATATTAAAAACGGGCTGGGTAAAAAGTGGCTTTGGCTTGGCGGTCTGTTCTCGTTTTTTGGTGCTGTCGCAGCCTTTGGTATTGGTAATACGGTGCAGTCAAACTCGGTCGCAGATGCGATGGACGTCACCTTTGGCGTACCGCATTGGCTTACCGGTGTCATCATCATGGTATTGGCCGGCGCGGTCATTCTAGGTGGCATCAAGCGGATTGCGAAAGTCGCTGGGAAGCTCGTACCGATCATGGGGATAGCCTATGTGATTGCCGGTGTGCTGGTGCTGATTGTTAACGCAGGGCAAATCGGCGAGGCCTTTAGTCTGATCTTCTACTACGCCTTTAACCCCATGGCGGCGGCAGGTGGTTTTGCGGGTGCCGCTGTGATGGCCGCTATTCGCTTCGGTGTGGCGCGGGGTATTTTCTCCAATGAGGCAGGTTTAGGTAGTGCGCCTATTGCTCATGCCGCGGCCAGAACTAAAAACCCGGTTCGCCAAGGGCTTATTGCCATGCTGGGCACCTTCATTGATACCATTATCGTTTGTACTATTACGGCACTGGTGATCCTGACCTCTACGGTATGGCAAACGGGTGAAGAAGGCGCATCGCTTACCGCGCTCTCCTTTGATCAGGCACTGCCTGGATTCGGTAACCCCATTGTGGCTATCGCGCTGGCTATCTTTGCCTTCACGACTATTCTAGGCTGGTCGTTTTATGGCGAAAAATGTTTCCAGTTCCTGTTTGGAACGCGCTCCATCATGCTCTATCGCGTTCTGTTCGTATTAGCCATTCCACTGGGCGCTATTGCGCAACTCGGCTTTATCTGGCTCATGGCGGACACCTTTAATGCCATGATGGCCATTCCTAACCTGATTGCGCTGGCGCTGCTTTCCCCGGTGGTTTTCAAGCTGACCAAAGACTACTTTGCGGGCAAGGAAGTGTTAGCCGGTGAAGAACTCGACCATGACAAGTAAGCGATATTGGCCGCTTAAGCAGTAATCGCATCGGGGAGCTATGACAATAGCTCCCCGTTGTTCGTTTTTACCAAGGAACTATCATGACCGATCTAAAGCATACGCCACTTCATGCACTGCACCTTGAACTCGGGGCAAAAATGGTGCCCTTTGCTGGATATGATATGCCGGTGCAGTATCCACTGGGGGTAAAAAAAGAGCATGAGCATACCCGGCAGCAGTGTGGCCTCTTTGATGTTTCTCACATGGGGCAGATTCTTGTATCGGGGGAAGATACCGCCAAGGCGCTGGAAACACTGATTCCAGCGGATTTAGTGGGGCTCCCAAAAGGTGAGCAGCGCTATGGCCTGTTTACCAATACTGAAGGTGGAATTATTGATGACTTAATGGTCGTTAATGGTGGTGACCACTTCTATCTGGTGGTTAATGCTGCTTGTAAAGACCAGGATTTGGCGCATTTGCGGGAAAATTTGGGCGCCACCCACAAAATTGAGTTGTTAGACCGCGGCTTGCTTGCCCTGCAAGGCCCCCAGGCACATGCAGTTATGCAGCGCCTTTGCCCAGCGGCATGTGAACTGGTGTTCATGCAGCATCAACGTTTTACCATTGATGGGCATGAGGTATGGGTGAGCCGCAGTGGCTATACCGGCGAAGATGGGTTTGAAATTTCTGTGGCAGCCGATGCCTGTGAAGCGTTTGCCAAGCGCCTGTTGGCGGAGCCGGAAGTTGAGGCGATTGGGCTAGGCGCTCGCGATTCGCTGCGCCTGGAGGTCGGGCTATGCCTTTATGGGCATGATATGGATGCCACTACAACGCCAGTGGAAGCCGGATTGATTTGGGCGATTGGTAAGCCTCGTCGTCATGGGGGGGAGCGTTCGGCAGGTTTTCCTGGGGCGGATGTTATTCTTCATCAAATCGATGCCAGGGATCATTTACGCAAGCGTGTAGGGTTGCTGGCAGAAGGTAGGGCACCTATTCGAGAAGGTGCTGTGTTGCGGGATGCGGCAGGTAACGAAGTTGGAGTCGTAACATCAGGCACGTTTGGGCCAAGCGTTGGGCATCCTGTCGCTATAGGGTATGTCAGCCGCGATTGGGAAGCGCCAGCAAGCAACGTGTTTGCGGATGTGCGCGGCAAACAACTACCGATGACTGTCACGCCTATGCCCTTTGTTAAGCCCCGCTATTATCGCGGTTAAGCCAACCGTAAGCAGTCGTTATAGAAAACAAAGCCCCTTTTGATAAGGGGCTTTGCTCGTTTAGCAAGCGTATTAACGAAGCACTGTGTTAACGCAGTACCTTGCCGGGATCAATCGGCTTGCCGCCCTGGCGTAAATCAAACAGCAGATCGTAACGTTGAGTGGTATTACTTTGACCTACTTCACACAGTTCATCACCTGCTTTGACTTGCTGTCCGACCGAGACCAGCGTGCGTTCACACAGTGCATACACGGTTTGCAGATTATTAGCGTGGTGCACAATCACGACTTCACCTAGCTGGCGCATACCGTTTGCAAAGCGTACCTCGCCGGGGGCTACGGCCTGAGCACGCGCACCGGCTTGGGTCGCAAGTAGCATGGGTTGCAATGCTCCTCGGCTGTCTGCACCAAAACGTCTAACAATGCGGTAGTCTTCCAGTGGCCAAGGCCAGCGGCGCGCGGATGCGGGTAATGAAGTAGGAGCGGTAGGCGCCGCAGCCGGGGTGTTGCTAGAGGTGCTGCTAGAGGGCGCCGGACGATTACTGGGCGAGGCGTTGCTGGTAGGCGCTGGGCTACGCGTACCGCCGCTACTTAAAGGAACGCTGATGATTTGGCCTATCCTTAGCGCGGTGGGCGAAGCGCCGGGGTTGGCGCTCTGAATACGTCCACTGGTCGTGCCAAAGTGTCGTGCTATGTTGGAGTACGTATCGCCAGGCCGGATTTGATAACGGTAAGGGCCGCCGGAGGGTGCACGCTCTTGTTGAGTAGGTATCATCAAGCGCTGGCCAACCGCAAGACGGCGCGCGTTGACGCCTGGATTAAAACGCTCCAGTCGCTCAAGAGGTACGTTAGCCCGGTTAGCCAGTTTTCCTAGCGTATCTCCACGCTGAACGGCCACCCAGTTGCCACTGATTTGGCTCGCACTATGGGTGGGTACGGCATCGCGTTGGGAGGAAGAGGGCGATGAACCTGCACAGCCTGTTAATACGCTAATTAGCAAGCAGGCACCAAGCCAGACAGTTAGGCGTGATCGGATTGGCTGTCCAACAAGGCATCTTTTTCCTGCCAGAGTGAATTGGTCCATGCGTGGAAGCGTTCCTTATGCTGCTTTTCTTCGTGGTAGTCGGATTCGTGCATCCACTGGGGAATGGGTAATGTTCGTGCCTGTAGTGTAATAGGCGCTTCCTGACCGCATAAAAACCCCCAAAACGTTGGCGACGGGTTAGCGTAACTGATCGTTACATCAAGAATACCATCCAATTGATCGCCAAGCAGGCTAAGTACCTGCGAAATTCCCCCTGCTTTTGGCCTTAACAAATGCTGATATGGGCTTTTCTGTGCGTCGCGCTTCGCTATGGTAAACCGTGTGCCTTCGATGAAATTAAATATGGCGATGGGCGCGCTCCGCGCCCGGTGGCACATGGACGCTGTGGATTGGCGGTCTATAGTGGCAAGAGCGGGGTTCTTGGCGATCTGTTCACGGCTAAAGCGGCGCATAAACGGAAATTCAAGTGCCCAAAAGGCAAGACCTACAATCGGGATCCAGATCAATTGTCGTTTTAGAAAAAAACGCGGCATAGGGATACGGCGGTGCAAGGCCATGAAAAGAATAAAAATATCGGTCCAGCTACGGTGATTGGATATGACCAGCCACCATTGGTGTGGGCTCAACGATTCAGGAATCGAAAAAGTGACATCTGGCCTCAGCCAGCGCTTCATCCACCAAAGATTAGCGCCGATCCAGTTAAGGGCCACGGCGCATAAGCCGTCAAGTATCCATTTTCTAAAGCGTTTCACTGGGATAACGACTTTTAGAAAAGTGAGCGCAATAAGGGGAATGCCCCAAAAAAGCGTGGTGAGCGTGAACAGCGCAATGCTGACTAAGCCCTTGAAAATAGCCATATCCGTCCTTCAATGAAACGTATAACGATGCGATTAATGCTAATGGATCAATGCCATACTGCCCAGCACAATGGTAAAAAAGCACTTATTTTATTGTCGTTACCTTTGCGCGCTTCAAAAAGTAATTTTCTATCCAGCGACACTTCCGGCTCTTTAATGGCTAAGCTTAAGGCAGCCTGTGATAGGCATCACTTTTTGGGCTTGGGTAACCAGGTATAGTAATAGAGACAACACTGACAGTACCGATAAGCGCATTTTACGCACCACCGACAACGAGGCGAGGCATAATAATGGCAGGATTTGATAAACGTGTTGCTTCCTATGCCGAAGCGATGGAAGGTATCGAAGACGGAATGACCGTACTGGCTGGCGGCTTTGGCCTATGCGGAATACCAGAAAACCTGATAGCAGAAATAAAGCGTCGAGGTGTTAAGAACCTGACGATTGCTTCTAATAATTGCGGCGTTGATGGTTTTGGTTTGGGCGTTTTGCTTGAAGATCGTCAAATCCGCAAAATATTTGCCTCTTATGTCGGCGAAAACGCGCTCTTTGAGCAGCAGATGCTCAACGATGACATTGAGGTTGTGCTTACCCCTCAAGGCACGCTGGCTGAAAAAATGCGGGCGGGTGGCGCAGGTATTCCAGCGTTCTATACCGCGACAGGCTACGGTACTCCCATTGGTGAAGGTAAGGAGGTGCGCGAATTTAACGGCCGCCACTACATCATGGAAGAAGCCATCGTCGGTGACTTCGCAATAGTAAAAGGCTGGAAAGCGGATCGTTATGGCAATGTCGTGTACCGCCATACAGCGCAAAACTTTAATCCCTTGGTGGCGACCGCTGGAAAAATCACAGTGGTGGAAGTTGAAGAAATTGTAGAGCCTGGTGAGCTTGAGCCCAGCCAGATCCATACCCCGGGTATTTATGTGGATCGGATTATTCAGGGTTCGTTTGAGAAACGCATCGAGAAACGCACGGTGCATGGCTAAATCGTTGACCGTTAACGGCTAAACAACTTTTTTTAATCGCTCAATAATGAGGTTGCCACCATGGCTTTAACACGTGAACAGATGGCGCAGCGTGTTGCGCGTGAACTGGAAGATGGCTTTTATGTAAATTTGGGTATTGGTATTCCCACTCTGGTCGCCAACTACATTCCTGAAGGCATTGATGTGATGCTTCAGTCAGAAAATGGGTTATTGGGCATGGGGCGTTTCCCGACGGAGGAAGAGCTTGATGCTGACATGATTAATGCTGGTAAAGAGACGGTGACCGCTCGGCCTGGTGCTGCTATTTTTTCATCGGCAGAATCTTTTGCCATGATCCGCGGTGGGCATGTGGATCTCACCGTTTTAGGTGCGTTTGAAGTCGATCAGAATGGCAATATTGCGTCATGGATGGTGCCAGGCAAGTTGATTAAAGGAATGGGGGGCGCCATGGACCTGGTGGCTGGCGCTGAAAATATTATTTGCACGATGACCCACGCCTCCAAGCATGGCGAGTCGAAGCTGCTTGAGCAGTGTACTTTACCGCTGACGGGCGCTGGTTGTATTAACCGCGTTCTGACTGACTTGGCCTACCTGGAAATTAAAGACGGCGCCTTTGTGCTTAAAGAGCGCGCGCCCGGGGTCAGCATCGATGAAATTATCGAAAAAACGGCGGGTAAGCTGGTAGTGCCTGACCATGTACCCGAAATGACGTTTGTGGAAGCGTAAACGCAAATGTAACTGCCTTACTTGTTATAAGCAGCCTGTGCGGGCTGCTTAGACAATCTCACAGCGGGCATGGGCAGGAATGAGTATTTCGGCGATGCGTTCATGGCCCGCATCGAGATGTTTTTGAGTCAGCGCCAGGCCGCCCAGGCAGAGGCGATGCTCATCGCCATCACTAAAGATGATGCGTTGCGGCATGGCAGGATAAAAATGATGCTCAATAAGCGTCGAAAGCGCAAACACTCCGTTTTGCGGCTCTTTTTCACCCGGCATGCCTGTTTTTTCTAGCTGGTCATTAAGCGCTGTTAGCGTATCGCCGAGCTCGGCACAATCAAAGCCTGCATGGTGTAGGCGCGGGCCCATAACCGCCAGCCAGGCAGCAAGTGGGTGTGCCTTTAGAAGCTGCTGATACAGCGACCAGGAGGGCATGGGCCACGGACGACCGCGACAAAGTAAGTTGTGGCCCTTGCAGTCCTGTGGGTGTGATTGATTCACCAGCGCAGCCAGCGCTTCACGAGGCAGTTTTGACAGCGTCCCCAACTGTAGCTCAGCTAATACTAGCCAACTTCCTTGGTCATCAGGCGCGAGAAGGCGAATAAGAAGGCCCTTGTCAGCCATCGCATAATGGGCAACCTGACGATACCCCATGTGCGCCAACCGGTTATTCAAAACGGAAGCAGAAAAAGGACCATGGTTAAGCGTTACGAGCGTTAAGTATTCCGCCGTAGAGGAGAGAGGCCAAAGACGCAAACCGCCGATGTCGGGGTGCGAGTGAATATAGTCAAGCCAAAGCTGCTGTACGAATTCATCACGTTGCACGATGCTATCCTCGCCGCCTAAACAAGCGATGTTAGAAAGAGGGTACTTGTTTAAAGCCCAGTATAGGCAGGCGAGAAAAAGCGTGTTCAACGACTATAAACGGCAAATTTAACGTAACGAATCTTCCTGGGGAGTTAATAACTGCTTCTCACGTACAAACCTGTCGAATTCGGTAAAACCGCCTATGTGCGTTTGGTCGACAAATACTTGCGGCACCGTATGGATAGGCTTGCCTGCCGTTTTAGCGATGTCCTCTTTAGTAACGCCTTCAGAGGGCATATCGACATAGCGGTAACCCTCGATCTTACCGATTGTTTCCAAATGCTCAGCAAGTTGCTTGGCACGGACGCAGAAAGGGCAGGTCATTCTGCCAAAAATAACCACAAACATGCGAAAACTCCTAACGTCAAAGTGATGGATGGCTCAAGGGGGCTTATTGTGGCGTAGCAGTCCTTGTTTCGCCAATAGGGTAAGGCAATGACGCCGATGGTATCGGCGTCTGCGGTGGCCGGTTTGGGAGCTAATGCGGTAGGCAAACTCAACGCGGCGAGTGTTGGCTCTGCCGCGGAGCAGGCCGCTGGTGCAGGACTAACGCTTAACGGGGCGTTTTTGCAGCTTACGCTGCAGTGTCCGGCGATGCATGCCGAGCGCGCGAGCCGTCGCGGAAATATTGCCGTCGTGTTCATGAAGCACTTTTTGAATATGCTCCCACGTGATTCGATTAATGGACGGAGGGTTATCAGCAAGCTCTATATTGGGGTCGCCTTCCTGGTGTTCAAAGGATGCGACAATGTCGTCAGCGTCGGCTGGCTTGCACAGGTAGTTGACGGCTCCGAGCTTCATGGCCTCCACGGCCGTGGCAATGCTTGAGTAACCGGTAAGCACCACAATACGGCAGCTTGGCACAGCGGCTAACATCTCAGGCAGCAGCTTTAGTCCTGAGCTGTTTTCAAGCTTGAGGTCGAGCGTGGCCATGGTGGGTTGAAACTGAACGGCTACCGCAAGCGCCTGGTCTGCATCATGCGCGGTCATTACCTCATAACCGCGGCGGGTGAACGCTCGGCTGAGCACGTGACAGAACATTTCATCGTCATCAATAATTAGCAGGCGCTGATCTGTCGTTTGCATGATGTCCTCAACGATAGTGCTTGAAACACACTAAAACGCGTTTCAATTAGGCTGTGCCGTTAGTTTGGCTTAAAGGGGGGCGGAGCTACGCGGAAGCGTTACTTCTGTCAGCGTGCCACCTTCGGGATGATTATACAGACTAACACCTCCGCCAAAGCGATTGATCGTGGCATGGGTCAAAAACAGGCCAATGCCCATTCCCTTGCTCTTGGTAGAAATAAACGTATCACCGAGCTGGTCAGCGATAGACATGGCAATGCCCGGGCCGTGATCACGAATATCAATGACAACACTCTCTTCCTGCCAATCAAGACGAATAGAAACATGTTCGGGGTTGGCATCAGCGGCATTGTTTAGCAGGTTCATTAGTGCCTGGTCCAGCGTTGTGTCAACCGCAAGCCAGGGTTTGCCGCGCCTTTCAACGATCTCAAATTGGTGGCTAACATCTGGCCGCAACACTAACCAGCGCTGCACAACGCCGGTTAGCCAGGTCTGGGCATCCAGTATTTCGGGTTCTGCCATACGTCGCCGATCGGCACTGGTGACCAAATGCTGAAGACGAGATTTGCAAATGTCGACTTGCTGGCGCAGTAAGCGAATATCCTGCTGTAACGTTCCCCCTTCGGGGGCCTCATCCTGCATCTCTTTTAACAGTATGGCCATGGTCGAGAGCGGGGTGCCTAGTTCGTGTGCTGTGCCCGCCGCCTGAGTGGCTACAGCCAGCACCTGTTCGTTACGCAGCGCCGCTTCGCGAGTAAGTGAAAGTGCTTTATCTCGATTACGCAGTGCATGGGCCATTTTATAGATAAAAAACGTGACCAGGCCTGCTGAAAGGCCAAAGTTAAGCCACATGCCCATGACATGCAGATTGAGCATTTCATCGCTATTAATATGCGCCAGTTGGGGGACGTGGTGGTAAAAGAACATTAGAAAGCTGTAGCCTGCCATGGCGCAGACCGCACATATCCAGGCATGGCGCCATGGTAGCGTTGCCGCGGCAATCGTCACAGGCACCAGATAGTAGGTAATAAACGGATTGGTGGAGCCTCCCGAAAAATAAAATACCAGGGTCAGGCCCGCAATGTCGGCCAATAAATGCAGCAGATACTCAATATGTTCCACCGCTCGCGGGCGCCCCAATCGCCACCAGGTGGCGATATTCAATAAGCCCATAGCGATAACGACACTGACGACCGCGGTGACGGGTAATTCAAAGGCCAGTAGCTCCACGCCGACCACAATGGCGATCAGAAACCCTGTCCAGGTGATTCCCCGAACAATAGTGAGGCGAACCAGATTGCGGTTCGGGGTCGAGAGGGGCAGCGGCAAAGCCGTTTGCATGGGCTACTACCTATTTACGTGAAGTTTTGATGCTGTGAATGACAACCTTAATGAGTAGCGTCATGACATAGGTCAGCCAGCCAGCGGATGCCATTAGATTGAATAACAGCATTTTTGGTGGCAGCCAGGTGCTGCCTAACGTCGCTTCCACCATGATATGAAAGAACATCGCGAGCAGAAGGGGTAGCGCTAGAATATGAATCCACATATCCGTGCGCCGCTTACGGATATGGTAGCGGCACAGTAGATAGCGCATCGGTCGGTGTGCCCAGCTAAATAGCACCAGCGCACCCACGATAAAAAGTGCTGCCAGCGTCGGCTCGGTATTGCCGGTATGTACGGAAATAGAAATCGACCAAGCGAGACCTAGCCATACCAGCCCCTCTATGCTGGCAATAATATCCGCATAGCGTCGCACATTTTGCATAAACAATTGGACCTTGAACCTCTAAGAGTGCCGTTATAATACGATACTTGTTACGGTGTGTGACATTGATAAGCAGATTTCTCCGCCAAGTGGATCACGTATACTGTATTGGCTTTTCTTCTTTAAACAGCTTAGGACTTGCCGTGGACGCTATTACCCTGACCCGCCCCGATGACTGGCACCTCCATTTGCGTGATGGCGAGGCGCTGAAAGCCGTGGTAGGCCATACCGCCGCCCAAATGGGCCGTGCGATTATTATGCCTAACTTAACGCCTCCGGTAACGACCACGGCTCAGGCGCTTGAATACCGTGAGCGTATTTTGGCGGCCTTGCCTGAAGGCAGCACGTTCGAGCCACTTATGACGCTCTATTTAACCGATACGACGCCGCCTGAGGAAATTGAGCGCGCAGCACAAAGCGGCGTGATTAAAGCGGTTAAGCTTTACCCTGCCGGGGCAACCACCAACTCGGATTCGGGTGTCACCGATCTTGCGCACTGCGATGACACCATTGCCATGCTTGCCAAGGTGGGAATGCCGCTGCTTGTTCATGGTGAAGTAACCACTGCTGATATCGATATTTTTGATCGTGAAGCGGTATTTATCGAAACGGTAATGAAGCCTCTGCTGGCGCGTCATCCCGCGCTAAAGGTTGTTTTTGAGCATATTACGACCCAGCAAGCGGCAGAGTTTGTGGCAAACGCGCCGGATAATGTTGCGGCCACTATTACGGTTCATCACCTGCTGTTTAACCGCAACAAAATGCTGGTGGGTGGGATTCGCCCGCACTACTACTGCCTGCCCATCTTAAAGCGCGAACAGCACCGCCAGGCATTACTGAAAGCAGCCTCCAGTGGCAGCCCCAAGTTCTTTTTAGGTACGGATAGCGCGCCTCACGCCAAGGGCGATAAGGAATCCAGTTGTGGCTGCGCTGGCGCTTACACGGCACCGGCGGCGATTGAATTATATGCAAGGGCCTTTGATGAAGTGGGCGCGCTCGATAAGCTGGAAGCGTTTGCCAGCCTGAATGGTCCGCGTTTTTATGGCTTGGCGCCTAATGCCGATAAAATCACGTTAGAGCGTAAACCCTGGCAACTGCCGGAAGCCTATCCTTACGCGGGGGGCAAAACGATTGTCCCATTGCTGGCGGGAGAGTCGCTTGAGTGGTCCATTAAAGCGTAACTGTTGATGAAGTAAGAAATCTGTTGATGAAGTAAGAAACGAAAACGGAGCCATTTGGCTCCGTTTTCGTTAGTGGTAAACACCGGCTATTGCTACGATCTTAGCGCTGGCCAAGTGTCTGTAGCATGTGGTCCACCATGCGCGATGAGTGGGCGGCGGCTATGTCCAGGAACTGTTCAAAAGAAAGGTGGTTATCATCGTTGCCCGGAATATCGGATAACGCACGAATCACCACGAATGGGCATTGATATAGGTGACAGGTTTGCGCAATCGCTGCAGCCTCCATCTCAACCGCCAGCATAGAGGGGAAGTGGGCCTGTGTCGCAGCCACGCGTGCAGGGTCAGACATAAACGCATCACCTGTCGCAATGAGACCCTCTCGGACGTTAACCTCGCCAACCTCTTTGATTGCCTGGCGGGCAATGGCGCGTAGCTGAACATCTGCCAGGTAAGCCGCGGGCATGCCGGGCACCTGACCTATTTCATAGCCGAACACCACTGCATCGACATCATGATGGCGTACTTCATCTGAAATGATGACGTCACCAATGTTGAGATCGCTTGCAAATCCGCCCGCTGAACCCGTATTGATGATAGCGTCGGGGTGGTGGCGTTCCAGAAGAATGGCGGTACCCACAGCCGCATTCACCTTGCCAATGCCGGACTGTAGTATCACTACCTCTAGCCCATGGCGCATACCGGTATGAAATACAAACCCTGCATGCTCATAGCGCTCAGCATTGTCGAGCTGCCCGACCAGAATGCCGACTTCTTGCGCCATTGCGCCAATAATGCCAATACGCTTCATCGAATAGGCTCCTTTATCAAACCCTAAAAATTAACAGTACAGTAAGCCTAAGCGTTGGCGTCGTGATGCTCAGCCGCTTCAAGCGTATTTTCGAGCAAAGTGGCAACGGTCATGGGGCCTACGCCACCCGGAACGGGGGTGATAAAGCTGGCCCGCTCGGCCGCAGCTGCAAAATCGACATCTCCCACCAGCGAGCCATCTTCCTGACGGTTAATACCAACATCAATCACAATGGCACCTTCCTTAATCCACTCCCCTTTAACAATGCCAGGTTTGCCGACAGCCACGACCACCAGGTCGGCACGGTTAACATGGGCCTGCAAATCCTGGGTAAAGCGATGGCATACAGTGATGGTCGCGCCTGCCAGCATCAGTTCCAGCGCCATTGGGCGGCCCACGATGTTAGAAGCGCCAACGATAGTGGCGTTTAAGCCACGCACCGACAGGCCGCTTTCTGCCAGCATGGTCATGACCCCTTTGGGGGTGCAGGGGCGTAGAGCCGGCAACCGCTGAGCAAGCCGGCCAAGATTGTAGGGGTGAAAACCATCGACATCTTTGTCGGGCTTAATGCGCTCCAGAATCGGGTTGGCGTCCAGGTGAGCTGGTAGCGGTAGCTGAACCAGGATGCCGTCTATGCTTGCATCATCATTAAGCTGGTCAACCAATGCTTCCAACGCTTGCTGCGTGGTAGCGGCGGGGAGGGCATGTTGAAACGATAGGATGCCCGCTTGTTCGCAGGCTCGATGTTTATTACTAACATAGACGTGAGACGCCGGGTCTTCACCGACCACAACAACGGCTAGTCCTGGTGCACGAGCGCCTGCTTGCTGACGTTTGGCTATCTTCTCGGCAACGCGTTGACGGACATGAGCAGCGATGGCTTTTCCATCGATAAGTTGGGCGGTCATTTACAAAGATCCTATGGAGGTTGGAGCGCTGATGCAAAAGCACGCTTGCTTGAGCATTTACTATAGGGAGTAATTTTCGCATGCCCAAGCGGCCAGGCAAAGCATCTACACAATCAATCGCGTTAAGTGTTGACTTTAATTTTAAAAATAGTAATATATGCCTCGCTTGAGACGAGCAGCGCGGTAAGCGTCAAAGGTGATAAATCGGGATGTAGCGCAGTCTGGTAGCGCGCCTGCTTTGGGAGCAGGATGTCGGGGGTTCGAATCCCTCCATCCCGACCACACTTAACGCGAAAGGCGTTACTTTGCTTTTCCAAGTTTGGTTGTGGTCAAGTGCTCATTGGCGTTCAGTGTTTTTTGGGATGCTTTATGTGCGCCCATAGCTCAACCGGATAGAGCAACGGCCTTCTAAGCCGTAGGTTGCGGGTTCAAGTCCTGCTGGGCGTGCCATTAGTAATGCTGTTCGATGGTCATTTGCCGGTTAGGAAAGTTTAAGTACGTTAGTGCTATCAATGGTGGGTGTAGCTCAGTGGTAGAGCCCCGGATTGTGACTCCGGTGGTCGTGGGTTCGAACCCCATCATCCACCCCATTCGATAGTAATATGCGGCTACAGTTTTAGGTTGTGGTGGATGTAGCTCAGTGGTAGAGCCCCGGATTGTGACTCCGGTGGTCGTGGGTTCGAAACCCATCATCCACCCCATTCGTATTGCTTATTTAATATCTTCTCTTCATATCTGATACCACTTAATTGTGGTTTTTTTGTTTTTGATCCCTGCATTTTTCTTTCATATCCCTTCCTGCATGTTGTAATGTCTGTTTAAAGACAGCTTGTTTTATTCGTCATGCTTCCTTACTGCTTCCCTGGCTGTGCTTGCTCTTCATGCACCCTGCATTTAATTGCTGCTTAAGCTGTTTTTGTGGCTTTGTCCGCCTGCAAAGCTCTAAAGCAGTGGAGTTGTCTGCTAGTGATATTTTTATAGCGTTAATTGCTGTAAAAAGCCTTGAAAAAAGCTTTTTAAGCTGTGCAAGTGCCCTTTGTTTAGTGATATTTTTCAATCAGTTGCTGGCGTTGTTTTCGCCTGTATTAAACGTAGGTATTAGCGCTGAGGAGAATACAAGATGACGCGACAAACGGTAGTGCTAGGGGCAGGCATGGTGGGTGTCAGTATTGCATGGCATTTACAGCGTCGCGGGCACCAGGTCACCTTGGTGGACAGACGCCAGCCTGGTCGGGAAACGTCGTTTGGTAATGCGGGCATCATTCAGCGAGAAGCGGTGCGTCCTTATGCATTCCCTCGTGATATGAAAACCATTTTAAGCGTGCTGCCTAACAAGCGCGTGGATATTCGTTATCGCCCGGCAGGCATGCTGAATGCCGCTTCACCCCTGTTAAGCTATTGGCATAACTCTTCATCAGGCCGCTATAAAAAAATCATTCCTGAGTGGGCTTCTCTCATCCAATTGTGCTTAAAAACGCACGGTCCGATGATTGAAGCTGCTGGCGCCGAGCACTTGGTGCGCCGTGAAGGGTGGTTAGAGATTTACCGCACGCAGTCGCGCTTGGAAAAACGTATTAAAGAGGCTGAAGAAGCTCGTGAGCATTATGGGGTGCAGTTTAACGTGCTGGATCGTGCAGGCATTGAAAGCAAAGAGCCGAATTTAGGTAAGGATATTATTGGCGCTATTCATTGGCTGGACCCCTGGACGGTGGCCGATCCGGGTGCCTTGGTGGCCGCCTATGCGCAAGATTTTATGGACAACGGAGGCAAGCTTCTTCAGGCGGATATTCAAAAAGTTGAGCAAGCAGGCGAGCGCTGGCGGATCGTTACTGAAACGCAAACCCTTGACACTGATGGCGTGGTGGTTGCCTTGGGACCATGGTCTGGCGAATGGATGAAAGGGCTGGGCTATCATTTTCCTACCTTTGTTAAGCGTGGCTATCACATGCACTATGCTGCCCAAGCGCCAGCCAAGCTGAATTACTGGTTAATGGATGCTGAAGTTGGCTATTTGCTGGCGCCCATGAACGCAGGAGTGCGTCTGACGACCGGTGCTGAGCTTGATCGAATAGAGTCGCCCGCTGATGAGCATCAGCTGGAAGCGGCGGAAAAAGTGGCCAGGACTATTTTTCCGCTTGGCGAGCGCTATGATGCGGCCGCCTGGAAGGGCGCGCGCCCCTGTTTGCCAGATATGAAGCCGATTATTGGACCGGCACCACGCCATCCTGGGTTATGGTTAGCATTTGGGCACGGGCACCAAGGGTTTACCCTTGGTCCAGCGACAGGTCAGCTATTGGCTGACATGATCGAAGGCAAGCCGACAGAAATTGATATGTCACCCTTTCGAGCTGAGCGGTTCTAAATCGCCACGCCGCTTTGTAGGTTGTCCGGTTATTTGCTAAGCTGATTTGACGTTTGACTTCTGAGGGCAGGCTTTATGGATGTATCTATAAGCAATACGGTGAGTACAGCGCTTTATATGAATCAAGCGCAAACTGCTGAACAGGCCCAAATGCAGATCTTCAAAGACGCATTGGATATTCAGGCCCAACAGGTCACGGAAATCATGGCGTCAGCGGATATGGGCGCTGAACCCAATCTTGCTCAAGAAGGTAATGTGGGTACGCAGGTTAATACCTACGCTTAGAACGTTGTCTGCGACCACCATCAGCTAGCATTTTAAAGCGCCGACCCGTTCGGCGTTTTTTGATTGGGCTCAAAAGTGATTTTGCAGGCCTCGCTCGCGCGGACACATGGTAGTAGCCCTTAAAATGTCCCAGCATCCATCATGTGTCTTCCCCCAAGGGTTTCAAGGCGCAGGTTTCAATGAACATGGCACCAAAACGGTCATAACGTTACAATCTCGCCCCATTCTGAATCACTCAGCCAGAGTCGCGTTACGTTGCTGAGTACTAATTTCTGTAGAGGCAAGATGAAAGACACTCAGTTAGCCCAGGAAGCGGATCTGCGCCGCACATTCGCTATCATTTCGCACCCTGATGCGGGTAAAACAACCATCACCGAAAAAATGCTGCTGTTTGGGAATGCTATTCAGCTGGCAGGCTCGGTGAAAAGCAAGCGTAATGACCGACACGCGACGTCTGACTGGATGAAGATGGAGCAGGAGCGGGGAATCTCGGTGACGACCTCCGTTATGCAGTTCCCCTATGGCGGTCGTGTTGTGAACTTGCTGGATACGCCAGGGCACGAAGACTTCTCGGAAGATACCTACCGAACGCTGACCGCCGTTGACTCCGCTTTGATGGTGATTGATGGCGCCAAGGGTGTCGAAGATCGGACCATCAAATTGATGGAAGTGTGTCGTTTACGTGCCACGCCCATCCTGACTTTTATTAACAAAATGGACCGTGATATCCGTGACCCTATTGAGGTGATGGACGAAGTCGAGACGGTTTTAAATATTCAGTGCGCGCCCATGACATGGCCTGTTGGTATGGGGCGTCATTTCAAGGGTGTCTACCACCTTTACAATGATGTTATCCATCTGTATACCCAGGGTCAGGGCAGCCATATTCCGGAAGACAAGCGCATCGAGGGCTTGGATAGCCCTGAGGTTGATGCCGTTCTGGGCGAAGAGCAGGCCGAAGAGCTGCGTATGGAAGTCGAGCTGGTGCGGGGCGCTTCGCACACGTTTGATCTTGAGGCTTATCGGCGAGGTGAGCTTACGCCCGTCTACTTCGGTACTGCGATGGGGAACTTTGGTGTACGCGAGATGCTGGACGGCTTCGTCGAGTATGCGCCTGCCCCTCAGCCGCATAAAACTGACCTGCGTGAAGTAACCGCTCACGACGAGCGTTTCACCGGGTTTGTATTTAAGATCCAGGCCAATATGGATCCTAATCATCGGGACCGTATCGCTTTTTTACGTGTTTGCTCCGGCAAATATGAGAAAAACATGAAGATGCGCCATGTGCGTATTGGCAAGGATGTCAAAATTGCCGATGCGTTGACGTTTATGGCATCTGATCGTTCCCATGTAGAAGAAGCCTGGCCGGGTGACATCATTGGCTTGCATAACCATGGCACGATCCAAATCGGCGATACCTTTACCGTTGGCGAGGATATGCGTTTTACCGGTATTCCTCACTTCGCGCCCGAGCTCTTCAAGCGAGTCCGCCTGAAAGACCCGCTGAAAATGAAAGCGCTTCAGAAGGGCTTGCAGCAGCTGTCCGAAGAGGGCGCTACTCAGGTCTTCATGCCTATGGATAACAACGATCTAATCCTGGGGGCGGTGGGCACCTTGCAGTTTGACGTGGTCGCCCATCGGCTAAAGGAAGAGTACAAGGTCGATTGTCTGTATGAGGGGGTCAACGTACAAACGGCCCGTTGGGTATATTGCGACGATGCCAAAATGCTCGAAGAGTTTAAGCGTAAAGCCAGCACGAATTTGGCTATTGATGGAGGCGGTTACTTAACCTACATCGCACCTACTCGGGTTAATTTACAAATGACCCAGGAGCGCTGGCCCGAGATTCGCTTCCAGCCCACACGAGAGCATTAAGTTAGCTACTCTTTAAGATAAGCAAAGGTTGGCAAGCCCAGGGAGGGGCTTGCGTGATATATCAACAGGGAGGCCCGGCAGTGCTTATCGATGCCCATTGTCATCTGGACTTTAGCGCGTTTGATCAGGACCGCGATGCTGTTTTTGCAGCAGCACACACGGCCGGTGTCTCTCATTTCATTGTGCCTGGCACTACTCGGAAGCGTTGGCAACAGGTGCTGGCGCTAGGCGAGCGCAGTGATGTTAGCGTGTGCTTGGGCCTCCACCCCTATTTTATGGAACAGCACCAGCGCGATGAGGATATCCTTGCGCTGGAGCAGGCGCTGTATTCAAATCCACAGGTGGCAGCGGTTGGGGAGTGCGGTATTGATGCACGCTTTACAGATTCCTGGGAGCCGCAGTGGCGCCTTTTCGATGATCAGCTGCGCTTGGCCAAGCAGTACAAGCTTCCTGTCGTGGTTCACTGTGTGCAGGCCAATGACAAGGTCAGTAAACGACTGCGCCAGTTAGTGCTTCCCCAAGCGGGGCTGATTCACGCCTTCTCTGGCTCTATAGAGCAAGCCCAAAAGTTTTTAGACGGAGGCTTTGTACTGGGGCTTGGGGGCGCTGTTACCTATGAGCGTGCTCAGCGGCTGCGGCGAACGGTAGCGGCACTGCCCAATGATGGCTTTGTACTGGAAACAGATAGCCCTGACATGCCCCTTAGCGGTCATCAGGGTGAGCGTAACGAACCCCAATATGTTGCTCGCGTGTGTCGCGTCGTGGCCACGCTGCGCAACCAAACAGAAGAAGAGGTGGCGGCACATAGCAGTGCCAATGCCGCCCGATTGTTTAACCTTAAGGCTTTTCAGGATTCTTAAACGAGTGAGCTTAGCCCTTGTAAGCCTAGTCCTTTTAAACCTGACCCTTTTAAACCTGGCCCTTTAACGTGGCCACCAGTTGTTCAGGGTCAAGCCGTTCAATAGCGTAGGGTAGCGGCAGTAGGGTGATTGCGTTGCCTTCCCAGTAAAGCGGTATCGCTTCTTCTGTCGCCTTGGTATTCATCACTGCCAGTAGCTCCACACTATCATTATCGCGCCTTACGCTTGCAACGACCTCGCCCATGGCTTTATCCAGCTCGGTTTTTATGCTGGCGCCTGTCTCGGGTAGCGTTGTCGATGTAAGTTCAGCGTGAACCAAGCGTTTTTTAACTTGTCCACGAAAGTGTGCTCGGGCTACCACTTCCTGTCCTGTGTAGCAGCCCTTTTTAAAGCTAATGCCCCCTAGTGCTTCCCAGTTCAGCATTTGAGGCAGAAATTGATCCTGCTGAGCCTCTGAGAGCCAGGCAATTCCGCTGCGAATGTCGGCAAGTTGCCAGGCAGCCTGCTGGGCTTCGTCGTCCACCACCTGTTGAGAGGATGCCTCTGTCGTTGTCTCAGTCGTGCAAAACAGCCAGCGAGGCATTTTCCCGGCCACGCGTACAACGCTTGATTGTTCATTAACGCTTTGTGCGTATGGTTGTTCAGGAAGGGTTAATCCCAGTGACTCAGCTAAGGTGTCTGCTGCTTTGCTGGCGCCAATAAACGTGATGTTTGTGTTATGGATCAATTCAGCCCGATAAAACGCGGCAAATTTTTTTAAATGGGCCGCCAGCGAGTCGGCAAGAGAGACACTAAGGATAAGTCTAAAGTGTTCAGCGTTAAGGCGCAGCAGCTGACCATTGGCGAGCATTCTTCCTTTGGGTGTGCAAAAACACGTAAGAGGGGCAAACTCGCCATCCGCTAAACTTACCTGAGCGCTTGTTTGGCCCTGCAGGAATTTTTCAGCATCTGCCCCTGTTACATCCAGCGCTGCCAAGTGATGAAGGCGCACATTGTCGGTGATCGCAGTAGAGGGGATAACCGTTGCCATATAGACTCCTGATGAGTAGCTGATCGCTGAAAGTAGGATTAGGACACCGCGCTTCTCAACCTGTGGGCGAATGATGCTAATTGCAAGGTGTAAGAGCGTGCTAGAATCTTTCTGTTGTATCAGTTTTGCATAAGGTTAAGTGAGGAGGGTAGCGTAATGGCACAGCAATCGTTAACGTTTCAAGGCGTAAAAAACGCTGATCAAGTCAACAAGATTACCACGGCGTTGATGATGTTGGAGGGGGTTGATAGTGCAGAGGTAGGTCGCCACGGCGCAGATGTGGATGGCCGTGTTAAACGTGAGGCACTGATCAACGCTGTAGAGAAGCTCAAACTGGGAGTGAAAGTATCCTGATGCATCCGCCTATTACGGTAATCAGCCAGCGTAACCATGTATTTCGCCAGCGTATTGAGGTCGATAGCCTGGAGGCCCTGTATGCCGATGTTCCCACTCTGGTCGGAGGCGAAGGCAGTGCGCCCGACCCACATGACTATTTCGATATTTCTCTGGGAACGTGTAAGGCCATTACGGTGCAGATGTATGCCAAGCGCAAGAAGTGGCCGCTTACCGCGATTACTGTCACGGTGCAGCGGGACGACAGTGAGGAGGCGCATGGAACTTATAAATTGAATGTAGCGTTAACACTGCATGGGATCAGCGACCCGGAACAGCGGGCACGCCTGGAAGAGATCAGCCATCGCTGCCCCATCCAGCGCCTGATGACGCAGGCAACTGTCGATATCACTACGCACATTATTTAACTTTTCATTCAGGAGCAATGATGAGCAAAGAGTTTCGGTTACAGTCGAAATTTAAGCCTGCCGGTGACCAGCCAAATGCGATAAAAGACTTGGTAAGTGGCCTGGAGTCAGGACTTGCCCATCAAACGCTGCTGGGGGTAACCGGGTCGGGCAAAACATTCACCATGGCGAATGTGGTTGAGCAGCTTCAGCGCCCGACCATTGTGATGGCACCTAACAAAACCCTCGCGGCTCAGCTTTATGGAGAGTTTAAATCCTTCTTTCCGGATAATGCTGTCGAGTACTTTGTTTCGTATTATGACTACTATCAGCCCGAAGCCTACGTACCATCATCGGATACGTTTATCGAAAAAGATGCCTCTATCAATGATCATATTGAGCAGATGCGTCTCTCGGCAACCAAGGCGTTGCTTGAACGTCGTGATGCGCTCATCGTTGTTTCCGTTTCTGCTATTTACGGGTTGGGTGACCCCGACCAGTATTTAAAAATGCGTCTGCACTTTACCCGCGGCGAGTTGATTGATCAGCGTGCCTTTTTGCGCCGTTTGGCGGAGCTTCAATACACCCGCAATGACATGGACTTTCGCCGAGGCACGTATCGCGTGCGCGGTGACGTCATTGATATCTTTCCTGCTGATTCTGATGAGGATGCGGTACGGGTTGAACTGTTTGATAACGAAATTGACTCTATTCGAATTTTTGATCCGCTAACCGGGGACATACGGGGCCAAGTCCCGCGCATGACAATTTACCCCAAGTCTCACTATGTGACGCCGCGTGAAACCATTTTAGGCGCGATTGACTCAATAAAAGATGAGTTAAAAGAGCGCCTTGAATGGATGCGCAAGCATGAACGCCTGGTAGAAGCGCAGCGCCTTGAGCAGCGTACGCTTTACGATATCGAGATGATGCTGGAGCTGGGTTACTGCAACGGTATCGAGAACTACTCACGCTACTTATCCGGGCGTGCGCCTGGCGAGCCGCCGCCCACGTTTTTTGACTACCTGCCTGACGACGCGCTGCTGTTTATTGATGAGTCTCACGTCAGCGTGCCTCAGGTGGGCGGTATGTATAAGGGTGACCGTTCACGTAAAGAGACGTTGGTAGAGTATGGTTTCCGCTTGCCTTCGGCGTTGGATAACCGTCCCATGAAATTCGAGGAGTGGGAATCCATTGTTCCTCAAGCTATTTTTGTTTCGGCAACCCCGGGTAAATACGAGGCCGAGCATGCTGGTCAAGTCGTTGAACAGGTTGTGCGTCCTACGGGGCTGCTGGATCCTGAAATTGAAGTGCGCCCGGCCAGTACCCAGGTGGACGATCTGCTTTCCGAGATCGGCTTGCGTACTGCTGTCGGTGAGCGCGTACTGGTGACAACGCTTACCAAGCGTATGGCTGAAGATTTAACAGAATACTTTGATGAGCATGGGGTACGTGTACGCTATTTGCACTCCGATATCGATACGGTCGAACGGGTAGAAATTATTCGTGATCTGCGCCTGGGCAAGTTTGATGTGTTGGTAGGTATTAACCTGCTGCGCGAGGGGTTGGATATTCCAGAAGTTTCGTTGGTGGCGATTCTAGATGCTGACAAGGAAGGCTTCCTGCGTGCAGAGCGCTCGCTAATTCAGACCATTGGACGCGCGGCACGTAACGCCCACGGTAAAGCCATTTTGTACGGTGATCGTATTACCGACTCCATGCGCAAAGCGATTGATGAGACAGAGCGTCGTCGAGCCAAACAGCAAGCGCACAATGAAAAGCATGGTATTACGCCAACCACCGTGACGCGCTCCGTGGCAGATATTCTGGAAGCTGCGCAAACCCCCGGCAAAAAGAGCAGCCGCAAGCGTGGGTCCGAGCGTAAGGTGGCAGAAGGTGCCGGTGATTACGATATCGCCAGCATGGGGGCGCATGATTTGTTAGCCGCTATCAGCAAGCTGGAAGACGCAATGTTTGAGGCAGCGCAGAATCTGGAGTTTGAAGAAGCAGCGCGCCTGCGCGATCAACTGCATCAAATGAAAGAAAAACAGCTGGCGCTAGGATAGAGATATGCCAGAAGGCCCCGAAATCCGCCGGGCAGCCAAGCGCATAATAAAAAATTTATACCGTTATCTTGTTCCGGTTGTCAAAACATCACTATCAAACTCATTCAATGGTAAATAAGAAATCGTAGAAGCTGCCGCTTGGGGATCAATACGGTATACTGCTTGCACGCTTAAACGGCTATTTCCACCTTCGTTAAAGTAGCCGTAGACAAGACGAAAACCAAGGAGCTGTTACTCCATGACCGTGATTCGCCAGGACGACGTGATACAAAGCGTTGCCGATGCTCTGCAGTATATCTCTTACTATCATCCTAAAGATTTTATTGATGCCATGGATGCAGCATATAAACGGGAACAAAACCCGGCTGCAAAGGATGCTATCGCGCAGATTTTGATTAACTCGAGAATGTGCGCCACTGGCCATCGGCCTATCTGCCAGGACACGGGTATTGTTACCGTCTTCGTTCATGTAGGCATGAATGTTACCTGGGACGCGGATATGAGCTTGGACGACATGGTCAACGAAGGAGTTCGCCGCGCTTACCAGTTGCCCGATAACGTGCTGCGTGCATCCGTGCTGGCAGACCCGGACGGGAAGCGCCAAAACACCAAAGATAATACGCCGGCTATTATCCACCACAAGCTGGTGCCAGGTGACAAGGTCGACATTCACGTTGCGGCAAAAGGCGGCGGTAGTGAAGCGAAATCCAAGTTCGCGATGCTCAACCCCTCTGACAGCGTTGTCGATTGGGTCATGGAACAGCTTCCTAAAATGGGGGCAGGGTGGTGCCCGCCGGGCATGTTGGGTATTGGGATTGGCGGTACGGCTGAAAAAGCGATGCAAATCGCAAAAGAGGCACTGCTTGACCCTATTGATATTCAAGACCTGCAAGCACGTGGCCCGAGTAACCGCGCTGAAGAACTACGGTTAGAGCTTTTTGATAAGGTCAATAAAAGTGGTATTGGCGCTCAGGGTCTCGGCGGCCTTACCACGGTGTTGGATATAAAAGTAAAAGATTACCCGACCCACGCGGCGAATAAGCCGGTTGCGATCATTCCTAACTGTGCGGCAACTCGCCATGCGCATTTCACTCTGGATGGCTCAGGCCCTGCAGCGCTTGACCCGCCGAAGCTGGAAGACTGGCCAGAAATTACCCGTGAAATGGGTGATAACGTGAAGCGCGTTAATCTGGATACCGTAACACCCGAAGAAGTTAAAACCTGGCAGCCAGGTGATACGCTGTTACTGAATGGCAAACTACTGACTGGTCGTGATGCTGCTCATAAGCGCATGGTGGATATGCTGGCGAAAGGCGAGCCATTGCCTGTTGATATGAAAGGCCGGTTTATCTATTACGTTGGCCCAGTTGACCCGGTACGTGACGAAGTGGTGGGGCCAGCAGGGCCCACAACGGCGACGCGGATGGACAAATTCACGCGCACCATGCTCGAAGAAACCGGGCTTTTGGGTATGGTCGGTAAAGCGGAACGTGGCCAAGTGGCCATAGACGCAATCCGCGATAACGAGGCTGTCTACTTGATGGCGGTGGGTGGCTCGGCTTACCTGGTCGCTCAGGCAATTAAAAAATCCCGGGTCGTTGGTTTTGAGGACTTGGGGATGGAAGCCATCTATGAGTTTGAAGTAGAAGATATGCCGGTCACCGTAGCGGTTGATAGCCAGGGCACTTCGGTTCATCAAACCGGACCGGCCAAATGGAAGGAGATTATTGCTCAAACGGCATAAGGCAGTCTGTGCTGTGATGTGTGATTAAATTACAGAAGCCCCGTTCATACGGGGCTTCTGTGCATTGAGAACCATAGCGATACCCTGTTTGAAATATCCATACGTTTAATGGAGATGTAGGTATGGTCTCTTGGCTGCTAGGGACAAGCATTATGCTGATACACCTGTTAGGGGTGGTGTCGGCGATCATGGCGCTAATGTCTAGCCGGACATCACAAGGTGCCGTCGCATGGATTATCTCTCTTCTTACCTTTCCTTATATCGCTTTACCGGCCTATTGGTTCTTTGGTCGGCCGCGCTTTTATGGATACGTAATGGCCCGTGGGGAGCGCGATAGCGTGTTAAGGCGTGTGCTTGCTCGCTACCAGGAAAGCTCCTTACCTTATTTAGTCCCGTTTTCTAATTCTGATACACAAGCAGTAGAGCAGTTGGCCATGATGCCTCTCACTCGGGGCAATAGCGCTGAGTTGCTTATTGATGGTGACGCCACGTTCAATAGCTTGTTTAACGGTATTGATGAAGCAGAGCACTATTTACTGCTGCAGTTTTTTATTGTGCGAGATGACGCGCTGGGTCGCCGTCTTCAACAGCGCTTGCTGGGTGCCGTTCGCCGCGGTGTACGCGTGTATTTTCTTTACGATGAAATTGGTAGTCGCAAACTCAATGAGGGCTATCTTCGGGAACTGGCCGCAGAAGGCGTAGAAGTCAGCCCGTTTCGCTCCTCTAGAGGCTTTAAACATCGTTTTCAGCTCAATTTTCGTAATCACCGCAAGGTAGCTGTTGTCGATGGTAAGCGGGGTTGGTTAGGGGGCTTTAATGTGGGGGTTGAATATCTGGGCCAGGACCCTCGCCATGGGCCTTGGCGTGACACGCACCTGGTACTGGAAGGACCCAGCGTATTGGGGCTACAAGAAGCTTTTTGGGAAGATTGGCACTGGGCAACGGGGGAAGTCACCAGCTTGAATTGGCAGGCGGAAAGCCACCCTAATATTGATCAGAATGTTGTTATTGTCCCTTCAGGCCCCGCGGACAAACAGGACACTGCCAGCCTGTTGATTCAGCAATTGATTCATAGTGCAACGCATCGACTATGGGTCACCAGCCCCTATTTTGTACCCGACCAAGGCGTTCAAGATGCGCTACGCTTGGCTGCCATGCGGGGAATTGATGTACGAGTGATGATTCCCGAGCGGCCAGACCACCTGCTGGTATTTCTCTCGGCCTTTGCTTTTTTGGCCGATATGTTAAAAGCAGGCGTTAAAATATACCGTTATCAACCTGGGTTTCTGCACCAAAAAGTAATCCTGATTGATAATGATGCCGCCACCGTAGGTACGGTAAACTTGGATAACCGTTCATTTCGCTTAAATTTTGAAATTACAGCGTATATTCCTGACACCATATTTGCCGCCGAAGTGCACACCATGTTGGTGAAAGACTTTAATGATTGTCGGCGTATCACAATTGATGAAATTCAACAGCGTCCATTATGGAAAAAAGTAGTATCACGGGCGGCGTATTTAATGTCGCCTGTCCAATAGTAATAATCGGCAAAGGAGTGTTGGGTGAATCTTGAAACAAAATGGCTAGAAGATTTTGTCGCACTTGCGAATACACGCAGCTTTTCAGCGTCTGCCCGCCAGCGTCATGTTACTCAACCTGCTTTTAGCCGCCGCATTCGAGCACTGGAACAAGCCATTGGCGTAACCCTTGTTGACCGCTCAACAACCCCCGTAGGGCTTACGTCAGAAGGGCAGTTGTTTCTGGTGACGGCGCGAAACCTCGTTGAACAGCTTAACGAGTCATTAAGTCATTTGCGTGGCTTGTCGATTGCCAATGAAGCACTTGATATTGTGGCCGCTCACTCATTGGCATTAAGCTTTTTCCCCCCTTGGATTTCACGCCTTCAGAAAGGCCTTGGAGAGCTGCCAACGCGTTTGGTCGCCATGAATGTAGGCGAAGCGATCCACGTGCTGCGTGAAGGTAATTGCGATCTCATGCTGGCCTATTATGACCCCTTTGCCACTATGCAGTTGGATGCCGAGGTTTTCCCGTCCTTCTCGATAGGCAAGGTCAATATGCTGCCCGTCTCGCTACCCGACGAGACGGGGAAACCCTGTTTTTCGCTGCAGCAAGAGGCCTCAATTCCCTACCTGGCTTATACCCAGGGCGCTTTTTTAGGGCGTAGTGTGCGAATGTTGTTAAAGAATGACCCTTTGCGTATGAAATTACGTACGGTTTATGAAACCGCCATGGCAGAAGGATTAAAAGGCATGGTGCTTCAAGGTATTGGAGCGGCATGGATCCCTGATTTTTGTATTCGTGAAGAGCTCAAAAGTGGGCGCTTGGTCAGGGCCGGTGATGAAAGTTGGGACATACCGCTCGAAATTCGCCTTTATCGCTGCTCGTTGGTACACAAACCAGGCGTTGAGAAGCTTTGGCGTCAAATGATGAAGCTGCCACGTGATTTTTTACAAGCGTAATGGGTTAAGTTGACGTGCCGAAGTCAGCAGGCAGGCCAAGAAAGTTTTGAATAATAAAAAAATGATCTTCGAATAGGCTGTCTGGCTCTAAATCAGCCAGTGCCACCCACCGTGCATGATCACCGCCTTTAACGGGTTTTAAACGTGGCAGCTGTTGGTCTGGGCGTAGTGCAAAGTAGAAAGCTTCCGCTAGCGTGCGTCCTCGCCAGCTTCGGTGCGGCTCATCAAAAAGGCGCTGCCCACGTAATGATCCTTTTAGAACGGGTTCTGGTACTTTCAAGCGCAGCCGTTCCCTGAGCTCCCGCAAGCACGCATCCAGCAGTCGCTCATGAGGGTTAATGAATCCGCCAGGCAGCGCAAACAACCCTTTACCGGGTGCTGAATTACGGCGCACCAGAAGTACATGCCCGGATTGCACAACCACCGCATTCACGGTAACAAAAATAGGTGGGTAGGGAGCATGTGACCAGGCTTGATGGTACTGGTCCAGTAGTCGTTGCTCTTCCAGTAATTGTTGATAGGCGCTTTCGCGACAAAATTCGCTAACGCGACTGACCACGCCGGGCGGCAGGTCATGATAAGCCCCCGTGCTCAAATAATCGTCTGAAGCGCTTGGCGATCGAAACAGTCGTTCACGAATCTGGCTGGCTGAAATGCCTTCAATCAGCGGAACGCTGACGGATTCCCACTGCGGAAACAGAGACAAGTAGTAGCTTGACTGACCACGGCTTGCACCGATCAAACCAATGCGTGGTAAACGAATATTAGCCGGTGCGGCTAAGTCTCGTACCTTTCGCTGTACATCTCTTACCCAAACATCATCGTTGTAAAGAGCATCCAGCAGCGGCGTGATTTCTAACCGCTGGTTATCAGCATCATCAAACCCGGAACGAATCATTGCCTGGCGTTCATCAAAGCGCCATGGATTTCTCAGCGAGCGCGCCTGCCATGCAGAGCCTACCAGTACAATGACCTGACGTGCTTGATTAAGTGCTTCACGGATAACGGCCAAGTGGCCTAAGTGAGGAGGCTGAAAACGCCCAATAAATACCAAACAATCAAAGGTGTAAGCAGGCGTAGAGCATGTTGCATCAAGGGCCATGGTGGTTCCTTTAACATTTGGTCAAATAACAGCGTCATTATGAAGAGAGCGGTTCAGCGGTGCAATCTGACGAAGGCTACGTACTGCACCCGTATTGGGTATGCTGCTAAGCTATTGCACATAAAGGTATCCATCAATGACGCAAGGGACTGAATATGACTAAAGACACCCTCACTTTTTGGTGGAAGGTGGTTCAGGATGCAACGAAGCTATGGTTAGAGCGTCATGCGTTTAGCTTCGCGGGCTCATTAGCGTTTTATACGCTTTTTTCATTAGCCCCTACTGTCATTATTGCCGTTGCGGTTATCGGTATTGTCTTTGGTGAAAACGCTGCTCAGGGGCAAATCGTGGCCCAGTTGCAGGACTCACTGGGTACCGATGTGGCCTCCGCGATTGAAGAGGCCGTTATCCACTCTCGGTTCGAAGAGTCTGGTGTATTGCCTTCTGTGTTAGGCGTTTGTGCTTTGTTAGTCGGTGCGACAACCGTCTTTGCGCAAATGCAGCTTTCACTGAACACCATATGGGGAGTGATCGCCAAGCCGGCCAGTAACAGCTTGTTTGTATTTATAAAAACGCGCTTTTTATCGTTAATGGTTGTCTTTCTCATTGGTTTTATTCTATTAATTTCGTTGGTATTAAGTATTGCTTTGCGAAGCATCCTGCAAATGGCAGGTGACCTTGTCCCGCTCGCCGGCTATACCACGACACTATTGGACTCTCTTGTGTCACTTGGCGTCGTTACCTTGCTATTTGCGGCTATTTTCAAAGTGTTGCCCGATGTAGTGCTGCGTTGGCAGGATGTCTTAACCGGGGCTGTTGTCACGGCCGTACTGTTTACTATCGGCCGCACCGTGATTGCGATTTATCTCACCTATACCGCAACGGCATCGACATACGGCGCTGCCGGGTCGGTGGTGATGGTATTGCTCTGGGTGTATTACTCGTCACTGATACTTCTGTTCGGAGCGGCCTTTACACGCTCGCTTTTGCTACGTCGAGGCAGAAAGCTTATTCCGCGAAACAGTGCCGTTCAGGTTAGGCAGGAAGTTTTGGAAACAGAGGCGTTTACGCCCAGGATAGCAGGAGACGAATAGTGTCAACGTGTTGCATAAAAGCCTTGGTCACCGGAAAAGTGCAGGGCGTAGGGTATCGCCGCGCCGTTCAAAAGCAGGCGTTACCGGCAGGAGTAACCGGTCATGCCAAAAATCTGGCGGATGGGCGGGTGGAGGTTCTCATGTGTGGCGAACATCAGCGTGTGAACATGCTGCTGGAGTGGCTTTGGCAAGGCCCTGCTAATGCGCAGGTAACCCATGTCGAATATGAGGCATTAGCCCAATGCCGCGCTCCTGATGCTTTCACGACGCATTAGGCTAATATTTATTTTAGGCTTACTGGGCGTGCTTCCATTGCGTAATGTTTTCCGCCGTTAGAGCGATAATGTTTTGGCGCGCTTCTGGCGTTACCCATGCATTGTGGGGGGTGACAATCAGATTAAGCGGTTCATCCAGCGCTGCCAATAGTGGATGTCCCTCCCTCGGTGGCTCTACAGGAAGCACGTCTACGGCTAACCCGCCGATACGCCCTTGGCGTAATGCCTCAAGCGCCGCTACTTCATCAATAATGCCACCGCGAGCGCAATTTACGAGCAGAAGGGAGGGTTTGGCCTTGGCCAAACGCTCTTGGTTAATAAGGTGCTGCGTATCAGCATTAAGCGGGCAGTGTAGGCTGATAATATCGGCTTCAGGCAGCACGTCATCGAGAGAAGGGCGTGCGTCGTTAGCTTCGTGACCGGGGCGTGCCGTAAAAGTCACCTGAAGGCCAAAGGCCTCCGCCAAGCGCGCCACTTCCGTTCCCAGTTCGCCCTGGCCCACCATCACCAGCCGCTTGCCCGCTAACTGTAGCGTTACATGGTCCTGGAGGCAGAAAAAGTCGCTTTGCTGCCAAACACCTTTGGCGACTTCCTGTTGGTATAGAGGTAGGCGGTTTGCCAGGTTAAGTATCAGCATTAATGTGTGCTGAGACACGCTTGCCGTGCCGTATGCCGCAACATTCTTAACGCTGATATTAAGTGCTTTTGCTGCCTCAAGGTCGATATTGTTTAGACCAGTAGCCATGACACAAATCAAGCGAAGCGAAGGCAGCTGTTTTAACGTTTCCGCATCCAGTACCACCTTGTTTACTAATGCGATGTCAGCATTTGCCAAGCGCTCTTTAGCTTGTTGCGTTGTACTTTGATCGAAGACATCCAGTTGAGTAACCGCACCGCGAATAGCGCTTAAATCTATTTGAGGCCCAAGACTTTTCGCATCCAACATGACCGCATGAGGCATTTTATTCTCTCCAGTTGCTGCCAGGGCTTGTTAACCTTGCTCGGCAGGGGGCACAAAAGGGTATAATATTGACGCTTTATCAACCGCAGCCTTGGATTTTATATCGACAGGCTACATATTCGCAGCTGGCTGCGTTTATATTCGACAATATTCTGTCGTCGTTGAGCTTTCAGGAATTATCAACATGCCTATCTATGAATATGAGTGCAAGGCCTGCGGCCATCGCATGGAAAAATTACAGAAAATCAGCGCAGATCCGTTAAAAGAGTGTCCTGCGTGCAATCGTAATGACTTGGCGCGGCTTGTATCCGCGGCAGGGTTCCGCCTGGCGGGCGGTGGTTGGTATGAAACCGATTTTAAAACGGGAAGTAAAAAGAACCTGGTCGCTGATGCAAAAAGCACAACGGCTAACACCAGTGCTAAAAGCGGTACTACTTCCACGTCAAAAGACTCTGCAGTTTGACTGTAGCGGTCGGGGCCTGGTTGGCCCAAGACACCTTATTTGCCACGAAACAGAACAGGATTTGACATGCGCAGCCATTATTGCGGCCAGCTAAACGAGACATTGGTAGATCAAACGGTCACCGTTTGCGGATGGGTACACCGTCGTCGCGACCACGGCGGAGTAATTTTCCTTGATATGCGTGACCGTGATGGCATCGCGCAGTTTGTGGTAGACCCGGATACTGCTGATGCATTTGCCAATGCTGATCGTGCGCGCGGTGAGTATGTTCTGCGTATTACCGGCCGCGTTAGGCTGCGCCCAGAAGGTACCCAAAACCCCAATATGCCCACCGGCATGATTGAGGTGCTAGCCAAAGACGTTGAAGTGTTGAACACCGCGGCCACACCGCCGTTCCAGCTTGATGAGCATGGCAAGGTGGGTGAAGAAGTTCGCCTGAAGCACCGCTATATTGATCTGCGTCGCCCCGACATGATCGAAAAGCTGCGTCTGCGCTCGCGCATTTCGCATAACGTCCGTGCGTTCCTGGAAAACCAGGGCTTTCTGGATATCGAAACGCCGATCCTAACGCGCGCGACGCCCGAAGGCGCCCGAGACTACCTGGTGCCTAGCCGTACGCATGCGGGTAGCTTCTTTGCACTGCCTCAGTCTCCACAGCTCTTTAAACAGCTGCTGATGGTGGCGGGCTTTGATCGTTACTATCAAATTGCCAAGTGCTTCCGTGACGAAGACCTACGCGCCGACCGTCAGCCTGAGTTTACTCAGATTGATATCGAAGCGTCGTTTGTCGAAGAAAACGACATCATGGGCATCACGGAAGACATGATTCGTCAGCTCTTCCAGGAAGTACTGAGCGTTGAGCTGTCAGAATTTCCGCGCATGACCTGGCAAGAAGCTATGGACCGTTTTGGTTCAGACAAGCCGGATCTGCGTATTCCGCTTGAACTGACCGACGTTGACGACCTGATGAAACAGGTCGATTTCAAGGTTTTCTCTGGCCCCGCCAGTGCCGATGATGGCCGAGTAGCCGCGCTTAAAGTACCGGGCGGTGCCAAGCTCTCGCGTAAGGAAATCGACGAATATACCAAGTTCGTGGGTATCTACGGCGCGAAAGGGTTGGCCTGGATCAAGGTCAATGAGCGTGCCAAAGGACTTGAAGGGCTTCAGTCGCCTATCGTCAAGTTCATGGAAAACATCGTTGAAGAGCTGCTTGATCGTCTTGGCGCAGAAGATGGCGATATCATCTTCTTCGGTGCTGACAAAACGCGCATCGTTAACGAAGCCATTGGCGCGCTGCGCGTTAAGCTGGGTGCTGATCTTGATCTGTACACCCAAGCGTGGGCACCGCTGTGGGTGGTCGACTTCCCGATGTTCGAGGCGGATGACAATGGTCGCTTAAGCCCGTTGCACCACCCGTTCACCGCGCCGTCCTGCTCGCCGGAGGAGCTCAAGGCTGACCCGGCAAAAGCGCTTTCACGCGCCTATGATATGGTGCTCAACGGTACCGAGCTGGGTGGCGGCTCTATCCGTATCCATAATCAAGACATGCAAAGCACGGTGTTTGAGATTCTGGGTATTGGCGAGGAAGAAGCCCAAGAGAAATTTGGCTTCCTGCTGGATGCACTTCAGTACGGTGCACCGCCTCATGGTGGTTTGGCCTTTGGCCTGGACCGCTTGGTGATGTTAATGGTCGGTGCCAACACCATTCGTGAAGTTATTGCCTTCCCGAAAACGCAAAGCGCCGCTTGCTTAATGACGGATGCACCTGGTGAGGTTAGCCCAGACCAGTTGAAAGACCTTAATATCCGCTTGCGTCAAAAAGCCAAGCCTGAAGCAGCCAGCGAGTAAGCCTGGCGCTATTTGATGTAACGGCTATGAGTTGCACAATGGCTAAAAACACCGACGCCCCGGCGTCGGTGTTTTTGTATCAGTGCTTTTTGTGGTGTGGAATTTGTAACTTTGAGCGGATAAACGTTAATGGATAAAGCAGGCGCTGCGTTACCCGTGCGCATATTAGGCATCGACCCTGGGTCTCGAATTACTGGCTATGGTGTTATTGATCTTGTCGGTGTTAAACCCAGCTATGTTGCTAGCGGCTGCATTCGCACCTCAGAAGGGCCGCTGGAGCAGCGTTTGGCACAAATATACGCAGGACTAAGCGAAGTAGTGGGGTTGTACACACCCACAGATACTGCGATAGAGCGCGTTTTTATGGCTAAAAACGTCGATTCAGCGCTAAAGCTGGGGCAAGCGCGTGGCGCTGCGTTGGTATGTATGGCAAACCACGGGCTAAGCGTCGCCGAATATGCCGCGCGGCGTATTAAGGAAGCGGTAACCGGGCAGGGAGGCGCTGATAAAGAACAGGTTCAGCACATGGTGACCGCGCTTTTAACGCTGTCTGCCACACCTCAAGCGGATGCGGCAGACGCCTTGGCCATCGCATTAACCCACGCTTATACCAACAATGCAGTTTCCAGTACGCCTCGTGGGCGCGGGCGGCGCGCCTCTACAGGGCGCTGGCGACTCTAACGACCACTGGTCACTTGTACAGAGTAGCATTATAGTAACCGTCTGTTTTTACTATCGCGAGCGTATTTATGATTGGACGTCTAAGTGGCTATTTGCTGGAAAAACAACCGCCCTGGATCGTTATTGACGTTCATGGCGTGGGTTATGAGCTTGAGACTTCAATGAATACGCTTGTCTCGCTTCCTGCATTAGGCGAAAGCACATCTCTGTATACACATTTAACCATTCGTGATGATGCCCACCTGCTGTACGGGTTTGCGCGACAGCACGAACGCGCTCTTTTTCGGGCGCTGATTAAAGTCAACGGTGTAGGTCCCAAGCTAGCGTTGGCGATCTTGTCAGGAATGGATGAAGACGCCTTCATGCGCTGTGTTCGTGACGATGACAGTAAGGCGTTAACCAAGCTGCCCGGTGTTGGCAAGAAAACCGCCGAACGACTTATTATCGAAATGCGTGACCGTTTTCCTGAATGGGAGCAAGGTGCTGACGCGCCGCTTGCTCTGGAGGCCACCAATGGGCAACCGAGCCGTAATAGCCTGGCCGATGCCGAGTCCGGACTCGTTAGTCTGGGCTACAAGCTAGCCGAAGCCAGTAAAATGCTCTCAGACCTTGACCCACAACAATCGGCAGAGGCCTTGATCAAGGCAGCGTTAACACGGCGAATGAGCGGTTGATAGCGGTCGCCGTTTTGCCGTCACCCAGTGCAAGCAGATCGCCAGATATTCAAAAAGAGCATCTATGTTAGAACATGATCGGTTGATAGCGGCTGAACCAGAACAGGGAGAAGGGCGGATTGATTATGCCATTCGCCCCAAGCGGCTGGATGATTACATCGGCCAGCCACGGGTTCGCGAGCAGCTTGAGATATTTATTGGCGCAGCCCGATTACGCGAAGAGAGCCTTGACCATACCCTTGTATTTGGCCCACCAGGGCTAGGTAAAACCACCCTAGCCAACATCATTGCAACGGAAATGGGCGTAGGGCTTAAGTCAACGTCTGGTCCCGTATTGGAGCGTGCAGGCGACCTGGCTGCCATGCTGACCAACCTTGAGCCAGGCGATGTCTTGTTTATCGATGAGATCCATCGGTTATCGCCCGCCGTTGAAGAAGTCCTTTATCCCGCCATGGAAGACTTTCAGCTGGATATCATGATTGGTGAAGGACCCGCTGCACGATCCATCAAGCTGGACTTGCCGCGTTTTACGCTGGTGGGGGCGACGACCCGCGCAGGTCTTTTAACAGCACCGCTACGTGATCGGTTCGGGATCGTTCAGCGGCTTGAGTTTTATAATCTCGAAGAACTCACTGAAATTGTGACCCGTTCAGCTCGCCTGTTGGGTGTAAAAACCAACCATGAAGGCGCGGTTGAGGTTGCCCGGCGCTCCCGAGGGACGCCACGTATTGCCAATCGCTTGCTGCGCCGAGTGCGTGACTACGCAGAAATTAAAGGGGATGGCACCGTAGACGTGGCATTGGCGGATGCGGCGCTTAATATGCTCAATGTGGATCACTATGGTCTGGACCACATGGACCGGCGGCTGCTGCTCGCGATGATCGATAAGTTCGAAGGCGGCCCGGTAGGCGTCGACTCTCTCTCGGCCGCCATTGGAGAGGAGCGCACAACGATAGAAGATGTCATTGAGCCGTATCTTATTCAACAAGGGTTGATGATGCGCACGCCGCGCGGACGTACCGTTACGCGTCAGGCATGGCGGCACTTTAACCGCGTTCCCAACGAGCACTCGGTTGATATGGAAGGGGAGCGTCGCCCATGAGTACTTCGTTTTCAATGCCTCTACGTGTTTATATGGAAGATACTGACGCTGGCGGCATTGTCTACTACGTTAACTACTTGAAGTTTATGGAGCGAGCGCGCAGTGAGTGGCTGCGCGAGCAAGGACTCAACCAGCAAACGTTACTAGACGAAGGCACGCAGCTAGTGGTATATCGCTTAGCCTGTCACTATGCGAAACCGGCTCGCCTGGACGAAGCGCTTGAGATAACCGCACGGGTCATTGATATAGGGCGATGCCGAGTAACGTTTGAGCAGTTTGTAATGCGCGGTGAGGAACTCCTCTGCAGCGCGACAGTCGAGATAGCGTGCTTGAGCGCTGAACGGATGCGGCCCAAAGCCTGGCCCGCTTTTTTTCAGTCCCAGCTACAAACGTTAGCGATTTCTTAATATTCGATTTCTTAACAGTCGATTTCTTAACACTGCGGTTTCGTAATTTAGAGACCACTACTTGTCGGGCTTGACCGACAACCATTGATTGATGAGGGCACCTGTGAACGATAACACCATGTCCATCCCGCACCTGATTATGAATGCCAGCACGGTTGTACAGCTGGTAATGCTACTCCTGGTGGTGGGGTCAGTCCTCTCTTGGGTGGTGATTTTTCAGCGCAGTATTGCGCTGCGCCGTGCCAAGCGGGAATACGACCAATTCGAAGAGTCGTTTTGGTCAGGTGTCGACTTAAACGAACTTTACCGAGAAATACCAGCTGATGACCCGCGCCATGGCGCCGAACATATCTTTCAGTCTGGGTTTCGTGAATTCAACCGACTAATGCCAAAAACTCACAATGCCGACACCGTGCTTGAAGGTGTGCAGCGCAGCATGCGTGTAGCCTGGTCTCGCGAAGAAGATCGTCTGACCCAACACCTGGTGTTTTTGGCAACGGTTGCCTCTGCCAGCCCCTATATCGGCTTGTTTGGTACCGTCTGGGGCATCATGGGCTCTTTCCAGTCCCTTTCAATGACCCAGCAAGCGACACTGGCAACCGTAGCGCCTTGGATCGCCGAGGCACTCATTGCGACCGCTATGGGGCTTTTCGCGGCTATTCCCGCTGTTATCTTCTATAACCGCTTATCTAACAGTGCGTCTCGCTTACTCGGTAAATATGAAGACTTCGCCGAAGAGTTTCACGCTATCTTGCATCGTAATTTGCAAGGCCGTGATGGCAAGCCTAGCGCCAGTTAAGGGAGTTAGCCATGCAAGGTCCGTTCAATCGCAGCGGCAAAAGTAAGCCGATGGGGGAGATTAACGTTGTCCCCTTTATCGACGTTATGTTGGTACTGCTGGTCATTTTTATGATTACCGCTCCGATGCTAACGCAAGGCGTTCAGGTGGATTTGCCTCAGGTGTCATCCGAACCGATCGATACTCAGGACAGTGACCCGATCATTATTTCGGTGGATCGTGAAGGCAGATATTTTATTACGCTGGGTGAGGATTCAACCGCCGTTTCGCTTGAGCAAATATCAGAACGCGTTTCGGCCATATTGCAACGTCGCCCGGGCACGCCCGTCATGGTGCGTGGCGACCAAGGCGTACAGTATGGACAAATTGTTCTACTCATGAGTACGCTCCAGCGCTCGGGCGTTGAAAACGTAGGACTGCTTTCAGAGCCACCGCAAGATGAGTAAGGGCAAGCCGCAAGTAACCGTTGCTGCGCCGCATGACCCGCAAGACGTTGGCTACACATTGCCAATCATCCTCGCGGTCGCTGTGCATTTGGCTATTATTGTTTTTAGCCTTATTAATTGGCCCAGTTCAACCCCGGAACCTGACTCTTCATCCATTGTTCAGGCCACGTTTGTGAGTACCGAGACGTTCACAGATCAGGCCCAGCAGGTAACTGAACAGCAGGCGGCAATGAACAGCTCAACTGAACCTGTTCCTGAGCCGGAGGTAGCTGAGCCAGAGCCGGATAACCAAGAGGCCGAGCAGCAGGCTGCCGCTGAAGCTGAAGCTGAAGCGCAGGAACAAGCTTTGGAAGAAGCCCAAGCCGCAGCAGAAGCCGAAGCGCAACGCCGCGCTGAGGAAGCCGAACGACTAGCGCAAGAACAGGCGGCGCAAGCTCAAGCCCGTGAGGCAGAAGCCCAAGCTGCGGCGGAAGCAGAGGCTCAGGCAGCGGCGGAAGCAGAGGCGCAGGCAGCGGCGGAAGCAGAGGCGCAGGCAGCGGCGGAAGCAGAGGCGCAGGCAGCGGCCGAAGCAGAAGCCCAGGCAGCGGCCGAAGCAGAAGCCCAGGCAGCGGCTGAAGCAGAAGCCCAGGCAGCGGCTGAAGCAGAAGCTCAGGCGGAAGCAGAGCGTCAACGTGAAGCGGAAGCCCAGCGTGAGCGGGAAGCTGAAGAGCAGCGTGCTCGTGAAGAAGCTGAACGCCAAGCTGCTGCCGCAGCGGAAGCCGCCATGCAGCGCCAGTTAGAAGGTGAGGCGGAAGCAGCAGCCAATGCACAGCAAGCGCAGCAGGCCGCCAATAGCTTTATCAATATTGTGCGTCGAGCGGTTGAACAGGCATGGTTGATCCCACCTGGAGCAAGCGACTCGTTGAGTGCTACGCTACAAATACGTTTAGGCCCTTCGGGCGAGCTGCTTGCAACGTCAATTGCTACATCTAGTGGCGACAGTGCATTTGATCGGTCTGCCATGCAAGCCGTTGAACATGCTGCACCGTTTGGTGAATTAAGAGATTTACCTGCGGAACAGCAGCGGAACTTACGTCAATTTAATCTGCGATTTACCCCGGGGGATGTTCGCTGATGCAAAAACTAAGGAAAGTGTGGTTATTTTGCGTACTACTGCTAGTAAGTGGTTTCGCAGCTGCGAATGCAAACTTGACCATCGAAATTACACGGGGCAGCGACCAGGCATTACCCATTGGGGTGGTGCCTTTCGCAGGCAATCAGGGCATGTCGGAAGATGTTGCTCAAATCATTCAGGATGATCTTGAGCGTAGTGGTCTATTTTCACCGCTAGAGCGTAGTGCCATGTTTGACCAACCAAACCAAGCGGATGATGTTGAGTTTGGGACCTGGCGGTCATTGGACGTGCGTTATCTGGTCGTTGGGCGTGCCGAGCAAACGGACAACGGCTATCAGCTACAGTTTGACCTGATGGATGTCAGTGGCCAGCGCCGGATGATTGGCGAAACCGTCACAGCGAATGCCGATGATCTGCGTGGTGCGGCACACTACATCAGCGACCAGATATTTGAGGCGATTACTGATATACGCGGTGCTTTCTCAACCAGCATTGCTTACGTAACGGCCCAAGGGGTTGGCGATAATATGCAGTTCGGTCTCTATATAGCCGATGCTGATGGTCGCAATAGCCAGCAGGTATTAACGTCTGATCAACCGATTATGTCGCCCACTTGGTCGCCGGACGGACGCAAGCTTGCTTATGTTTCCTTTGAAACGGAGCGCCCAGCGATTTATATCCAGGATATCGCCACCGGTCAGCGTGTCATGGCAACATCCTTTGACGGTATCAATGGTGCACCTACGTGGTCCCCCGATGGTCGCCGTATCGCTATGTCGTTATCCAAGGATGGGCAGCCTGAAATCTATATCATGGATATCGCTAACCGCTCGGTAGAACGCGTTACCAACAGCAATAGCATTGACACTGAGCCCGCTTGGTCACCGGATGGTCGTAGCCTGCTGTTCACCTCTGATCGTAGCGGCGGCCCTCAGATTTACCAGCTTTCGTTAGGTAGCGGCGAGACAAACCGCGTGACATTTACCGGCAATTATAATGCCCGCGCGCGCTACTCTCCGGACGGCGATCAGATCTTTTTAATCCACCGTTCCAGCCGAGGATACCAGGTCGCACGCCAGGATTTGGATGGAGGGCGGCTGGTCGTAATAAGCGATTCGATAAGAGATGAATCTCCTAGTGTTGCGCCGAACGGGACCATGGTAATCTTCGCTAACCAAGAGGGTAACAATGGGGTGCTAAGTGCCGTTTCTGCCGACGGGCGATCGTCATTCCGGCTTCCTGCTGCTCAAGGCGAAGTACGTGACCCCGCATGGTCACCGTTTTTAAACTAATGATCTATCGTGTTATTTTTTCAGGCAAGGAGTCTGATTATGCAACTTAAGCCGTTGGCTCGCTCATTGGCCGTAGCGTTATCTATCGTAGCGATTGCTGGTTGCTCCAGCACCGGCGGAACCCAGGATGGGGATTCTTACGGAAGCCAGAATGGCAGCAGCACGGGCGCTGGCACTTCTGGTGCGGGTACCGGTGGTCAATATGGCTCTACTACCGGCTCAGGTACAGGCGCTGGTCAACAAGCTGACTCTCGCATTCCTGAGGTACGCACGATTTACTTCGATTATGACCGCGATGCTATCAAGAGCGAGTATGAATCTGCGGTAATGGCTCATGTACGCTACCTGCGCGCTAATCCGAGTGCCCAGGTTGTGTTACAGGGACATACCGATGAGCGTGGTACCCGGGAGTACAACATGGCACTGGGCGAGCGTCGCGCACGCGCTGTTCAGCGTTTCATGAATATCCAAGGCGTTTCTCCTTCACAAATGACTGTTGTAAGCTATGGCGAAGAGCGTCCGGCAGTAAATGGTCATAACGAAAATGCTTATGCCCAAAACCGTCGCGTTGTATTTAATTACTGATATTGACGGCGTGTAAACGGCACGCCGACTTTGTCTACGGAGTCGTCATGAATCACAGTCTCAAACGCTGTTTTGAGAGGCTGTGCGGTGCGGGAGCCTTAGTGCTCCCGCTGTCCGTATTGCCCCTTGCAGCTATTGCTCAGCAGCCGCTGGTCCAGGATCTTTCTTCCGGTAATTCCAGCGGATTTTATCAGCAGACTCAGCGTCAGGAAGCATCCGGTGGCAACCTTGTGCTGTTCAACCAGGTGGAAGCGCACACGCAGGAAATCCAACAGTTGCGTGGCCAAATTGAAGAGTTGCGCCATCAGCTTGAACAATTGCGTCGCCAATCGCAGCAGCAGTATCTGGATATCGAAGACCGCCTAATGAGCAGTGGATCCACGCCCATAGAGCAGTCTACGCCACAGGTTGAACCTGAGGCCGCTCAAGAAGTTATCAGTGCACCCTCAGCACGTAACGTGAGTGATGATGCCCAAGCGGACTATCAGGCTGCCTTTGCCCATGTTCAGGCACGCCAATTTGAAGAGGCAATTCAAGCGTTTGATGAATTCGTCACTGCTCATCCTGATACCAGCTTGACCTCTAATGGCTATTACTGGTTAGGTGAATTGTATGCCGCTGAAGGCCAGCTTGATAATGCCGATGCAGCCTTTAGCCGGGTTATTACCGACTTTGATAGCAGCAGTAAAGTGCCCGATGCCCTTTATAAACTTGGTTTGGTTAAAGCACGTCAAGGCGATGCAGAGCGCAGCCGTGAGCTGCTAGAGCAAGTGCGTGACGACTATCCGCAAAGTAGTGCGGCTGGGCTTGCCAATGATTTTCTCCGCCAGTCGGCTGGGTAATATCACGTTAAATGTTTGTTTGCAGGAAGTGTCATGAGTTGCAAAATCGACTATCAAGCATCGCCACAATTGCTTGAAAACCGTGTCGTATTGGTCACTGGAGCCGGCGATGGGATTGGTCGTGCGGCAGCGTTGCAGTATGCGCAACACGGTGCGACCGTTATCTTGCTAGGCCGTACTATCGAAAAGCTGGAGCGGGTCTACGACGAAATTGAGGCGTTAGGTGGGCCACAGCCCGCTATTTTTCCGCTTAATTTTGAAGGCGCAACGCTTAGTGACTTCGATGATATGGCAAAAACGCTCGATAAAGAGTTTGGTCGTTTGGATGGGCTTTTGCATAATGCTGGATTGCTAGGCCGGATTACTCCCTTCGAGCAGTACGATGCTGAGCTATGGGAGCAGGTCATGCAGGTGAATATCAATGGCCCAGTATGGATGACTCAAGCGTTATTACCGTTGCTTAAGCAATCAGACGACGCCTCAATTATTTTCACCTCATCCAGTGTGGGACGAAAAGGACGCGCGTATTGGGGGGCCTACTCGGTTTCCAAATTTGCCACCGAAGGGTTTGTTGAAG
Source organism: Halomonas hibernica (assembly GCF_013183775.1). Taxonomy (NCBI): domain Bacteria; kingdom Pseudomonadati; phylum Pseudomonadota; class Gammaproteobacteria; order Oceanospirillales; family Halomonadaceae; genus Halomonas; species Halomonas hibernica. The sequence continues at coordinate 773,531 of NZ_VIFN01000001.1, forward strand.
TGCTGGCCGACGAGCTTGAGCATCAAACCAATATCCGGGTGAATACCCTTAACCCGGGAGCTACCCGCACTCAAATGCGCCGAAGCGCCTACCCTGGTGAAGATCCTGCCACACTTCGAACGCCCAATGACATTATGCCGACCTATTTATGGCTAATGGGCCCCGATAGTACCGGTGTTAGCGGCCAAAAGTTTGATGCGCAACCGCCGCGTGTTTGATTCTTAATTCTACCGTTAGGGCTTGAATGCAGCGCCTTTAAAAAAGAGCCTTTAAAAAGAAGCCTTAAAGCAAGGCCCTAACGGTGGTTATTACGCCAGCTGTAGTGATAGCTGCTAACTACTCCGCATCATTAAAAGCGTTTAATGCATCAACCAGCATTGAGCACTCTTCAAACCACAGGTCGGCAGGCCACTGCTGATAATCATCCTCTTCACTGATATAGCCATACCCTACCGCAACGGCTGTCATGCCAGCGGCTTTCGCTGCTTGCATATCACGTACGTGGTCGCCGACATACCAGCACTGTTCCGGCGCGACGCCTAAACGACGGGCCGCTTCCCACAAAGGTTCCGGGTCGGGCTTCTTGACACTCAGGTCATCAGCACACAGTAACGCACCGGGCTCCAGCGCTAATGCGGCGAGTAAAGGCTCGGTATAGCGGCGCGGCTTATTGGTGACAATCCCCCAGGGCCGTTGACTTCCGTGCCACTCAATAAGCCATTGGTTAAGCGGGATAAATACTTGGCTATGCACCGCTACGGCTTGTTCATAGGCATCGAGCAGAAACTGGCGGGCAGTATCATGGCCTGGGGCTTTGTGATCAAGATCCAACGCTAGGGTGACTAGCGCGCTCCCCCCATTGGAAACCTGACGACGTATCTGCTCGTAGGCCAGGGGCGCCAGCCCGTGGTGGGCGCGTAGGGCATTTGTTGCTTGAGCAAGATCGGGCGCGGTATCCACCAGGGTTCCGTCAAGATCAAACAGAATGGCAAGCGGTGGCGTCGTTGGCATCTATTGACTCACTTTGCGGCAATACATCATGTAGTTTACAGAGACATCGTCAGCCACTAAGCGGTAGCGACGAGTAAGAGGGTTGTAGGTCAGCCCTGTTTGCTCACGTACTTCCAAGCCCACTTGGCGGGACCATGCCGCCATTTCAGACGGACGAATAAATTTGGCATAGTCGTGGGTGCCGCGGGGCAGTAGCCTAAGGACATATTCGGCGCCTAATATCGCAAATGCGTAGGATTTTGGCGTACGGTTGAGCGTTGAAAAAAACACATAGCCGCCAGGGCGTACCAACGCACAGCAAGCCCGAATCACTGAGGCGGGGTCAGGTACGTGCTCTAGCATTTCCATGCAGGTAACGACATCAAAATGTCCCGGGGTTTGAGCAGCCAACGCTTCAACACTAATATTTTGGTAGTCAACGGACACGCCGCTCTCTTCTGCATGCAGCCTGGCAACGCCAAGCGGCGCTTCGCCAAGATCAATGCCCGTTACCTTGGCACCACGATGTGCCATGGACTCACTCAGGATACCGCCTCCGCAGCCCACATCCAGCACCTGTTTTCCGGCTAAACCGGCGCGTGCGTCAATAAAATTAAGGCGCAGGGGGTTAATCTCATGTAGCGGCTTGAATTCACTCTTTGGGTCCCACCAGCGGCTAGCAAGTGCTTCAAATTTAGCAACTTCCGCTGCATCGACGTTGCCTTGGTAGCGATCAGCAGTGCTATCCTGAGGTGTCGCTTGCATGTGTTGACTCCCATCGTCAGTCAGCAATGGATAGAGTTTTCCTATCCAGCCTGGTTATTAGCATCAAGTGCGAGTGGCATCCACTCAATCATTCAGTATTATGGACATTCTAACCACTCCCAGGTCAGAACGCATGAAAAGGACCATTGTATGAATCTTATGGCTATATTTTCTCGCTTTTCCGCCGCACAAGGAGTTCGGTAAATGCGAGTATTTCTTTACGGCAGTGAACTAAGTGCGGTGACAGCAGCGTCCGCATTAGCCTGGGTAGGTCATCAAGTAGAGTGGTTACCTCATCAGAGTGCGCCCTGGACGGTTCTTTCGAAGGTGGATTGGCTGCGCAGTGAGCCGGAGCTAATGCCGCATATCCAGCAGGGATTGGCCGATGGCACGTTAGTACTGATTGATGATGTATCTCAAGCGTCTTCGGCAGATGTTGTCTGGCTTGCACTTTCGCCAAGCCAGCGTAACGACGCCAGCACACTGCTTCAACAGTCGGAACTGTGTCTGCAGCAAGGTGCCGTGTTAATTAATAACTCTACGTTTCCGGTCGGCGAAACGGAGCGCTTGGATGATTTAATGAGAGGCCAGCATAGCAGCGTGGCCTTGCCTGACACGCTTGAAGAAGGGCGTGCCTGGGCGTCGTTTACTCGCCCCACGCGTTGGCTGCTTGGGTGTGATGATGCCCACGGAGAGCAGGTTGCACGCGAGCTTTTACGCGCGTTCAATCGCCGCCAAGAAGTTTTCCAGCCCATGCCGCGCAGGGCGGCAGAGCTTACCAAGCTTGCCATCAATGGCATGCTGGCCACACGAATTAGCTATATGAATGAAATTGCCGGTTTAGCCGATACACTAGGCGTGGATGTTGAGCATGTTCGCCAAGGTATGGGGGCCGACACACGTATCGGTTTTGAGTATTTGTATCCCGGCTGTGGTTTTGGTGGCCCCAACTTTTCGCGGGACTTAATGCGCCTGGCAGATGTTCAGTCAAAAAGTGGCCGTTACTCCGCGTTGCTTGAACAGGTCATGGACATTAATGAGCAGAAAAAAGAGACGCTGTTCCGTAAACTTTGGGCCCATTTTGAAGGCGAGTTAGCGGGTAAAACGATCGCTATTTGGGGGGCCGCGTTCAAGCCTGGCACAGCACGTATCGACCATGCGCCGGTATTGACGCTTTTAGACGCTTTGTGGGCACAAGGTGTAAAGGTAAAGCTTCATGATCCCGCCGCTACTAGCGCATTACATCAGCTTGTTGGGCAGCGCGATGACCTTCAAACATTTGATCAAGACCCATATCAGGCGTGTGAAGGTGCCGATGCGCTAATGCTGGTTACGGAGTGGAAGTCATACTGGAACCCGGACTGGCATCGACTTGCAGGGCTACTCAGCGCTAAGCTGGTGTTAGATGGTCGAAATATTTACGACCCTACATTTGTTGCCAACTGCGGCTTAAAGTACCGTGGTATTGGTCGTCGCGCCGACCCTACGACTTTTTGAGAAAATGCCATGCCTAATCCGACGCCTTCCCAACGTATTGTTCCCGATGTAGACCAAAGCTTAACGGCTCAGCATCTGCGCCACCGAAAAGGGCCTCTCGTATGGCCCTTATGGCTTGGAATGCTCTTGTTCTGTGCGCTACTCGCAGGCGCCGCTGTCGTGCTGTGGTTTGAGCGCGAGCGTTTATTAACCGAACTCCACCGCGTCAGTGGCGAGGTCTCTAACGTTCATGCTCGGTTAGACTCAGGTGATACTGATGTGCAGGATACAATTGCGCTTGTGCAGGCTCAGATGACAACACTGTTCCAAGAGCAGGAGCAGCTGTCTGTTGAGTTAATCAATACGCGTGAAGAGCTCTATGGTGCGCTGACAGATGACGAAGAGCGCCCATCCAATGAGATGATGACGTCGTTTAATCAGCGCCTTTCCCAGTACCAAGAGCAGGCCGCCTTACGTGATAGCCGCTTGGCAGCGTTTAGCACCTCCCTGGATGCACTGGAACAGGCGGGCATATCCGGTCGGCAAAACCTTGTTGAAGAGGTTGATCATTTGAAGCAAACCACCGCTCAGCAGCTCACGTCACTAGAAGAGCAGGTCAATCAGTTAAACCAAACAGTAACAGGGCAGTTGGAAGAGCAAATCGCTGCTTTGAGCGAGCGCTTTAATCAATTGGACACTCAGTTAAATACGCTACAGTTAGACTCATCCTCTCCAAGTGATGAAATTGCGGCATTTGAAGAGCAGTGGACTCAGCGTTTATCTACCCTTGAAAGTGATATACGGCAAATTCGCCAGGCCCAACTCGCTTTTAGCGCCCAAATAGAAATGCTTAGATAGTAGTAGTGGAACAGGCTATAACCGCCAACAAAAGAGTTTGTTAGGGAGTTTATTGTATGGGAAGACAGTGGCGTTGGCTTTCAGCTACTCGGATGGCTTGTTTGATTGCGCTCCCTCTGAGTTTTGCCTATGTTCCATCAGTTTTGGCGTTAACGGCTACTATTAACGGGGTTGACGGCGACGTTGAAGATAATATCAGCGCCTATTTAGAGGGCATTGATAAAAAACAATATACCCAAACTCGTTTAGAGGGTGAGATACGTAGCCGTACAAAAGTGGCAATGCGTGTCTATGGTTATTATGAGCCCACCGTTGAGATTCAAATTGACCCTGCCGTTGTACTCAATATTGATTCTGGTCCTCGAGTCGAAATTCAGGAGCTTGCGATTAATGTTGATGGCGATGCCAAAGATGATCCTACGTTTAAAGACGCCCTGGATAGCTTTCCCTTAAAAGTAGGCGACCCGTTAGTTCAGCCGCCCTGGGATCAATTGCGTTCGCAGTTTTCGGGGTTAGCTATCGAACGTGGCTACTTTGATTGGGCTTTTACCAAACGGCGTATGGAAGTGCGCCCTTATTTACGAAGTGCGCGCCTCTATATGGATTTTGATAGCGGCCCACGCTTTCGGTTTGGCGAAACCAATATCACAGGGAGCCACATTGTTCTTGATCGCCTGCATAATATGCAGACGTATGAGGATAACGATCCCTATCTCGCGGAGTCACTTGCTACTTATACGCAGCGCTTGGTTGAAACCGGTTGGTTTCGATCCGTTTCGATTCGCCCTCGTTTGACAACGGCCCAAGAGCTGGTGGTTGCGCCTCCTGAGGGGGGAGCCTCGCCTTGGTGGGAGTCAGCCACGGCTTCCCAGCCGAAGCGCCCGCGGATTAGTAGTGCGGCACTGGCGAGCGTACTGACTATCAATAAAAATGACGATATTCGTTTGCCCATTGATGTGAACGTTGATCCTGCGAACCGTCACCAGTATGAGGTGGGTATCGGTTATGCGACAGATGTAGGCCCTCGTTTACGCTTTAGCTGGCACCAGCCATGGATTAATAGTTTAGGTCACAGCCTGAATCATGACCTTTATCTTTCCGCGCCGGAACAGCGTTTTACCGGTGTTTACAACGTTCCCCTTGAAGACCCGCTCCGCGATAGCTATCGATTGCAGTACGGGGTTCGCAATATTGATAATAGCGATACCCGGTCGATGCAAGGCTCTGTTGAGCTGGCTCGTCGCTGGCAATTTGACAACGACTGGATCCAGTCGGTGTATTTTCGAACAACGTATGAAGACTTTACTCAAGGGGGAGAGGCAGACAAAGTCTGGCTCTTTTATCCAGGCATCCAGTGGTCCCGAACGCGGACACGGCCACAGAGATTCCCTCTTTGGGGCGACCGTCAGCAGCTCTCGATTGAGTATTCCGACACAGTGTGGGGATCAGACGCCCAGTTTTTGCGTTTAACCGGTGATACCGAATTTATCCGCACTATCAACAACGATAATCGCTTTTTAGCACGGCTAAGCGTTGGCGCTATCGAAACAGATGATTTTTCCAAAATTCCACCCTCGCTGCGTTTTTTCGCAGGGGGCGATCGCAGCGTGCGCGGTTACTCCTATGAGAGCCTGTCGCCACGAAACGACGAGGGTCGCTTGCAGGGCGGGCGTCAAATGATTACCTCGACGCTTGAATATCAGCGTCGTGTTAGGGGCGACTGGTGGGCGGCGACGTTCGTGGATACCGGTGATGCGTTCGATAACTGGGGTCCACACGATTTAAAAACCGGCGCCGGGGTGGGTGTCCGCTGGGTATCGCCGGTAGGGCCAATTCGCTTTGATGTAGCGCACCCCTTCGATAACGACGATGCATATCGTGTGCATTTCTCCATCGGCCCGGAATTCTAGGAGTACGCTTTGTCCCAGGTTGAATCTTCTACTTCTACGACGCGCCAACCATACTCACCCCGACACCGGGCGTGGTTATTGATCTGGAGCCTTATACGGCTGGCTATTGTTCTGCCACTTTGGTTATTTGGGTTAGTCGCACTGCTACTGGGTACGGCATTATCGCCTTGGGGGACGGATTTTTTATTCTCACAAGGGGAGAAGCGGGGATACTTTTCTTACGAGCAACAAGACGGCGCATTACTGGAACAATTTACGTTAAAAGGCTTTCATCTTGATCTAGGCAACCTAACGATCGGCATTGCTGACCTTGAGATTGCCTGGGCCGATGATTGCCTCCTCTCTGGACGACTCTGCCTGGATACATTGCACGCTGATGGATTAAATGTGCGCTTGAGTGCAGATGACACGCCTGAAGAGCCACAAGCGTCGGGCGAGCCTTTCCGGCTACATCTGCCATTTCCTATCGAGCTGCGCTCGGTGGTTGTCAATAATAGCAATGTGCAGCTTGCGGATGGTACGCGTATTCAATGGGCATCATTTGAATCATCTGCCAGTGCCGCGTGGAGCAACGTTGATTTAGCGCCAACACATCTTGATCAGTTGACCATTTATTTACCGCCCTCAGCAGGTGTTCAGCTTACGCAGGGTGCTCAAACCTCGCTAGCGGCTGAGGGCATTGACGGCGCCATTGCCGTGGCCACGCCTCAGCCTCAAGAGGATGCCTTACCTGCCCCGTCGCTCGAGCAACGCTTGGCTGACGGAGAGCGTATTGAGCTGCCCGAGATCGCTTTACCTGTCGATATAAGCGTAAGCGACCTGACAGTAACCGATGTTCAACTGACAGGTGCCTTTGAATACACTGTCGAGCGCTTACAGTTAGCGGGTAGCACGAAGGAAAGTAAGGTAGATATCACATCTTTTGATGTGGTGACCAAGGATGTTGAAGCCACTCTCGTAGGCAATGTGGGCTTAACCGGTAGTTATCCGCTGGAAGCGCAGTTAAATGCCGAGCTGTTTTTACCCGAACTTTATCCAGAATTAAGGGGGGAAAAACTGGCTCTTACGCTGTCCGGTCCGCTAAACAATCTACAGGCTGAGCTTAGTGCCTCAGAGGTGGTAACCGCATCCCTTGCAGTAAGCGTAGATGCATTAGCACCCGACGTACCTTTCCATGCGCGGCTACAAAGCGACCGGTTGCAATGGCCTTTGGTAGAGGAAACGCCGCCAGAGGGCGAGAGTGCTCTTGAGCCTTATGTGATTGAAGCCGTTGACCTTACGGTAGAGGGCAGTCTTGAGGCTTACCGCACCGAGGTTAGCCTACGCGCACAGGGCCCTCAGTTACCACCGACTCAGGTAACGCTTACTGGTGATGGAGACGTTGGCCATTACCAGTGGCAGCCTTTAGTTCTGCAACTGGGGGAAAACACGCTGCGCAGCGAGGGGCATGTCGATTGGTCAACACCCGATTTGTCCTTCCAGGCGCGTGTGCAAAGTGAACGACTGCAATGGCCCTTGGTAGACGAACCTGCGGCCGACGGTGCGAGCGCTACCCAGCCGTATGTGGCTGAGGCGGTTAACCTGACGGTGGAAGGCAGCATGGAGGCTTACCATGCGGAGGTTAGTCTTGAGGCACATGGCCCTGAGTTGCCTCGCGCTAGCGTTACACTGACAGGCGATGGCGATGCTAATCATTTCCGTTGGGAGCCGCTGATTCTGCAGGTAGAAGAAAGCAGGCTGCGCAGCGAAGGGCGTATCCACTGGTTAGCGCCGCTAACGGTCGATGCACAGGTCTGGTTGGATCAATTTAATCCCGGCAATTTTGTTGACCAAATGGAAGGTAGCTTAACCGGCGATATTGATCTCAATGTGCGCCAGCTAGACGATGTATGGTCGGTTAACGTGGCAAACATCGATATTGCAGGCAAGCTTCGCGATTATCCCTTGACCTTGCAGGCGGCGCTGGATGCTAACAGTAATCTGGAAGTCGATATTCATCAACTTCAGTTCGCTCAGGGTAACAACCGGCTTCATGCGTCAGGCCAGCTAAGCGAGCGGGCAATGTCCTTGAAGGCTGATATTGACCTGCGTGAACTCAATACGCTCTCGCCTGAGTTGGGCGGTACATTAACGGGTAACCTGCAGGCCAGAGGTAGTTTTGAGCAACCTACTCTTGTTGCCGACTTGTCAGGCAGTGATCTGCGCTTCACCGACAGCCTTGTGCAGCAACTCTCGCTTAACGCTAATGTGCGGGGGCTTGAGGATCCAAGACTTGATGTTCAGCTAGGCTTGAAAGAAATTTTTGCAGGCGGGCAGGATCTTGAGGCCGTTGACCTGAACCTAACCGGTCGACTTTCTCAGCACCAGCTTGAAGCGACTGTGCAAGGTCAACCAGAGAGTCCATTAAGCCGTGCGGTAGTGGCGTTGAATGGTCGCTTTGATCAACAGCGCCACGTCTACCAGGGCCGTTTGACACCCCTGGAAATTGATTCCGAGGCGGGCACTATTCGCCTGGAGGAACCCTTGGACCTAAGCTACAACCTCGCCAATGGCCAAGCGCGTCTCTCCGCGTTTTGTTTGCGCCGTGAGGAAGGCGGACTGGTGTGCTCTGAAGAGCCAATTAACGCCTCGGCTAACCAGGGCCGTGCGGTAGTAAGCGTACGCGAAGTACCTATGGAAATGCTCGAGCCTTTCCTGCCCGAAGAGTGGACGTTTGAAGGTGATACAACGGCCGATATGGTTGTTGACTGGCGTCAAGGTGGAGCGCGCTGGCAGGCTGATGTAGAACTGCTAAGCAATCTCGCCATTACCGCTGTTAACGACTATGGTCAGCCGGTTCAGCTTCCTGCTATTGACCTCAATGTTCAGGTGCAGGCGAATCAAGCACAAGCGGACGCCAACATCGTACTCTCGTTTTCTGAGGCGGGAGAGCTAACCCTGGATCTTACCCTTGATGACCCGATGGGGCGGGGCACGCTAGAGGGCGATCTACGCGCGAATAAACTGTTGCTTGAACCTTATCTACCCATGGCCATCGGCTTAGACCGTCTTGAAGGCGAGTTTGATGGGCGGGTGCTCATTGGCGGAACCACAAGCCAGCCAGATTTACAGGGTACGTTAGCGTTGCGCAACCTGCATGTCCATGGGCCAGGTATCCCTGTTGACGTCCGTGATGGCGAACTTACGCTTTTATTTGATGGAGAGCAGGGGAATATCAATGGGTTTGTGGAAGCCGAAAAAGGTCGGCTTAACATTACCGGCGACAGCTATTGGCCAGCGCTAGATGATTGGCGTATCGGTGTCGATCTTGAAGCCGTTCAGGAGCCCGTCCTTCTGGTGCTGCCCCAATTTGGTCGTATAGAAGTCGCCCCGGATATTCGGGTGCGTGTTACACCCGAGCATTTACAGGTGCGCGGTAATGTTGATTTACCGTGGTCCCGGCTTGTTATTGGTGCCAGATCCTCGTCCGCTATTGAGCCAAGCCCTGATGAGGTCATCATTACTGAGCGCGACGACCGCATGGCAGAAGAGGCCGCGCTAAGGGCCGCGGCAAATGGGGGGATTAGCAATTCGGAGGAGCTAGGCCAAACGGGCATGATGCTTGATGTATTGATTGACCTGACGCTAGGTCGCGATATGCATATTTCCGCTTATGGTCTGGAATCCGATTTGGGCGGGACACTTCAAGTTCGCCAGGATAGCGGTGGACTTCAGCTTTTTGGGGATGTAAACCTGGTTGACGGGCGTTTCCAGGCCTTTGGGCAGGACTTGCTGATTCGCCGTGGCCAACTCCTGTTTAGTGGTCCACCATCGCTTCCCTCACTGGACTTTGAAGCAATACGTAATCCTGATAGAACAGAAGATAACGTTATTGCTGGGGTCCGCGTTACCGGAAGTGCCGCAGAGCCTAACGTCAGGATTTTCTCTGAGCCTTCCATGGGGGAAACACAAGCGCTTTCCTACTTACTGCGCGGGCGTAGCCAGGATTCAAGTGGTGGGATGGACAGCGCACTGACAACCGCGTTGATCGGAATGTCGCTAGGCCGTGTAGGTGGTGCTGTCGGCTCTATTGGGCAATCATTTGGCATTAATGACCTGGCGCTGGATACAACCGGCGCCGGGGATGAAAGTCAGGTTGCCCTTAGCGGTCAGCTGACCGAAGATATTAGAATTAGCTATGGTGTGGGAATTTTCTCGCCCATTGCAGAGCTAACCGTTCGCTATACGCTATGGCGTAACTTATACGTGCAAGCTGTATCGGGTACTAATCAGGCGATTGATTTGATTTATACTTTTACTCGCCGAGGCAACCCGGTGATTCAGCACGAAACGAATAGAGAGTGATATGACACGATTAACCGAGAACTATGTTCATACTATTAGCGGACACTCCCTGCAAGCGCAGTATCCTGAGGGTTATCAGGAAATCGTTCTGGGAATGGGGTGCTTTTGGGGTGTCGAGCGGCTCTTTTGGCAGCAACCAGGCGTATACGTGACTGCCGCAGGCTATGCGGGTGGCCAAACGCCTGATCCCGATTATGATGCAGTCTGCTCGGGGCGGACCGGGCACGCTGAAGTGGTTCGCGTGGTGTATGACCCCAACAAAACCGATATTGACGCCTTGCTCCAGATATTTTGGGAGCAACACGACCCGACCCAAGGCAATCGGCAGGGAAATGACATAGGCTCGCAGTATCGTTCTGTTATCTATACAACCACCGATGAACAGCAGCAGGCGGCTGAGCAGAGTGCCAAAGCGTACCAAAAGGCGTTAGAGGCGGCAGATAAAGGTACTGTTACCACCGAGATAAAGCCGCTGGATACTTTCTATTTTGCAGAAGCGTACCATCAGCAATATCTGGACAAAAACCCTAACGGATACTGTGGCTTAAAAGGGACAGGGGTAACATGCCCCATTGGCGGGTAGGTAACGCGGTATTAGCAGGCAAAGGCGACTATTGCTTCGGGCAATCGTCGCCTGGGGCTTAATCGGTTGGCTGCACTCGATCAATGCGGTAAAGCGTTTCTACCTGATCCAGCCCAGTGACGGTGCATTTAAGGTCTTTAACACGACCATCGCTTAAGCCGTAGACCCAGCCATGTACTGAAATATTCTGGCCGCTTTGCCAGGCGCGCTGCAAAATTTTAGTGCGACATAAGCTTTTAACCTGTGCTTTAACATTAAGCTCACACATACGGTCAATTTGCTCATCCAACGGAAGGTGATCAAGCGAGTGGCGGTGGTGGTTATATTGCTCACGGACGGAGTGCAGCCAGTAATCAACGACACCGCACTCACCCCCCGTCACTGCCGCTCTAATACCGCCACAGCCGTAGTGCCCCACAATCATGATGTGGCTCACGTTAAGGACATCGACCGCATACTGCACAACAGAGAGCGCATTCATGTCGGTGTGATGTAAAAGGTTGGCGACATTGCGGTGAACAAACACTTCGCCTGGTGGCAATGAAATAATCTGATTAGCGGGAACCCGGCTATCAGAACAGCCTATCCATAAATAATCAGGATTTTGCTGATTAGACAGGCGCTTAAAATACTCGGGATCCTCTTCGCACATGCGTTCAGCCCAGGCACGATTATTTTCGAGGAGCGTCGCAATAGGGTCAGACATTGAGTCTCCGTATCGTTACATCGTCAGGTTAAGGCGAAATCAAGCAAGCGATGAAGGTTTTAACCTTCATCGCGACTAAGGTCAATAAGCATGTGCCGTCGGTTTCTTAACGCGCATGCCAATTTTTAGGAGCAAATAATGGTAGCCGATTCTGAGTATCAATATGACTTATTAGTGATTGGCGCAGGTTCAGGGGGCGTTCGCGCTGCACGCATGGCTGCAGCAACGGGTGCCAACGTCGCTATTGTGGAAGACCGCTATCTCGGGGGGACTTGTGTCAACGTAGGCTGCGTACCCAAGAAACTTTATGCCTATGCCGCACATTTTCATGACAGTTTTGATGACGCTGCAGGTTTTGGCTGGCAGCTATCCGAGCCGGCCACCTTTGACTGGGCCACATTGCGAGACAATAAAACAAGTGAAATTAAGCGTTTAAACAATATTTACCAACGCATGCTGGAGGGGGCTGACGTCACCCTGCTTAGCGCTCGCGGTCGACTGGTCGATGCGCATACGGTGGCGTTAGAAGATGAAAACGGCGTTACTCACGTGAGCGCAAAAAAAATACTATTGGCCACAGGTGGCTGGCCATGGGTGCCTGATTTCCCGGGTAATGAGCATGCGCTGGACTCTAACCAGGTGTTTGACCTGGACGAATTTCCCAAGCGTTTTATGGTCCTGGGCGGCGGGTACATCGCCGTTGAGTTTGCGAGTATTTTTAATGGCCTGGGCAGCGAAACGCATTTGATTTATCGTGGCGATCTATTTTTGAAACCCTTTGATCATGAAGTGCGTGAATTCACTCGTAAGGAAATGGATAAAAAAGGTGTCAATCTCCATTTCAACGCCAATATAGAGCGTATTGAAGCCATTGAATCCGGTTACAACGTTCATCTAACGACCGGCGAGACGTTAGAGGTAGACGTTGTACTGGCAGCAACAGGGCGTAAAGCCAATATTCAGGGCCTGGGCCTTGAAGAGCTGGGTATTCAGTTGGATGGCAACGGCAAAATTCCGGTTAACGCACATTATGAAACGCTGGTCCCGTCTGTGTTAGCGCTTGGAGATCTAACGGTTGGTCCAGAGCTCACCCCAGTGGCGCTGGCTGAAGCCATGCAGTTGGTGGATTATCATTTCAAAGACACCACGCCGACACGGCTTGATTACACCACGGTGCCTACCGCCGTTTTTTGTCAGCCCAATATTGGCACGGTTGGCTTAAGCGAGGAGGGCGCCCGCCAAAAGTTTACCAACATTCGGGTTTACTCCACGGAGTTCCGGGCGATGAAGCACACCTTGTCGGGAAGCCAGGAGCGCACGTTGATGAAGCTTATTGTTGATGACGCAACGGATATTGTAGTCGGAGCGCACATGGTAGGCGAAGAGGCCGGAGAAATTATTCAAGGCATTGCCATCGCCGTTAGAGCTGGTCTTACCAAACAGGATTTTGATCTCACCGTTGGTATTCATCCAACCGGTGCTGAAGAGTTTGTCACCATGCGGACTGTTACTCGGCAATAAACTGCCAGCAGCTTCCTAATGTGCAGTACATCAAGCGAGCCAGTGGCTCGCTTTTTTAATATCACCGTTTTTTAAAAGTTGGACTAAACTCATATTTTTATTTCGCCAGTGGCGATGTCAGTATTAAAAATACCAAGCCTAATATAACCGTAAATTATGGAAAACAGGGTGGTGGATAATATGGCTTTTGAATTGCTAATAATCAGCTGTTATAATGATGCTCAAATTCGCTACAGCGAAGCATAACCATGAATACGCCAATGCAACCTTTTACCCCTTCATCTGAGCTCGCACGACCCACCGTTGCCGACGCGGTCGTTGGGTTTTCAGAAGCGCCTCTCTATATCCGAAAGCCAAATGCAGAGGACGGTTGGGGAATATACGAGCTGGTAAAAGCGTGTCCTCCACTGGACGTTAACTCTGCTTACGCTTACTTGCTGTTAGCCACCCAATTTCGTGATACCTGCGCTGTTGCCACCAACGAAGAGGGCGAAATAGTCGGATTTGTGTCTGGCTATGTAAAAGACAACGCCCCCGATACCTATTTCTTATGGCAAGTAGCCGTAGGTGAAAAAGCGCGCGGTACAGGGCTTGCCCGCCGCCTTGTTGAAGCCATCCTTTCTCGCCCTGAACTCGCCGATGTTCACCACTTGGAAACCACTATTACACCTGACAACCTGGCTTCCTGGGGACTGTTTCGACGTTTAGCCACTCGCTGGCATGCGCCATTAAATAGCCGTGAATATTTCTCTACCGAACAGCTTGGTGGGGAGCATGACCCAGAGAACCTGGTTCGCATCGGCCCATTCCAAACTGATCACATCTGATTTTTCTTTTTTTATCCGTATTGCCACGATGTTCTCGACATCTCTCGGCTTAACGATGACACAAGGAGGTCGCCAATGAAGACCCAATCGCTTGAACGTATGGAATCTAATGTTCGTACCTATTCACGTTCATTTCCCGTTGTGTTTACCAAAGCGCAAAATGCTCGTTTAACCGACGAAAACGGTCGCGAATATATCGACTTTTTGGCGGGTGCCGGAACGCTTAACTACGGCCATAACAACCCGCATCTCAAGCAAGCCATGATTGACTACCTGTCTAGCGACGGTATTGTCCACGGTCTGGATATGTGGACGGCAGCTAAACGGGAATATCTCGAAACACTCGAAGAACTCATCTTTAAACCGCGTGGGCTGGATTATAAAGTTCATCTACCTGGCCCGACCGGGACGAATGCAGTTGAAGCGGCTATTCGTTTGGCACGCGTAGCCAAAGGTCGCCACAATATTGTGACGTTCACTAACGGTTTCCACGGTGTGACCATGGGGGCGTTGGCCACCACCGGCAACCGTAAATTCCGTGAAGCAACCGGCGGCATTCCGACGCAAGGGGCAAGCTTTTTACCCTATGATGGCTATATGGGGGAGCATGCCGATACGCTTGATTACTTTGAAAAATTACTGGGCGACCAGTCAGGCGGCTTGGATATTCCCGCAGGGGTTATTGTTGAAACCGTGCAAGGCGAGGGTGGTATCAACGTAGCAGGCTTGGACTGGTTAAAACGGCTTGAAAGTATTTGCCGTGAACACGATATTTTACTCATCGTGGACGATATCCAGGCAGGCTGTGGCCGTACCGGCAAGTTCTTCAGTTTTGAACACGCCGGCATCAAGCCGGACATCGTCACTAACTCGAAGTCACTGTCTGGCTTTGGCTTGCCCTTTGCTCATGTATTGATTCGTCCAGAGCTGGACATGTGGAAACCTGGCCAATATAACGGCACCTTCCGTGGCTTTAACCTTGCCATGGTAACGGCGACTGCCGCGCTTAAAAAATACTGGGCAAACGATACGTTTGAGCGCGACGTACAACGCAAAGCCCGTATTGTTGAAGAGCGTTTCCAGAAGCTAGCGGCGCTGTTGACTGAAAATGGTATGCCGGCTACCGAGCGCGGCCGCGGCCTGATGCGTGGTATCGACGTTGTTTCGGGTGACATCGCCGACAAGATTACCAGCGAAGCGTTTGCAAACGGCTTGATTATTGAGACAAGCGGCCAAGGCGGCGAAGTCGTTAAATGCCTCTGTCCGTTAACGATTAGCGACGAAGATCTGCTTGAAGCGCTGGATATTCTGGAAGCGGCTGTCAACACGGTTATCAACGGATAACCTGACGTTACTTTGGGTAGTTAACGAACCTTAACGATAAACTCAACGGCTGGTATCGCCAGCCGTTCAGGCATGGAGCATATTATGATCGTCCGTAGTCTTGAAGAAGCACGTAAAACAAGCCGACTGGTAACTGCTGAAAATGGTAACTGGGACAGTACCCGTTTGGTGCTTGCCGAGGATAATGCGGGTTTCTCTTTCCACATCACACGCATCTTCCCGGGCACAGAGACTCACATTCAGTATAAGCATCATTACGAAGCCGTTTTTTGCTATGAAGGCGAAGGTGAAGTCGAAACCCTGGCGGATGGCAAAATCTGGCCAATCAAAGCGGGCGATATTTATCTACTGGACAAGCATGACGAGCACCTTCTGCGCGGCAAAGAAAAAGGCATGACTGTGGCCTGTGTCTTTACACCGGCACTGAGTGGCAATGAGGTGCACCGCGAAGATGGATCCTATGCGCCGGCCGATGAGTAAACCTTAGTTATTTACCGCTTTTAAAGCAGCCTTGCTAACGCAGGCTGCTTTTTTGTGCCTGCGAGACTAGACGACCAAGAAAAGCACTAAACTAAAAATAGTGAGCCGGGTAGAAAACCGGCTCCCTTAAGTGCCAGGACCTTATAAGTCTTTGACGATGCGCAGGGCATCATAAATCGCGGCATGGGTATTGCGGTGCGAAATGGCATCCCCAATCCTGAACAGCTGGAACTTGCCTTCGGTCGCGATAGGCTGCGGTGTGCCTACAATGAGGTTGTCATAGTTGACGGCCCCTTGGTTGCTCGACAGCGGCTTCAGCTCTTCATATAGATCGGCCATAGGCAAGGTGCCGAAATTGACGACGACTTGGTCTACGCGCCGCTCTTTAGCAACGTTTGTGTAATCGCTGCTGACCAAGGCAACCAGCTCACTACCATCGCGCTTAATACCAGTCAGACGGAAGGTGGGGGTGAACGTGGTATCCAGCATTTGTAACGTGCGCATGTAGGGCACCAGGTTCATGGCCATGACCTCCGGAGCCAAGGCGCGGTCGGCTGTCATGTATTCGACCTTGCCGCCTGCTTTGGCAATAATCTCAGCCGCTTGTAGGGCGGTATGGTCGCCTGCATCGTCGTACACCAGCACGTTGCTGCCTGGCACCACATGGCCTGAGAGTAAATCCCAACCGGTGACGGCCAGCTCGTTGCCCTCTTGAAGCGCCTCTTCGTTAGGCTGCCCGCCCGTTGCCACAATGACCACATCCGGCGCTTCGGCGAGTACTTCATCCTGTTCGGCAAAAACATTGAAGTGAAATGTTACGCCCATGGCCTGACAGCGCTCAAAGCGCCAGTCGATGATCCCCATCATTTCTCGACGACGCTCGCTCTGTGCCGTTAAACGAATTTGCCCGCCGGGGGTATCTGCTGCTTCAAATACGACGACTTCGTGACCGCGTTCGGCAGCCACGCGAGCGGCTTCCAGCCCGCCGGGGCCTGTGCCAACGACCACCACCTTACGTTTGGTATCGGCGAGAGGGATGGTATGGGGCATGGTGGTTTCACGTCCAGTCGCGGCGTTGTGAATACAGTACGCCGCGCCGCCCTGGTAAATGCGGTCCAGACAGTAATTAGCGCCCACGCAGGGACGGATCTCTTCTTCACGGCCTTCGATGACTTTTTTCATTAGGTGTGGGTCGGCCATATGAGCACGAGTCATGCCGATCATATCGACCTTGCCGGTGGCAATCGCATGACGAGCCGTCGCAACATCCTGAATTTTAGCCCCATGGAAAGTGGGGAAGTCGACTTCACGCCTAATATCGCCCGCAAAATCCAGATGTGGCGCGCTGGGCATGCCTTGGATAGGAATCACGTCCGTCAGACCCGGATCGGTATCAATATGCCCTTTAACGACATTAAGAAAATCTACCAAGCCGCTGTCTTTCAAACGGTGCGAAATGGTCATGCCATCACGGGCATCGAAGCCCCCGGGTAAGCACTCGTCACCGGTATAACGCACACCAAGTAAGAACCTCTCACCAACACGCTCACGGATGCTTTGGAGCACTTCAAAGGTAAACCGTAGCCGGTTATCCAGGCTGCCGCCATAAGGCGCGTCAAGCTCGTTGGTTAACGGTGACCAGAACTGATCCATCAGATGACCGTACGCCTGAATCTCCATGCCGTCCAGGCCTGCTGCGTACATGCGTTCGGCGGCGTCGGTGTAATCCTTGACTAATCGCTCAATATCCCAAAGCTCGGCTTTTTTTGGATAAGCACGGTGAGATGCTTCTCGATGATTGGAGGCTGATACCGCCGGTAGCCAATCCCCTTTGTCCCATCGGGTGCGGCGACCCAAGTGTGTTAGCTGAATCATTACCGCCGTACCGTGTTCGTGGCATGCCTCGGTGAGGTCGCGCATCCACGGCACCACCTCATCTTTATAAGCCAAAATATTGTTAAACACCGGCGGGCTGTCTCGGGAAACCGCTGCCGACCCAGCAGTCATGGTCAGGGCAATACCTGCCTTGGCACGCTCAACGTGGTAAGCCCGGTATAGCTCTTTAGGCATGCCATCTTCGGGGTAGGCGGGTTCGTGAGAAGTCAGCATTACCCGATTTTTCAGCGTTAAATGTTTTAGTTGTAGCGGCTGTAGCAAAGGGTCATTTTTCACGGTCGTCTTCTCTTGTTGTTTTGATGATTATCACAAGCTAGTCTTCTCTGTTCATAGTTGTCAATATATATGACAGCGATGTACATAAAGATGACAAGCTTGCTGTATGATCGATTACATCACCATGGCAAAGAGAGCAATACGTGAAAAACGGACGCGCCACGATTAACCAAACTGCTTGGATTGATGCTGCTTACGAGCTACTGACAGCCTCGGGAGTCAGCGCCGTCAAGATCGTACCGTTAGCAAAGAAGTTAAAAACATCACGCACTAGTTTTTACTGGCTATTTAAAGACCGTGAAGAAGTGCTTGCTGCACTACTGGAGCGGTGGGAACGACAAAATACCCAGGCCTTAATTGAGCAATCGGAGAAATATGCGTCTTCCATCGTGGAAGCCACGCTCAATATCTTTGACTGTTGGTTTGACCCAGCGGTATTTGATTCTGAATTTGAGTACGCCGTTAGAAGCTGGAGCCTGCAAGATCAAGCGGTTGCTGAGCGCGTTAGCCAAGCCGATATCGTGCGGCTACAAGCGCTGCAAGACATGTTTATTCGCTATGGCTATGACGTGTTGGAAGCTGATACCCGTGCACGCACGATGTATTTGATTCAGATCGGCTATATCTCGATGCATACCCAGGAGACCCAAGATACGCGGATCGCCCGAGTGGCTCAGTACATCAATATTTTTACTGGGCAGATGTGCACCCATGCTGATCTTGAGCGGTTTGCTGCGCGGCATAGAGCGCGGTTTACGCCCGAAGAGATGGCGGCTCAACAGGAGATGACAGATGAAACCGACATTAACGCTCGGCATTATCGGGGGGTGACCACGTTAAAAAGCTGAAACGATAATCTGGGCTTGTCTGCAGCATAAATGTCATCTTCGCGGTCGGAACCGGTCCAGGAGGAAGCAATCGGCATCTGGTTATGTAAGAATGTGCACGTTAAAGCCATTGGGTCCAAAAATCAGAATGTTAGACGAATATATGCCACCTTAAGTGTTTTATGTGGAAATTAACAATCTAGATGTTCGCATAATATATATTATGTTAAATGGTAGATTAGGTAGCTTCTAAAAAGTTAATACGGCGTTGGACAACCGGTCTAGCTTCTCCTTATTATTCCTTTTTAATTTTCAAGGATGTCTCTCGTTATGCGCCCAGGTGTTTTGTGGCTGATGGCTGGTTTATCACTTCTATTTTCTGGCTGCGCCCTTCAGCAACCAGATTCTAATGAGCCACCGTTATTGAACGAGGTATCATTCAATACTCGAATGCTCGAGCTACAGGATGCATTAGGGCAACAATGCAGTGCCAATGCTCAGCATCAGGCGCAACAACTCAGCCAGCAGCAGGTGCTTACCGCTGATGTTCGTGAAGTGGGTAGCCTGCTACGCCTTTTACGCGGTGATATAAAGGAGCTTGAAGCTCGGGGTGACGAGCCCATCATTATCCGCGAAGAGTGTGAAGTGGACACCACGCTAGATATGAAAACCATGCTGGGACGTAGCGAATGGGTTGGCCTGCCAGGTGTAGGTACCTATTTAAAAGCACGCGTGGACTCCGGTGCAGAGACGTCATCATTATCGGCCTCCGACATTACGCGCTTTGAGCGCGATGGCGAAGATTGGGTGCGCTTCAAGCTGGCACTGACTGAGGATGATAGTGTCGTGGAGTCATTGCGTAACGAGTGGATCGAGGCACCTGTTCAACGGCGTGTACGCATTGTTCAAGCGTCTGGTGAAGAGTCTCGCCCCGTTGTCTCTCTATTAATGACGCTCGGTCCTATTCGTGAAAACGTCGAATTTACGCTGAATGATCGTACCCACCTCGATTTCCCCGTATTGCTAGGCCGCCGTTTCTTAATGGATATTGCTATTGTTGATGTGGCGCAAACCTACTTACATGAGCGTCCAGAATTTCCCGGCGGTGACCCTGCTGAACAAGCCGCTGAAGATGAAGCGGTCGACCAAGACGATATCGAAGAGTAAAAGCTCCCCTGCCGCTTTTCGCTGAAAGGAATTTTAATGTCACGCCTTCCGTTTTATATCATTGTAGGTCTACTTCTTGTGGCAGGTATTGCCACCAGTGTGCATAGACATCTTCATTTTGAAATTCCTTGGGTACCAGGCGAGCAGCGTCAGGTATGGGAAATTGAGGCCGTTATCAATTTCAATGCCCAGAATGGCCCCGTAAAAGTGGACTTAGCGCTGCCCACCCAGCAGGCAGGTTTTCGTGTACTGACCGAAAATACCGCTTCTTCTGGCTATGGTTTAGCCTACCAGACGGATGATTTCGGGCGCCAAGCCGAGTGGACCATTCGGAATGCTGCTGGCAGCCAGCAGCTCTATTATTCGGTACAAATGCTGGTATCACCTGGTTCCCGCCCGCCGGTACAAGCACCGCCAGGGCTGGTGTCGAGCACGCCTTGGGAAAGTCCTTATGATTCAGCAGCTACCCAACTGATTGATAGAGCGTGGGCCAGAAGTGCAAATAATGCGACCTTTGCGCGTGAGCTAATTCTTGATGTAAATGGCGAGCGTCAGGGCGAAAATGCCCGCTTACTGCTCACCCAGGAAACGCCGTCAGCTCTCATCGTGCGCTTGCTAAATCAAGCGGGTGTACAAGCACGAGAAGTCAGCGGACTGCTGCTGGAAGATGGGCGCCGGCGTCAACTATTAAGCAGTTGGATTCAGGTGTTTGATGAGCCTGCAGAAAGCTGGAATATATTCGACCCCGCAACGGGCGAGGAAGGCCAGCCCGAGAACCTGCTGCTCTGGGAAACAAGTGGCCGGGCGGTGCTTGAAGTTCAGGGTGGTACAAACTCGCGGGTTAGCTTCTCTATGCTAACGCACCATCAGCCAGCGTCTGCTGCTGTGCGCAACCACTTTTCTGATGATACGCTGCTGAACTTCTCAATCCATAGCTTACCGCTTGAAGAACAAGCACTTTTCCAAACGATTCTGCTGATTCCCATTGGCGCTTTGGTCGTTGTGTTTTTGCGTGTATTGGTCGGGGTGAAAACATCAGGCACCTTTATGCCTGTTCTGATCGCCCTCGCCTTTATACAAACCACCCTGCTGACGGGGTTGATTGGCTTCCTGCTGATCGTGGCTGTTGGCTTGGTTATTCGTAACTATCTGTCTTATTTGAACTTATTGTTGGTGGCGAGAGTGTCAGCGGTCATCATAACGGTCATCGCGATTATCTCGATTTTTACCGTATTGGCTTACCGTATGGGTCTAAGCGCGGGGCTCACGGTCACCTTCTTCCCCATGATTATCCTGGCCTGGACGATTGAGCGGATGTCGATCCTCTGGGAAGAAGAAGGCCCAAAACAGGTCATTATTCAGGGAGGCGGCAGCTTGTTGACAGCCGTGCTCGCATACCTTGCCATGAACAACCCTTGGGTGCGTCACATCACCTTCAACTTCCTGGGTGTTCAGCTGATTTTAATGGCGCTTATTCTGATTTTGGGTAACTACACCGGCTATCGTCTGCTGGAGTTACGCCGCTTCAAGCCGATTACTGATGACGAGAAGCCATCATGAGTTGGCTCAACAACTGGACATGGCCTAGCTGCCTGCGCGACAAAGGCATTATCGGCATGAATCGGCGCAATATTCGCTATATTGGCCGGTATAATTCACGGCGCCTTTACCCGTTGGTGGATGACAAGCTCAAGACTAAACTTTTGGCGCAAGAGTATGGCATTACCACGCCGGAACTTATTGGTACGGTAACCACGCAGTTTGGCGTTCAGCATATTGGCGATATGCTGACAGGTCATGATGGTTTTGTTATCAAACCTGCCAAAGGCAGTGGCGGCAAGGGTATCCTGGTTATCGAAAAGGTAGTTGATAATCAGTTTGTTAAACCCAGCGGAGCGCATTTAACGCTTGAGGCTGTAGAGCGTCATGTCTCTAATATTCTTTCAGGGCTTTACTCCCTGGGCGGCTCTCCGGATGTAGCTGTCATTGAAACGCTGATTAATTTTGAAGAAAGCCTGATGGCATATACCTACGAAGGTGTGCCGGATATTCGGGTCATCGTTTTCAAGGGCTACCCCGTCATGGCGATGATGCGCTTATCAACGGCGGCCTCCGATGGCAAAGCCAACCTGCACCAGGGAGCGGTCGGTGTTGGATTGAATATTGCCACCGGAGAAGCGCTTCGCGGCGTGCAGTTTGACCGCCCTTGCTTCAACCACCCGGATACCGGGCATGACCTGGCAAGCCTGGCGGTCCCCCAGTGGGACACCCTGCTAAATCTGGCGGCGGGTTGCTATGAAATGACCGGATTAGGCTATTTGGGAACCGATATGGTGCTGGACAGGCAACATGGGCCCATGCTGCTTGAGCTGAATGCACGCCCGGGCCTTGCGATTCAAATGACCAACGGAGAGGGTTTGCGTCGCCGGCTTGATCTCATCGAGCGTCAACCAGAAGGGGTGCCAGTTGCCGAGCGTGTCGCGTTTGCTCAGCACCACTTTGCTCGCAAGAGTGAGCTAACAGAAAGCCCTGACACAACTATCGCAAGCGCGTAGACTAAGCTGATGACGTTTACTGAGTGCACCAATGACTGAAGCGAATACGCTACTTCAACAAGCGGAATCACAGTGTCACAGCCGCGGCGTTCGATTTACCCCCATTCGACGCCGCGTGCTTGAGTTGATTGCTCACAATGGCGGCGGTTTAAAAGCCTATGACCTGTTGGATAAACTTTCAACCGAGCATGCGGCTGCCCGCCCTCCTACAGTTTATCGAGCGCTGGAATTCTTGATTGACCAAGGATTGGTGCATCGTATCGAGTCGCTAAACGCCTATGTGGCATGCGCCTGTCCTGAACATATTCATGGGTTCCAACTGCTGATTTGCCGCCAATGTGGTTACGTCGAAGAATTGCATTTGGATGAAGTTAGTGATCAGCTGTCAGCCTTTGCCAGCCGGCAAGGCTTTAGTGTTGAACGACAGACGATTGAGCTGCAAGGCCTTTGTCAAAACTGTCGAGCCAAGAGTGAATAATAGATATGTCTCGTTTTGATCAACTACCGGCTGATACGTTATTCAAAGCACTTGAGGCGGCAACGCCACAAGATAGATTACCCGCCACCACGACGTTATTGGATGCTGTTAGATTTAACGCGGAAGGTTTATTGCCTGCTATCGCTCAACAGTATGACACCAAAGAAGTGTTAATGATGGCCTGGATGACGCGTGAAGCGCTAGAGGAAACGCTGAGCACGCATCGCGTTTGCTACTATTCGCGTTCACGCAACAAGCTCTGGCGTAAAGGCGAGTCATCCGGACAGCAGCAGCATCTTAAGTCGGCGGCTCTGGATTGTGATGGCGATACATTGCTGCTACAGGTAGACCAGACAGGTCCTGCTTGCCATACCGGTCGCCGAAGCTGCTTTTATCTGTCACTAACCAGCGCCGATGCCACCATTAATAGTGAACCGCTTATTCACCCTGATGAGCTTTACGGTAACCGTTAGTCATGCGCTGGGTGCATTACATATTACGTGCTTTACGCAAGCTGGCGGTTTTAGTAATGGTTGGCACGGTGCGTGCCTACCAATACCTTATTAGTCCCCTGCTCGGGCCTCGCTGCCGATTTTGGCCAAGCTGCTCCTCCTACACCATTGAAGCCCTTCAGGTGCACGGCCCTGTCAAAGGTGGTTGGATGGCTATCAAGCGAATCCTAAAATGCCATCCTGGCAACCCTGGTGGCATGGACCCTGTTCCCGGTGGGCGTAGTGAGCAACTTTGTAAAGAGGACGACGAGTCGCCGCCCTCTCCTTCATGCTGTCATCAACATCAACGTTAATGCCGTATTAGGCTTGCTGCGCCACTTGGTAAATACGCTCAAGCATGGCGTGGAGGCCATTGCTGCGCGTGGGGGAAAGATGTTTATCCAGCCCAAGATCCGCTAAAAAGTGCGGTTCGGTAGTGCGGATTTCAGCCGCTGTGCGCTCGCTATAGATGCGTAACAGCACCGCAATCAGCCCAGAAACAATTACCGCATCAGAGGTAGCGCTAAAGACCAGCGTGTCGCCCTGCTGTTCATGGCGCATCCATACATTGGATTGGCAGCCCTGAATTTTATACTCCGCAGTTTTGCACGCCTCTGGAAAATCAGGAAGCTGCTTGCCCATATCGATAATGTATTGATATCGGTCCATCCAGTTATCAAACATTTCAAACTCTTCGATTAGCTCTTGCTGGGCCTGCTCGGCGCCGGAAGTGCTCATACTCGTTCCTTTTCATATTCGATTTAAAAGCGTCAGACCATTATACGGGTTCAAGGTGGCTTGCGTGGATAGCTTTTCAGCCTGACGTGCCTTATGGCGTAAGCCGGTGACGTTGCTGTTCACGGTGCCACTCGTTATCTTCGGTGTGCAGGTAGCGCGACGTGGTGTCCAACCGTGCATGGCGGGCGCTTTCTGCCAAGTGACGCAAGCTAATACCCGCTTGAGCCTGGTGAGTGATCGAGGTGTGCCGCAGCCAGTGCGGTGTTGCCTTGCACAGCGCAGCCACATAGGCGGGCGCCCCCTCTTCAGCTTCAAGTACGTCGGCCGCTTCTGCAAAGGTTTCACGGATCAGCCGGTAAAGTTGATTATCACCAATCCCCCGCTTTCCATCCAGCGCTCGGATAGCAGGTGTCTCGTCAAATTGCATGGGCAATCCATCAAGCCCAAGCGCTTGTCGCCAACCAGCCAAACATGCCTGCATATCATCAGGCACTGGGACGCGAGCAAGCTTGCTGCCTTTGCCCACCACGGACCACCACCAGCGCCCTTCTGATTGGGAAAAATCGCCCATGCGGGCGCCCGCCATTTCGCTAATACGCGGTGCTAATAAGTAGGCAAAGCCAAAGATAAATCGGCGTCGGGCCTGTTCATACTCGGCACGACTTCCCTTCCCGTCACTCACTGGCTGATTAAGCCAACACCAAAACCACTCCCATAGCTCACGTTCCAGATAGCGCTCAATACGCGGTGTCTGATTGTTTAGGCGGCGAGATTTATCGCGCATCAACCGAAACGGGTTATGGCTGACCCACCCTGCTTCTACCAGCCAGCTAAACAGCCCCTGCAAAATAATCAAACTTTGTCGGCGGCTGGCGGGTGATAACGCTCCACGAAATGGCCGCCACTCCGGGTGGTAACGAGGTTTTGAAGGCCCAACCCAGTGCTGGGCGGGCTGCGGGTCTGCCAGGAATGCTTCAAATTGGCGCAGCGTTTCCCGGTTCATCGCTTCCAGCGTTAAGTGCTGGTGGTCAAGCCAAAGCAACAGTCGCTCGGTTTCACGCCGGTAGCTTTTCCAGGTTTGCGGGCTGTCCTGATACTCGGCAAGCCATGCAGCAACGGCCTGAGCATCTGTATGCGCATTAATGCGTGACGACTGAAACGGCTGCTCCACTACCGCGCTTGACGCCTGCATACCGCCCTTCTGTCCGGCAATTACGTCCATTTGATCATAAACATACTGATACCTATCTCGATAACGCTACCTGGCTCTACTTTAGCCTGCATCGTTATGCCGCTGTTTGCTAAGGGATAAGTATGATGCCGGGCGCGTATAAATTCAAGATTATGGCAGTAATCTTGAATTTTATTGCTTAATGATAAATAAAATTACGTAATACGTATAACGTAATTATTGTATTTATAAGCCATTACACGGAAAATAGAACGATTCAATAGGCAATATCAGGAAGAGACAGCATGGCGCGCAGTGGCATTCAGTACAGTGACGTACAGCACGCAATCGATACGCTTCTTACCCGTGGCGATACACCCAGCGTGCAACGAATCCGCGAGGTGTTGGGTACCGGCAGCTTTACGACGATTAGCGAGCACTTCCGCTATTGGCGCACCGAGCGCGAACAGAACCGCGACGTTCCTCCACCTAAAGGTGTCCCTGAGGTAGTTGTTAATGTCGCCAGTGAGCTATGGCGTGAAGCGCAAGAAGTCGCCAATCAGGCGCTGCTGCACTACCGCGAAGAGGCGAATCGACAAGTCGAAGAAGCCCAACAGCTGGCAGAGAATGCCGAACAGTTAGCCGCGAACGCCGAACAGCGCGAAAGCGCCCTGGCGGAACACTTCCGCCATACCGAGCAGCGTCTTGAAGCGCTTAACCGTGAGCTGGCCGCAAGCCAGGCCAAAGAGCAACATTGGCAGCAGGCTGCCACTGAGGCGCATGAGGAAAACCAGCAGTTAAAAAAAGCAAATGAAACCTTACACCAGCATAATGAGGCCCTTGGCCAGCAACATACCGCTGCGTTAAAAGAGCAACAGAGCGTATGGGAAAAACGCCTGGCCCAAGAAGAGCAGCGCAATGAAAATGCCGAGGGAAGATTGATGGCGATGCTGGATGAGGCTCGCCAGGAGCGTGCTCAGGAAGGAAAAGCCTCGCAAAAGCGGCTCCAGCAGAAGCAGCAACGCATCGAGGCGTTAACGGAGGAGCTAAAGCAAAATCGCGGCGATCTACTAGAACAGCAGACTCAGGCAAACCAATATGCCCAGCAGGCAAAAGAACAGGAGCAGCACATCGCCACCCAGGAAGAGCGCATTGCATCGCTCACTCAGCAATTGGTAGATGCTCAGGAAAACAACAAACAGCAGCGAGAGCAGATGAAACGTGAGCGCGAATGGCAGACCACAATGGGTCAACAAATGACGGCGTTACAGCAGCAACTTTCTGAACTACCTGCTTCGATAAACGTCAGAGAAAGGCAGTTGAACGAGAATGATTGAATGACGTCGACACCGGCTAGCCTGCCGACATCATTTAACCAGCCGATGGTTGTTGACCGGCAGGAGCATCACCATGCTGATTAAAATTGCCAAACCTGGTGACTTACATGAATCAGAGATCACCCCTGAGTCGATTTACTTATCACGCCGACGTTTTATGGGCGGACTCGCGGGCCTCGGAGCAGGGCTGGCATTAGCAGGCCACGCCTCAGCCAGTGAGCAAATGCCTGACTACAACGATGTTCCCGAAGGCGATGCGCCTGAATGGTTTAAGGCCAAACGCGATACGGCCGAGTGGCGGGCAGTTGTGCCTGCCGACCCGAGCCAGGACAAAATGGCCCCTTATGCGGATGCCAGCAGCTACAACAATTTTTTTGAATTTGGTACCGGTAAAAGCGACCCCTCACGCAGAGCGGGCTCGCTGGTGACTAAGCCTTGGAGCGTAGTGATTGATGGTGAGGTCAATAAGGGTGGGCGCTTCGCCCTTGAAGATCTCATCAACCCTTCCCAGTTTGAAGAACGCATTTACCGGCTACGCTGTGTTGAAGCCTGGTCGATGGTTATTCCTTGGCTAGGCATTTCGCTTGCCGAGGTTATTCAACGTGCAGAGCCAACATCAAAAGCCAATTACGTGCGCTTTGAAACGCTAGTAGATCCTGAGCAAATGCCTGGGCAAGGCTCCGCTTTTGCCCTAATCGACTGGCCCTATGTAGAAGGGCTACGCCTTGATGAGGCAATGCATCCGCTAAGCTTTCTAGCGATGGGCATGTATGGACGAGAGCTACCTAATCAAAACGGCGCACCGCTTCGCCTAGTGGTGCCATGGAAGTATGGCTTTAAAAGCATTAAATCGATTGTGCGCATTTCACTGGTTGAAGAAGAGCCACTCAATTCCTGGCAGCAAATCGCTGCCAATGAATATGGCTTTTACGCCAACGTAAACCCTGAGGTCGATCATCCTCGTTGGAGCCAGGCCACCGAACGCCGTTTACCGAACAGCCTCTTCAATACCAATATCATCGACACGCGTATGTTTAATGGTTATGCCGATGAAGTCGCTGACTTATATGCAGGCATGGATCTTCGGACTCACTACTGATGCCGGCTTATTTTATGACGCTATGGCGTATAGGCGTTTTCATTTTCGCCTTGGCGCCCTTGGGCTGGTGGAGTTTGCAAGTAGCTAACAACCTGGCGGGCCCAGAGCCTGGGCGCTATTTGCTGTTAAATATTGGCCAAGGCGCACTATGGCTATTGTTGCTTACCTTAAGTCTTACGCCTCTGACCCGGCTGACACGCTGGAAAGGTTTTAGCGTTATTCGTCGCCAGCTGGGCCTGTGGACGCTGGCCTATGCATTTTTGCATTTCGTTTGTTACGCGTTATTTATCCTGGGACTTAATTGGACGCAGCTAGGCAGTGAGATCGTTAAACGGCCGTATATTATTGTGGGCACGCTTGCCCTGCTGGGTTTGGCGACGTTAGGCGCTACGTCTAACCGCTGGGCCATGCGTAAGCTGGGCAAGCGCTGGAAAACGCTCCACAAGTTTAGCTACGTTATTTTGGTGCTGGTGTTGCTGCATTTTTTGTGGATAGTACGCGCCGACATGCAGGAGTGGTTTTTATACGCGATGGCAGGCGCACTGCTGATGTGCCTGCGCATTCCGGTCATATCGCGCATGTTGCCCAAGGTACGCCAACGAATAAAGCATTCCGCGTAACGAATCTTAAAGACTCCTTACCTTGTACAACACGTATCCCGTATACGTTTGGAAAAACGAAAAACCCAGCCATAAGGCTGGGCTCGAATCAAAACACGGCTCTATTTAGCGGTAATAAGCGTTTGTGTTATCGGTATGGTCCGTCACATCACGAATACCGGCAAGCTCAGGAATGCGTTCCATCAGCGTTTTTTCGACGCCGTCTTTAAGCGTTAAATCTACTGCTGCACACCCTTGGCAACCGCCACCAAAGGCCAGAATGGCCATTTTTTGCTCGGTTAACTCAATCAGCTTGATCTCACCGCCATGCGCTGCCAAGCCAGGGTTAATCTCGCTATACAGCACGTAATTAATACGGTCCTCAAGCGGGCTGTCAGCATTTACCTTGGGCATCTTGGCGTTGGGTGCCTTGATGGTCAGCTGCCCCCCCATACGATCAGCATTGAAATCGACCACGGCTTCTTCTAAAAACGCCAGGCTGTTTTTATCAAGAAATACGTTGATCTTTTCAAGTTCAAGCGTAACGTCAGCGGGTTCTTCTTCGCCCGGACGGCAGTATGCAAGGCATGTCTCTGCATACGGCGTGCCCGGTTGGGTAATGAAAATACGCACAGCGATACCTTCAACGTTTTGCTTTTCAAGCAATTCCGCAAGGTACTCTTGGGCGCTATCGGTAATGTCGATACCTGGTGCTTCGGTAGTCGTGGTCATGAGGCTATTTTCCCTCCCGTGAACAGTGGCAATACCACTTCACATGTCATTTTATTGCTATGGTAAGCAAAACAGCGCGTCGACACAATCCCGACTGTTTTAGTAGGCTATTTAAATGGCTAACGGGCTAATGATTTTTTAACAGCTGCATTGTATAGCTGCCCTGCTTGGCGGCCTTTGGTATCATAATGTCCGTTTGGTTATTGATATGTTGTAAAACGCCGCTCATACCCCTTTTCGAAAACGTATTTTAATAAAATATTTTCGATCAAGACGCTGGAGAAGATTCCCTGTTATGGCCGCTAGTGATTTGAACGCCTCGCTTACCCAACGCCTTACCCAACGCATTCTAATTCTGGATGGCGGTATGGGGACCATGCTGCAAAATGCCCAGCTGAGCGAGGAAGACTTTCGTAGCGAACGCTTCAGCGATTGGCCGTCAGATTTAAAAGGCAATAATGACTTGCTGGCGCTCACCTGCCCCGACGTAGTGTCGCGTATTCACCGCGGCTACCTGGAAGCAGGTGCGGACATTATTGAAACCAATACCTTTAACAGTACGCGCCTTTCTCAAGCCGACTACGGCATGGAAGACATTGTTGTCGAGCTTAACCGTGAGTCTGCGCGCTTGGCTCGGGAAGTGTGCGATGCGGTCGCGGCTGAAACCGGCGTGCCGCGTTTCGTTGCAGGCGTGCTGGGGCCCACTTCACGCACTGCTTCGTTATCGCCGGATGTGAACGACCCGTCCAAGCGTAACGTGACCTTCGATGAGCTGCGTGAAAACTATTATGAAGCTGCTCAGGCGCTGATAGAGGGCGGCGCTGACCTGATCATGATCGAAACCATTTTCGATACGCTTAACGCCAAAGCCGCGATCTATGCGCTTGAAGTGCTGTTTGAAGACTTGGGCAAGCGTCTGCCGGTCATGATTTCAGGCACGATCACCGATGCCTCGGGCCGGACGCTTTCCGGGCAAACCACCGAGGCGTTTTGGAACTCGGTTCGCCATGCCCAGCCGCTGTCAGTAGGCCTTAACTGTGCGCTAGGGGCTGAAGAGCTACGTCCTTACCTTGAAGAGCTATCCACCAAAGCCGATACGTTTGTCTCCGCACACCCTAACGCTGGCTTGCCTAACGAATTTGGTGAGTATGACCAAACGCCGGAGGAGATGGCGGCGATTGTTAGCGAGTTTGCCGAGAGCGGGCTGGTTAATATCATTGGTGGCTGCTGTGGCTCAACGCCTGAACATATTCGTGCAATTGCAGATGCGGTGCGTCCCATGGCACCGCGTCAAATTCCTGAGCGTAGCTCCGCTTGCCGTTTGTCCGGGCTTGAGCCTTTCAACATCGATGCAGACTCGTTATTCGTCAACGTGGGTGAGCGTACTAACGTAACGGGTTCGGCGCGTTTCAAACGGCTTATCGTTGAAGAAGATTTCACCACGGCCCTGGAAGTAGCGCTTGAGCAAGTCGAGAACGGCGCGCAAATCATCGATATCAATATGGATGAGGGCATGCTGGAGTCGCAGGAAGCCATGGTGCGCTTTCTGAATCTGATTGCTGGCGAGCCGGATATTGCCCGCGTACCGATCATGATCGACTCGTCCAAATGGGACATTATCGAAGCAGGCCTAAAATGCGTTCAGGGCAAGGCCATTGTTAACTCGATCTCTTTAAAAGAAGGCGAAGCGGCGTTTCGTGAGCAGGCCACCAAATGTCGTCGCTTTGGCGCGGCGATCGTGGTCATGGCCTTCGATGAGGATGGTCAAGCCGATACGTTCGCACGCAAGACGGAAATCTGTGAGCGCGCCTACCGCCTACTGGTCGATGACATCGGCTTTCCGGCCGAAGATATCATTTTCGACCCCAACATCTTCGCCATTGCCACAGGCATCGAAGAGCACAACAACTACGCCGTCGACTTTATCGAGGCGTCTCAGTGGATTCGCGAAAACCTGCCCCATGCGATGATTTCAGGCGGCGTTTCCAACGTCTCCTTCTCGTTCCGGGGCAATAACCCGGTACGTGAAGCGATCCACTCGGTGTTCCTGTATCACGCCATCCGTGCGGGTTTGAGCATGGGGATCGTTAACGCCGGGCAACTTGCGCTATACGACGACTTACCCGCCGAGCTTCGCGATGCCGTGGAAGACGTTGTGCTGAATAAGCGTAGCGACGGCACCGAGCGCTTGCTGGAGCTGGCAGACAAGTACAAGGGTGACGGTAGCGGCCCGGCCAAGAAAGAGGACCTTGAGTGGCGTGACTGGCCCGTTAATAAGCGCATCGAACATGCGCTGGTGAAAGGCATTACGGCCTATATCGAAGACGACACCGAAGAAGCTCGCGTTCAGGCCGAGCGCCCTATCGAGGTCATTGAAGGGCCACTGATGGATGGCATGAACGTAGTCGGCGACTTGTTTGGCGCCGGTAAAATGTTCCTGCCCCAGGTAGTGAAATCCGCGCGGGTCATGAAGCAGGCGGTTGCCTATTTGATCCCGTATATCGAAGCGGAAAAAAACGAAGGCACTCAGGCCAAGGGCAAAATTGTCATGGCCACGGTTAAAGGCGACGTTCACGATATCGGCAAAAATATTGTCGGCGTGGTGCTGCAGTGTAATAACTACGAAGTTATTGATCTTGGCGTAATGGTACCTGCCGAGAAAATTCTTCAAGCCGCGATTGACCACAACGCCGATATTATTGGCCTTTCGGGGCTGATTACGCCGTCGCTCGATGAAATGGTACATGTAGCCAAGGAAATGCAGCGCCGAGGCATGAACCTGCCGCTGCTGATTGGTGGCGCGACGACCTCCAAAGCGCATACGGCCGTTAAAATTGAGCCACAGTACGAGCAACCGGTCATTTATGTGACCGATGCTTCTCGCGCGGTAGGTGTCGCCGGCCGATTACTCGCCCCCAATCTAAAAACGGCGTATGTCGCGGAAATTCGTGAAGAGTATGTCAAGGTGCGCGAACGTAACGCCAAGCGCCGTCCTAAAGCGGCGGACCTGGATTACACTCAGGCGCGCAAACGTCGTTTCCGCACCGACTGGAGCACCCATACGCCGGTTGAACCCAAGTTCCTGGGCCTCAAAACGTTCGATAACTATGACCTTGAAGAACTGATCGAGCGTATCGATTGGACGCCCTTCTTCATGAGCTGGCAGTTAGCGGGTAAGTACCCAAAAATTCTTAACGATGAGGTCGTGGGCGAAGCGGCGCGCAACCTGTTTGCCGATGCGCAAGTCATGTTGCGCAAGCTTGTCGATGAAAAGCGCGTTCAGGCTCGGGGTGTTATCGGCTTGTGGCCGGCCAACAGTGTGGATGATGACGTCGTTGAAGTGTATGCCGATGAATCGCGCAGTGAGGTCATCGAGCGCCTTCACCATATTCGCCAGCAAACCACCAAGGGTCGTGACGGTATCTGCTACAGCCTCGCGGACTTTATTGCGCCTAAAGAGAGCGGCAAAGCCGACTGGATCGGCGGCTTTGCGGTTACCGCCGGGCATGGCGTTGACGAACTTACCAAGGCGTATGAAGCGGCAGGTGATGACTACAATGCGATTTTGGTTCAAGCACTTACCGACCGTTTGGCAGAGGCCTTTGCAGAGCGCATTCACGAGCGGGTACGTAAAGAGTTCTGGGGTTACGTGCCAGAAGAAACTCTGGATAACGACGCGCTGATAGCAGAAAAATACCAGGGTATTCGCCCCGCCCCCGGCTATCCTGCCTGCCCGGACCACACCGAGAAAGGCACCTTGTTCAAGCTGCTAAACGCCACAGAAAATACCGGCCTTGCGTTAACCGAAAGCTACGCCATGTGGCCAGCCGCTGCCGTTGCGGGTTGGTATTTTGCTCATCCGCAGTCAAAGTACTTCTCGACGGGTAAAATCACCCGTGACCAGGTAGAAGCAATCGCTGAGCGTAAACAGATGCCGCTTGAGGAAATGGAGCGCTGGCTATCGCCGGTACTCTCTTACGACCCCAGTTGATATGGCGTTAGCAACTCGACGCCACGGCAAGGTCGTTCGCTTGGCGCTACCGATCATGTTGGGCATGCTTTCTCAGAGCATGCTCAACATCATTGATGCCGCACTGGTGGGGCATTTAGGCCAGGTCGCGCTGGCGGGTGTGGGTGTGGGTGGTTACGCCATGTTTATGCTCACCGCCCTGGTGTTTGGTCTCTCTTCAAGCGTTCAATCGCAAACGTCCCAGCGCCTTGGAGCGGGCTGTGAGTATTCGGCTCAGCCTTTACAGGCAGGCGTTGCGGTTGGCCTGGTAGTTGGGCTGCCGCTATCGCTGCTGGCTTGGTGGCAAGCGCCTGCCCTGCTGCATTTGATAACTCAGGTGCCTGAGATTCAGCACGTGGCGGTTGATTACTTTCGCTGGCGGGTTATCGCCCTGACAGCCATTGCGTTAACACTATGTTTTCGTGGTTATTGGAATGGCCGCCAACAGACACACCTTTATCTGCGCATTATTATGGTTGTTCAGCTGTTTAACGTAGCGGCCAGTAGCGGGCTGATCTATGGCCTGTTTGGGCTACCTCGTATGGGGGCAAGCGGCGCAGGCGTAGGCACAACTCTCTCGATGTTTTTAGGCCTTTTTATCTGGCTTTGGGTCACTGTAAGACAGCGCGACCAGAATGGCTTTTTGTTCAGCCTGCCGACGTTCGATACGCTGCGCACAACGCTAGCACTTGCTCTGCCTCATTCCCTACAGCAGATATGTTTTGCGGCGGGCTATGTGGTGCTTTTTTGGTTGTTAAGTCGTATGGGGACCGCAAGCGTTGCGGTTGGGCATGTGTTGGTTAACTTGTCATTATTGCTAATCCTGCCGGGCGTGGGTGTGGGCGTTGCTGCCATGAGCCTGGTAGGCGAAGCATTAGGCCAGGATGATCAAAGGGCGGCCCATCGGTGGGGGCTGGATGCGCTGGGCGTTGCCGGTGTGCTGCTCACCCTCTTGGCACTGCCAATGCTCGTATTCCCGATGCAGGTACTCAGCATTTTCTTTTCCAGCCCCGAGCTTATCGCCCTGGGCTCGCTGCCCTTACAAATTACCGGTGCAATGATTGTGCTGGATGCGGCGGCGCTGGTGCTGGCTCAGGCATTGATGGGCGCTGGCGCGCAGCGTACGGTGATGCTGCTGACCTTAAGCATGCAGTGGCTTTTGTTTCTGCCCCTTGCCTGGTGGGTTGGGGTTGGTTTACAACAAGGCCTGCTTGGGGTTTGGCTGGTACAGATAGTTTATCGACTTGCCAACTCGGCGGGTTTTTTATGGATTTGGCAGCGTAAGCGCTGGCTAGCTCCCAATGTTTTAAATATCGTTTAGCGATAAAAAGATAATTATATATTCTTTTGTAGAATATGAAACACGCGTTAAGGTAACACTACATTAATGTCCGCCTTGACGTGACCATTTCGCTTTTTAGCAGGATCGTGCCACATGTACCGTTACGATATTCACGACCAAACGCTTGTTGATGAGCGCGTTGCTCAATTTCGCGATCAGATGAACCGCTATCTGGCGGGTCGACTCAGCGAAGAAGAGTTTCTTCCTTTGCGGGTACAGAACGGTTTATACGTTCAGCGCTATGCTCCCATGCTGCGGATCGCCATTCCCTACGGCATGCTGGCTTCCTATCAGTTGCGTAAGTTGGGGGACCTAGCGCGTGACTTTGACCGCGGGTACGGTCACTTTACAACGCGTACCAACCTGCAGTTGAACTGGCCTAAGCTTGAGACGGTGCCGGATATGCTGGCGGAGTTGGCAACTGTCCAAATGCATGCAATTCAGACAAGTGGTAATGACATTCGTAATACCACGACTGATCAATTTGCAGGTATTGCGGAAGACGAAGAAGTAGATCCTCGCCCCTGGTGTGAGCTGATACGCCAATGGTCGACATTTCATCCTGAATTCGCTTATCTGCCGCGCAAATTTAAAATTGCCGTGACCGGCGCTGAGCAAGACCGTGCAGCCATTCAGGTTCACGATGTAGGGTTACGCCTATGGCGTGATGATGCGGGTGAAGTGCGCGTAAAAGTTCTCGCGGGCGGCGGTCTGGGCCGCACACCGCTAATCGGTGAAGTTGTTTGTGAAGACTTGCCTTGGCAGCACTTGCTTACGTATCTGGAGGCTCTGGTTCGCGTTTATAACCAGTTTGGCCGCCGGGACAACAAGTTCAAAGCACGGATCAAGATACTGGTCAAAGCGCTAGGTGTCGAAGAGTTTAGCCGCCGAGTAGCCGAGGAGTGGGCGCATCTTAAAGATGGCCCTCAAACCTTAACGCCTGAAAGTATTGAGCGGGTTGCAGGATACTTTGTTGATCCTGACCGCCGCCCGGTAAGTGACGACGCTATCGCGGCTATTGATGCACTGCGCCAGGAAAATCGTGCTTTTGGCCGTTTTATGACCAACAATGTTCAGGGGCATAAAGTTAAAGGCTATAAAGCGGTGACGCTGTCACTAAAACGCAGCGGCCATTCACCGGGTGACGTTACCTGGGAACAAATGCACCAGATAGCAGACCTGGCAGACAAATATAGCTTCGGCGAGCTTCGTGTAACTCACGAACAAAACCTGGTGCTTGGTGATGTACCTGCCGATCAACTGGAAGCACTATGGCACGATCTGGAAGCTCTAGGCTTGGCAAATCCCACGGTCGGTACACTGGCAGATCTTATCTGCTGTCCGGGGGGGGACTACTGCGCGCTTGCTAATGCGAAGTCAATCCCTGTGGCACAGTCAATTCAAGAACGCTTTGAAGACCTGGACTTCCTGTATGATCTCGGCCCGCTGGATCTTAATATTTCAGGCTGCATGAATGCCTGCGGACATCACCATGTAGGCCACATCGGCATACTAGGCGTCGATAAGAAAGGTGAAGAGTGGTACCAGATTTCGCTGGGTGGTGATCAAGGCAACAGTGCCGCTTTGGGCAAGATTCTTGGCCCATCCTTTAGCCGTGAAAATGTGCCTGATGTGATTGATAAGCTGCTAAACGTTTACGTGGGTGAGCGTCATAGTGGCGAGACTTTCCTGGACACTTACCGTCGTATCGGCCTGAAGCCTTTTAAGGAGCGCGTTTATGCTTAACCAGCCTTCTTCTGAAGAGAACCTGCCATTCGAGACAGATCTGGTAGAACGCCAACGTCCTTACCTGTTTCGCGGCCAAGAAACGCAGGATAGCTGGACGTTAGTACGCGATACTGAAACAAACGCAACAGTATCTGACGCGCATACCATCGTGCCGCTCTCAATCTGGCTTGATAGCACTTCAGAGGGCAAGCTGACAGCTCCCTGGTTGCCTGCGGATACCGAGCTGACACCAGAGTTGGCTGAACGCCTTTCAAGCGCGCCATTAATTGCAATCGATTTTCCAAAATTCACTGACGGCCGTGGCTATAGCCTGGCGCGCCTACTAAGGGAGCGCTATGCCTACCAGGGTGAAGTGCGTGCCATTGGCGATGTGCTGGTTGACCAGCTGTTTTTTATGACCCGCTGTGGATTTGACGGACTTTCGCTTCGAGAAGACCAGTGGGTCGAAGATGCTCTGCGAAATCTGCATATTTTTAGTCGCGCTTATCAGCCTGCGACCGATCAACCCGAGCCGCTGTTTCACTTGCGCCAACAGGCAACCAATAAGGTAGCTTCTTACGCTTGATAGCGAGACACACAGTGAATGCCCCTGCTTTCAGGGGCATTTTTGTTGTTATCCTTTCCTTTTTTGCTGGCGCTCACGGTTATTGGCTTTCGCCCGCTGGCTTTTGCGCAGCATCACCCACGTAGCGCCAAGCCCGCCTTCGGAAGGCTGGGCAGAGACATACGCCTGGACCTCTTCAAACTGGCCAAGCCACTTGGCCAGATAAGAGCGCAGCACGTTGGCTGGGCTGTCCAGTTCGCGCCCTCTTCCATGCACAATCATGACCGAACGCAGGTCATGCGCATAGGCTTCCTGAATAAACGGAAACAGCATGCGGCGACATTCAGCCAACGGCCGACGCAATAAATGAAGTTGTGCCTGTACGCTATATCCTCCATGCCTTAATTTATCGACAACGCCCTGCTGAATGCCTTCTCGACGGTATTCGATAGGATCAAAAGGGGGCAGTAAATCAACAAAGTCATCGGATAGAAAATTACGTTCACTAAGCTCTTCTTGAGCGCTTTCTCTGCGTGCAAGCTGTGCTGCAGAAGGCTTCCTCCGGTGATTACCTGCGTCGGCCTGATTACTACGTGCCAACGGCGTTACATCACCCACAGAGGCTCGGAAATCCATATCATCA
The DNA here is from genome assembly GCF_013183775.1 of Halomonas hibernica. Taxonomy (NCBI): domain Bacteria; kingdom Pseudomonadati; phylum Pseudomonadota; class Gammaproteobacteria; order Oceanospirillales; family Halomonadaceae; genus Halomonas; species Halomonas hibernica. The sequence continues at coordinate 810,988 of NZ_VIFN01000001.1, forward strand.
CGAAGTGGCTGGTTCATTGCAGGCTCCTCCGATAAGGTCTATCCCTATCCTAGCAAACCATATCGTATTGCTTAAGCAGATTGCTCAACACTTGCTTAAGGGAGAACGGCACGCCAGGCTATCCCACTCACGTTTTTAAAAGGGCAACGGATGGGCTGGGTTAAAAAAACAGTCGCTCTGGCAGGTTTATTACTGCTGTCAGCGGCCACATGGCTATGGCTAACCCTGTTAAGTCCTTGGCTCTATTCCCCGCCTGATGAGGTGCAAACGGTAGAGCAACGCACACATCAGCTGTTTGTGTATGGAACGCTACGTTATCCGCTGATTCGCTGGTTAGTCGCTGGCAGTTTAGGCAATCCAGAACCGGCGGTTCTTCCAGGGTATCAGCGTCACGATCTGGACGTCGCTCCCCAGCCAGGTAGCCACGTCGAAGGCCTAAAATTAACCGTGACGCCGGAAGCGTTAAGGCGGCTTGATCGCTATGAACGCTTGGGCGTTCGGTACGAGCGCGTTAAAAAACGGTTAGCCGATGGAAGCGACGTCTGGGTTTACGTCAGATTACCCGAAACCAGCTACCATCTTTTAAAGCCATCTCCTGCCAAGTACATAGCTCTGATACCATAAGGCATCAGCCAGGGCTTTTATCGGCGTTCTTCCAGGACCAAGGAAAATTTATGAGTAACACCACCCCTTACGTATTGGTTCTTTATTACTCTCGCTCAGGGGCGACGGCCGACATGGCCCGTCAATTGGCTGCAGGTATTGAAAGCATTGCAGGTATTGAAGCGCGTTTACGCACGGTGCCTCCAGTTTCAACAACTTGCGAGGCCGTCGCGCCGGAAATTCCTGAGGAGGGAGCGGTGTATGTTGAACTTGATGATCTGCGTAACTGCAGCGCGCTTGCCTTGGGCAGCCCCACGCGCTTTGGCAATATGGCCGCTCCCTTAAAGTACTTCCTGGATAGCACAAGCAGCTTATGGATGAACGGTGCTTTGGTCGATAAACCAGCTTGTGCATTTACATCGACCTCCAGTCTACACGGCGGCCAGGAAAGTACGTTGCTGACCATGTTAGTGCCCTTGTTGCACCACGGAATGGTCTATGCAGGTATTCCCTATAGTGAAACGGCCCTGTTAAGCACCCAAGGCGGAGGCACGCCTTACGGTGCCAGCCATTTGGCAGGCCCGCGTAGCGACCGTTCGGTGGATGAACATGAACGAGCACTATGCGTGGCACAAGGCAAACGACTGGCTAAACTAGCAGTAGCGCTTAATGTCATGCGCCAGGGGACATCATGAAGCAGTGGCTAACTAGCCTGGAGCAGCGCCACGGCATAAATACGTTAACACTGCGTGCTCGGCAGTGTGTATTGATCAGTTTTACGCTGCTCTTGCTGCTGGTTATTTATCGTGGCTTTACATTGCAAAGCGATACGTTTGATTGGCGGCCTATAGTGGCCTTTATTTTACCGCTGGTGCTTTTTTTACCTTCCATTCTTGGCCAGCGTGCACGTGGCCATGCCTGGCTCGCCTTTGTCAGCCTTCTCTACGTTACACAAGGTGTCATGCTAGCCGCTGTACCCGGGCAAACGGTGCATGGCATTGTGGAAGCGCTCGTATCGCTGGCGCTTTTTGTAGGTTGCATGGGGTACGCACGTTTTCGTAGCCAACAACAGCGCCAAACAGGTAAGTGAACGTTTTGGGCGTTATCTAAAGAGTGACGAACGTTATTAAAATTCAGGGTACTATTAAAACTTAGGGAGTTCCGCTAATGACTCGCAACATAGCCGACATTCGGCGTGATTACGAAGGTGGCAGGCTTGATGAAACCCATGTCACTCAAGGGCCTTTCGTGCTGTTTGATGAGTGGTTTAGCCTGGCCATGGAGAAGGAGGACAAAGACGCCAATGCCATGACGCTTGCAACAGTGGATAGCCAAGGGCGGCCGCATGCACGCGTTGTATTGCTGAAAGGATTTGATGAGCAAGGTATGGTGTTTTACACCAATTATCATAGCCATAAAGGTAGTGAGCTGAGCAATGTGCCGTTTGCGGCAATGACGTTTTGGTGGCCATCACTTGCTCGCCAAGTGCGTATTGAAGGTTCCGTCGAACAGGTTGCGCCGGATGAATCGGATGAGTACTTTGCCAGCCGCCCTCGCGGTAGCCAGTTAGGCGCCTGGATTGCAACGCAAAGCGTTGTCATTCCTGATCGTAACTGGATTGAGGAGCGTCAGAAACGCTTTGAACAGGCCTATGAGGGGCAAGAAATCCCGCGGCCCATCCATTGGGGCGGCTACCGCCTGCAACCTGACATGATTGAATTTTGGCAGGGCCAGCCCAGCCGACTACATGACCGTATACGTTTCGAGCGTCGCGATGGTGGAGAGTGGAGCCAGTTCCGCTTGGCCCCATAACCCTATAAAGATCGCTCATTATTGTTCAGCGCAGGTCTGTTTCGGTGATACGTTAATTAGGCAGGCCTGCTGTAGTGGTGATGTAAAGGTGGTGCACTTGGCCGAGTTAATCGGGCAGGCTTTCCAGGCGAAGGCGTTGCCACTCGCTTTCGGGTTCATTTAAGCGTAGGACAGCATCAATCACCTGTTCTTCCATGTTATAGCGGCACGTGAATCCCAAGTGTTTCATTAACGCCCGCATAGGGTGGTTATCGACCATGATTTTGCCTATCATTTCGAGCGTGCCGATATGCGTGCAGTAATTGACCATCTTCTTCATTAGCAGACTGCCAATCCCAAGCCCTTGTAAATCATCGCGGATGATCACCGAAAACTCGGTGCGTATATTGTCAGGGTCGTTCCACACACGCACAACGCCTAACATCTCTTTACGCCCATCTGCGTGCTGGTGCTCGGCGATAAATGCCATTTGTCGATCATAATTAATATGTGACAAAACCGATAAATCGCGCTGAGTGAGGTTGGACTTATTGTGGAAGTATCGGAAACGAATACTCTCTTCCGATAGCTGACGGTGAAAGGCGGTGATTAAAGGCGCATCTTCGGCCCTGATAGGGCGTACCTCTACCTGCCAGCCGTTTTTCAGTGTTACCCACTCTCGCAACTCTTCCGGGTATGGCATGATGGCAAAGCGCGCAGGCGTGCCTAAATCCATCGCAAAATCCACCGCCAGCATGCCATCACGATTAAGCAGTAACGGGTTGATCTCCAACCCTCGCAGGTCCCCCAAATCAGATGCCATTTGCGAAAGCTTGACTAACAGCTGACATAGCCGCTGAATGTCGCGCTCAGGTTCAGCGGAGTGCTCACGAATTAAAGAGGCTGCGTGCGTCCTGCCGACGACGTCGGCCGCCAGGCTCATGTTCAACGGCGGCAGAGCGACCTGGCGGTCTGCCAAAATATTGACTTTATAACCGCCAATACCAAACACAATCAGCGGGCCGAAAACCGGGTCGCGGGTAATACCGGCACAAATCTGCATGGAGTGCTTACCCCGCTGCATAGGCTGTAAGCAGAACTCGCGAATAGTGTACTGGGGAAATTTCTCATGTACTTTATCACCCAGCTGACGTACCCCTTGCGCCACTTCAGCAGGCGTTTCCAAGTCTTGTAGCAGCCCGGCAGACATTTTATGGGGGTGTTTACGGTATCGGTAAGGCCGACAATTACCTTCATGAACCACTTTCAGAGCCATCGGCCCTTGGATTTTTTGGGCTGCAGATTCGGCCTCTTCAGGGTTGCTCAGATACACACTTGGCGCCGTAGGAATACCATACGCTTTAAGTACCTGGGCTGTTTCTGAATGACTGAGTGTCTTTCTCCCCTGCTCTTTTGCCTGGATGATCAGCGACCGACACTGGGCACGTATTTCCGAGCTGGTTGAAAATGGCAGGCTAGGTGGAATTTCATGCAGCAAGGCTTGAACACGCTGGTAAATTACCATGTGCATGAAAGCCTTAACGGCTTTTTCCGGAGAAATATAGGTCGGTATACCCGCGATATTGCAGAGATGACGGGCATTAAGGGCTTCCTTCAGGCCCATCCAACTGGTCAGCAAGTTACGCCGAAATTTTTTGCGATTATCAATTAGTGCTTGAGCTGTCACCGCTGAAGGTGCCAACCGTGTTGGGGCATGGACCACCAGCACCGCATCGACATTGGCATCGGCGGCCACAATTTCCAGCGCCTCAACAAAACGCGCGGGGGTTGCGTTGCCACCCAAGTCAACCGGGTTTTCGCCGGGCTTACTTATATCGACTTGGCTTTTATGTAGCGCCGCTTGGGTTTCCTCGCTAAACACGGCAAGCTTACCACCTGCACTAACCAGCTTATCAATCGCCAGCATGGCTGGACCCAAGCCATTAGAAACAATGGCTAACCGATCACCGCGTAGCGGCTTCATGCGCGAGAGCGTTTCCAGAGCATCCAATAGCTCATCAGAATCATCGACCCTTACCACCCCCGCGCGTGCAAACGCCGCATCGAAAACGACATCACGGTTAGCAATACCCGGCGTAGGTGCCATCCCCGAAATATCGGATTGCGGCGTACGGCCGCTTTTAATGGCAAGTACCAAGCGGTTACGCGAAGCATCGCGCACAGAGGTCATAAAATGTTGTGCGTCATTCACCCTTTCCAGGTGTAATAAGATGGCCTGAGCGGGTGAAAACTGGTTCACGTAGTCGATTAAATCCGGCAGCAAAACATCGACACTATCCCCCACCGTAATCAAGTGAGAGAACCCCACATCGCGTCCAGCGGCCCAATCAATCATGGCGTTGGCAAGCATGCCCGATTGGCCCAGGTACGCAACACGGCCCGCTTTGACAGGCTGGCTGGCGTAAGAGGCATTCAAACGCTTGCTTGGGACGATGACACCCATGCACTCTGGGCCCAACACTCGAATACCTGAGGCGATGGCGGCTTTTAACATCCGCTCACGAATAGAGCCGGTATTGTCGCTATCGCGGTCCAGGTAGGCGCCTCCGGAAAGCACCAACGCGGCTTTCACACCAAACTCACCCAAGCGTTTAATTAATTTGGGAACGCCTTTAATCGGCGAGCAAACAACCGCCAGGTCCGGCGCTTCGGGCAAGTCCGCTACACTGCTGAAACAAGGCACGCCGAATACCTGGTCATAACCTTTTGGATTGACCGCCCACAGGGTGCCTTTAAAGCCCCCCTCTTGCAGGTTATTCAGCACTAACCCACCCAGCGAGGCCGGTTTTTCAGAGGCGCCAAACACGGCTAGCGTGCGAGGTTCAAAAAAATGATGCAAAAAGCGCGTACTCAAAATTGAGCCTCCCCTGAAGTAAATAACGACGGTGTACGACTTATTGACACTGTCGCGCAAGCCCCAGAGGCGATTAAGGTGGCCTCAATACAATGGAGCGCTTGAATGATCACCTCTTACCTTACCCATCCAGACTGCTCATTGCATCATATGGGACCAGAACATCCTGAAAGTCCACAGCGTCTGGAAGCAATTCGCGCTCGCCTTTCACTTGCCGGTTTATTACAGCAGACCATGCAGTCTGATGCCAAAGAAGCCAGTTTTGAGGCGTTGGCAAAAGTACACCCGCCCCGGCACCTTAATGCTTTAGAGAAATGTGTGCCTACTGAAGACATTGTCGCCCTGGACAGCGAAACACTCATGAATCCGGATAGCTTAAAAGCTGCCCGGGTTGCTGCCGGGGCCACTATAAAAGCAGTCGATCAGGTGTTTAAGGGCCACGCTGATAATGTTTTTTGTGCTGTTAGGCCTCCCGGTCATCATGCCGAAGCAAGCGAGGCGATGGGCTTTTGCTTTTATAACAATATCGCCGTAGGTGCCGCCCATGCACGTGACGTATATGGTGCCAAGCGTATCGCTATCCTCGATTTTGATGTCCACCAGTGTAATGGAACTATCGATATTTTTAAGGGCAGATCAGATGTCCTGATCTGTACAAGCTTTCAGTACCCGTTTTACCCGTGGCGTTATCTGCGTAGTGAGTGGCACAACGTTGTTAATACGCCGCTAGAATCAGGCACTGACAGCACTGAATTTCGACGCCTCATTGAGCATCAGTGGCTACCCGCCCTTCATGCGTTTAAACCGGACCTGGTGATGATATCGGCAGGGTTTGATGCTCATCGCGACGATACGATGGCCGATATCTGCCTGGATGATGAAGACTATTATTGGATAACGCATTTGGCAATGGAGATCGCGGCGCTTTATGCGGATAACCGCGTTGTCTCTGTACTGGAAGGTGGCTACGACCCTAAATCATTAGGAAGAGGTGTGGAGGCGCATATTAGAGCCTTGCTGGGGCTACCTTTTTCAGAAGAAGGTTAAATATTCTGTACTCGCGAATACCCTGGCAGACGCTAACGCTATGTTACTATGGTCCCTATTGCTGTCTCTTATGTGACCATTATGACCGCCACTTCTGAAGAACATGCCGCACTGCGTATTGCCTCCGGCAGCAAACCGTTTGTAGAACCGCTTCTCTTGGGTGCGCGGCTCAAGCAGATTCGCTTGGCTAACCAATGGACGCTGGAAGATGTCAGCCAGCGTACCGGGCTAGCGCGCTCTACCCTTTCAAAGATTGAAAATGATCAAGTCTCGCCTACGTTTAGCGTCGTTCAAAAGCTCACCACTGGGCTTAATATCGATCTACCCCAGCTCTTTACGCCGCCCAAACGTGAACGCTATACCATGGGACGACGCGACTTAACGCGTAAAGACAAAGGGCAGCTACATCCAACGCCTACTTACGAGCATGAATTACTGGGGCACCAGCTGGCTCAAAAGCGCATGATTCCCTTTAAGACCATTGTGCGCGCACGCAACTTTGACGAATACCACCAATGGGTGCGTCATGATGGCGAAGAGTTTTTGATGGTGCTTCATGGCGATATCATGCTGTACAGCGAGTTTTATGCTCCGCTACTGCTTGTTGAAGGCGACAGCATCTATTTTGATAGTGATATGGGGCATGCACTGGTGTCTACCAGTGCTGATGATGCGGTTGTTCTGTCCGTTTGTACCCGAGGCGATTTGGCTTAATATCCAGCCTATCTTCAACTTACCGCTTCTACAGACAGTTGGTGGGTTTAGGCAACCCGGCAAGCCGCGCTATACGTTTCGCAGGGCTGCCGGGGAAAAGCGACATTAAATACATCGACTTGCCCTTCTCTTCTCCCAGCGCATTCTTCGTGGCTTTTACCAAGGGACGCATAGCCGGCGCCATTTCATAGCGGTTATAAAAATCACGCATTACACCAATTAATTCCCAATGTGCTTCAGTTAATACGAGCCCTTCATCACTGGCCAGCATTTCAGCTACAGCTTTTGACCATTTCGACTGCTCTACCAAGTATCCCTCAGGGTCTAATCCAATTTCTTTATCTGAATCAAGATAACGGTATATTTTTGAATCCGACATATTAGTACCACGTAACGATTTGAGGGTGGTGCTCAGTTAACGTAACGAATCCGTTCATATCAACCATAGGTAAGCCATTCGCTGTAACGGCAGCATTTAGGCCCCACGCCGCGACATCTTCGGCTAACAGAAAGATGCGTGACTGATACGCCTGCCAACCTTCCCAGTGCGTTTTCAGCGCCGCTTGTACACCTTCTTCCGTCAGTACTACAACATCCTCTTCACCAATGGCTTGCTGCATCTGTTGCGCAGCATCGCTATTTAGCGCCTTGGTTAAAATATGCAACATACTGAGCATCCCACTAAAAATTAAGTATTTGCGCGTACTGCTGAAGAAATCCAGGCATTGTTTTAGCTTTCAAAAACTGTACATCGTCTCGCAACGTGGATGCGGGCACTCCTAGAGTGGCCAAGGTCTCTTCGGTGGTCCAAAGCTGCTCGACATCGTACATCTCCAGCATATCGATGGTGGGGAGGCTGGCTTTCTGCCCTGGCGCCCCGCTGCCCTGCTCTTTTAATAACGCCATAGCGCCCTGCCCAAGGAACAGCAGGTCTACAGGCTGTCCAAATGCGGCCGCTACCAGCGCTGTATCCAGCCCTTCTCGCAGCAGGTTGGAGCCGTAAGGAGCATGACGAATGATAACCAGCAAGCTGTTTGACTCAGCCATTAGCTCTCCTGTTAGGCAAACGTAATAAAACGATCACAGCGCTGCTGTAAGGTTAACAACTGCCCTAGCCCGGTTAACTCAAAGGGCGCATCTATATTAAACGATGCTTTACCATGACGCAGCGCTTCCGCTTCACTTGCCAAGCCACGCCTTAGTGCCGCCGCTATGCATACGTCCAGGGGAACGTTATGCGCGCGGTGTAATTCGACCCAGGCATCGTGCAGGTTAAGTTCATCCTGGGGCGGGGCCATGAGTGAAGACGCGTTGTGCACCCCTTCATGATAAAAGAATACGCCTGACAAGTGGTGCCCCTGTGCCAACAGCGTACGAGCAAACCTTAAAGCAGAGTGTGGTGCGGGGCTGGTATACGGCGCACCCATCACCAATAAACCATACTCCATTATCGTCTCTCGAATCGGATAGCCAAAAAAAGACAGACCCTACAAGTAGGGTCTGTCCGGTTACCAGCTGACAACGCTATCGGTTAGTCGTTGCTCATGATACCTAAAATTGAAAGCAGGCTGATAAACAGATTGTAGATAGAAACATACAGCGTAACGGTTGCCAGAATATAGTTCGTTTCACCAGCGCGATGAATGATCTCACTGGTTTGATACAGGATGGCCGCTGAGGCGAACAGAACAAAGCCTGCTGATACCATCAGTGACAGGGCAGGAATGTTGAAGATCAAGCCAGCAACCATCGCAAGCACTAGCACAATAGCGCCAGCCAGCAGGAAGTTGCTTAAGAAGCTGAAATCCTTCTTGGTCGTTAACGCAACCGCTGAAAGGCCAAAGAAGGTAAGGCCCGTCATTGCCAGCGCATTCATAATCAGCGCGCCACCGTTAGGGAGCGTTAAATAGGCTGAAATGATGGGTCCCAGTGTGAATCCCATAAAACCGGTAAAAGCGAAGGTGGCCAGCAAACCAGCCGCAGAATTTGCCGTTTTATGTACCAGGAACATCAAGCCGTAGGCCCCAATAAAGAACACAAAGATGTTCATTTGTTGGATACCCATAGCCACTGATGCGCCAGCGGCCACTGCTGAGAAAAGCAGCGTCATTGCCAATAATGCGTAGGTATTGCGCAGTACCTTATTGGTGCTCACGCTGTTGGCAACACCACTGGATCGTGTTTGTGCCGTGTTTAGATCGTTATAAGCCATCTACGTATGCTCCCCAAATAATAGTGCTAACAATAGACCAGCATGCCGTTACCAAGTTCCAGACGCAAGTCCTTATCGCTTCGTTCATGTAAAGTACTCAACTTTTTTCTAACGAAAGAATTGACGGATTTGAATAGCGGCGTCTTGCAGAAAAAACCACGACTGACGATATTGTCATCGCCAGTCGTGGTTTTTAACGCTCTATTTCTTCATCTTTTTTCGGTGGAGTCACAGCGCTGCTGGCGGTTTGGCGAATATCCTGCGAGGCATATAACCGGGCATCAACCACATGCAGCACTGCAAGTTGTACGAAAAGCACTGCAAAACAGATGATTAAAGCTTTGATCATGGCGGCTTTCCTGAACCAGGCTGGCGATAGCTAACCTTTTGCTGAATGCTAGCTTAAAGCAGGCTGAAAGCAATAGCGGCATTCGATAAAAACCTGCCATGAAGAATAGCGCCCTATCCCTTGTCTACTGAGTAAACTCTTCCGTATCGATGTCCGCTTGCTGCGCTGGACTATACCGTTCACCGGCTACCTGATCAGGTGTCATCATTGAGTTGAGGTCACTGAGATAGTTTTTATCGAGCACCCAACTATCGGCTGCCAGGTTTTCGCGCATATGAGCGATTGAGCAAGTCCCAGGAATGGGCACTATATGGCTACCTTGTGCTTTTACCCAGGCCAGTGCCAATTGGGCGGTAGTCACGTCAAGCGCTTGGGCTAGCGCCTGAAAGCGTGAAAGCACCGCTAGATTTTTAGGCAGATTGTCAGCGTTAAAACGTGGCATGTTAGCCCGCATATCACCCTCACCAAACACTGTATCGACCTGAATCGCACCTGCCAAAAACCCACGACCCAAGGGGCTAAATGCAACCATCGCCACATCAAGTGTTTGGCAGGCTTTGATGAGCGCAATTTCGGGGTTGCGTGTCCAGAGGGAATACTCTGACTGCACTGCTGCTATGGGATACTCCTTATGCGCTTTGGAAAGCGTTTTCGCTGAAACCTCCGACAGCCCCACACCGCCTATCTTGCCTTCATCGACCAACTTACCCAGTTCGCCGACACTCTCCTCGACGGGTACGCCGGGATCAAGCCGGTGCAGGTAATAGATATCGATATGATCAGTCTTTAAACGTGTCAGGCTTGCCTCACACTGTTGGCGTAGTATGTCTGGTCGACCATTGATAACCCGCTTTCCCGTCTCAGCATCAATCGCCATACCGCATTTACTGGCCAACAACAGCGCTTGGCGCTTGTCTTTTAAGGCATTGCCCAGCAAGCGCTCATTCGCCGTGGCCCCATACAGTGTCGCGGTGTCAAAGTGCCGATACCCCATTTCAAACGCTTCATGCAATGCTCGCAGGGCGTCTTTTTCAGACACCTGCTGACCATAACCATGAGACAAGTTCATACAACCAAGGCCAACAGCAGGCGAAGACACTTCTTTAAGACGCTGGAAAAACATCGACATAGGCATTCCCTGAAAGAAAATTTCGGCAGTACCGTTATGCCGTATAATAGTTAACAACTCAACGAACGAAAGCCCCACGGCACACCATGGGGCCTTCGGCAACGAACCATAAATTTCAGACGGCAGGTTTTCAAAAGCCTATTAACCGGTATGTCGGCCTTGAAGCTTATCCAGTAGCCGATCAACCATGCCGACGCCCGGCCCGACGCTCTTATGAAATAGCTCAGAATGAGGCGCGTTAGGATGCGGCCGTGTCGGCGCTAGCTTTTTGGCAGCGTCGACTTTATTCCCCAAGTCGATAAGTTCATCAACGGGTATATGATTACGTAGTTTGGGAAATTGGTCGGACTCTTCATCATCAATGTGATGGCGAAGCTGTTTTTCCATCTCTTTAGTCAGTGTCATAAACGAGGGGTCTGACGCATCGACATCCTCTAGCTTCTTCATCACCTTGACCAATTCATCATGCTCTCTCTTATCGTGCTCAACTTCATCACGCCCATTAGGAATATGTTTCTCCATAGCAGGGTAAACATACATTTCCTCAGCAACGGCATGGCGCATCACTTCGGCAATAGCGGTGTCTATCAAGTCTCGACGCTGCTCGGGGCCGTTACTGCTTTCTACTTGGGCGAGTAGCTCCAGCATTTCCTGGTGGTCAGTCGTTAAAATATTGATGACGTCCAACCCGTTTCCTGTCTGGCCTTGCGTGTAGTTATCCATACCCTTCTCTCCCTCTTATTCAGAATCCATGAGCCGCCAGCTCCATTTCAAGCTAGCTCGCCTGATCGGTATTTCCAAGCTCACAGCCCGTGACCTAATACATGTTAAGAAGGTTTTTAAAACTGATTGGCAGGTGGCTGACGTCATATTCAAGCCGCACGCCATCAGCTACGTTATAAAAGGATTTCAAACCAGGGAGCGGATGATGGCGACGTTTATGGTGTATCGAGCGGTTCAGGAAGGCGCTGAAATTGATGCCCAGCCTGAGTGGTGGGTCGTAGACTTGCGTGAGGAGGAAGAAAGAGATGGTGATTTGGTGCGCAAACGTTGTGCGACCAAGCCTGAAGCAGATGAAGCCGTTAATGAACTTAACAAAAAATATGCAACGACTTAGTAGTATCGATAACAGTACGACGGCTGAACATCCACCAGCCTGAAAGCTGACAGGCTGGTGGACGATAATAATGTAGCAAGCAGAAGGAGGCCGCTATTTTTTACCCGTTAACGATCTAAGCAGCGTCTCAACCTGGTGGTCGCCCTCACCTTCATCATCCAACTCCTCTTTCGCCAGCTCTTTTTTATTTCCCACGACGGCATTGCAGGCACTGCAGTAGATATTGTCATCTTCGTCTGTGTTTTCAGGGAAACGGTAGTCTTCGCTGCCACATTGGGCACATCGTTTCGGAAATGCCATTTAAACTTACTCCTTGTGTTGTGTGCGACATACCTTTACAGCTTAGCCGAAAGTGAATTAACTGCGTATGTGCACCTATAGCACATTCAGCGCCTAGCTCTCTTGTGGTGGATACGGGTTCTGCTTTAATAACGTGGCCAAGTGAACACAATTAAGCGCCAGGCCTGCCGTAGCGCTCTGAGTCGCTTCTGGTGTCTTCTCAAAATCCTTGAGGTCGACTCCCTGCATGGCTTCACCCACCCAATAGGTGCATGCGTTGGCAGGAAGGGTAAAACCAACGTCGTTTAGCCCCTGAAACAGCTCGGCAACAATATGATGAGCGCCATCTTCATTACCTACCACCACGACACCGGCGACCCGACCATACGAGACCATTCGTCCCTGCTCATCGGTTTCGCCAAGAAACGCATCCAGTCGCTCTAATACACGTTGACAGATACTGGAGTGATGGCCTAACCAGATAGGGCTACCCAGGATGAAGATATCGGCATCCAGAATCTGCTTTCGTATTTGCGGCCAATCATCACCCTCACCTTCATCCGATGTCACACCGGGCTTAATATTAAAATCCGCAGCACGGATTTTCTCGCCAGTGACGCCATGGCGCTCAAGCGCTGCCAAGGTCTCGGATATAAGTCGATCACAAGAAGACGCTGCGGGTGACGCTTTAAGCGTACAGTTGATAGCCAAGGCTTTTAACGACATGAGACTCTCCTTTTATGCGGCTTGGGGTGTCAGTGCTTGCGAAGCTTGGGGGTTATCTGCCGGGCGAACTGCCGAAACGAGGCTTTAACCGTACCCAGCGCGTCCGGATCGCCGTGCAAAAGCGCTGACATATAGGCTTTCGCCTGTTCGGGCTTTATATGCGGCGGGATCGGCGGAACATCAGGGTCAGTTATAACTTCCAGCACAACGGGGCGGTCAGCACTTAAGGCCTGCTCCCAAGCATTCGCTAACATCTCGGGATCGCTAACCTTAATGCCCTTGAGCCCAATAAGCTCGGCATATTCGGCATAAGGAAAGTCAGGGAGATCCTGCGAGGCTTCATACTTCGGGTCGCCTTCCATTACCCGCATTTCCCACGTGACTTGATTAAGGTCCTGGTTATTAAGCACCATAACGATCAAGCGTGGGTCCGCCCACTGCTGCCAATACTTGGCAATGGTAATTAACTCCGAATTACCGTTCATCTGCATGGCCCCGTCCCCAACCAATGCAATGGCCACCCGTTCGGGATAAGCGAACTTGGCGGCTATCGCATAGGGAACGCCATTTCCCATCGTGGCAAGTCCGCCAGAAACCGATGCCATCATGCCACGGCGTAATTTGAGATCACGTGCGTACCAGTTAGCAGCGGAACCGGAATCGCTGGTGAGAATGCAGCTATCAGGCAGGCGCGGCGACAGCTCCCAAAAAACACGCTGCGGGTTAACCGGGTCAGCCTCCGCCATGGCACGCTCTTCAAGCACTTCCCACCATTGGGCAACACTTTTCTCAATATCTTGACGCCAACCACGATCTGTTTTCTGCTCTAAATAGGGCAACAGCGCTTGTAAGGTAGTCGCGCTATCACCCACGAGGTTCACCTCCATTGGGTAACGCATACTCACCTGGCGCCCATCAATATCGATTTGTACACCCCGGGCCTGCCCCTCCTCCGGTAAGAATTCCGAATAGGGGAAGCTTGAGCCAATCATCAATAGCGTGTCGCAGTTGGCCATTAACTCCCAGCTTGGGTTAGTACCCAGTAACCCGATAGATCCGGTAACGAAAGGCAAGTCGTCAGGAAGCACTGCACGCCCCAGTAGCGCCTTAGCGACACCAGCGCCTAGCCTGTCAGCCACCTGAATAATCTCATCGGTCGCATTCAGAGCCCCAGCACCCACTAGCATCGCCACTCTCTTTCCTTCATTTAACACTTGGGCGGCTTGGCGCAAATCATTGTCATGAGGCACGGTAATGGGGCTTGAGTAGCCCACGCCCGAATGCACAGTACCGTGAGCATGCGCAGGTGTTTCAACCGCAGGCTGGGACTGAAGGTCATTGGGAACGATGATAACCGTCACGGTCCGCTCGGCGAGGGCTATACGGATAGCGCGGTCAATAAGGTGGCGTATCTGAGCTGGGCTGGTCGCCATATGCACGAATTCATGGGCGACGTCTTTGAAAAGCGACACCAGGTCGACTTCTTGCTGATATTCACCGCCTAAGGCCGCACGTGCTTGCTGGCCAACAATGGCGACGACTGGCTGATGATCTTTTTTGGCATCGTACAAGCCATTAAGCAGATGAATGGCACCAGGCCCGGAAGTCGCGGTACACACACCCACTTCCCCCGTAAACTTGGCATGAGCACACGCCATGAATGCCGCCATCTCTTCATGACGGGCTTGCACGAACTCGAACTGGTCACCCGCTCGTTGTAATGCCCCCATGATGCCGTTGCTGCCATCCCCCGAATACCCGAAAATACGTTTAACACCCCACTCACCCAAACGTTGAACCAGAAAATCACCTACCAGCTGCTTACTCATTTAAGCCTCCATGGCAAAGCTACGCCTTAGCTCGTCACTTTCATATAAATGTTCACTAGGCCTATAGGTATAGATACGGGTATCAGCAAAGGTCAACTTGGCAGGGCTTCTTGTTAATGATTATTAAACAACAACCTGTAGAGTAGGCTAGCTTGCTTGCTAAACGGCCATGTTCATTTTTTTAATTCTCATGGATTACCCACCATAACGAAATGTATGCCTCGCACCTGAGAAGAATTTACACTTGGGCAAGGCGAACCCAACGTAACCGACGATATAATCCAGATATACGTTATTTACTTTTACGCTTAAAGCAAGAAGCCCGACCAGAGGCCGGGCTTTAACGTTGCATCCTTGTACACTCCGCAAGCTTCCTGCCTGCCCATCCTTAGGGAGTCTTCCTGACTCACTATTCCTTGCTGAACATCCTTGTCCAGTGGGTTGAGATTGACACACTAAAAATGGCCTGTAAGTAACATAGTATAATTGATAGTAAAAACGCACTTATTTATTAACCTGCAGTAACTCTGTTAGTTAGCCAACTAGCCAAACAATGAGGCCACCTGCTAATCCACTTCGGGTTAAGTAGTAGAAACTTAGCCATAAGTAGTTATAACTATAATCTTATTTATCATACTTATTGAGGACGCCATGCACTCTAATACAAATTAACAATAAGAAACGTTCTTTTGATTTAAAAATAGTATGTAACATTAGATGAAAAAAGGCCTATAGTCTTTCATCACCCGTATTCGGGTTGATACATAACTCATGGAGGAGAAAGTGATGATCGCTGTTCATCAGGGTACCAAAATTGCGTTTTCAGCTATTTACCGGCGTTTGGTTATCAACCAGCTTATTAACCGTGTCGACAGCCTTGAATCTGAAAAATATGGGCTTATCGCCGAAAACAAGATATTGGCTACTGAAAACGCCAAGCTACGCAGGGCATTAGCAGAGCAACATAACGATGTAGCGTGATATTTAGTTCTGCGACCCTTGGCTAGCCGTAACGACGTCTAGGCCAAGGGTGGCGGAGTCTATGAGAGTTTTCAGCCACAAGCGGTTCAATCAAACTTTCTTTTTATCTCCGGTAATTTCATCGGTGACTTTTCGCAATCCCCTTTCAATCGGATGCTCATCATCATTATCACCTGTCACGCTAAACTCTGAGTTCGCCCCCCCGCTGTATATTTCTGCACCACAAGTGCCACACGTTGGGAGGGCATTTTCCGTATCGTTTGCGTCGGCGATATATTCCTTACCACATTTCTGACACTTATCGACATGTTCCATGGCCGTTCTCCTTTTTCCTATATCACTTCAACCTTAGAAGAAAGAAATGGTTCCATAAAGTCCGGGCAAGCCGATAACCACGCAGAGCGGTCCTATTGCATCAGACTACCGCCCGCGTCGTCGTCAAGCGCGATTCCCTGGACGCCTATCTCCGCCTCTAATGACAACAGGTAGTGGCGCAATGCGCGCCGCGTTGCCTGTTCCTCCAGGTGATGGCGAACACGTTCGGTAACGGCTTCGTAAGGCAGCAACTGCCCTTCCTCGCGGGCATCAACCACCACCAAGTGCCAACCATAGCGGGAGGCAATGGGCCGCTCATGAAGGCCGTTGGGTAAGTGGTGTAGCACTCGCTCAAGTTCAGCAACCGTTTGCCCTTGGGCCAACCAGCCGAGTTCCCCACCTTGGGTGTTGGAAGGACACGCTGAGTGGCGCTGGGCAAACTCCGTAAAGCGCGCAGGATCGTCCTTCAATGTTTCCAGCAGTGTTACGCCTTGCTGATAGTGTGCATCCCGAGCCACAGCATCTTCAGGCGCCGCAGCCAGCAAAATATGACGCACCTTTAAACGTGTGGGCTCACTAAAACGCTCGGGGTGGTGCGCATAAAAGCGTTGGCAATCCTCGGTGCTGGGCTCCGGCACGTTCAGCGCCTGGTCTAGAAGCTGTGCAATCACCTTGTCATCCGCTGTTTCATTATCAGCCAATAACCCTTGCGCTTGGGCCTGCTGACACAGCAGCTCACGGACAACCAACGCCCGCGCAGCCTTAAGCTGGGCACTCCCCGCACTGTCTGAGGGGTGATACTGCATTTCATGGGCAATGTCGCTTTCTTCAATAGCGCGACTGCCCACCTGTATCAATGGTAGCGTGGCTTCACTTGGCAGCGCTTCGATATCAATCATTTGCATAACAACTCTCCTGATAAATTATCGTTTAGCCGCGTTTACGCACTAATTGATAGCGCCGGGTCAGATAACCGAAAGGCGCGCTCCATACATGCACTAGTCGAGTGAAAGGGAACAACAGGATAATGGTTAGCCCCAAAAAGATATGCAGCTTGAATATCCAGGAAACATCTTGCAGATAGTTCGCCGCGCCGCCATTAAAGAACACAATGGCCTGTGCCCAGCTTGCCAATGTCAGCATCATTTCGCCATCCATATGGCCCAGCGTGAAGAAAATGGTAGTGAGCCCAAGGCATGCCTGAATAAGCAAAATAGCCAGAATCAGCGTATCCATTTTACTCGATGAGGCGCGCACACGTGGATTGAACATCCGCCGATAAAGCAGCATCGCCCCGCCGATCACACACAACACGCCGGCAATACCACCAATCACCACGGCAAGCAGTTGCTTAGTGCTAGGGAGAAGAAAGTGCTCATACATCCAGTGTGGAGTAAGCAGACCAACCAAGTGGCCAAAAAAGATGGTAATGATGCCGATATGGAAGAGATTGCTGGCCAGGCGCATGTTTTTGGTCGACAGCATCTGGCTGGAGCCGGTCTTCCAAGTGTACTGCCCGTAGTCAAAACGCACCAGGCTCCCAAACAGAAATACGGTACCGGCGAGATAGGGATAGTAGCCGTAGATAAAATACTCGAGGTAAGTCGTAATAGCGGACATTGAGATTCTCCTGTTAACGACCCATTGCCGGAGGCTGGGCTCCGGGAGAGAGAATGCGAACGGCATCGTGTTGAACACCCTGCTTGCGTTCAGCCAAGCGACGCCCTTCGGCAGATTGCAACGCACAGTCCTCGTCGGATGCCGCAGAAAAACGTACGGCTTCCTCTTCCCATACGGCATCCAGCGCTTCGGGGGTATTGTCAGGCTTTTCCGCCTTCACAACGGAGCGATGCGCGTTTATGTCCGCTTCGGCGCCGATGAGCGCCAGCAGCGCATGGGTCACCAGGGCATAGTCGCTATCACGCTCTTCCAGGCGAGCGGCAAGTAGCGCCAGAATATGGCGAATATTGCCAATCCAGCGGGCCATTTCCACATCGCTTCGCGTGGAGAGATACTCCAGGAACAGCGGTAAATAGTCAGGCAGCTCCCGGGCGTCTAGCTCAAAACCCGCCTTTCGGTACTCATCCATGAGATCCACCATGGCCTGGCCACGCTCTCGTGATTCTCCGTGTACGTGTTCAAACAGCAGCATCGATGTAGCCCGACCCTGTTCGAAAAGCGCGACATACTCAGCTTGAAGGCTTAAAAGCTCGCTATCGGCAATTTGCTGACACCAACTCATCAAACGTTGGCGTAACGAAGCGGGCCAGCGATTCTCCGCGGCCACGATCTCGACAAGCTCCCCTACGGCCTGCTGCAATTCAGCTGTTGGGTAGTCAAGCAACCGCGACAGTACGCGCAGGCTGCGCATGGTCTGTTGCTCTGGGGTCAAGAGCGGCTCTGCCAGATTACTCATGACGCGCCTCCTCGGATTGCGCCTGCGGATCAAAAACATTGACCGGCTTCACCATCGTGCTCTCAATAGGCCGACCGTTGAACAGGTTCGGCGTGCTCTCGCCGTTGCACCCGTCACCAAAGGTGAATCCGCACCCACCCCGTTCCGGGAAGGCGTCGCGCGCCATCTCGCGGTGGCTGGTTGGAATCACGAACCGATCTTCATAGTTGGCGATTGCCAGATAGCGGTACATGTCCTCCACCTGAGCAACGCTTAGACCCACATCTTCCAGCACGCTGATATCCGCTTCTCCTTCAACATGCTTACCGCGCATATAAAGGCGCATCGCCATCAAACGCTTAAGCGCGAGCACAACGGGGGCTTCTTCCCCGGCGGTCAGCATATTGGCCAAGTACTTCACCGGGATGCGCAGCGACTCAATTTTTGGCATCACGCCATCGAACTCGACCTTACCCGCTTCGGCCGCAGACTGAATGGGCGACAGCGGCGGTACGTACCAGACCATGGGCAGCGTGCGGTATTCAGGGTGCAGCGGAAGCGCCAGCTCCCAATCAATGGCCAGTTTGTAGACGGGCGATGCCTGAGCGGCCTGAATGACGTTGTCGGGAATACCGTCTTTCTTGGCTTGGGCAATGACCTCGGGGTCATGAGGGTCCAGGAAGATGTCGCGCTGGCGGTGGTACAAGTCCTGCTCGTCGGCGGAGCTTGCGACTTCCTCAATGCGGTCGGCGTCATAAAGCAGGACACC
The DNA here is from genome assembly GCF_013183775.1 of Halomonas hibernica. NCBI lineage: Bacteria > Pseudomonadati > Pseudomonadota > Gammaproteobacteria > Oceanospirillales > Halomonadaceae > Halomonas > Halomonas hibernica. The sequence goes on from NZ_VIFN01000001.1 coordinate 830,119, forward strand.
CAAATAACGAATGCGCCCCACGCAGGTTTCTGAGCAGATGGTTGGCTGGCCCGACTCAATACGCGGGTAACAGAAAATGCACTTCTCGGATTTGCCGCTTTTCCAGTTGTAGTAGATCTTCTTGTAGGGGCAACCGGAAATACACATCCGCCAGCCGCGGCATTTATCCTGGTCAATCAGTACGATGCCGTCTTCTTCACGTTTGTAAATGGCGCCACTGGGGCAGCTTGCCACGCAGGTAGGGTTAAGGCAGTGCTCACACAGGCGCGGCAGATACATCATGAAGGTGTTTTCGAACTGGCCATAGATATCTGCCTGCACCTGTTCAAAGTTGATGTCCTTGCGGCGCTTGGCAAACTCGGTGCCCAGAATTTCCTCCCAGTTAGGGCCCCATTCAATTTTCTTCATGCGCTCACCAGAGATCAGTGAACGCGGGCGGGCTACCGGCTGGTGCTGTCCGGGCTTGGCAGTGTGCAGGTGCTGGTAATCAAAGGTGTAAGGTTCGTAGTAGTCATCAATAGCGGGCAAGTCGGGGTTGGCGAAGATATTGGCCAGTACACGCCATTTACCGCCAATGCGCGGCTCAATCTTGCCATCACGGCTGCGCATCCAACCGCCCTTCCACTTGGCCTGGTTTTCCCACTCCTTGGGATAGCCGATACCCGGCTTGGTCTCAACGTTGTTGAACCAAGCATACTCGACACCTTCGCGGCTAGTCCAGACGTTTTTGCACGTCACTGAGCAGGTGTGACAACCAATGCACTTATCAAGGTTGAGGACCATGCCTACCTGAGAGCGAATTTTCATTTCACCGCCTCCTGAACGTCATCCTGGCCTTCACCATCCAGCCATTCGATATGCTTCATCTTGCGTACCAGCACGAACTCATCGCGGTTCGAGCCTACGGTTCCGTAGTAGTTGAAGCTGTAAGCGAGCTGGGCGTAGCCGCCGATCATATGAGTGGGTTTAGGGCAAACACGCGTCACAGAGTTATGAATACCACCACGCGTGCCGGTAATTTCCGAACCGGGGACGTTCACCTGACGCTCTTGGGCGTGGTACATCATCACCATGCCATCCTTAACGCGCTGGCTGACCACGGCGCGGGCAGCAATCGAGCCGTTGGCGTTATAAACCTCTATCCAGTCGTTGTCTTGAATATCGATATCGGCGGCGTCAGCTTCGGAAAGCCACACCACGGGGCCACCGCGGTTCAGCGTCAACATCAGCAGGTTGTCGGAGTAGGTGGAGTGAATCCCCCACTTTTGGTGCGGTGTCAGGAAATTCAGTGCCTTGCTTTTGAAGCCGTTATCCTCGGGCAGCTTGAAATTTTCCGCGGCGCGAGTATTGATCGGTGGGCGATACACCAACAGGCTTTCGCCGAAGTCGCGCATCCAGGCATGATCCTGATAGAACTGCTGACGGCCACTGACCGTGCGCCACGGAATCAGCTCATGCACGTTGGTATACCCGGCGGTATAGGAGACGTGCTCATCCTCCAGGCCCGACCACGTGGGGCTGGAAATGATCTTGCGCGGTTGCGCCACGATATCGCTAAAGCGGATTTTTTCATCCTCTTTAGGTCGTGCCAGATGCGAGTGGTCACGCCCGGTAATTTTGGAGAGTGCCTCCCACGCCTTGAGTGCTACCTGGCCATTGGTTTCTGGCGCCAGCGTCAGTACGGTTTCTGCCGCGTCAATAGCGCTTTCGATGTTCGGGCGCCCTTTTGCCGGGCCTTCATGCTTAACGTGATTCAGTTTGCCGATCAGTTCTATTTCGCTATCTGTGTTCCAACTGATGCCTTTGCCACCATTACCGAGCTTTTCAAGCGCCGGGCCAAGTGAGGTAAAACGCTCGTACGTGGCGGGGTAATCGCGCTGTACTTCTATCAATGCAGGCATGGTTTTGCCGGGGATGGGCGCGCACTCGCCCTTTTTCCAATCCTTTACACCTATCTGCGCAAGCTCGCCCGGGGAGTCGTGCTGCATGGGGAGCGTGACTAAATCCGTCTCTTCTCCCAAGTGGCCCACACACGCTTTCGAGAACGCCTTGGCGATGCCTTTATAAATATCCCAATCGCTGCGCGACTCCCAGGCAGGATCGGTGGCAGCCGTTAGCGGATGGATAAACGGGTGCATGTCGGAGGTATTAAGGTCGTTCTTTTCATACCAGGTCGCCGTGGGTAGCACGATGTCCGAATAGAGGCAGGTCGTCGACATACGAAAATCAAGCGTGACTAATAGGTCAAGCTTGCCTTCAGGCGCCTCGTCGTGCCATTTGACCTCTTCTGGCTTCTGCCCGCCAAAATCGCCCAGGTCTTTACCCTGAATGCCATGCCGAGTCCCCAGCAGGTACTTGAGCATGTATTCATGCCCTTTACCGGAGCTACCCAGCAGGTTAGAACGCCAGATAAACATGTTACGCGGGAAGTTCTGGGGGTTATCCGGGTCTTCGGCAGCAAAGGAAAGCTCACCGGCTTTTAATTGCTGAACGACATAATCCTTGGTGGCCATGCCGGCGTCTTTGGCCTTGCCCGCCAAATGCAGCGGATTCGTGGTTAGCTGAGGGGCAGACGGCAGCCAGCCCATACGCTCGGCGCGTACGTTGTAGTCGATCAGGCTGCCGGTGTGACGGCGAGGGTCAGCCAGTGGTGAAAGAATCTCTTTGATCTCAAGCTTCTCATAGCGCCACTGCGAAGAGTGGTTATAGAAGAATGACGTAGAGTTCATATGACGCGGTGGGCGCGTCCAATCAAGCCCAAATGCCAAGGGCAGCCAGCCCGTTTGGGGGCGCAATTTTTCCTGGCCGACATAGTGTGCCCAGCCGCCGCCGCTCTGGCCAATACACCCGCACATGATCAGCATATTGATCAAGCCGCGATAGTTCATGTCCATGTGGTACCAGTGGTTCATACCGGCACCCACGATAATCATGGAGCGCCCACGTGTCTTGTGGGCATTATCGGCAAATTCCCGCGCGATACGAGTACACTGCTCTGCCGAGACGCCGGTAATTTTTTCCTGCCAAGCGGGGGTGTAAGGTTTTATCTGGGCATAGTCGGTAGCGCCATCGTCCTCACCCGCTTGACCAAACCCACGGTCGATACCGTAGTTGGCACACATCAGGTCAAAGACCGTCACCACCAGCACGCTGCCGCCATCGGCTTTTTGCAGCCGTTTAGCGGGCAGGCTGTGGAACAAGCGGTCGCCACTTTCGCCTTCTACATGCGCAAAGTGCTTATGCTCGATACCGCCGAAATAGGGAAAAGCCACGCGCGCGACGTCGTCATGGCGCTCGGCAAGGCTCAGGAGAGGTGAAATCTCAACGCCGTCGGCATCCAAAGGCTCCAGGTTCCATTTACCCTGGTGAGCTTCTTCTTCCCCCCACCGGAAACCAATAGAGCCCTGCGGGACTACCAGCTGATCACGTGCGTCATCCCAAACCAGTGTTTTCCACTCAGGATTATTGTCCTGCCCCAAGTGATCAGCAATATCACTGGCGCGCAGTTGGCGCCCGGGCACAAGAGAGCCATCATCGCGTGGCTCCAGCTCGACCAGGCAGGGCATATCGGTATACCGGCGCACGTAATCGGTAAAGTAGGCGCTGGGATTTTCAAGGTGAAACTCTTTGAGAATGACGTGGCCCATGGCCATGGCGAGCGCTGCGTCGGTGCCCTGTTTGGCAGAGAGCCACTCATCTGTGAGTTTGGAAACCTCGGCGTAATCGGGGGTAATGGAAACAGTTTTGGTGCCCTTATAGCGAACCTCGGTGAAGAAGTGGGCGTCTGGCGTGCGGGTCTGAGGCACATTCGACCCCCAGGCAATGATATAGCCTGAGTTGTACCAGTCGGCAGATTCGGGAACATCGGTTTGTTCGCCCCACGTCATCGGCGAGGCGGGTGGCAAATCGCAGTACCAGTCGTAAAAGCTCATGCATACGCCGCCGATTAACGACAGGTAGCGGCTACCGGCGGCGTAACTGACCATCGACATGGCAGGGATAGGTGAAAAGCCAATGATGCGGTCAGGCCCGTACTGTTTGGCGGTATAAACGTTGGAAGCCGCGATTAACTCATTAAGCTCATCCCAGTTGCCACGAACAAAGCCGCCCATGCCGCGGGCGCGTTTGTACTCTTTGGTTTTGGCCGGATCTTCAACAATCGAGGCCCAGGCCTCTACCGGGTCGCCTTTTTCACTTAACGCTGCACGCCAAAGCGCCAACAGCGGTTTACGGACAAGGGGATACTTGAGACGGTTAGCACTGTAAAGGTACCACGAGTAGCTCGCCCCTCGAGGGCAGCCGCGAGGCTCATGATTAGGCAGGTCGGGGCGTGTACGCGGGTAATCGGTCTGCTGAGTTTCCCATGTCACCAGGCCGTTTTTGACGTAAATTTTCCAGCTACACGAACCAGTACAATTAACTCCGTGGGTAGAGCGGACGACCTTGTCGTGTTGCCATCGGCGGCGGTAACTGTCTTCCCACTGGCGGTCTTCCTGGCGAACTTCGCCGTGGTCATTGGCAAAAGGCTCGCGCGTTTTGCGGAAAAAATTTAGCCGGTCAATGAAATGACTCATGGTCGATCTCCCTGGCGCCAAAAAGAAAGCAATGCCTAAACAGGCGTCTTGGAAATCGATTCTGAGCGATTAAAACGGCAATATCTGCCAGGTTACCTCCATATAACCCCACCCTACCTCTTAAGGGATACGCGGCTAAAGACCACAGGTGACGACGTTTCATTCATGGCAGTAAATCAGACAAGATAGCGATGAAACTCCGTATAACCCCTCAGCGAAAAGAGGTGTTTTTTGTTCACAAGAAGCTATTTTAATCCAGAGATAAACGTATGATTGAGCACTATTTTGCGGTTAAGCATCTTCATATGGCGGCCGCCTATGCGAGCCTCGCCTTCTTTATAGTACGTGCTTATTGGTCAGTCACTGAGCGACCGATTCTTAAGGCGCGCTGGGTCAAGATACTCCCTCATATCATCGATACGGCGCTTCTGACCTTCGGCGTGCTATTGGCCATCATGCTGAGCTTCTGGCCACTTCCGCCATGGCTCAGCGCCAAAATCACCGCGCTGATTGTTTATATTCTGCTCGGCACAATGGCGATTAAACGCGGTAAAACGCCAGCCATTCGGGCCGGTGCCGCCGTGGCAGCGGTGCTTGTATTTATCTATATACTGGGCGTTGCGATGCATCGGACTCCGCTTTCATGGCTAAGCTGATGACGTTACCCATAAAAAGTGACGCCATTAGCGCTCATTACTCACCAGGCGGGAATAACATACCGACGTGAAGTTGGTAGAGGTCTGGCTGATGCGCTTCAGCAATTCGGGTGACGCGTTCGATTCCCTCCTCCAACAAGTGCACTTCTATTTGGCGGCGGTCTTCACGTCCTTGACGGCGCTCAACGAGTGATAGCTGCTCACAGCGATCGACCAATGCCACAGTGCCGTGATGCTTGGCTTGCAGCCGCTCGGCAAGCTCACCTACCGTTGCCCAATCACGCTCAGCAAAACCGCGTAAGTGCAGCAACAGCTGGTATTGCAACGCGGTGAGCCCATGCTTGCGGCAGATATCTTCGCTGCGACGTAAAAAACAGCGTAACTGATAGCGAAACTGAGATAGACGCTCGAAATCTTCCTTATCAAGCTCACCTTTTTGCACTGCTGTTTTTTCTGCCATGAATGCTCCTTAACGTGCTCGTGACGACTTTCCCCCGCTTGACAATACCGAAGACGTCCTCTAAAAATAAAATATCATTATATGATATATAGCCGTTTAATTTTAAGACACCAAGAGGTAGTTGAGATGAATGTACTTACATTTTTCAAAATGCCCTTTAGTCATCGCGCTGGTTGGCAAGCGCTTAAATCGAACTCGCCTTCCATTCCCACGTTAGCGTGGTGTGTGGTTCTTCCCATGTCGTTATTGCCCCCTTTAATGCTCTATTATGCAGGAACGCATTATGGCGATACCTTTATGACCGGTTTTGCTGAAAGGGAGTGGCGATTTATTACGACAATTCTTTTTTTGGCCGAGCTACTGACTTTTTTTATAATGGGCTGGGTTATTCACGCAGTCGTCAATGGTGTCGAGCAGCTTTCAATTAGCTATAAAAATGCCTATTTACTTGCCACACTCGCTCCTCTTCCCTTATGGATATCAGCCCTTGCGCTATGGGTGCCCTCGTTATTTTTCAATGTGATCGTCGGATTGGCGGCTCTAGGCGTTTCATGCAGTCTGATTTATCACGGCTTGCAAGCGCTCTGCACTCGTAACGAGCTAGATGTTGCCACTATATCAGCCACTTATACTATTATGTCAGCCGGCATTCTTGGATGGGGTGTTTTGCTCGCGGTTGTTTGGGCTTACTAAACGCCGTTGAACGCCATAGTTCTAGCGCATTTTCAATGTGCGAAGACGTCGCTTGTGAGCGCTAAAAATAACACTCATCAGAAATACTCAAATCTAAAAAAAACCACACGGCCTCACTTTTTTAAGTTTTACGTGATAGGCCTCTTAACCAACCGTTATATTGACGAGAGACAAAGAAGATTACATGATTCATCAGGATACGATGTATCTGCTTCTCATATCTTTCGATAAGTAATATAGTCATTTATCGTTAGCCATGCCGTCGGCTTCAGCAGCTTTTACTTATCTTTTTAAGCCCCCTCCTTTTTTAAATCCATGGGAGTCGCATGAATCTCTTACGCCACTCTCTTGTAGCTCGTATTACTGCTTACCTCCTGGCCATCACGGGGATGACCGTTCTCAGCATCGGCTTCACCATGATGATTGCCCAAAATAGCCAAGGTGATGCAGCGGCGATTAATATCGCGGGCTCATTACGCTTGAACAGCGCGCAGCTTTCTGAAGCCTTAGGCCCATTGACCCAAACACAAAACGGGTCTCAACAAAACGTTAGCCGACTGACTGATCAGCTTACCGCGAAACTGGAAGGCCCAGCACTCGCCGTTGGATATCACTACACCCATGATGAGATCCTTCAAGAGCAGCTTGCTGGGCTAAAAGCGCTGTGGCATAACACCTTAATCCCCCTGCTTGATGATGCTATTCATGGTAGTAGCAATGATGTAGCACAAGCCAGAGTAGCGCTGAATAATCTTATTCATCATATTGACCAGTATGTCTCGACACTTGAAAGCAGCACTAAATCCAAGATGCATTTACTGGGTTCTCTGCAGCTGCTTTTTTTCCTTTTGATTGGTGTGCTGCTTTTCATTGCGCTCTACGATATTCGGCATAATCTGGTGACGCCGCTTCGCCAGCTTAGAGTCCTGAGCCGAGAAGCGGGCCATGGCAACTTCCAATATCGCTCTAATTTTTCCAGCCACGATGAGCTAGGCCAGCTTGGGCGCGCTTTTGATCAGATGGCAGCGAGGCTGGATACGCGTTACCAGGCGTTGGAAGCGCGTGTATCTCGCAAGCAGGCAGAGCTTAAACGCCACAATCGCGCCCTCCAGATCATTCACAATGGGAGCCGTACGCTTTATGGGGGCGGCAATGACCTTTGCGCCAGCACGGCACCTATCTTACGCGAGCTTGAAGACTTACTGGATATCGGCCCTATCGTGCTTTCGCTGCGCAGCGAGCATGACGATACTGATATGGCAATTTTAGCAACCCACTCATCCGAGCGGCCTCTCTATTGTCGAGACTTAAACTGCCTTGCCTGCCTGGAGCCGCAACGAGGCAATGCAGTTGCTCGCAATGCCGAAGCGATCGTGCTGCCCGTTGCGGTTGGCGAGGAGATTCTTGGCTCCCTGACCGTGGGCTACTCTGCGCCCATCAACGCATCGAAGCAGCAGCTACTCAATACGCTTACCGACAACCTGGCCACAGCTATCTTTTTACAGAAGCGTATTGAAGAAGAGCAACAGCTTTCTCTTGTCAACGAGCGCACGATTATTGCCCGTGAGCTTCATGACTCACTCGCCCAGTCGCTGTCTTATTTAAAAATGCAGGTAACACGCCTGGAGCGCATTCAGGAGAAACAGTTTTCTGCTGAGCAACAACGTGGCGTAACCAGCGATTTACGTGAAGGGCTGAATAGTGCCTATCGCCAGCTCCGTGAGCTATTAAGCACGTTCCGGCTTAGTTTGGATAAGCCAGGCCTTCAGCCCGCACTACAGCAAACCATCAAAGAGTTTAGCCAGCGGCTTGGGTTCCCGGTCGAGCTAACCTACCGCCTGCCACCCCACTTACTTAGCGCAAGTGAAGAAATACACCTGCTGCAAATCACGCGCGAAGCACTCGCCAATACACATAAACATGCCAAAGCTCACTGGGCACACGTTAGCCTGGTATTTGATCAGGCAACACTGCACTTGGCGATTGAAGATGACGGTATAGGCCTACAGGATGATCAGTCCCCCCCCATGCACTACGGGCTAGTGATCATGCGTGACCGAGCCAATAACATTAATGCCGACCTTCATTTCAATAATCGACCGGAAGGAGGCACAGGCGTTTATCTGTGCTTTACCCCGTTGACCGAACGTCTTATCAAGGAAGGAAATACTTGAATATGGCTAGCGAAATTTACGACGAGCCCGCCACACTTATCGTAATTGATGATCATCCATTGCTACGACGAGGCGTACGTCAATTACTGGAAATGGAAGATGATCTGGCATTGGTATTTGAAACAGGAAGTCCCCGTGAAGGCATCCATCAAGCCATTACGCTTGACCCAGACATGGTACTGCTGGATCTCAATATGCCCGAGATGGATGGCCTGGAAACACTTAAACATTTGCGCGAAGAAGGTTATGCAGGCCGCGTCATTATGTATACCGTGTCAGATCAGGAAGACGACGTGGTCGATGCGCTACGTGGTGGGGCCGATGGCTACTTGTTAAAGGACATGGAGCCAGAGGATATGATTCATCAACTGCGCCAGGCGGCCAAAGGCCGCATGGCCATTAGCGAAAATTTAACAGCGCTACTTGCCCAAGCATTGCGCAACCAGCGTTCACTCCCTGCGAAACCGTCTATTAATGCGCTTACTCAGCGCGAAAAAGAAATTCTTGCCGAATTAGCCGCAGGCATGTCGAACAAGCTCATTGCTCGCAAGCTTGATATTACCGAAGGCACCGTCAAGGTACATGTTAAGCACCTGCTCAAAAAGCTGAGTCTGCGCTCCCGCGTTGAAGCGGCTGTTTGGGCCGTACAAGAAGGCCTCAATAAGTAACTGAAAGCCTGCCATGAGTGGATACCCCTTAAAATACAACTTCCACTTATTGCCATTTATTACACCACCAAACGCATCATTAAAACTTTTAAAAACAGTACATTAGATACTCAGCATACATACCTCGTAAGAGGTACTTGAGAGTTCCCACCTATTGACCTGCCTCATTCCCCCTCTGCTTGCTAGCGCGTATCTTTCGTATAAGCAGTGCTATGCGGCACTTTTCTACAAGGGGGTACATGATGGCCAGAAAAAATGCTGACATTGAACGCTGGGATGTCGAAGACTCCGGCTTCTGGGAAAACAAAGGAAAGCACATTGCAAACCGCAATTTATGGATTTCTATTCCGAGCCTTCTGGTAGGCTTTGCGGTATGGATGATGTGGGGCATGATCGCCACCCAGATGCAAAACCTGGGCTTTCCTTTCACTACTGACCAGCTCTTTACCCTTACCGCTACTGCGGGGCTGGCGGGCGCAACATTACGTATTCCTGCGGCATTTATGCTTAGTTTAGCGGGGGGACGTAATACGGTTTTTCTCACCACAGCATTGCTGATCATACCCGCAGCAGGCACTGGGTTCGCGCTTATGAATCCAAACACGCCTTTCTGGATTTTTCAGGCACTGGCCCTGTTATCAGGTATTGGCGGAGGAAACTTTGCCTGTTCCATGAGTAATATTTCGAGCTTCTATCCCAAAAAACAGCAAGGCTACGCACTGGGAATGAACGCAGGGCTTGGAAATTTTGGTGTCACCACCATGCAAATCCTTGTTCCCCTGGTGATGACTGTCGGCCTTTTTGGTGTTCTTGCGGGCGGCCCCATGGAGCTTCAAAACACAAGCGGAACCTTGATTGGCCGCATTGAGGCGGGCACCCTTACCTGGATCCAGAATGCGGCGTTTATCTGGGTGCTCTTTCTCATCCCTTTGGCCTTTGCTGGCTGGTTTGGCATGAACAACTTGCGCACTATTAGCCCCGACCCAGGCACACCGCTACAGGCATTTGGCAAAATACTGGGGCTTTATGGTGTAGGTATTATTGCGACATTCCTTGGCCTTGTGGCGCTGTCTTGGCTAAATATGTGGCTAGCTCTACCCTGCACCGTCATTGTCACTCTGATCATGCTGCGCCTTATACCTGGCGAACAAATCAAACCTAATATCCAAAAACAGTTTACGATTTTCCGTGATAAACACACGTGGGCAATGACGCTACTTTACATCGTCACCTTTGGCTCGTTTATTGGCTTTTCAGCGGCTCTTCCCCTTTCAATCACGATTATATTCGGCAATATGGCCGAAGTAGCGGCCGATGGCAGCATTAATCGAATCGCCAACCCGGATGCGCCCAGTGCGCTTACGTGGTCATGGATAGGCCCTTTTATAGGTGCGCTGGTACGCCCTATCGGTGGCTGGGTAGCCGATAAATTCGGTGGCTCACTGGTCACACAAATCATCACGGTGGTAATGGTCTTTGCATCAGCCGGGGCAGGTTACGTCATGATGCTGGCGTACAACGCCACCGATCCTAACCAATACTTCTGGTTATTCATGCTGCTGTTTATGGTGCTTTTCACCGCCAGCGGCATCGGCAACGGCTCTACATTTCGCAGTATTGGCTTTATTTTTGATGCGCAGAAAAAGGGTCCGGTACTGGGTTGGACAGCGGCTATTGCTGGTTACGGCTCGTTTATTGCCCCCGTTGTGCTGGGTGATCAAATTCGTGCAGGCTCACCTGAAGTAGCCATGTATGGTTTTGCCGTTTTTTACCTGGTTTGCCTGCTGATCAACTGGTGGTTCTACCTGCGCAAAAATGCCTATGTGCGGAATCCATAGTGATTTGATGCCTTATTAAATTGGGAACCTGGATATCAATGCTATCTATCCTATTGACGCGAAAACTCAGGGGGCATCATGGCTACCCATCGTTTTAAGCAGAATGCGGTACTCATTGCCAACACCTTTGCGTTCACCATGTGCTTTATGGTCTGGACCATGTTTGGTGAAATTGGCGTTCCTATTGCCGAGGAATTAGCACTTAACGGAACGCAGTTTGGCATTTTAACGGCCATTCCTATTCTTACCGGTGCTCTCGCCCGCTTGCCCTTGGGCTCAATGACAGACCGTTACGGCGGGCGTCCGGTTTTCTTTATTGTGCTTTTGGTTATTGTGCCCGCTATCTGGTTGGTGCAGTTCGCCACCGCTTATTGGCAGCTATTAATACTAGGCGCTTTTATCGGCCTATCCGGGGGAGCTTTTTCGGTTGGTATCACTTATACGGCAAAGTGGTTTGAAAAAGATCGCCAAGGCTTGGCAATGGGGGTATTTGGGGCGGGCAATGCGGGTGCTGCTGTTACCAAATACATAGCCCCTACCGTTATCGTTATGCTTGGCTGGCAAGCGGTACCCAATCTGTATGCGATTATCATGCTCGCAACTGCTGCTTTCTTTTGGTTCTTCTCGTTTACTGACCCGAGCCATCGCAATACACAACGTAGCTCCTTGCGTGAGCAGCTCAACGTTATCAACGACCCAAAAGTCTGGAAGTATTGCCAATACTACTCGGTAGTGTTCGGCGGCTATGTCGGCGTCTCGCTATGGCTTACCCGTTACTACATGAATGAATATGGCTTTGGCATTCAATTAGCTGCCGTGATTGCCACTATTTTCGTCTTGCCTTCCGGCATTATTCGCGCATTCGGCGGTTGGTTATCGGACCGTTTCGGTGCCCACACCGTGACCTGGACATGCTTATGGGCGAGTTTAATTGCGCTCTTTATCATGTCCTATCCAGAGACCTACTATAGCGTTCAAGGCGCTGCCAATGGGGCTCGCGTGGAGTTTGGGTTTGGCGTTCCCGTGTGGCTTTTCACTACCGCACTATTTGTAGTGGGCATTGCCTGGGGAATTGGTAAAGCCTCCGTCTTTAAGTATCTTGCCAATGACTACCAGGAAAACCTTGGTTTGGTGTCCGGCATTGTCGGCCTTGCAGGCGGCCTGGGAGGTTTTCTACTGCCTATCATGTTTGGCGCCCTCGTCGACCTGACAGGCATCGCCACCACCGTATGGATGCTGTGCTTCGCGGTAACACTTATTTCGATTATCTGGATGTGGTGGACAGAAAGACGTGTCAAAACGTTTACAAAAGAGACGGAAGATTAAGCAAATCATATTTCCCCCTCTCCTGAAAGCCGTTGCTTGCAGTTTTAAGTAGCGGCCTTTAGTAATTTGCCATGATGGAGTGTTGTCTACCACAGTGATCAGCGAGATTATATGCTGCTTATCTGCCGGTTCTTGGCGTGGTTTCAGCCACTCACTGCATCGCCAACCTGGTCCTTGGCTTGGGTCAGATTGTTTTTGATTATCTTGATGGCACTTCCAACACTTAAAAGGAGTATACCATGGCGCGTTTTGACAACAGAATTGGTCTTATTACTGGGTCTGCCAGCGGCATCGGCAAGGAAATTGCCATTCGTTTTGCTGCTGAGGGTGGTACTCCTATCATCGCTGACCTCAACCTGGATGCCGCCAAGGCTACTGCCGAAGAGATCAAGGCCTCGGGCGCCGATGCGTTTGCGGTGGCAATGAACGTCACCGACGAAGCGCAAGTCGAAAAGGCGGTGAATGAGGTCATTGCCAAATACGGCAAGATTGACGTCTTGGTCAGTAACGCAGGTATCCAGACCGTACATCCGCTGGTCGACTTTCCGCTTGAAGACTGGAAAAAGCTGCTGTCGATCCATCTTGACGGCGCATTCCTTACTACGCGAGCCTGCTTAAAGCACATGTACGCCGCCAATTATGGCCGTGTAATTTACATGGGCTCGGTCCACTCTAAAGAGGCCTCTAAGCTCAAGGCGCCCTATGTCACCGCCAAGCATGGCCTAATCGGCCTTAGCAAGGTGCTGGCCAAGGAAGGAGCAGAGTACAACGTGACCTCCAACGTAGTATGCCCAGGTTTTGTGCGCACACCCTTGGTAGACAAACAGATCCCTGAGCAAGCAAAAGAGCTGGGTATCACTGAAGAGGAAGTGATCAAGAACATCATGCTAAAAGACACGGTGGACGGGCAATTCACTACCACTGACGATGTGACCGATGCCGTACTGTTCTTTGCGGGCGCCGAGAGCAATGTGATGACCGGTCAGTCGTTGGTAGTAAGCCACGGCTGGTTTATGCAGTAACCCGCTAGCCTGCTGAAAGCGGCTTGGTGGCTGAGGCTAGGTGGGTAAGAGAGTAAAAGCTGTGCCAATCATGCTACAAGAATGCGCCAAAGCCACCGCGCTTGCATATTCTGGACACAGTGAAAGACCGATGCATTCTATAGAGGAGGTATTGGGACAGAAATGAAGGGCCTAGAAACGAAAAAAGCCCCTGAAGAATCAGGGGCTTTTCGAGATAAGTGGCGGAGGGACAGTCCGCTAATGGCTGTTTAAAACCAAGTGCTTAGGGTGAGTTTTATTTTTTACCCAACATCCCACCCAACATAAATATAGGTGCTTGTATGCGCTTCGATGCGACGCTATGCACGTCTTTTAGGTGGTTTTAGCTTACTGGCGCTTGATGGGTAAGATCGTGGAAGCTAACGCCTGCGGCTTTAATAACTGCGGTCATGGTGCGAAGTGTCGGATTGCCTTTGGGGGATAAAGCCCGGTAAAGGCTTTCGCGTGACACTTTGGCGCGTTCTGCCACCAGCGCCATACCACCTTGTGCTTCCACTACATGACGCAACGCCATCAGAAAGGCTGATTCTCCACCTTCTTCGTCAAGTTCATCAAATGCCGTGCGCAGGTAATCCAGCGCCATACCAGGATCGTTACGCAGCATCTCAATAACTGCTTCATCATGACTTTTCATGACGTGTTCTCCTTTTGTGGTCGGCCAAAAACGCTTTTGCCTGTTCGATGTCAGACTGCTGGCGCTGTTTGGTACCACCTATTAACAACATTACCAAGCGCGTCCCTACCTTGGCGTAGTAAACGCGGTATCCAGGGCCATAGGTAATGCGTAGCTCCCATACCCCATCACCTACTGTCTTGGTGTCGCCTGAATTACCCGCTGCCAACCTGTTAAGGCGTGTTAGTACCCGCATAGCGGCTTGACGGTCTTTGGCCTTCGTTGCATCAAGCCAAGCTTGGAAAGGGTCATAGCCATCAGCGGTAAGGTAGTGGGTAATTTCGGTCATGGCGTCATTGTAGCTTAAAAGCTACAAGCTGGTAAATATAGCGCGGCTAAAAGAAATTACACGAATCAAAGTCCTTCAAGTCCTGAAGTCCTGGTTGCTGGCTAGTTACGCAGCGCCAGCGTTTGAGGGTGTCTTAAAGTCACTCTCAAGGCTACTTACCTAAACGCACGCGGGGCGCTGGTGTATCCAAAGTTGGACGCATCAATATCTAAACCCACACCCCAGGCGCAAGCAGGGCATGTGCTTTTACTTAGCCTGAGTAAAAGGCCGGAATTCCGGCCTTATTCCCTACAAGCGCGGTGCAAAGACCGTTATCGGTATACCGATAACGAGACTCACCCTCCCGTCCCCAGGCGCACGCGGGCGCGGGCGGGGATAGATAAAGGGCACTTTTAGCTAGGCCGGGTTTTCGGCTCAGTACCAAGACGGGCGACGGCTCACCCCAATTCTGGCGCGTGCGGTCGTTGTCCGAAAATCGGACTACGCCATTGCGCGCCACTGTAAGGGCGTCACCGTTTCAGTGACCCCTACGGCAGGTTTTACGAAACTTTTGTAATACCCATCAAGCCGCACGCGGGATCCTGCTATTTAACGGGCGCAATTTTGCGCTCAGTGGCCACACCAAGCTAAACAGGTGGCGGCTATTTGTCTCACTGGTGAGACTAGCGCAAAGGATCGGTATAACAGAAGCAGGTTAATGTTTAGGTTGTCGGCCACGGCTAAGGAGCAAAGCCTGCCGACTGTCGGCGTTTTATTGACGCGGCGGCACTGTCCGACTAATCCGCCCCTCTATAACAGCTCTCGGCTAAATCTTCAGGGTAACGTCCATGCCTTGGGCGTTGCCCTTGGTGTTGTAGTGGTGAAACCTGATTCCAGGAAGCATAACGACAACTTGCTCACCCGTTCGCGGGCGGCGTCCTTGCCGTTGCGCCACGGCCCTCTCGTAACCATTGCGCGCCTCATAAAGTTGTCTAGTAAGGTTCTGTATCTCTCCAGCTTCCAGAAAGTCGATTAAGCGCTTTTCGCTTTCCTTCATTTGCTCTTCGTACACATTTAACGCCATCTCATTTCGCAGCAAGCTCAGCTCTTCCGCCTGCTCTTCCACTTTGCATAGCTTCGACTCAAGCCCTCTTCGTGCTGAGGATCGCTTGTTGGCCTCTTCGCTTGCTTTAGTCGCTCGTGCTTTTGCTTTGGCCAGGGCAGCGGCGGCGCTTCGCTGGTCTGAATCTCCGGCATCTCCTAACGCTGCTGAAGCCTCAATGTCATCTAGTTGTTTTTGTGCGGCTTTAGCTTCCCGCTCTGCCTGCTTAATAGCGCCGTTATCATCCGTCATGCTGTTGAGTGCTTCCCGGATGCGAGCCTTTTCGCTGTCTAGTTGGGCCAGCTCCTTTTCCAGCACCTCTAAGGCTTTCAGATCGGCGTATGGTGAGTTGCCTTCAAGATGTTGGAGCTCAACTTCTAGTGCCTCTTGTTGGCTTTCCAAGCTTTCAAGTCGCTGAAGAGTGGTATCAGCAGCCGTATTCGCTTCTTGCAAGCCCTCCAGTAACTGCTTGGGCTGAAAAGCTAAATCAGTGCGACCTTTATCCAGAAGGTCGTCTACGTGTTTTTTTAGGGCTGCCGTAATGCTTTGCCACTCTTTATCGGTAGGTAATAGCTGAAGATCACGGCGAACGCCCATAAGGGCTTTGGCATCCATGGCTATATTTCGGGCTTTATCCTGTGCAACTGTGTGCTTGGATCGCGCCTCAGTGATTGCCAGCTCACTAATGGCCACCTTTAGGTTTTTCCGGCGGGCTAGCCATGCTTGCCAATCGGCTTCTACTTTTGATTGCTTACGTATCCCAAACATATAATTAACCTCTTGTTAGCTCTCGGCGCTCAAGTGCGTCTAGTAATAGCAGCCAGCCAGCCGCGTTAGCGTCTCCGCTTTCCGCCAGTTCATTCAGAAACTGCGTTAGCTCCCTTCGCCTGCGCAGTGTCATGCCTACTTGCTGACCTCTTGGCTTCGCCATAACCCCAATTCCATGTATATATGAACAGTATCATTATATACGCATTGCACACCCTTTTGACGGTCTTATGAGCGCTTTTTCTGTTATTTTTTCCTTTATATTTGCGGGCCTCTTTATGAGGGTTACAAAGGCAAATAAGCGCTTGCTGGCGGCGTTAAACTTAGTAGGATCCTGCTTATTCAGTGGAAGGCTTTGGGGGGGGTGCCGATGTCGCTTCCGCTAGCTAAACAGCCAGCAACGCAGGCACAGCGGCCTTTATGCTCTAACCGGAACCGGAACCGGGCTTTCTGAAAAAACCTCATACATAGCCGAAATTTGGGCCTCTGCGCCCCCGCAGGGCTGACGCACGGCCTCAGGAGAACCTAAGCGTTTTCTGCGCCAGCGGCGCACGGCAACAACTCACGCTTCCAGCTCTCCAGGTGGCCAGGCGTACAACTTGCGTCAATATCGGTGAGCGCTTCGTCTGCAAGCTGGTCAAAGCGACGCTGTATCCACTTCACGCCTGCTACTCCCCCCCAGTCTATGGCCCAAGACAGGCGGTGCTCCAAACATTCGCGCTCACTATCTAGGCGGCCATCCCGGTACTGTTCAGCTTCCCCCGGTGGGGCAGCGCCACAAAGTGCTGATTTTTTAGGCGCGTAGCGGGCTAACCCGGCGCGGGTGTGGGGGCTTTTTGTCTCACTGGTGAGACTTTGCAGGGGCATTACTTCAGGCGCATCGACTGATAGCGGAATCTCGCTATCTCGGGAGCGGTTCCTCAGTCTGAGTAAGCGTCTACCCCTACGCTCACGCGCACGTCCCCCACTGGGGGTTGTGCAAGAAAACTCCCTTACACACGTGAGGCGGTGGTGTATCCAAAGTTGGAGCCATCAATATCTAAACCAACACCCCAGGCGCGCACGCAGGGCGCGGGCTTCTCACCTCAAATTTGAGGGCATCTATAAAGGCTCAACTACGCGCACGCGGGGCGCGGGTAAGACCGATGACGGAAAATCCGGCATCGGTCGGCTCAACTACGCGCACGCGGGCGCGGACTAGGCGCGGACTAATTGCTTTTACACAGACTGTGGAAAAGGCCACTAACCACCCACCTTGCCCTCAGTCAGGGCAAGATGCCCTAACCCGTTTACCCTGCTGGCGTTAACGCTTTTGCTTGAGTGAGCATCCGTCACCATTTTGGTGACACTGTTACCATTTTGGTGACACTTACTCGCCAAGGTGTCTCTGCTTTAGAGACAGTGTCTCTAGGTCGTTGGCTCTGCCTCCTCAGGTTTACTAGGCCGGGTTTTCGGCTCAGCACCAGGCCAAGGCGAAAACCATGCGGAAACGCGCACGCGGGGCACTGGATCGTTGTCCGAAAATCGGACTTCGCCATAGTGACGCTCACTCATGCGGGGTAGGTTTTACGAAATTTTCGTATTACCCATAAAGACGCACGCGGGGCGCGGCTATTTAACGGGCGCAATTTTGCGCTCAGTGACCACGCCAGGCTAAGCAGGCGCTAGCTATTCAATCGGACGACTTTTCGGCTCATTGACCACAACAGCCTGAACAGGTGGCGGCTATTTGTCTCACTGGTGAGACTGGCGTGAAGGATCGGCACAACAGAAGGGGCTTACCGCTGGCGCTGGTGGGCTTTCCTTGCGTGAGGTTTTGCCTTGTATGGCGGTCAGCTTATTGTGACTGTGGCTCACTTTTAGCCGCTATGGCGTCGGCCCTCAGTACATCGCACACACTCAGCCCCCGTAACACACTATGGCGGGTGGGTGCTTTACCTTCCCCAGCTTGCCCGCTTTCAGGCGGTGGCCAGGTAGCCCAAACTAATAACAGTATGCCTTTAACCCGGCAGACGGTGGCTAATTGAAAATTCTAGCGCCAGCTAGATAGAACTTTCCTTCCTCTCTTTTTGTCCATACAATTAAATACATGATAATCGACTTCGACCCGAACAAAAGCGCTCGCAATGAGGAGGAGCGCGGCTTACCTTTCACGGCGGTTGAACGCTTTGATTGGGACGGCGCGCTATTCCATGAAGATGACCGCTACGACTATCCAGAACAGCGCTTCATCGGGCTGGGCAAGATCGGGCAACGGGTACACGTGGTGTGCTTTACGCCCATTGAAGGCGGCATACGGGTTATCAGCCTGAGGAAAGCCAACACACGGGAGGTAAGGCGCTATGAAAACGCGGCTCACGAATAAAGACGGTGAAGTAAGAGAACTCACAGACCAGGACGTTAAGCAGATGCGTCCTATGTCTGAGGTGTTGCCCACTAACCTACAACGCGCCATTGGTCAGCGTGGCCGCCAGCAGGCCCCCACCAAGGTAAAGACCTCCATCCGCTTATCTCCGGAAGTGATCGAGCACTTCAAAGCGCAAGGGGAAGGCTGGCAACGGCGCATAGATCAAGCGCTAAAGACTTACATTCAAGAGCACAGCCACAGCCGCTAAGGTAGCGTGTGGCTGTAATTCCGATTCTCTGAAGGAATTACGCTAAATCAATATGTTGCCTACGGTGCCAGCGTAAAAGGTGTCTCAGTGACACAATTACGCCAAATCAATGTGTTACCCATCGTTTCAGCGTAAAAGGTGCGGATCGTCACCTTTTACGGCTGGCTATGGCCACCACCTCCACAGCGTCGAATGCGTGAGGCTTCGGCTAAACAACAACAATCAACCGCACCCGGTGCGGCTCGCTCACATCAATTTCAGCACTACTTGTCACCCGCACGCACTACCCCCAGCGGGAGTACCCACAAAGCCTCAGCGGATCGGCGGCGTTCAATGCTGCTGGCGCTTCTCCATTCGCTCCAATAGATCGCCAAAGCTCAACGCTGACTCAGGCACACGCGCCATGGCTGGCTGTTCTGGTGCCTGCCGCTTAGTCCGGGGCTTTTGATCGAGGAGCAGCGCTCAAAGTGTGCCATTTACCAACAATTCTTAGCGCCTCAATTTTTCAATTTCGCGGGTGTGAAAATATCACTAGGGGTACGGTGTCCGCTCAGGTGATCGCTGAAGGGATTGGAATAGCCCCTCCCTACCAGCGCCAGCCGGGGCCAAACAGCAGGCAGCGCATTACATACCCGGCCCTAGTGGCACGTTGTAAAGCGGGCGGTGTACGGCTGGCGCTTTGGGATCGCTGTGGCGCGGAAGCTTATTAGCAGCGGAATCGGTAGCGCTCAACACGGCGCGGCGGCCCGCGTCGCTAAGGTACCCAGCATTATCAAAAAAACCGCTGGTATCCATCCTCTGAAGCGCCTCAAACAGGTCATCACGGCCTAGCATCAGTTGCCAACACTTCCGGCGCGTGGCTACATCCGCACCCGCAAAAGCCAGCGGCGTGGCCACCTTCAGGCGCTCCACCAGGGCGCGCTCCCGATGCTCCAGGCGTTCCCGCTCCCGTTGGGCTTCCCGCTTGCGCTCCCGCTCCACCTCCTCACGCTGCTGTCGGGCCTGCTCAGCCTCCCGGCGCTTCCGCTCCTCATTCTCCCGGCGCAACTGGCTAGCGGCTTGTCTAACCTCCGCTTGCTGTGCGGCGCTCAGCCCTTCCGTAAATGCGGCCAGTTCTGTAACAACGGCTTTATAGCGCTCCTCATGACGGCGGGCGGTTTCCTCCATTTCAGCAGCGCGGCGGCGGTCATGGCCAGCAGTAGCAGCGCGGGCCACGGTGGGCGCGTAGTGATCCCGGATCAGGTCAGACAGGCGGGCGGCCTGCTCTTCGGGCGACTCTTTCGACAACAGGCGACCTTTACGCGCCAGTTCTTCCGGCGTTAACCCGATATGCCCAGCCAGCGCCTCATGATGCTGTTTGTTAGTGGTATGGCTAGCGGCTGACAGCTCCAGACCACGCGCCAGCCCGTGCTTAGCAGCTACTTGCTCAGCAAAGGCCGTTTGCAACGCGGCCAGCTTGGCGGGAGTGCCGTTGTAATGGTCAGCAGATAACGCCACCTCAGCGGGTTGTACTATGGATTTTGTGACGCGCTTCAGTTGGCCGCTTTCGTCACGACCTCCCGCAAACACGCTTTTACGCACGGTACGGGCGGGACGCTCTACCAGCGGCACCGCATACACCACCAAATGGGGCGCGGCTTCGTCGTTCTGGACGTTCACGGCTACGATGTTAGCGGCACCATGGCGAGACTCCAGGAACGCCAGGGCAGCGCGGAAATAGGCGGGCGCATCCGTCTCCCCGCCGTGCTCTTTGAACGCCCCGGCACGGGCGGTAATTAGATACTCAACGCACAACACGGGATTTTTAGCGGCGGTGGCGGTAACAAGCGCCAGCCGTTGCTCTATCGCATTGCGTAATTCATCGGGGCCTTTTACCTCGCGCCAGTCTTCGTTTAGGTGCTGCCGCTCCGGATCGGCGTGAGGCACTGGTAGCGTGCGCCAAGTGTGGCCGCCGGACGTGGCGACAGCACTCCACGTTTTCAATTTCGTCATGCGTAAGATTGCGGGTGGGCGCGGGCTCATCAGCTCCCCTTTTTGCTAGGTGTGTATTAGCTGATAAGGGGCACTTTGGGTCGATGTGCCCCTCTCTTAGGAAAAAAGAGGGGCCAAGCAGCGATATTTTGTGAAAAGAGTTTTTTAGGTTGGTTTAGTTGGTGCTTTAGGTGCGCCCAAAAAAACTGCAAAGGCAATAACTACGGGGCTTTCAGGCCATCAGGGGTAGCGATAACTAAACAACAACCACGCCCGGAAAAAATCTCATACATAGCCGGAATTTGAGCCTCTACGCCCCCGTACAGCAGAAGCACGGCCTCAGGAGGAACCAAGCGTTTTTATATAGCGGCGGGTTCGGATGCGAATAAAGACGCAGCGCTATACGCTAGGTGCCGAAACCACAACGCTACGGCTTCGGCACCTTCGGCAGTGGAAAAGCTGGCAACCATGCGGGATTAAGGGCGGTGCTGCTGACGACTAGGAAAGCCCGAAATTTTGCCGAAATCCGGGACTCTGCGCCCTCGTGGCTGTGCGTTTGGCGCTAGAGGGGAACCGCGTTTTTTCTACGCCAGCGGCTCACAGGCACTACGAAAGTTTCGTAGTAACACTGTTTAAAGCGGGTTACGGCATCAGATCGCGCTTCCAGCGTTCCAAGCGTCCGGGCGTACAACCTGCGTCAATATCGGTGAGCGCTTCGTCTGCAAGCTGGTCAAGGCGGCGCTGTATCCGCTTCACGCCTGCTACATCCCCCCGGCCTATGGCCCAAGACAGTCGGCGCTCCAAACGCTCCCGCTCACTATCAAGGCGGTCGTCCCGGTACTGCTCAGCCTCCCGGTAACGGTGCTTAAAGGCGCTGTCTTTGATCTTGCGGGCATCGGTCGCAAAGTTGCGGCGCGCCTTGCTTGGGCGTCTGTAGTATCCGGCCATATCTCCCCCGGTGGTTGGCTGCTTCGAAATTACTGAATGAATATACAGCTACAACACGTAGACGTAAAAAAGCCCGGCAGGTGCCGGGCTTGGGTGCCTAAATGAGACATTGCCGCTAATCTTCTAGATCAACAAGCCTGTCTCTTAAATCAGATAGCAGCTCAATAGCCTGGTCTAGCGTCTCCAAATCAAAGGCAGTGGGGCCATGCGGTAAGCCCGCATCAGTCCAGACTGCTCGTTCATAAAAGGTGTCCATGGCTGTTATGGCGATTTCACGCATAGCCAGCCATTCCTCTGGCTCCAGCTTCAGACATGGCGGTGCCATTGCGGCAATCTCAGATTCCACGCGGCGGCGTGTTGCTTCGGGAATATCTTCATAGCGCATGGGCTCATCGTGCTCAGTCATCATGTACCTCACGTTTAGTCATTAATAAAGTTAAAGCTCAGCCGCTGTTAAAGGGTGCTCTTGAGTTCTTAACCAAGCCCGTCAGGTGCCAGGCTGGTTGGTACTAGGCTGTCATTTCAGCTTAGTGGATCGGGGTCACGTCGCTATCGTTAACGGTTCTCTGCATTCCGTGTTGCTCTGCTAGGTCGTGAAGCTCGTCTTCACTGGCACCTAGTGCATTAGCTAGGTCACTCAGTCGATACACCCCCCTACCTTGGCTATCAACACCCGCTGGCTTCAGATCGGGGAAGCAATGCCGCATACCTTCGGCCAACTCATGTTGAATAGGCAGCCGCAAGTAAGGTGGATGCCGTTCATCGTATGCGGCTTCAATCATCGCTTCAGGGGTTGGGCAAGCTCGCTTGAACTCTTCAACATTCAGACATGGACATGCGCCAGCGCGGTCTCTTGCTCAGGCGTTAGCGGGCTGGCAATGGCGCTTGCGGGGACGCCTAGCAGGTGCAGCGTATGCGCCTGGTGGGGAAGCAGGTGGGCAATGCCCTCCCCTTGTTCAGCGGCTTGAGCTAAGGCTTGCTGGGTAATGATGGTTGTCATGGTCTTATGTCCTTTGTGGTTAGGTGGGCATGGTGGCTTAGGCATTAGTCGATTCGATAATCTCAACGTCATGTTTCGGCCATCGTGCTTGCGCGGCTCTCAGCGCTTGGTCTCTGGTGTACGGGATACCTGCCATGGTCATGCGCTTATCACCAACGCGAATTGTCCATGCTAGCCTTATGCCCTTGGGCATCATCGGTTGCACATTGACCACGTTCAGCTCAGTAAGCAGTTGCTCCTTATGCTGCTTTATCCAGTCACGCACCGATGGGGTGATATTTTCCTTGGGCCACACCCTCAGCCGGTTATCTTCTTTAAGCTCGGCATTCAATTCATGCTGCTTCAGGTAGTCGATAGCGGGCATTATCAAAACTCCTCGAAGTCATCAGCACTTAAAGAAACTTCCCCGTTCAATGTCCTAGAAGTCCTAATGTCCTGCTTAGCTTCTTCATCAACCAGGACTTCAGGACTTGAAGGACTTTGATTCCAGCTATTTCTTTTAGGGTCGTACTCTATTTCCCACTTCACACTGCCACCACGCTTGCCCAAACACTTACACTCAATACCTAGTTGACGCAGTGCAGGGGCCGCCCGGCGCATTTGATCGCCCATACCTTTGGCGGAGCGTGGCCACGAATCACAGCCCGGCGGCTTGTAGCTTTCCATTAGCGCCAGCCAGTCCTTGGCGGTCTTTTCTCTTTTCTCATTTGGGTAAGTTTCGGCCCAATCACGGATAGCAGTTGCTACGGGTGAGGCATCAAGCGTGCGCTCTAAACCGTCCTGCCTTGCGGCGGCAAACTGCTTTATAAAGGCATCGGGGTTGTCTCCCATCGCCTTCGCAACGGCCATACCGAGGTAAGCAAACTCCACTAAGCGCGGTCGCTCACTGGCAGGTAGCGTCATCTCAGGCAGGTAAGCCAGCGCTTTGGCCGCAATATCTAGCAACGCACCAATGATGCTGGCGCGGTCAGCCTCGAATTGTTCCTCTAGCTGATCCTTGCTTTGCGCGTCACTTAATACCGGCAGTTCTACTGTCAGCGTGCGGCTGACAAGGTCTTGCTGTGTCACGCTGGCGACAATGCCGTTAAGCACTATGGGCCGCTTCAGCGTTATAACCACCTCGTCGCTATCACTGTAAAGCTTGCGCTTGGCGAACCCTCCCCCGGTGGCCACGACGCATAACGCATCCTGAAGCTGTGGCGTTAAGTGACTGACGTTCTCAATGCTAATCATGTGGTTACTTCCACCACTGACAAATACGTCTTCCGAGGATTTTGGTACACCTCGAAGATCGGCAGCATTGGGGTCAATCAAGCGGCGTAAAACCGTTTGCGTGCCAGACTTGCCGCTACCCTGCTCCCCCAGCAGCTCAACCACGGGATAGGGCGTATCAGGGCGCAAGCATTCCACCAGCCAGGCAGTCACTAGCAGCCGCGACTGAACAGGCACGTTAGCAATGCGCCATAGCGGTTCTAAGCTGCCACCCTTTATTGGCTCAGGCAGCGTATGGGCACTCTCAGAACGGCAGAACATCACAGCCCCCGGATGCTCCACCACTTCCCAGTGACCAGGGCGTAGCTTGACCGCTTTACTGCTACCGGGTTCGGCTAGGTCGAGCCAATACTCCCCGTCTGCCTTTGCCACACGGATGTAAACAGGCCGCTCGTCCATCATGGCTAGCCCTTCAAGCGTCATGCGGGCTTCTCGTAATGACTGGTCTCGCACAGCCTTTTCATACGCCTTGTAAAAAGCTGCCGTTAGCCAATGCTTGAACGCCTTGCCACCAATACGACGCACCTCGCCAGTTTCCCGGCTACGGGCGTAGGTTTCGTCGTTAGCGTCGTGAAAAAGCTCATGGTGCTGCTGAACGAAGGCAACAATTAAATCCGTTTGCGCCTGCTTTTCGCCGTCGTCTTCACCATGTACTTCGAACAGTGGCGCTATATGTGAGGTGACACTATCTGCACTTATGTCATGCTCGTGGCTTTTCAGCAGCTCGAAAAGCGCCTCCTTGCTACCGCCATCGTCGAGCCAGTCTGATACGTCGGCTTTCTCCTTCAGGCCAGGCAAGGCCACCACACGCACCTCAGCGCCAGCCGCTACCAACGAGGCTCTAACCTTTTCGGCATGGTCGCGTCCTGCTTTATCATTATCAGGCAGCACAACCACGCGACGATGTGCCAATGGTTCACTGTGAGGCTTTAACCACTTGCCAGCGCCAGCGGCGTTGCAGGTAGCGAGCAAGCCCAGCTCAGCTAAACGGTCGGCATCTTTTTCACCTTCCACCACGAATACCAGTGCATCAGGATTAGCCAACAGCTCAGGCAGCCGATACGGCACTTGCCGAACGCCTTTGACGCTCCACTTCCAGCCGTTGCCATCCGGGCGGCGTTGGCGAAAGCTCTTAGGCTCCATGCGCACCGCTTGAAACAATAGCTCGCCGTTTTCGTCGGTGTAGTCATATGTCTTGGTAATGCGAGGCTTTATGATGGGTTTAGTATCGGCTTTCTCTTTGAAGCCGTTGCTTTCTAGCCAGCGAAGTTGCTCGGCTCTGGTGGCCACTCCAAGCTCATGCGCCAGCAGGTCAAGCACACCCCCGCCAACACCTTCTTCGTGCGAATACCAACGGCCTGCTTCCAGGTCTACCGAAAGGCTTCCATTGGTGCCAAAGCGTAGCTCGCTGCCTTTGCTCAAGTCTTGGTTATGCTCCCCCAACAGCTCACGCGCTACCGGCTCCATCAATGCGGCGAAGTCACAAAGCGTGCTATGCTCAGGCTTCGCGTTTGCTTTGGTAGGTGGCGCGACTGCCCGGCCATTGTGCCGGGCTGTTTTGTTTTGGGCGTTAGCTGGCATCACTGCCCCCTGCCTGATCGGCGTCGGCCACCTTGAGCGTGCCCACCATCAGGCCATCACGGCCCATGCGAATATCAGCATCTTCGGCAGTGGCTTGCAGCTCACGCGGCCCCTGCTCTAGCACTTGCGCGGCATCCTTCAGCAGGTGCGCCAGATCGTGGGCATCATCGGCACACAGTGATAGCACCACACGCTTTGACGCCTGGGTGATCGGGTGTTGGGCGTAGTTCATCGCTTCCAGCAGCGCGTTAGCCGCTTCCGATATGTGCTGACAGGCGTTGGCATAGTGGGCTAGGGCGTCGGTGGCCACACCATCAACTGAAAGCTCGTCGGCTAAGTCGTCCACCTTATCGCCAATGGCTATCAGCGCATTGACTTGGTCGAGGGTTAGATGCGCTTGGCGAGTATTCATTAGCGTGACTCCTTGAATGCCACAAGCGCTTCATCAAAGGCAGCGCCAGCGCTCTCAGCAACGACTAGATGTGGGAAAGGGTTGGGGGCAAGTGCTATCAAACGGCAGGCGGCGTAACCCAATTGCGGCTCGCCTTGCTCGATATAGGGATAGTGAACAACCACAATCGCATCAGGGCGGTTAACGCTTATCAGCGCTTCGCGCCAATCGTTAGCGGCTACAGTGAGTTGTTCGCCTGTGTCTGCCAGGGTGATAGGGAAGTTTTGGGCTGGGGTAGGAGTCACGACGCCACCCCCTGCCCTTGTGACGCTTTCTCGATAGCGTCTAAGGCGTGGTAGCCACGGTTGGCCAGTTCATCAATTGCAGATAACAGGCAGCCAATCTGGTGATTGTTCAGGGTAGACGTTTCGCCATCACTGTCTTTGTGACGTAGGTCTTGCTGAAGGATGTCAGTCAGGCCACTAATGTTGCCTAACAGATCTTCCAACTTATCAAGCTGAGGGGCAAAACGGCTCATGACTGCACCTCGCTACGCACACGGCGCAAGGCCAGCTCAATGGTGGGCTTGGTAATAGGGTCAGTACGGAAAGGCGCTAGTAGCTCAATTAAGCGCTTTAGCTGAGGGGTGGTTAATTTCATACGGCACCCCCAACGCTGCGCTTGGCAGTTTCAGAAAGGCGGGCTTCTAGCTGTTGGGCTTTTTCAATGTGGTGGTTGTAACGCTTTAGGCGGGTGCTGGCGCTGCTGTCAGCAAACAAGGCGGCTTTCGCCATCGCTCTGTGTGCTGCGGCACGGCCAGATAAACTGCGGGTAATAACGTTGGACAGGCGTAGTAATGCCATGGGTGTGACTCCTTTGTGTTTGGAGTCGTCCCCGGATGCGGCCAAGCATCGGATGGGGGCGACTGTACGCGGGTTGGCCGACCGGTCACAAAGGAAACCGGCACGCTCGAAAGCGTCCCACGCACAGCCGCCATAACTAGCGGGCATAAAAAAAGCGCCTGCTATGATGGTGGCGCTGGTGCGCCTTTGTGATTCAGACCGGCCAAGGTCGGCTGACGATTTTGCGCCAGCACTTGAAGGGTAAACGCATGGCGTCGCATTGGCAAGCATTAGCACGCCTCCCGCTGGGATTGCTCCCAAGCTTCAAGGTCTGCCAGTGCCCAGCGCGTAACGTTTGGGCCTAGTTTGATCGGTGCCGGGAAGGTGCTTTCTTTTGCCCAGCGGTAAATGCTGGCGCGGTGTACGCCGTAGCGGTTAGCCGCTTATTCAGCGCTTAGGAACTCATTGCCGGGCTTTGGAGTGGTCTGGGGTTTCGTCTTTGCTGCCATGGGGCTTTACCTCGTCGTATTGGGTAACGGGGTAAAGCATGGCGAAGTGGCAGATCGGAGTAATTGTCAGTTTTAGCAGGTTTCTGACAAATCGAGAGGGGTAAATAATAACTCTTCTTCATCTATTGATAGATTCAACCGAGGAGCGTCAGGGAATACTCTCCATGAGCATGGATCTAAAGCCATTTTCCAGTACGTTATTTCTCCATAGCTGTCATCTAGCGCCTCGCCAAACATCTCTAAAGCTAGCGGCATCAGGGATTGCGTTAGTTCAGGGTCATTTGAAACTTCTTCGAAAAGACCTCTACCAAAGCTCCCATCTTCACTGTAATACGCACGAGATACGGTCCTTTCTCCCATACCGCCAAATTGCTCACCTACAAATTCAAACAAAGCTACGTCTAAGGGGTAAGTTTTAGGGTCCATCCTGTTTAATGCCCATACGCAGGCAACAGCACCTTGCTTCGCGTCCTTTTTAGGGTCTAAGCGCCCTGCTGTAATGGGAAGCCCCATGCTTTCACCAATAAAGCGCCCTCGTTTGTTTGACCATTCGTTTACAGCTAGAGCCAAGGTATCCATATGGTGTGTTTCAGGAACCCATGCTGAAATAAGCCAGTCCTCAAGGGCACGTAGCGCTTCTATCAGTGCGGGTGCTACGCTCTCATCATTGGCGTGTTGGTGGAGCATTGTTGCTTCAGGATGACTCTCTTTCAGTCGTCTTTCTCTAAAGCGCCCGACGCGAAGTGAAGTTTCCAGCGTGACGCCTTCGACTTCCAGGTAGCTCAATGCCGCTCGTGCGGCGTCTGCCTTGCTGTAAGTTTGCGGCTCTATATCTTTGTTTGTATGGCTTTCATGCTTCATATAACAAGCCAAACGCTCTAGCACACTATCTAGGTCGCCTTGGATCGCCTTGAGTTCATCATTCACCGGTGACCTCCTCTCCCCGGTTCAGTCCAGCATTGCCAGCGCCAGAAGGATGCAAAGTCTCTAGCTCATCCATTTTTGTGCCTAGCCTTACAAGCTCTTGTTGCATACCGGGGGCATAATAAGCACGCTTCACCACAGAGGCAGACATACCAAACGGCTCGCCAGCAAGCTCGAATAATGCTTCTCCAATTGGATAACGCCCAGGGTCATGGCGATGCTTGTTAAAAACAGTAAGCACCGCTAAGCGCCTTTGACTCGCTTTTCTGTCCACCTCACGTTTACTGTTCAATTGAAGCTCAAAGTTTTGCCCAAAGTATTCCACTTCCTTCCTCAAATAAGCGTCAGCCGCAAAGCCTAAAAGCTGGATATGGCGCGTTTCAAGGGGATGTAAGCGATGATTAGCCATGCTATCCATTGCAGCCAGCAAATGCCCTAAATCCTCCCCATGCTTTTCGGTAAGCTCCTTTGTTCTTTGTTCACGCTTCCCCCGGATACAGCTAACGTCAAAAATCGCTTGAGCCATATTTGTATAATGGATGCTCTTTTTACGCTGGTGGGCACACGCATACTGGAAAATAACTCGGGCGGCATCTTCTCTAGGTGAAGTATACGGCCCATCAAGTATCCAGGCTGCGGGCGAGTAAGGAGCCGTAGGTTTGTATTCATAAGTGCGCCTTCTCGGAGATGGATAGAGAAAACCATATTGACCGCGGTTAAGATATTTGCCCAACCGCTCTAGCACGTTGTCTAGATCATCTTGGATTGCCTTCAGCTCATCATCCATCAGTAGCCACCTCTCCCCTTATCGGTGCGACGTTGCCAGCGCCAGCCGGTGCAGGCGTGGTAACGAAAGCGGCCCATTGATCCATGACGCGGGCACGCTTGGCGTATAGGTCGCTACGGCGGTAAGCGGCCTCAGTGCCATTGCGGATGCTATGCGCCAGTGCTGCCTCTGCCACTTCGTGCGGGGTGCCGGTGCGCTCTGCCATCCAATCCCTGAACGTTGAACGGAACCCGTGAACCGTAGCCCGGTGATCCTCTTTCATGCGGCGGAGTAAGGCAGTCATGGCTGCATCAGACAGTAGCTTGCCTTGGGGGCTTATAAAGACGTGTTCTCGCGCCTGGGGCTGCGCTTTGAGCAAGGCCAATGCTGGCTCGGATAAGGGAACGCGGTGTTCTTTGCCTGCCTTCATGCGGTTGGCGGGTATGGTCCAGGTGGCGTTAACCAGGTCTATTTCATCCCAGCGAGCGCCACGGGCTTCACCAGAACGGCAGCCGGTCAGGATCGTGAACGCCAGGCACTTGGCCGCGTCTCCGGTGCGCTTCTCAAGGGATTGCCAAAACGTAGGCATGGTGTCTATCGGCATAGCGCGGTGGTGCTCCACCTTTGCCACTTTGGAAGGCGCGGGCAATATCGTGTCGAGGTTGCCTTTCCAGCGTGCCGGGTTATCGCCGCTACGGTGGCCATGAACCGTTGCCCAGTTCAATACGGCTTCAATGCGCTGGCGAACGCGGGTAGCGGTTTCCGTTTTGGTTTCCCAGATTGGCACAAGCACTTGCTTAACGTGTACCAGCTCAATATCTGAAACGGCCATCTTGCCCAGTGTGGGGAAAGCGTAGGTGTCTAGCGTGGCTTGCCACTGCTTGCCGTGCTTTTGGTTGCGACTCTCTGCCTGCTTAATCTTGATGACAGCGGCGGCGGCATCAGCAAAGGTAATACGCGCCAGCTCAGCAGCGCGGCGGGTCTGATCGGAGGCTCTGCGCTCAGTAACCGGGTCAATGCCCGCATCCAGCTTTTCACGCACAGCACGGGCCTTTTCGCGGGCTTGCGCTAGCGTGACGCCGGGATAACTACCTAGCCCCATATCACGACGCACCTTGAACGGTTTACCGGATGCAGCTAGGCGCGTTTCGCCAGTAGCATAACGCAACACCCAAGACCGGGTGCCAGTTTTGGCTACCTGAAGATATAGGCCGGGCACTTCACCAGCGGCATAAAGCCCCCGTTGCGTGATCCGCTTCACTTCCAGCGCGGTTAACGGCTTCGTTTGTCTCGGCATAACGGGTTCCCAACTCCTTACCCAACATCCCACCCAACATAGATTTTGCGCTTGTGTGCGATGCCGTGCAACCCGATAAAACACCATGCGAACGTAAGTTATTGATTACGCGGGATACAGACGAAAAAAAGCCCGCAGTTAGCGGGCTTTTTTAGGTGTTCTGGCGGAGGGACAGGGACCCGAAGATTTAGCAAATAAGCTGTTGAAATGCTTGAATCTAGGGGGTTGTATGCTATTTTGGGACAAATTGTTGGGACAAATTAGCATAACTGAAGGTGTAGGCATGGCAGACAACCTGATTCTGAAAGGATCGACGTGGCACGTAAGGCTTGAGCTACCTGAAGACGTTCGGCCATCTTTTGGCAATCGCAGGAAGCTAACAAAATCGCTCAAGACAGGCAATAAGAACGAAGCTCAAATTCGCAAATTACAATACATATCTGTTTGGAAGGGGCAAATCGAACAAGCTAGGAACGGTAGACCACCTAGCGACTTCGAATTTCATAAATACATGCATCATGAAATGGGCAAAGAAATTAGTGGGTTTGACGAAAAACTCATAATGGATGCTGTCAATGGCATAGCAAATTTCAGTGAAGATGATTTTTACAATGATTATATGAACTGTATTAAAATGGTTGATGCAATGTATGAAAATAAAAAGGATGAAAAAGAAAGTCTGCTAGCAAAACTAGAAGAATATAAAGCAGATCACAAGGAGAAAATATCAGAAATAAATATGGAATTTATTATTGGATTTATCAAATTTAGGGGTAAAATATTTAACGATTTCGATAATTTTTGTAATATAACATATAGTAAATTTAATCAAAAACAATCAGAGGAACTATTAAGCATTATGAAAGAACCTGATAAATACACACCGAAGACAATATTTACTGATAACAGGTTAGAGCTATTTGAGAAACATCAGCTAGAAATAAAAGGGCTAACACCTAAAACAGTAGATGGCTTTAAATCAAAACTTAAAACACTTAGAAAATATCTTGAAGAAAATGAGCTTGATATTAGCTTTGAGAATTTTCATAGCTTCCTTGAGAGCATTGATAAAAGTGTTAAAACCAAAAAGAATTATATAAATGCTGCATCGAATTTCCATAAGTGGGCTTCAAAATATGATGCTGATTATAAATCCCGTTACAATACTAAAGAAAACCCGTTCCTAGGGCACGAATTACCTAAAGAAAGAAAGAAAGGTCAGAAAGTAGTAGAAAACAGGAAAGCCTACACACTCAATGAAATAAGACCTATATACGATTGGTTAATACAAAAAGGTAAAAACCAAGTAGCAAACACTATGAAAATAGCTTTCTACACTGGTTGCCGTATCGAAGAAATTTGTAAGCTAAAACCAGAACATATTATTCTGGAAGATGGTGTGTCCTCTATATATGTAGAGCAAGGCAAAAGTGATGCAAGTATAAGGAAGGTTCCTATACACCCCGCCCTTCTACCGCTTATCAAGCAACTGATAAAAGACGTAGATATACAGGGCTACTTAATACATAGCTCTGGTGGGAATAAATATAGCATCAGATCAGACAATATAAGTAAAGAGTTCGGGCGAGCTAAGACAGCACTAGGCTATGGAATAACACATAATTTCCATAGTGTGCGAAGAACGGTTATCACAACACTACACCATAACAACGTCCCTCCCCTCACCTTGTCATCAATAGTGGGGCATGAAACGGGAACGATTACCTTTGACGTATATAGTGAAGGTGCTAGTGCCAAACAGAAATATGATGCGATAATAACAATACCAAATATATTATAAACAGCCTAGGTAAAACAAAGCCCGCTCTTAATGCGGGCTTTTCTATGGGCGGTATTCACCATTTTCTCTAATTATTAGCATTTAACAAATATTTTTCCAATTACTTATATGAGCTCAACTAAAGGCTAAATAAAAAAGTTATATTTTTATGGTTTATGGGGGCTGCGGCGAATAAATCCGGGTGCTATTATTTAAACATCGGAAGCAAACACAACTTATATAACTGAAAAGGTATTGAAAATGAACTCACTAACTTCTTACTTCAAAAAAGAGCAACAGCTAAAGCAACTTGAAGTTGAACTGAACTCTCTGAAAGAAGATGAATATCTTAAAAAAGCCATTGAATTCAAAAAGAACGTGGAAAAAATGGCGGAAGATTACGGCTTATCTAATGAGTCGGTCTTACAGGTTCTTGTTCCTGGGAAATTCGCTGAAGAAGCTGTAGCTTCGGAGCAAAAGAAAACCCGCAAGCCTCGCAAGCTTAAGGTGTTTAAAAATCCTCACACTGGCGATGTGGTAGAAACTAAGGGTATGAACCATCGTGTGCTGAAAGCTTGGAAGAAAGAATATGGTAGTGAAACCGTCGATAGCTGGTTGGTTGATAACAATGAGCCAAAACAGCAACCACTGAAGGAAGAACCAAAGGTTGAGAAGGAAGTAGCCAAGGAAGAACTAAAGGTAGAGCCCAAGGAAGCACCTAAAGAAGCTCCCAAGGAAGAAAAGGTAGATCCAGTTGAGGCCAAGAAAGATACCCCTACTGAACCTACCAAGGCACTTAACACTAAGGCTGCCAAGCGAGAGCTACCTGTAAAGCCACTCGGTAATAACAAGCCAAAATTCCAATACACACCGCCATCTAAAAAAGCCAACCGTTGAGAGCAACGATGAAGTATGAAAGCCCGCCATAGTGCGGGCTTTGTTGCATCCCCTGCCCTATTACTACCTACCACTTACACCTTATCGCTGAAATGAAAACGTATATATTTCACAAAATGTTTCTGAGAACCCTATTTTCAATAACCATTTATTGATTTGAAATTATCATGGATGTTATAGGTTATATTTAATTTAAAAATCCCTAGTTGTAGTCTAAAATATTTGCATCGTTAAAATCTCGGTGATATTATTCGGTTTGTTCGCAACAAAATATTATTGAATTCAAGGGAAAGAATATGTCTTCTAGATTGAAAAAATATCAAGAAACAGAAAGAATGATGAAGCAGTTGCAGGAAGAACTTCTTGCAATGGAGAGCGACACCGAACTCAAGCAAGAAATGGAATTCAAAGAGAAGCTTGAAGCTTTGATGGCAGAATTCGGTGTAGCAGATAAAACGGTTCTTCAAATTATCGCACCTGAAAAATACCTTCAGTCACAAGGTCAAACCAGCACCAAGCCTCGTAAGGTCCGTAAGCTGAAGGTTTATAAAAATCCGCATACGGGCGAAGTGATTGAGACTCGGGGCGGAAATCATAAAGGGCTCAAAGCTCTCAAAGATGAACACGGTGCTGAAGTAGTTGAGGGCTGGCTCATCAATGATGATGCTGATAACAAGAAGACAGAAGCTTAAGCTCCCCCTCTTGTAAGCAAAGAAAAGCCCGCTTCTGAGCGGGCTTTATTGTTTCTGGCATCCTACTACCTAAAACCTCTTTGAATGCCTCCTTGGTGGCTTATAGAGCTAAGGAGTCCTGCTGTGTAACGGTGTTACCACTAGTGTCAGTAGCCACAATATCAACAATCAAACTATCGGTATCTGTATACTGCTTGATAAGATCGATATTGCCTGTCGATATTTGAACAACATTACTGAAATTGCTACTACTGTTAACAGTGTTTGAAATAATCATATTACTGTCATTAAAAAAATTTCCATTTAATATTATTTTTAATAATTTAAATAACGGCTCCATATATAATAAAGGTTGAAAATAAGATATCTAACATAAGCCGTCTAAAAGCTTCTGTATGCTTCCTAAATCTAGAACCTAGCCAACCCCTACCCTACACTGTGAAAGCTACTAGAAAGGCATATTGAGCCACATAGTTAATCACAGAAATGGAACGGCATACAGTTAAAGCCATTACCTCTAAAGGAATAAAATAATCCTATGCTCAATAGCTCGTTTGCGAAGCAAACCAAAACAAGACAGCTACAACCTCAATACAAAATACTCATCCACCAAAGAAACTAATCACTCCTTTCTTCAATAGCCAGTTTGCGAAGCAAACCAAACATACTCATTCAAGCGATAAAGTAAAATAAAGATACTGAATAATTAAATACTCCTTTTCGCTCGCAAGCTCGCTAGATATTGAATATGAGATTATTGAATTGCTGTAGTGTTTAGCTAGTAGTAACTGTTTATATGTTCGCCATTCAATAAGCTGATAACAAAGTAGCCACTTTGACGGTCACATATTTTTTAAGCATGACAAAAAGTAGACTAAAGTTATGAGCCAGAAATTGTGTATTAAAAATAGAACACTTTCAGAACGGTTTTTTGGAAATAGAATTTATCGTCTGTAGGGTCTTCTTAGAATGGTATATATTTTACGAACGAAAAAAACAGCCTCAAAGCTTTTCCTAAGTAAATAATAAGTTCATAAGAAGACTTTATTTTATTATGTTATTTTTAACGAAGAAATACATGACATAAAACATAAAAGAGAACTTTGGAGGTGGTCACCTTGTCGGGTCGTTTTTTTAAAAAGGTGGTCAGCTTGTCGGTTATTTAAGGCATATAATTTTTGAAAGTGGTCAGCTTGTCGGGTCTTTTTTTATACCAAGGTGGTCAGCTTGTCGGGTAATAGAAACAAATAAAGCCACTACATTAGTGGCTTTGCTCATTACCGCTTTTAATCTATTTATTGATTTTCCAGTCTACATTGAATACAAGTTTCTCACCTGTTCCATACGTTTGAATATTCCAATCTACATAGTCATTCAATTTTTCTAATAATTTTTTATACTTCTTTCTAGTATGCTTATCAATGTCATCTGTATTTTCTTCTAAAACCTTAATCACTCTATCTAAGTTAAAATGCTGGTCTTCGCCTCTATTTACTCTTGCAATAATAAAATCGTAGAGAGCTAAAGCTCTTTCATTTCGTATGAAATTCTTTTTTACTGACAAATCTATTAAAGTAAACTGAGCTGTTAAAGCATTTGTAAACATAGAATTTATGGTTAACTTTAACTTTCCATTTCCATTATTATAATCGTATTTTAAAAACAATTCATTATGTCCTTTTTCAAATTCTTCATTTTCATATAACTCTGGAATATGTATTTCGTGTGTAATTCTACCTAGCCTCAATAAAGATCTTTTTAGAGCTTTCCTACTATTTAAGCTATCACCTAGTCCTGCTTTCATTAGTATTTCATAGTAAGATGTATAAAACTCTATTTGACTACCATATCCGAAAGAATTTCTTATTTCTGGATTATCTTCAGCAAAATTATTAAAAGCTTCTCTAGACTCTTCATCAACAAAAGCCTTATTTACAATAACTTCATCCCCATACTTAGCTAACCTATTACCCGCAACACTTAATATCGCCTGCAAATAGAGCATATCTTTATGAGTTGGTTTTTCTCGTGCTGAAAAGATATGCAATAAGCTATTTACAACTTTTTTAGTAAAAAGTGTTGGTCTTTGTTTTTCTCCTGTAATATATAGTGAACTTATTCCAGATAACATACTGGCCCTCTCTTGTTTGGCATAATTACCTATTAAAAAATTTGTATTTTGTTTTCTTTGAACTTTAGTCATTGTATTCCCCTTCCTTT
Source organism: Halomonas hibernica (assembly GCF_013183775.1). Taxonomy (NCBI): domain Bacteria; kingdom Pseudomonadati; phylum Pseudomonadota; class Gammaproteobacteria; order Oceanospirillales; family Halomonadaceae; genus Halomonas; species Halomonas hibernica. Next base: position 866,085 of record NZ_VIFN01000001.1, read on the forward strand.
GTTTTCTCTTCCTCAACTTCCTTGTTGAGTCTTTTTATTTTTTTAAATTATACCACATCGTATCTTCTAGCACTTTTGGTATATAGGCTTGTTGGTATTAAGCTGTAATAACTATTATATAATATATTATTTAATAAGTCAATTAAATATTTGATAGAAAGTTTGACTTTTTATCATTTTTTGAAGTTTAAAAGACTATTTTGGATATACTGCTACAACATTATAGGTATCTTTTTCATTTTATATAAACTGGAAAAAAGGCATGGTAAAATATATTTTTTATTTAATAAGAGAGAAAAATGGATTTTGATATAAAAAGAAGGAACGATATAAAGAAAGCAGTGCTTACCGAAGTTGCGGTGGGCACTGCTATCTTTCTATTCGGCACAGCGATAACACTCTACAATTACCATCAACACAATTATTTTAACGGCTTTGTGTTTTATGGGTTATCCCTTATAGCTTCACTGAGCCTTTATAAGATAGGGTATATATTTTACAAAAATAGAAAAGCTTAAAAACAAGAAACCGTCATGCAGGCGGTTTTATTATTTAGTCACTATTTAAGCATTGCATTTTGTTGGGAATTCTTCAGGGCTAGTATCTTCATTTTGATAACAACCATTTTACTCTTAATATCGGTGGCATCCTGTCCATATTTAACTTTCTTGTAATTGATTATTTTATACTCGTTTTCCTTGTCTCGAATTTCCTTCATCTTGTCGGCAAGCTCATAAAATTCAGGGGTAGCTTCTCTAACCGCATCCATCACACTATCAAGCTCTTGTGTTTTGGCGACAAGGTAGGACTGGTGAAGATCCGTCATGGTCTTTATCATGGCGGTAAGGTCACTCATGATAGGAGAACCCTTGTATTCATTGTCGCCAAGCTGGTTAGCTCTTAGATACCCCTTCTTCTGCCTGTAGACCCTACAAAGCTGGCTCACCTGCTGTTCTTTGCGGTCAAAGTGGTCGTATCTACCTTTCATTCCGCTTCTCCTTGATTCTTCAACCTGTCAGCCATTGATTGGAATTTTACCTTCACATCCTCGCTCTCTCGCCTAGCGAAAACAGGGATATCGAACAAGTCAGTTAAGCTTTCCTCTTTCGCTTCCTGGGGCTTCTGTGGCTCGTCTATCGCCTTGGTGGTAGGTTGGCCTACCCTATCCTCTTCCGTGGCTTCTACTGGCTTTAGTGTCGCCCCCTGCCTACCAGCTTCGATGTAAGGTAGGTCATCCTCTGGCTGGGGTGCTTTCTTACCACTTCCCTCATGAATACCAGACATTCCTTCATCAATAACTTTGTTGACACCAAAATGAGCTATTGAAGCGATATACTCTGCTCTCTTATCAGGGGAAGTGATTAAATTCACCTGCATGGTGTGTTTCATATACCTTTCACTGAAAATCTCGGAAAGATATTTAGGAAGGTTAATCCTCTTCTCTTTCTTGATGGTGGCAAAAATCTCTATCGCAAATATCAAGTCAAAAATAGGATGGTCTTCTTGTAGGTGGTTGGTATCCATATTCTTACGGATGTGAGACACAATCTCTTCAGCACCATTGAAAGATAGCTCCACCTTTTCCCTTACAGGGTCGTAGCTCGCACCTTTGAAGATAATCGCTTTGGCATAGTCTCTTGTTAGCAAAAGAATGTCTCGCCTTACTACTCGAAGCACATTGCTAACATTCTTGTTTCTTTTGTAGTCGTAGTCCTCAACTTTAAATCTTCTCTGGTATTCCTTCCAACAAAGCTTATTCAAACCCTGCTTCGTGATACCAAGCTTCTCCATATCCGCTTTTTGTAGCGAAGAGAGCTTAACCTTACTTTCCTTCTGCTTTTTATAGAATTCCTGAATTCCTTTCGCAACCATAACTTTCTCCTTATTGTTGATGGATATTATATCACACACTAAAATAAAGATCATCTTACTGAATAGAAAACAGGATTAGTAAAATAAAATTGCACGAAAAGTGTTAACAAAGGAAGATAATTAAAATATTACTTTAATTATTAAATAAAAGTAATGTATATTAAGATTATAACTTTAGCATTTGGGGTGAGTTAAAGTTTTAAGTAAGACACAGGAGTTGCTGCTCCTGTGTCTTAATAGGAAAAGAAGTAGTTGTTTTCTCCTATAATTGTTGTTATCCCCTTTTTAGCAAAAGGATTTGCTACCCAAGGATGGGATTTAAAGTAAATGATTTACTTAAAAGGAATTTAAAGAAGGGGTTGCCTTCACTGGAAACGGTGAAGGCTTTTTTATTGCCATCAACCAAAGAGATCGCCTGTATTCCCTTGATAGTCGATAAGTAAACCTTTCCTGAACTCATCCACACTTAGCTTCCCTTCTTCATTTATCTGCCAAGCCCCTAGATTTCTCTCAATAGGTTCATTGAAAAGCGAATGCGGGGATAGCTTCTTGATACATGCTATTAAGTCTTTCTTTTCGCTCTCATCCCTTGCTAGCAATTCAGCGATACTATCAGCATCGTTGTCATCAATACCAAAATAGCTGATATAGGTAGAAAGGCTTAGTGTCCTGCCCTGCTTGGCATAGTCATTCATAAAATAGTTGAAGGCTTTGTCAGCAATTTTATCGAAGACAATAGGGGTATACATCGCTGACTGGTGTTCGCTACCACCCTTAAATCTCAAGGTGAACAGAATTTTGTTGAACAGCGGTGTGTTGTCTTCCTTGTCTATGCTGTCTTCACCAAAGGGGTTGCGGAAGAACCTACGGCCATCATCGAGCAGGTCAAGGAAGATGAAGTATTCCAGGCCATGAAAATTGACGGCAACCTTGAGGGTGTAGAGATCGCCAGAACATTCATCGGTCTGGATTAGCTCGGGCTTGGGGTGCCTAGGGCTTCCAACCACCACCGCCTCCATAATGTCTAGCACATCCATATAGTCCATCACCCGCCTGCCGTTGTTGTAAGCCTCTATGCTGGTCGCAGAAGGATACCATAGGCCATCCCCTAGTAAGCCTCTACCGTGGCTCCTAGGGTGGTTCTAGACAGCTTGTATCTGTGCTGGTGGGTAGGTTAACCAGCCATCTTTATGGCTAGCTTGTCGTCAAAGTGGACCTGGATCTTCTCCTGCACCCTGAAGAGAGCTTCCTGTACCGCTTCCTTCACCGCTGGCTCTGGTAGATCTCCGTTGTTGACTTCAATATAAAGGTTCTTCACAGCCTCGATGAAAGCCTTGTTGTCGGCTGTGAACCTGATCGTATCAAGGGATAGGTCGTAGGAGGTATCAAGGTCAGCATACAGCACCACCTCTTCACTACTCACCTTGTAGGCATCCAGTAGCACCGTGTATTCGACTGAATTGAAGTCAATGCGGGTTTTGAATACTCGCTCCATTGAAGTCTTGCCCTGCCCTTTCTTTTTGAGAATAGAACCTTCTATGATGCTCAAGCCTGAAAGCACTTGCTCAATCATCGAAGCTTTCTTCTCAACTCGGTCTAATATCAAAGTTTCGTATGTTGTTTCTGTCATTGTTTTCTCCTAGATTATTATTCTTGTTGTTGATATTATATCACACAGACATAAAAAATGCTTGGCAACATCAATCGTCAAATATTCACATTCAATAACTAATTTTATCATTTAATAAGAGAACTATTTTTTAAACTGGCTCTCTGTTAAGCCCACTACATCAACCTTGAATTCCTTATCACTTTCTTTGAAGTGAATCAGTGACAGTGGTTGAGCCGTCATTGAAAGCAAAGCAGTAATGTTTGATTTTAACTTCTAAGCTATTGATAGAGTATTTCTGCTTTATAAGATAGTGTGTGCGATCACCTGACTTTGTAGTATTTAGGATAACTGGACTGTTTCTTTTTTTGATTTCAAAACTGGACATACAAACCTCTTAGACATTTGAATACATATAACCACTATGAAAGCACACTTATTTTTTTGTTTGAAAAATAGTGAAAAGTTAAATTTGAAAATGGTATTAGAAAATTTCTTATCCTAGTTGTTAGGGGGCTGCATTGATTTAATAGCCGATCTATAATTGAGACACAAACATCAAGGGAGTTAAAATATGGAACATCTTGAACAAGAACAGCTTCACCATAAAGAGATTGCTACTACCATTTTAAATCAGTTTGGTGGTCACATGGCACTCAAGTTGATTGGTGGCAAGCCTGCTATGGGTGCCAGCGATGGAAATAAAAATTCAGTCGTTTCAGTGGGCAATGAGGGAGATACGGTAGTTGATATCAAGTTTGAAGGAACAGCGAACGAAATTGAAGGTGTTCACCCTAATGTCGTGCGGATCATCTACTGCCTTAGCTCTGATACCTACCGTATGATTTTCTTCCGTGCGGTGGAGAATACGGCGGTTGTTCTCAAAGAGTTTGATGATGTCTATTGCGATATGCTCCAAAGCCTCTTTGAAGACACTACAGGGCTTTTCCTCTACTTCAAGTGATCTACCCTACCAGCCAAAAAAAATGCCTAGCTGGGGAAGCTAGGCGAATCTGACAAGGGGAGTCAGATCAGTTGGGAACTGAGTTCGGGATTTTACCAAACTGCCTAGCACTGTCAAGATATACAGCATAAAGCCCGATATATCAGCGGGCTTACTTTTGTGCGAAAAGGACTACTTTCTTGTAAGATATTTCTTACATACCTAGGTTTTTATTTACTGCCTGCTTCTTCTCCCCCATCTTCGCTTCTATAATCCCTTTCTCAATACCTTCTTTTAAGCCTAACTCAATATCCTCGAAATTAAAGTTCTTTGAGACAATATCAGCACCATACCCTTCAATAACCTTGTTTTTAAATGCTGTGTTGTCTTTGCTGTCAGTATCCAAGCTACTCATATCGACAAAATAGACACTGCTTTCATTTCCAGTGCCTTTTTCTGCTTGAAGGTTGAGTATATATTTTTCATCTTGATAGTTAACGGTAGTGATACAGTTATAACCGCCTTCATCGTTTTTGACTGTTTTAACCTTATCAACCTCAATACCAGTAATGCCAAAATATTCAGTCGCTAGTTCGTGTTCTTCATTCGTCATTCTGGGAGTAATGAAAAAAAGGCGATCATTGATAGTATTGTTGACTTGAGAAAGTATGTAATCAATCTGTTCTTGATTGAAGCTCTCTTTAAGTGTGTCGCCGTGCTGTTGTAAGAAATACTCTTTTTTAAAGTGTGATTCGTTATCACCTACGTTGTATTCTAACTCTAAGTGTTTATCTGGTTGCTGAACAGATACAGTGAAGTGAATAGATGTTGAATCAACTTCTTTTAAATAGGTTTCTCCTGTTTCTTCACAAAACACTTCAAGTCCATCTTTCCTTCCGTCAAAAAGCTCATTCCACTGCTCCATACTGAAGTCTTGAAAATCGCTTCGTATGAAGTTGTTGAAGCTCCATTCTGCTCTTTCCCTAACAGTATCTAAAATCGCTTCAGGGCTTGTTTTGGCTAGCTCTGATACCTTATTAAAGAAGTCTCTATCTTGAACTATCAAGTCTTCATTGTATGTTTTGATTTTGCCTGTATCGTTAAACTCAACTTCAAGCTTTGTGTGGTGTGTCTCGTATGGATCTTCGTGTCCTAGTTCTTCCGCTGTTTCAGAAAGCTTATTTGATAGGTATACATTTAATGTATTCTTATCAGATAGTGTATCGTCTTGAATAGTCGTTACTATCTGATACCCGCTATCTTCTAGAAAGCTTTTTAAATTTAATAATTGTTTCTCCATTTTTTTCTCCTGTTTATTGTTAGTCTATATATTATACCATTGTTAGAACATTAAGTTCCTCGTTGTTTTTTCGCTCGCAAGCGAGCTAGGTATTGAATGTGGGGATATTGGCTTTCTGTGTGGCTTTAGGAAGGCTCTGTGAGTTGTTCTAGTTCAAAGTGGTGTCACTTCCTTAACCTCAATCGTAGCTCCTATATTGCTTTTAGGCGGATAGAAAAAGCCCGCTGTGGTAGCGGGCTGGTGGTCACATCGAGAATCTTTGTCCTTTCTGCTTCTTGTGGTGCTTAGAGATCTGACTATTAAAGCCTTTCTCTATATCTCCATGAACAGCTTTCATAATTTTCTCAAGGTCTGGTCTAGTATCAGCTTGAAGCTCTAACTCTTTATGAAGCCTGTCTTCTATAATTACAGCAATACTTTCTATAAATACATTTGTGTCCCTAAACATCGAATGGGCTGTATTTGAAAAGTGGTTAGATATATCTTGAACCAACTTAAAATCAAAAGAACCATCGTTTAACGGTAGCCTTAGCTCCAAGTCACCTTTTTGAGTTCTGAATGTTGTTTTAACTGCATCCTTTGTAGCTTTATTGATTTTGATTTCAAATTCTTTTTCCACTGTATTCTCCTTATTGTTGTCAAAAAAAAACCCGCACCATCGCGGGCTTTATCTACTGCTTGGTTTACATGGACATTCCAAAGCCTTTACTTTTTTTCTGTTTCTGCTTCGGTTCTTCTGGTATTTGGTCATGCTCAAGCCTTGTGTCAATTTTCTTTTCAAGAATATCTAAAACTGCTTCAGTTGCTTTCAAGCCATAACCTTCTTCATAAGCCTTTTCACCATAAAGAGCTTTAATATCGTTCTCTACTGCTTCTTTGATTTCTTTGTTTGTGCCATCGAAACCACCAGCTATATCATATGAATCACCATCTTTTGATACAATATATTCACCATCTTCGTCTTTGGCAAGGTTCAATACAGCTTGGTATTGTTTACCGTCAACATCAATATCTAACTCATAAATAGCGAAGCCTTCTTTCTCAAACTCATTTATGAAAGCACTTTCTATTTTCGGTGTGATATTGTTCTCGACTGCATTGAAACGAACGTGACTAGGTAAATCATCACCGATATTTTCTAAAAGTCTTTCTGCTCTATAAGTAGCCCTTTCAGAACCACCGTGGGTAAACACTTCTGAAGCTTGATTTATAACATCAAGGGCTGGTGTTTCAATTTCTACATACTCATTGAATTCAAGATTCACTCTACCCTCTGCTAACTTTTCATCTGTTAACGTATCCACGTAAGCTATATCTGCTCCAATCTGTTTACCTGTAATTGAGACAAACTTATCTAAATCATACTGTATTCTAAATCTATCTATCATAATTATTCTCCTATATTATTTTGGTTATTTATTAAACAACTTTAACCTTTAAAAGTTCCTTAATTATTGTTTATATTGTCGCTATAATATTTTTACTTATAAAATCAATATAACTTAATTATTAAACACTGTTAAAGAACTTTAAAGTTAATCTTTATTGTCTTCAAAAGAGATATCTTCATCAGCATCATCAAGCATCTTTCTTCTAGTTTCTTCGTCTATTTGTGCTATATCATGCCTCTTTAGCCAGTCTTCAAAATTTTCGCTCATATAGTAGCTCTCCTTTTTGTATGATATATTTTTTATAGGTTAATTTTTAAATGCTTACTCAATGAAGCTAAAGCAACACTCTTCAATAGTTGCTTAAATTCTTCTCTGTTTTTGCTTGCAATATAGTTAGCTCGGTTTCCTTCATAACTAATCACACGTATAGAATCATCATCATTATCATGGGAACACCTGAATACATCTGTTTTTAAAGACGTTGTTAAAACAACACCACTACTAGCAACATCACTTTCTTGAAGTTTTATTATATTTAAAATTCTTAGATATACATCTAAATCAATCTTTGCGAGCTCATTTATGTGTAACATGTATATAAAACCTTTCTTATATCTTTTTAGAAAACTGTTCGTCATATTTTTCTCCTTTTTTATATCTTCAATTTGATGGTTATACTTTCTATTCAGCGAAACGAATTCCTAACTGCTGTGTCACCATATCCCCGTAAACACAATTTTCAGCTATATAAATCGCTTCCTTTTTATCATCTTCACCTATGAAGTGGTTAGTTAAATCAAGTATCATTTTTTTAGGTAAAACATCGTGAGACTGTGGCACTCGATATAAACCTAACCAAATACTCAACTTGATTTCTCTGCTTTCACCTCCGTAAGTAACGATTACGGTTCTTTCATCTTTGAAAACAACTTTCGCTTCGTTAACAAACTCATAAACTTCATCTTCCATATTATTCTCCTTATTTTTGGGCTCCAGCGGAATTACTGAAGCCCACTCGCTAAGTATTTATTAAACTTGTACTTCTTCTACTGACTCAATAGCTTCTAACATTAAATCTTCAATCTTACTTGATGCCTTATCCATAACAGCTAAATAAAGCAATAAAGATACATTGTCTTTATCAATATCCTCATCTAGCAATTTATCTAAGCAACCACCTTTAGCATATTTAAAATTATAAGTGTCATCTTGGCTACATACTTCCATTTCCATATGTTCTTTGTTGAGCAAGAATTTAATAACTGTAATAGAACTCTTTACATCCATATCTTCAATTTCTATTTTATTTTTTAAAAATGCAATTACCACATCACTCATATTATTACGTTGTTTTACTTTAAAATTCATAGTTATTCTCCTTTTTTAGACAAAGCTTCTCTATTAGCTTTAACGGAATTGTTAAAACTATTATATTACTTTTAATATTTAAATAATTATGCTGCTTCTACATTCAAGGCAAGTTTAGAACACACTGCTTCAAATATTTTATCTGATAACTCTCTATGCTTAACACGGCAAGCAATTACTAGTTTTAAGTGATGGACACTAACATTTTTATAATAATATTCATCAATAATAAAATCTGAAGTAAAATCAACAAACCATTCCTCTTTTTCTTTATTTTTTGTCATAGCCTCTCCTTTTATGAAGGTAGCTAAATACCACCTTCTTTATTTTTAAATTTAATTATTCAAAATCTTCTTCTGTAAGACTAGCTGCATTGATATACCCTTCAATTTCAATCATTAGAAATTGATTAAGCTCTGTTCTAATAAACACCTGCTCATCTTCATTGAGAACCTTATTTTCTTTGGCTTCAATCTGCTGAACTAAATAGTCAATAAACGACTCAAAATCGCCCTCTACTGGCTCTTCCCGCTTGATAGTAGTCACTGAATCCCCGAAACCACCTTTCCTACTAGAAGCATATAATAAGCGGTATTCTTTACCCTCTGAATTTATGACAATAACAACATCATTACCATAATCGTGAGCTTCAGTAATCATACCTTTAATTAAATCTGGATATTTTTTCTTAATTACATTCATTCATTTCTCCTTTTAGAGTTTTAAGTAAGTCTATTTTTCTAATTCAGCCATTAAGCTCGGATGGTCTGCCCTTTTTTACTGAACTGCTCTTCCACCCGCTTCTTCTCAATATGCTTCTCAAGGAAGTTGAAGCCAACCTCAATGATATTTTTTAGTAGCTTAAATAACTCAAGCTCTTTATCTTCCCCTGTATCTATTTTTGACTTCAATTTGTTGATGGCAATATAGCTGTAATCGCTATCAATTAAGGTCAATGTTCTAAACGTAAAGAAACTATAATTCTCGATATCATTAGGCGGTCTTATAACCACTTTAAATGGATCTCTTATAAAGCCTAGTATTTTATTAGGGTCAATAGTTATTTCAAAAATACCGTCTTCATTGATATCTTCATACTTATCATAAGCATAATCACCGCCTAATATGTCTTCTAAACGGATCGTATGCGGGTTGCCATCAATGACAAACTTTATATTGATATCAAACATGAACTTTCTAGGTTCCGCTATTTCAATCTCATAATCTAATTCCATATATCCTCTGCCCGTATGTCGTTGAACTGGGGAGCATTAAAGCCTTTCCAAAACTAAAAGTCAATTTCGTGAAACGGTTACTTTTTGATCTGTCAAGCCCTAAAAAGCACTTTTTTAAGGAAGCCGCGCGGATTTTGATACCATGTTTATTGATATCAATTACTTAGCGGTTTATATTTTTACGAAATAAAATGCATGATCGTTATTAACTATCGTAAAATCGATAGTCGATCATAAATTACAATCGAAAAAGGTGTTTTTTATATTGATTTGGTGGAAATAAGGGAGTATTGCGTATGTAGGTGAGCTATACAGGGTCATGGACCTTCTTCCTGTATATCGCCGTGAAGGCTTCTAAAAGCCTCTCTAAGCTCTTGTATGGCTAGCGAAGGGTAAGGCTTAGGGGATGGTGAGAAATTGGCTTCAGTAAGCCTTATGAATTGATCATTTTTTAACCAAACCGTTGCTTAATGCATAAAGCCTATTGATTTTCATTATTCGATAACTGAGAGCTATTAGGGAGCCAGGTTGGATCTGAATGATGCCCGCCTTCACTTTGCTCTCTTTTTCTGATGATCTACGTGTCACTACCTAGCTGTTCCCTAATTTTTTGATTCCAGCTACCTACATATTTTCGGTAGGGCTTCAGGGAGCCTTCACTGTTTGAAATGATATTGACATTCGCTAGCTTCGCTATTTTTGTATTCATCTCTTCAATCACGTCTTCCGTCACAGAAACCTTCCCACTTGGGAAACGATCTGACTTGTTAATCATATAGGCCACTTTAGGCGATAGTGGGAAATAGTGGTCACACTCATGCTCTTCAGGTGGCTTTACAATGTCATGGGTTTTTCTGTATGCATTTATAACTGGCTGGTCAGACGTTATAAATGGAATATCCGTGTTGTTAATTAGCAGGCAGTGATTATCACTTTTCCTATCAAGATACAATGAACGACCAACATTCAGTCCAAGCATATAGCTAACAAACCACCAGCTTTCTTGTAATATACGTGCATATCTTCCCTCTACACTATCTTCTTTAGCTTTATAAAGAAAAGCATTATCTTTCATAGTTTTTGTTCTGGTCATTTGATGTGCATAGAATATCAAGAAATTCATCATTCTATCCTTATCTTCTAATACCGATAAATCCCCTTCAATAAGCCTATCAAGAATATGCTTTACTTCATTTTCATGTGCAGTATGTAAGTTTTCAATGCCATTACTTTTAAAAGCTTTTAACTCTTGCTCAACTTCATCGTCTAAAATATTGTTACTATCAACATATCCTTCTATGCGATTAAATATAATAAAATCGCTCAAATATGACATATGAAGTCTTTTTAAATCTTCATCTGCATCACCTAAAAATCCCTTAATAACCTCAAGATGGGTTTTAGTTAATTTTCCTACTTGGTAAAAATCCTGAGCGACAGCTACATTTCTAACACTATCAAAAACGATAGTTTTATTTTTGGTAGTGAAATAGATATCACGATTATTAGTTGACCACTTCTTCATGTAATAAGCCCATACAAAATGATGGTTTCTCTTTGCCTGAAGTCGTTTACTGCTCATAATGACCATCTACCCAAGTGAATGCATAACCTAATCATACCAGCAATGAGCTAGCCTGTAGCGAAGAGAGCTAGGCTACTGTGTCTGATACAACCAGACGACAGAAAGCCCGCTACCAGCGAGCTTTCTTATCTATCCGTTAGGCTCGCATCAGGTGGTGTTCCCTGTAAGCTTCCTCCAGGGCTTCCACGAAGGCGGTAGCCACTAGGTCAACCATCTTGATGAAGTCCTGCTGTGATAGGTTCTCGAAGCGGAGGGCATCACTGGCACTGGCCGTAACGTCTTCGATGAAGCCAACGGCTTTCTTCTTGAAAGCAACAAGGTCTTTGTTCTCAACCTCTCGCACCTTCAGGACTCGATTGAATACCGCACCTTCAAAGGTAATCTGGAATTCAATGTAGTTGCCTTCAATGCTGTTGATATCAACGAACCAAGAGTTGCTAGCAAGAACGGAGTAAACCTTGTTTTCAATATTCATCGCTGTTCCCTGCTTATAGTCGCCCTTTCGGGCGACCTCTTATTTAAAGATGAAAGGTGTTAATGACTTCCTCAATGGGTAAAGGCATTACCGCTGAATAACCTGAACCATCAATGACATTCGTTTCTTCAGCCATGTGTCCGATAGCATCGAACTTCTCAAGAAAGATAATCTCAACCTTGGCACCAGTCTTCTCTCTGGCCTGCTCTTCTGTTGTGTAGGTGGTGACTGATTGAAGCTTGTTGCTATCAACCTGTGAGAAAGTCTGGAAGATATGCTTCTGGTTATCGTTGTGAACAATAAACATCGTTGCTCTCTCTTCGTTGTGTATAAATATATTATATCACTTACTATAAAGAGATCCAATAAATAGATAATTTAATTTGGAATATATAGAGCTAACGGATATAACTTAAATAACACGACATTTCTTCCTTCAATAACTAAGGTAGCGAAGCTACCGCATAAAAAAGGTGTGGAACTATGCCACACCTTGATTACTTTTATTTCTTTCGGTGATTTTCAATTGAATTTTTCATCTTTTCTTCCAGTTGTTCTAGCCTCTCTCTAAAATTGTGCTTTTCAAAATAGTTCTGGTATATCTCATCTATCCTATCAATATCTTTGCTCTTGTCTTTTGCTGTCCTGCCTGAAGTGGTGTAGTGCTTCAATACAAAGTCCCTACAAAGGCTCTTGCCTAAAGCCCTCTGATAACCTTCGCACAAAGGTATAGGTGCCATCAAAGCTATTGATATGGGCATTCAGGTAGGTGGTAAATAGCCCTCTCCTGAGCCTCTTTTTTGTAGCCGTTAGCTCTGCCCCCTCTTGTATGGACAAGTGATAGTGAAAGCCTCTCCTATCGCTTCATCAACACCACTGAAATACTTGGCTACATTACGGCCTAGGTTTCTTGCCTTGTAAATCTCTTCTATCTTTCTTTGCTCTTCAATTCTAGATAACATATCTTGTCTCCCTTTTTTATTATTATTAGCTATATATCCGTTAGCTATATTTAATATTATATCATATAAATAAAAATATCTGGAATTAAATTTAAAAAATCTTGGCCGCAGAAACTGAGTGCAACACCTGAGCATTTCGCTAAGGTGTTGTCCCATGTCTTACCTCGAACTCAGCATTGAAGAACGTGCCAGCATCCAAGTGGGTCAAGCCCAAGGGATGAGCCTTCGGCACATTGCCCAGCTCTTAGGGCGAGCTCCTTCAACCATATCTCGTGAAATACGCCGTAACCAAATGGCCCAGAACGGTTACTGTGCCCGGCACGCCCAACGTCAGCGAGAAAAGCGTCGAGTAGTCTGTCGTCCTGCGCGTAAGCTTTTGCCAGGCACCGAGCGGTTTGATCTCATCGTGTATATGTTGCGGCGACGCTTGTCTCCTGAACAAATTAGCGGCAAGCTCAAGACGATGAAACTACCTGATTTGCGCGATGCCTACGTCTGCCGAGAGACCATCTACACGGCCATTTATGCCTTGCCCGTTGGCCACCTTCGCAAGGAACTGATTCACTGCTTGCGACAAGGTAAAACCACACGCAAGCCTCGCCGTGGCGAAGTGGATCGACGTGGTCAGATCCCTGACATGGTCAGCATTCACTTACGTCCGCCCGAGGTCAGTAAGCGTGAAATGCCCGGCCACTGGGAAGGCGATCTGATCAAAGGTAAGAATAACGCGTCCGCGGTAGGCACCTTGGTAGAGCTTAGCAGTGGCTATCTGATCCTCGCAAAAATGGACGATGCCACCGCCACATCCGCCGTAGCAGGCTTTAGTGCTGCTCTGAACCGAATGCCGACCACCGCTCGAAAAAGCATGACCTATGATCAGGGGCGTGAAATGACACACCATGCAAAAATTACTCAAGAAACCGGTGTTGCGATTTACTTTTGCGATCCCCATAGCCCCTGGCAACGGGGAGCCAATGAGAATATCAATGGCCTTATCCGTCAATATTTACCGAAAGGAACAGACCTTTCAGTACATAGCCAGGAAGAGCTGGATGCCATTGCCTTTGAGCTGAATATGCGGCCTCGAAATCGCTTTGATTTTAAATGTCCGATAGAAGTGATGAGCGAGCTGATGGCCAAGTACCATGAAAGCCCATCAACCATCCAATGAGTGTGTTGCACTCAGAGTCTGCATCCGCCAATATAAGAAGCACAAATACTAAAAAAGCCACCTTGTCGGTGGCTTTAGTTATTGAATGAAGGATTTATTTTATACTTGGTGTGTTCTTTCGGTCTGGTATCTTATCAGATTCAGGCTTGTAAGAAGCCACCTTATCTTGAACCATTAAAACTTGTCTTTCAAAGTTGGCGATAGACTGTCTAGAATCACTGTTAATTCTTTGTGATTTTGCTCCGTTTGACTCAATCTGTTGTCCAACTCTTCTTGATTGCTCTCTATTTGACTCAATCTTTCGTCTAACCCCTCGTAAGCCTTCGAGACTTCTTCTATAACCTCTACTGAAATGTCCGAGTGCTTCCTTAACTCCGTCAACAGTATCTTTAATGTATTGTCTAACAGAAGTCTTGGGTTGTCTTTTAACAAGCTCTCTGATAATTCTTTCTGTTCTTTCTCTATCTGCTTTGTTATTTCTGTCATTTTCAATCTCCTTATTATTGTTTTGGTCTTCCTTTTTGATTTCAAAATGCGGGTCTTCCGCATACACTCTAAATATTGATAAATCAAAGTCTGTCATATCGCTATCAGGTTGAAGCTTTGTTTTGATATCAACATCACCTTGCTTCTCTATTATATCATTATTCAAAGATAAGTGTTCTTTTAGAGTATCAATATTCTTAAAGGTTTCAGCGAATTCATTCCAGCGAGTATCTTTCATCCTGACAAAATCAAGACTTCCAAAGCTCTTGCTGAAATAGAACTCTTCTTCTTCCCTTTTTCTTTCTTCTAACTTTTTGTCGCTCTCTTCTTTGTCGTCAAGAAGGGTTTGCAGGTAGTTATCAATACTGCCTTCTCTCTGGTAAGGCTCTCCTGTCATCCTGAACGGCCTGGCTCCGTTCTCATAGTAGACACTGATATGGTGCTTATGGGTATCTACCACATCAACTACCTTATCCTGTGCCTTGATAAGCTCCACAATGTTCCTTCTACGGGTTATCTCGCCTGATAGGATCTTGTCGTCAACGAGAGCATAGAGCTCGGCCTGTAGCACCTTGCCTTCGTTGGGCTTGTAATACTGTTTGTTGTGCTTAGCTTGGTAGTCATGGATGCCCTCAGCCCTTCTTCTCTCCCTCTTAGCCCTTTCCTCTCTGTCCGCATCATAGGCTTCAGCTTCTTTCTCAAGAGCTGTAGAAGTGAAGTTCTCGGCTGTGAAGCCTTCTTCATACACCATACCCTTGAGCCTGATAGGGGCTTTCCTACCCTCAACCTTCACACTGATTGCTTTCTTGGTGACACGGCTAACCTCAATAACTCCTTCCATCTGCTCCAACTCAGTCAGTAGCGAAGCTCTGTCAGTAATCAAGCCCTTGTTGATTCGTCTCTCAACCTCTTCATTGATACCTTCCTTGGTATCCTTCGATAGCTCAGGAAGCCTTATATCGGCTTCTGACATTGCTTGCCTGTTGAGTGGGTGGTTAGGGTCACTCAGGTTGTATTCAGCATTGATGGCATTTTTCCAGCTATCCATTTTGATGAAGTCTTTGCTCTGCTTGCCATTGCTCTTCGCTATGTAAGGCTCAAGCTTCTTGCTGGTGGTCAACTCTTCCTTCGAGTAAATGAAGTGAAGCTCAATATCATCCTTGTCTTGGTGCTTATACCAAAGGGAAGCATACTGGTGTGGCTCTAGACCTGGGAAGGTCATTCGTTCGTGTTCGGTGATTATCTTTTGAAGAAACTCATCATCCAAGTCTCTTTCATTGAAACGAACGGCACCAGACACATACTCATTAGCAAACTTGCCTTCTGATAAAATATGTATCATCAATTCAGGGTCGCCCTTCATAAGAACAGGGAGAACCTTTCTATCTTCTTTCGTGTGGTCTTGTGTGCTTCTCACATAGTTGACGGCATTGGCACCACCTTTATTACCTGTCAGCTTACACTTCATGGCAAATTTTTTACTACCGTATGGGAAGTATCTTAAAATCATTTCACTATCTCCTTGTTGTGTGTCTGCTCTATCAATCCCTGAACCATCTCTAGCTGGTAGATAACAGAATAGAGAACCAAGCTCACACCAGCCTTCCTTCTTTCATTCACTCCTTTGGTGACATAGTTTAAAGCGGTGCCTGCTAGATTGAGTTCTGATACGATTTCAAACTTTACTGGCGGTATAGCCTTCTTAACTCTTTCAGCTTGAGTGATGAAGTATTCTCTCATCATCCTAGCAAGTGGCATATTTCCCCTACCTAAAGATTTAGATATCAATTGCTCATACTGCTCATCATTAAAATAGATGGTAATTTCTTTCTGTCTGTTTTCGTTTATCGCTCCAAATACCGAAACAGTATCAACAGTTGATATCAACTTTTTAAAATCCCTCTGTCCTTTCACCTTCACTATATTGGTATCAAGTATCTCCTGAACAAGCCTTTCGATATTTGCTAGCAACTCCATTGTATAGTCCAACTCATCTTCCCTAGCCTTACCGACATTTTCATTAACGGCTCTTGCTAGCTGGTTTACATTATTGACTATCATCGTCACCTCTCTTAAAAGGTGGTTGTTTATTTTAGGAATATTCTTGAAAGCAAATTCTTGTTCGTCTAGAAACATATCTCTTATCTGTGAAGAGACATTGCCTTCACCTGAAATCTCTTTTATCAATGTATACTCTTTTTCACTAACTCTAATCTTGACTGTTTTGTATTTGGGTTTCGTTGACTCACCAACATCAATCTCCATATCTTGTATTCTCCTTTCTTTTTATTATTATTTCCTTGCCTTGTTATGAGTATGAAAGTCGTATTTAGTTCTAACTTAAATATTGAAAGCAATGAAAATATGTTTGTCATCAATTTATGTTTTCGCTGGCTTCAGCGAAAACTATACTCAATATTAGATATTATATCATATTTGTTAAAATATTGTTTAAGCGGGGGTAAAATTGTTGCTAGCAACCAAGGGGTAAATATCACCAACTTGTTTGGTGTTGGCGGGTTTGAATTTATCGGGGTTTGGGGTCAACGATTTTAAGCCGAAGGCTTCCGGGTCAAGGGGCGGAGCCCTTTGCAAGTAAGCGAGCGAAATCGACACACGAAGTGGGGAGATGAGTGAAGCGGTAGTGATTATCAACTATGAGCGAAGCGAATAGGGGATAATCACTATGCTTGCTTTTACTTAAAACCTTAAACACCTCAAAAGTTGGTTAGTGTTTACTAACTTAGTGCTAGCTTGAGAGTTTTAACGATTTGTTTTGCCACATATTGAGAACATATACTGTGGAAGTCAACATACCATTATCCCCTATTTGAAGGAGAGAGCTTTAAAGGCTTCTTTAAAGCGAAAATTCGTGGTGTCATCTGTATAGTTTTATAGCAGGATAAAAAGCCCCTATAGTGATTATCCCCTATTTAGATATAATGAGATATTTTCTCATTTACTTATCTTCTATGATGATACCGCTTCTATTAGGTCTGTGGTCTTGAGTGGCTAGTGTATACTGTTGCTAAAATATATACGTTCTAAAAGACTCCTTTTTGGCTATTGAAGGTCAGATTGTGGAGCTTAAAAAAGCTATTTTATTACATAACGTATATACCACTTACCTATATACCGTTCGTTAAATATATACGTTTTTAAGAATTTTCTGGCTCCTTCTGTGATATTTCAGGATTTTATAAGCTCCTGCAAGTTCTCGTAGAGTCCTGTAGGTTCCTTCTGGTTCCTGTAGGATTCTACAGGTTCTCGCAGGCTCTGAGTTTTTAATAAATCAATAGACTTTTCAGACCTTGCTTTCAACTTCAAACAGCAATACCCCCTCTTTGCTTTCAATAATATCTGCCACCAACCTTAACCAAACCACCTCAAAAGATAAACAAAGTGTATACGGAAAATGTTTATACATTTGAGTTATTTCATAGTTTGTAGTGCGTATATCGTTCGTGAAATATATACCCTATGGAAGCCATCTTTTTTGCTAGCAAAGACATTTTTGAAGACAACACTGCCTCCCCTTTTTGCTTTCAACATCATTTTTGCTTTCAACAAAAAGCTATCATTGCCTTCAACATATCTAGCCCGCAAGAAACAACCGATCTCTTCTTCAGCCTTATTCAGCATATCGCTTTTGTCGGCAACAATGGTTTCCTATTGCATGGAGAGCTTAGGTGTCTTCGCTACAAGCCTCTGTATTGCCGTCAACGGGGTTTTGGAATGTGGGGTGGGCGAAAGCCTAACCCTTGGGGTTAGGAAGCTGTGTGAAGCTGTGGCGAGCTTGTGAGCCTGAGCCTCATTCAGCGGTTGTGGTAGGGGTTCTCTGGGAAGCAGGGGGAGAGGTTTTCCTGCGAGCCAGCGAGCAGCGATTTAAGAGTCGAGCCTTTCATAGCTTTTGTTGAGCGGGGGTTGGCAAAACAATAGCGAAGAAAGTCGAGAGCCTATGGAGAACCTATCTGTAGCTGTGGCAAGCCTAAGCGGTTGTAGGTAGGGGTTAGGGTTCCTGCCCTTGCGAGCTTGCAAGCATGGGCGAGAGAAGCGAGCTTGGTGTCCGTGGCTGTCATCGAGCGGTGGTATGCTAGATGTGACCGAAAGGATGCGAGGTCATTTCCTTTGTCATTCTGTGACGCCAGTGGGATACCTCTAACCTTCGCCGTGGAGCTCCGTTCTGGCTTTGGGTGGATAAGGTGGTGTGATTGTTTCCTATTCGGCCTACTGGTAGCTGTGTGGTGGGGCTGTATAACTAGATTGCTAGCAAAAAAAGCCACCAGCTACCATATTCTCCCTCAATCAAGTCGAACGCTTGAGAAGAAGCCATATTTTCAGACTCTTCTATGTTGTGTTGATTGAAGAATACTTGAACAATCTTGTTCTGAATCTGCCCTGCCGTGGTAAACCCTACTTTTGCTAGCAACAGAATGTCGGCTTCCAAGAACTCTAGATCTGAAGGCTTCTGTTCGGTGGTGAAGCCTATAACTGCTCTCTTCGCACCTGATAACTCTGTCTTGGCGACATACAGGCTCGCTCGTTTCTCTGCTTTCTGTGTCGCCTTGTTGAGAGCAACAGCGGGAGTAGATTGCCTCACCTGCTCTTCTACTGGCTGTGTAGGCTCTATTGGTGCTAGGGCTTGCTGTGGCTCCATCACCTGTCTGAAAGCTTGCTCTAAGCTTCCGCCTGTGTCGGTGGACTTGGCTTTGCCGACAACATCCTTGAGTCTCTGGGTTAGCTCTTCCTTTGACCTGGGCTTTTTCGGCCTACCCTTTGGCTGTTTTGGTGTTTTGAATGCTTTATCAATATCCCATCTACTTCTACACCTAGAGTCAAAAGCATCGATACTCACTGAATGATGCGGGTTATTGTGCCTGTATAGCTCTCTAGGGTTTTTGTATATTTTCCCGTTGTATTCAATATTTTTTAACATAGCTTCTCCTTGTTATTTTTATTTTATATCATTTTATTGTTCTAGTATTGGTCTAGTAAGTGGCCTGTTGGATACCCTTCTATTGTCAGCAACGGGCTTCACAAGCCTCTCTCTGGCTTCTAGTCGTGTCTCTGCTGTCTTGCTACCTATGATGCTCTCACGGCTCAAAAAGCTGTTCTGTGAGAGATCTGCCTTGCCTTCTGTTACCTGCCCTGCCATTTGAAAGAGCATGTTATCTAACAGGTCTTGCTCTGTTTCGATCTGTTGAGCTTGGGCTGTTGAAAGCAATACAATTGATAGTGGTAGTGCTAGTAGTAGTTTTTTCATTTTGGTTCTCCATTATTATTGTTCTTCGTTTACATAAATTCCTGTGTGTAGGGCTGATAACCACCTAGAATACTGCTATCCCTATCAATATTGTTAGTATGGCAAGAGCCGATAGTGAAGATAAAAGGAAAAATAATGCTAGTTTTATTGCTTTATTTATCATTTTAGTTATCCCTTCTGGCTTATTTAAATTTCATTACCATCTTACAGTCCCCCTTAACCTTCTATCCTCTTCAAATTGATCTTCAACATAGCGGTAGTGGTATACCTCATTACCTGAACCATATTTCTCGATAGTAATTTTGATATTAGAATCAGTGAAAAACTTTACTTCAGAGGGATGAACACCCCTCTTTTCTGCTATTAACTGCAAAGATCTTTCCGCTAGTTCTTGTCTAATCTCCATAGAAGTTCCGTCAGGCAAGATTGTATCAGCAATTACATTACTGCTAGTAACTATTGAAGCTCCTAGTAGAGCGATAAAAATTAGTTTCTTCATAACATCCTCCGATTGTTTTGTTAGCAAATGAATATTATATCATACTTTATTTAATAAATCAATTATTTATTTGATTTTTTAACTAATCTTGATGTTTTTTTAGTTGCTCTAAGATATGGAGAGTTTTTTTACTTGTATAAAAAAATCTCCATACAAATCTCTTACTTATTTAATCCCATTACCTTAGAGAAAAACTGCTTAATTTCTTTAAATATACTTGCTTTTTTCACATTATTATATACATCTGTTACTTTCTTGAAGCCACCTTTTTTCATATTATCAGTTTTACTTATTTCATCAATAACAGGACTTATTATCTCTTTATTGAATGCTTTTTGTTTAGTATTCATTTTGGAAACATCAAGTGTAGGGTTGTTCTTAGTTATTTCCATCATCGAATGAAAATCTTTAGCAGCTTCATCATTCGGTATTTTAAAATCCATCTTATCAATTTCTTTAGCTATTTTCTTAAGGTCTTTTTCTCTTTGTGGTTTTGTTTGTTTTTTTGCTTTTGTTTGATCTTTATTAAACTGATTGTAATCAAATGAGACTTGCCTACTTTTCTTATTTACTGATAAATACTTATCGACAATACCGTTGTCCATAGCCCATTCAGCAGCCCAGTCTATATACCTCTGTATTTGATATGATGGGTGATTTAAACCATTACTCATTTTAATAGGATTTTCTTCAACTTTACGGCCTCTAGCTTTTGCAACTTTATCGCCTCTAGAGCTATTTAGGTTTTCTTTATTATCTTCTTTCTTTTCTGATATGTCTGGCATTGTGAAATGCTTTTTAATTGCTCTTTTAGCTTTATCTTTTATCTCTTCGCTAGACATGCCAAAATCATAATTATCTCCAAGACTTGATTCAATACCTTTGTAAACTGGAAGCTGTGATTTTATTTCTTCAAGGCTACATTGCTCTAATTCTTTATCAATTGAACTGACATCTTCAGAAATATCTCTAACATTAAACGATGTTATTTTTCTCATATTACATTCTCCTTTTGAATTCCATGAAGCGGAATAGTTATTGTTTTATTTAACACTATTATAACACATTTAATCTACTAAGGCTTTATTTAACAATATGCGGTATAATAGGTATTCAGTATTTAAAGGAGGACAAATGTTTAGAATATTTAAAAAGGCAAAAAATAGTCTGTTGAGCATAGCGAGAAATATAAAGAAGAATGAAGCTGAACACTTACATCACAAAATAAATTCTGCTGAAGGCAATGTTTTGTCTGTATATCAATTTAGATTAAAAACCTTAGAATTCGATCTAGCTCATATGGACGAAGAAGAAAGAGTTGATATGCAAATTATTAAACTTAATAACGATATAGAAAAACACTTATTAACTGCTAGAAAAATCCTATTACAGACAGAAATCAATCAATTGATTAAAGCAAACATAGAAAATAAAAAAATGAGGAATTTAAAAAATAAAGAGCTATCCAATAAAATCATTACTATTAACGAACAGTTGCAAAATGAAAGTATGGAAAAGATGTTTCCTGAGAGGGAAATAAAAGATAAAAAAATGAATTATAATATCTAACCCCCTATATAGAGGGGGTATGTCATCGCTCAAAATTAACAACTACATAGACTTGTTTATCTGAAAACAAACCATTTTCTTCCACATCACTTATCGTATATCTAATATTATATATTATAGCTTACAACTTAATTGCGACTTAATCAGGGTATATATTTAACAGAAACAGGTTCTTGGAAGCACAAGACTATGCTTTGAATTCACTTTGAGCTTATTGGTATCAATTGATCTCAATATCTGTATTGGGGTCAATAAAAAGCTCTTGAAAGCGGATTCAAGGTTTAGCCTTGTGCTTCCAAGAGCCTGTGTTGCCGTCAACGGGGTGGTTAGTGTGGACCTAGGAACCTATCGCCGTTGAAGTGGATCATGTGGTCTGGCTCGTCAGCTATCCATACCTCTGTTTCCCAAGCTAGCTCACTCGCATTCTTGCGGAATTCGGCTTTGTCTGGAAAGGCCGTGACATACACCCTACCTACTTTACAGTCCTTCAGTGCTTCTTCTAGCTCGAACCACCGCTTAGGTGATACTGGTCCATGGCTGGTAACTGCCTCAATGAGAAACAGCCATTCTCGCTTCTCGTCATACACCACCACATCAGGTAGCTTGTCGTGAGACATAGGGGGAACACCTAGAGCATCAAACCTCTCTGTATCCAGCACCATTAGCTTACCGCCTTCATCCCTGCTACTGGCCGTGTCACCGATATATAGCACTATACCGCCATCACCGCCGATGAAGCGGGGGCAGAACTCATGAACGATATCGGCATGAAGCTGGTTATGGGCACCTGGCGAAAGCTTTATCTCTGTGCCATCTGGAAGCCTCACAGGGATCTTGTGAAGCTGTAGCTCTCGCCTGTAGAGCTCCTGAAGGTTGTGAATGCTCTCTTTGTATTCCTCGATCTTCGCCTCCCAGTCTCCATCAGGAAATTCCTTCATTATGTCGATGATGGGCTGGTTGAGTGAGTAGTTGTTGTCCTTGCTGTTCGTCGCTCGGCTTGGGTCGTCCCTGTTGCGGTCAACGATCCGTGCCTGCTCGAACTGGTGTAGGGTCTGGCGACGGATGGTTTCGCGGGAATTGGGCTTGTAGTCCATACCGTAGTGTTCGCGGATGAACTGCATGATATTTACTGTTGGTAGCAACGGGGCTTGAGCCTTCTGCCAAGGGTCTTCTGGCTTGATGTTTGCCAGTGCCAGTAGAACCCACCCTGAACGGTCGTTAGCTTGCCTAGGGGGCAAGCCAAGCTGTTTCAGTAAACTCTTTGCCTGCCGAAGCTTTGTTTCCTGATCCATTTTTTCCCTTATCATTTATATTTCAATTGCTTATTGACGATTTCATCAACCTGCTGTTGAGATATCGCCTCCCCTTCATGGTAATGTTCCCCGATTTTGCGGATATCTGCCCTCGATGGCATCTTCAGCAAGCGGACTTCCGTAGCATTGACCTGAGTATTGCCAGAAATACAGCGAAAATAGCGGTCAATTACGGTTGAATTCAATAGAAGAGCTAACCCGTTGGCCTCAACCTCGGAAAGCTCGTCCGTGTGGTGGCTGACAAGGTTTAAGTGGTTCTCAAAGGCCACCACCTCACCTGTGATGAATTTCGGGCTGTGGATGCCCGCTACAAGCCTTCTAGCCTCTTCCTTCGATGTGAACCGCTTCAGCACGATGAACCGCTGGTTTTTCGTCGTCATCTTGCTGTGGCCGTCGAATAGGCGAAGCCTGCTGTCCTTCTTGTTCGCTCCTGTCCATTCGGTTTTAAATAGCTTGACGTTGTGCATCTTCAATAGCGGAACGGTGTTATCTAGGTCGTCCTTCTCCGTGATGTGTTCTGTAGCACGGTGAGAGACTACGGGACCCGTGTTGATGATATATCCGTTGCCTGTAAAGCTGGATTCCATATGCTCAACGAATTCAAGAAGCTCGGCATCCTCCTTGCTATCAGGCACACGAATGAAGCCAGCATCATTCGTTTCATCAATAACAATGCTTGTGGGGTAGTAGTTCGTATCAGTATGCTCAAAATCAGCATGGCCGTTAGAGACAGATACCCTCACCTGTTCGCCCTGCCTCTTTTTTGAGTAGTGGCAAATGATGTTCTCTTGGAGAACAGCAAGCTCTTTGAACACTTGGTTTCTTGAGCGGAAGATATGAACCTTGTTGAGGCTGGTGTTCTGGAACATAAACTGCCTGAAACCTTTGAAATAAAGGCCATTCAGGTAGCTCCTTGGCACGATAGCTACCATCTGCCCCTTGGGCTTCAGCGATTTGATGACAACAGCCATGAAGGAAGCATAGATGTTCGGATTACCCTTATAGAGATCCGTGGTGGCAAAGGCATAGGGTGAAGACTTGGAGTTGTATTTGAAATAAGGCGGATTGATACAAGAAATGTCGTAGCTCTCGCCTTTCTGGTCTGGGCGGTCAAGCACAAAGTCTTTATTGCGGATCTCATAAGTGAATTGACCATCTTGGGCTTCGATGAAGCCTTTCAGGTCTTCCATGCTTTCACTCAATACCTCAAGAGCATTGTCATCAATTTCATATAAAACCGCATGAACTGACTTTTTCCCTTTGTCAATACAATATAGAGCGGTTGAAATTGTAAGTATGCCTGCCCCTGCTCCTGCATCTAGTATGCTGACATTATCAGGAATAGTATCTTCATCGAAGAGTGAAGCCATATAATTAGAAACGGGGGCTCCCGTAAAATACTGGCCTATTTCTTTTCTATCTTTTTCTGACTTAGAGTTAAGATACTCAACCTGTGCCAGCACTGTAGACTTAATCATTTTTACCAGCCGTCCTTTAAATGGATGCGAAGTATTTTAGATCAAAGCGATTTTGAGATCAACAAGATCCAAAACAATCAATATAAAACAATGCTCTCTCTTTCATACAATATGTTTTCACAGTTATAAGCACCATTCTATGCAAGAGAAAGCACCTAATTATATAAGCTTCAATATTTGTGTAAAAGAATAAGCAAATAGCGAAGATAAGACCGCTATAGTTATTGAATGGGACACTGGCATATCAAAACCAGCAACCTGTATTGATATTGAAGCTATTGATAGAATGGTTAGTAGGAATATTGGTTTTCTCATCGTCTTTCTCCTTGTTTTTATATTATAGATAATATATCACACACAATAGAATTTAACTAAGACAAAATAAAACCCCTGCTATTGCTAACAGGGGTAAAACGGAGTCTTAATTTTTAACCTTTACTTGTCTTCAATGTCGAAGACTACGAACATATTTCTGTTCTCTATTCTGTTATTCTCGTCCATATCTTTGATATCAAAAGAGACAACAGTTTTACCTTCAATATAAAGCCTGTGTTCTATATTGTGTTCTTCTATATTGAGATCAAGGCTATCGCCTGTATCTTCCATTCCTGATACTGCATTGTATATAATATCATAGTGAAGATACTCACCTTCTGGCTCGGCATCTACAATGGATGCTGTAAACTCAAGCCCTCTCTCATAATCTTTGTGGTCAAAAGGGAAGGTATACATATCGTTTATAGTAAATTCCTCGCCTTCATCTGCTTCAAATATATACCCTCTTTGGGTAATGTCATCGGCACCTGCTACTTTCATTGCCAGCTTAATTTGATCCAGATCTGGCGATAGGCCGATCTCTCTTGGGTCGAATTCAACCTTTTCGTAGCCACTTGAAGCGGTAAGCACATCCACTTTCACCACTTTATCTGAAGCCATTGCTGTCAATGATGTTGCCATCAATACAGTTGCTAATACTGTCCTTGTTAGTGTTTTCATAGTTTTCTCCTTGTTATTATTCTTTTTATTAAGGTAATCCTTTATCCTTATTAGATATTATATCATATTCTATTTAATAAATCTATTTTAATTAACTATTGTCAAATAAAAATATTGAAATTAAGAATAAGTAAAAGTGCTTTAAATACGGTGGTTTTTATTAAAAAGTGGTGAATTTAATTGATAAAGTGGTTTAAAAATCCTTGGATTTCTCGCTTCGCTCGGGCTACTGAATATGGGGTAGAAAGGATCTTTGGTGGTAATGGCTTCCTGTCTGGCTCTGTGCGGGCTTTTCTCTGTGTGGAGATGCGGTAGCACTTCTCTTGGTTGGTTCTCATCTGAGAGCTACTGTGCTGGCTTATGGTGTGGTATCGCCTGTGTGGGTATTACTACCGTTCTCGCCCTCTCTGGCACTGTTCCTTCCCCTACCTCCTTCTCTCAATAGCTGTGAGTGAAACGAACACAAAAAACCCCTACGGATTAGGCAGGGGGAAAGTTGGAGGCTTTTTGAATATTAGGAGTGGTAGCCCTTGCGGGATAGCTCATCAGATATGCTCTCCTTGATTTCATCGAACTGGGTATCACTGTTCTTTCTGGTGATCTCCCTACGTCTGTAATGGCTCACATCGAGTGTCAAAGGTTCGTGTGGCCTCGCATTGAGAGCAATACAGGCGATCTCTTCATCCTTTAGCTCACTACGGGAAGCTCGTAGCTCTGATACCCTTGTGATGAATGTCACCTTACCTAAATGCGGATCTTTGTCCTCTGAAGGGATTTTATCGAACATCTGGTTTGAGGATCTGTAGGTCACACCCTTGTAGGTGATGGGTATTGTCTTTCTCGCTAGGGGCTTCTTCAGTGCCTCTTCTCTCGTTAATGGCTGTCCGTCACTCCTATCTTTAGTGATCCTTGCTATGTATGTTTCGTAGGATAGCCCTTCTACCTCATTGTTGCTCTCAAAAAGTTCTTTCTCGTTTTTATAGAACCTGTTATTAAAAAATATCTGTTGCCTTTTTATCATTATTATTCTCCTTGTTATTTTTTATTATTCCCTGAATTTTAAATCCTGTTACTTCTTTTGTTATTTTTACGTATTCCTTCATTTCGGAAGGTATGTTGAAAACAAACCTAACCATCTTGTAAGTAAATACAGAAGGAAAGAATACCAGCATCATCAGAACTGGAATTTTCTTGTATATCGCCATATCTCTGTAGAAAACGTCATTCACATAGAACATAACGATATCTAACAGTCCTACCGTAAACCAAACGGCTAGAATACCTAGAAGCAAAGTGATTGCCGTGTAAAATACAATATCAATAACAAAGCTAACTCTTACATACAACAACCTTAAACTATTCATAGATATCTCTCCCTTCTTATTATTGACATATTATATCATATATTATTTAATAACTCAATAAAAAGGTTGATTTTTTAGTGTTTTTTATTTCAAGATGTTTTGCTAGTAGAATGGAATAATTGATATTGTGGGCAATAAAAAGCCATTTTTTTATGGCTTTTCTTTAAAACTTAAATTGGTAGGAAGTCACTAGAATAACCCCTGTAAAAGTAAAACCAGCTTCTCACTTTCTTATACTTCTCACTATCAAGCTTGTATGCCTTCTTCGCTGGTAGAGCTTTATTATCGCTATCGCTCTCATACGAAGTATAAAGCATTTCAAAATTTTTCCTTATATTGTCAGCATGTTGTAGTGGTAATTCAAACATCTCTTGAATTTCGTAGAAGTATTCTCCAAGGTTTGCAAAATCGCCTTCACTGAAAAAACCAGTGTAGTAGTGATCTATATAATCCCTTTCAATAACCTTTATTAAATAAAAACGAACTAATTGTATTTTTTCCATATCATTTCTCCTTTTGTTGTTTTAGTTCTTAACTTCATTCATTGAAGTCAATAGGTGTATCAAAATCATCAATGGTTGTAGGCCAGAACTCGCCTTTCTCAAGATACTGCTTACTTTCTGGGATTAGATCAATAATTACTTCTTCTGTTTCAAGTAACTGCTGGTAAAGTGCTAGGCTGGTATCTTCACCCTCAATTTTTGACTTCAAATTGATGTATTGGTTTACAAGTGTTTTCTCAAGAAGGCTGATATCCCTTTCAGCTAGTTCTAACTTCCTCTTTGACTTCATTTAATATCTCCTAAATTCTCGCTTATATAGACTTTCTTACCATCTCTATATAGAGCATGAATCGTTGTTGCTATCGTTTCGTCTACTACTTCAGGGTAGTCTTCGTTATTCAATAACTCTTCAGACAGATAGCCTTTAAACTCCTTAATAATATTATACATTCCTTTGTTTTGCAGTAGGATCTTTCTATTAAACTCTGCTTCTTTTTTCACATTCTTCTTGAAGTAAAGAAGAGACACAATGGAGCTCTTGCTTCCTGTTCCTTTATCTAAATTGATCTGAACCATTGCTTCGCCATCATTATCACATTGCTTAATATCATCTATATAAATAATGGAAGCTCTAAAGTTAATCTCTCCACCTTCTTGTATTGACTTAACCTCTTTTTTAACTTTTAACTCAAATTTCTTTTTTGTCATAAACTCTTCCCCTTGCTTGTTATTAGTTTTTTATAGATTGCCCTCGCCGTAAAGAATGTCGCCTCATCAAGAAAAAGCTTATCATCATCAATATAACCTTCCATCACCTTTCTTCGTTCTTCCTTTGAGACATTACCTACTACAGTAAATACAATTGTTTCCATTAAACCTGTTAAGGCAGGCTGTCTTCTCAAACTGTCTGTCGCCTGCTGGTATTTTGTTAGATAAAAGTATTCTGTGAGTAGGTGGCTATCTATGAAAGCTTTTTGCTTTATTTTAACTCCCTTATAATTCAAACATACTTCAAATATTGTCGCTTCTTCATTATCACTTATAATATCCACTGATAAAGCATTGTTTTTTTCTATGTAATTATCTAATAGTTCCATATAGCTCATGTTTATTCTCCTTTTTTAGATATTATATCATATATTTAAGTTATTCGCAAAAGTTATCTTGGAGAAATGCCAGTTAATAGGTATTGAGTTATTGAATGTGGCGGTTTGTTTAATAGTTGAGTATAGGGATAACTTTGAATAATAACCAAACTCTCTTGAAAGTCTTTCAAACTGTCTTGTAAGTCTTACAAGCGGGGGTAAGTTAGACAGCCATCAGGAAGGCTATGAGAGCTTCTGTGCAGTGTGTTGGTATCAAGGTAGGGAGTCTATCAGGAAAAGCAGGAAAAGCCCCTGAAAGGGGCTTTCTGAGCGATCTATTATTGCTATCAATCTTCGTCGTTGAGTCCTAAACAGTCCTCAAGACTCATGCCCGCCCTCTTCCTGCTCTGGAAGGTGCTGAGTGTCACCTTACCTATCTCATTCAATGCAGCATTAGCTGAGCGGTATTTCACACCTCGAACATATACTGGTTTAATCCTAGTCGGTGTGGTGATGGCCGTTTCCAACGTCCACTTTGCAGAATTCTTTTTTGAACGGTTCTGATACATCCTATTGCTGACTACCTTGGGATCAATATCGTAGTCTTCACAGGCATCTTTAATCTTGTCGTATTCCACACCATTGATTACAATTTTTTCTTTTTCTTCTTTAACTGCTTCCATACTCTTCTCCTTATTATTGTTTTTTTCTCTATCATGCCTCCTATCCCTTTTTTCAAAGCCAAACATTTCTTCTGGTGTCCACTCGTATCTTCTTCTAGCTCTTATCGTTACTTCAGACACATCAGGCTTTAACTTCTCAATAGCATCTCTAATGCTAGGATATTCTCGACCATAAATTACTATTGGTGTCTCTGTCTTTTTTGACTCACGACTAGACATAATAATTAACACCTTTTATTGTAATAGATCTTAATATTATATCATAGATTTAAATTTTATCAATATGCATGTTAAAAATAAAAAGGGGCAACCTTTCAGTTACCCCTTTTAGTTAATTACTTATTATATGTTTTATTTGGTATCAACACTTAAACATTTTATATTTGAAGATGAACTACAGAAGTCAGAAACGTTATATATTCTGGTTCCACTTGTTGTATTACAAGTGTTCTTTTTCTGCCACTCGTATTGTGCTGGAACGTTTATCACGTCTCCATCTTCATTCGTGTAAGAATAAGCATCTGCTACTTTCACTCTTTCCTCGTAGTTGACATCAACAATGCTGATATTCTCGACTCCTGCTAATGGCTTCTTGTAGTGGTCGTGGTGTAGACCATTCCAAGTGTCATAGCAATTCTCATCATCGTAGGTAGAGCTACCTGAACAAGTTGGCGATAGAGTATTGTTTGGAGAACTTGCATTCTTGCCAAGATATTCAGTTATTCTATTGCCGAAGTAATCAATGTCAGTATTGTAATCAAAACCTGAATGAGAATTGTAAAAATCGACTTCAATAATTTCATTATAGTCTAGCTTGTATGGAGCGATACGATTGAGAGCAAGAAGGTCGTCATTCGTCATGTTATCGCTTATGTTATCGTCTCTAGTGATAACATATCTCTCAACATAGCTATTGATATCAGCTTGGATCTTGTTTTCCTGTGTGTAGGTTACACCCTCACTAGTGCAGACATTTCTAAAGAATGTTCTATCAGTCGTGAATACATTTAGCTTAGGCTTGAAGTATGGATCTGGCTCTGAATGAGTTTCAGGTAAGCAAGAACCATCGGTATCAACAGCACACTCTTTCAAACTGATAGGGTTATGATAGTCTATAACCATTACATCAGGATTATAAGAATCCTTGAGCATTGTGGCATAGCCCATAACATTCTTTATTCCATCGGTTTCAAACTTGAAATTAGCTGTAGGCTCTACCAGTCTTTCCGTATCGAAGTTTTCGTTCTGGAATGTTTCTATCTCTGTTAGGTTAGAAGTTTCTGGTGTGCTTCCATCCATTTCATAAACAATCATATCGCCAGCATTAGGAGAAGTAACCGCACCATCAAGCAAGTCCACTGTGTCTGAATTTTCATAGACAAGGTAAAGGTTTGTTCTGTATTCGGAATCACTTATCACTACACCAGATTTGTAGCCCTCTCCTGGGGTATTATTCTTATCCAAGATGATTGTGTAGTAGATGCTTCTTTCTTCAGTTTGGGTTTTGTCTGACGGTCTTCTAACATCAACCTGATCCCTGAACTGATAGAAGCCCCTTGTCGCTCCTGTGTTCTCCATAGCGGTCGCTAGATCAAGCTCAATCTCAAAGGCCGTCCTTTCATCGAAACAGCTTCCTACCCACTGTTTAGCATAATTCTGGTCAGGGAATACCGTTTGCTCTTTGCTTGCACCGTCACAGTAGGGGTTGAAGCTTGTGCCATCGCAATAAGGGTTTTTAGGCACTTCACAAGTGAAGCGACTACTCGTTGTCCTCAATAGCGATGAATCAATCTCCCCTTCCAAGGCTTCGATTCTCTGGTAGCCTTCAAGTGAGTTTGCAAAGGCTCTATTGAAAGCCCTTATATCGGTGCCGTTGTCGTATAAGGTAACGGCATCCTGTGTTTGTCTCGTCATAGGTAGGCTTGCTTGTGCTATCGTTGGTATCAATAAAGACACCACCACCGTAGAAGCTCCTATTAGCTTTGTATTTCTTTTCATTTTCAACTCTCCCTGTTGTTATTATTTTTTAAATATTATATCATAAATACGATTATTATTCCTTTTGAAGACAAAAACCGCCTATGTGAAATAGGCGGTTAGGTATTGAAGATTAAAGATCTTTTAAATCTTCGATTAGCTGTCTGAAATTGTCCTTGTAAGCAATTTCAGAAGTTATCTTCTGTTGTGTCCAAGCATTAGCCATAAATGGTGCATTTCTATCAGCATTTCCAGTGATAACATTATCGTATAAAGAACCTTGGTCGAATAAATCAACAAGATTATATTCGATTGTAATGCTTCTTTTTTCATTTCGATTCGTTCCAATAATCACACCAGCTAAGTCAGCATCTACCAAACGAGCGGTTAATAAATACCTACTTTCGCCTCTAGCTAAAAGGTTTGCTTCATCAAGAGAAGTCTCAATAACCTTCTTTGCATTTTCGTTATTTAGGTTGGCTGTGGACTTTGATGAAAGATGGTTTTTACTAGTCTCAAGGAATTCATGGGTTTCTACTGACACGTTCTCAAATAGCTCATGATTCTGAGAAACACCAGAACTTGTATAGTATGTAGACTCTTCATTTCCTGTAGGCTGTGGGCCTACTGAAGCACAGCCTGATAATACTGCTAACGATACACCTGCAATTAACATCTTGATTGAATTTTTCATAATCTTCTCCTTTTTCTTATATCTTTGATTATTACGGATATTATATCATGTTTTATTTAATAAATCAATATTTATTTCACTGCTTAAGGTATTCTTTATTATTAAAAAACATTATTCCTTAGTTCTTTATCTATTTTTTTTAGTGTAATTATTTTGTTGTGTCAAGGGTAGGAAATTTCAGTATATTAGTATTTGTGCCTAACTTTATCTTCTCAATAACAAAAAAGGGAAGTGAAAAACCTCCCTTTTATTTTCAATTATGATTCACCACCATCATATTGCCTTAATATATTACACTGAATTCCCATAATACTAGCAAGAGCTGTCATTCTACAAGATCTGTTTCCATAGTTAGGGTTATCATATGGATTATCAAACATCTTATCTTCATCACGTTTTGGTTGGACCTTCATGTTGGTGCCTTGGAAAGTGACATTATCTTTATTCCAGCTATAAACTGGATCAATTAAATGACTCCACTCATCAGCTTTTTCCTTCGTAAACTGCCCAGCCCTCTGATATCTATTACTCATAGGACCTTCTAAGTTAATGTCTCTCAATATATTATGCCACTTATCACCAAAACCACCATAACCCTTAGTAGAATCTTTATCGGTAACGGCTGTGACATTACCTAAACTTGTGGTAACACCTTCTGTTAATGTTCCTGAGTAAGCACTAACACCACCTACTGTTCCTGCGGCGACTGCCGCTGTTTGCAAGGGGGTTAGCCCACCTAATGTAGCACCAAAATAAGCACCTGCACCCGCTGTTGCAAAAGCAATAACGAAAGTGACCAAAATTAGTGTTATTCCTGTCCAAGCAGTCTTCGTCATACTGTCGTAGTAAACCTGAAATTCTTCCATCGGGAATGATGAAGCAAATTCAGAAACAGGCATCGACATAACACCGCCATTAACAAGCACTGTCTCACCATCGTTATCAATGGTAAAGAATGGGTGGACACCATTATCAAACTCTCCCTTTGGCACCAACAGCATCCAGTTTGGGTGAAGATCTACCGCTATATGGGTCGTTATCTTCTTCCTGAAGGCATTACCTGATTCAGTTTCCCAAGTCCTCACATCGGGGTTGTAGTCCGTGTGAAGGCCAAGTGTGCCTCCGTGCCTCTGCATTACCAGCCCTGCTACCGTCTGTAGCCCAAGAGAAGTGATACTGGTGAAAGAATGGTCATATCTACCGCCTGACTTGTTGCCTTCAACGGGATTGCGACCAAGCTGGGCTATCATCGTCTGGTGTTCCATTTCCGTAAGGCCACCGCCTGAACTCTTCTCATCGAAGTATCTAGGTCCTACGAACCTCATATACATCGTTGCTGAGCCGTCTGAGTGCCTTTTGGACTCAATAAGGACGATGGTTCCCATCTCGTTAGCTGGCTCGTATGCCGATATTACTAAGGGCTGTTGCTGTGTCATCTGGATAAAGGAACTGGTTGAAGCATGGTCTTCAGCCATATTGATTGAAAGAACCCCTTTATCCCTGTTGTAGTTGGCTACCCCTGAATTCA
The DNA here is from genome assembly GCF_013183775.1 of Halomonas hibernica. Classification (NCBI taxonomy): domain Bacteria; kingdom Pseudomonadati; phylum Pseudomonadota; class Gammaproteobacteria; order Oceanospirillales; family Halomonadaceae; genus Halomonas; species Halomonas hibernica. The sequence continues at coordinate 899,434 of NZ_VIFN01000001.1, forward strand.
TCAAGGCATCAAGGTCAATAGCTCCTGTGCTTTGGATAATGGAAGCCATATTTTTGTCCATTCGCTGAACAGCTACAGGCTGTTGGGATCTTCCTAAGCTACCAACGTTTTCAATGATTGATCGCCTATCAGGGTCTAGTGTGTAACTCCTTGAACCACTATTCAAAATAGGTTCGTAGTTACTTATAGACTTAGCAACTGTGCGAGCTCCAGAAGCCTTCGCCTGCTCGTATGCTTGAACAGTCGGGGCAAAGGCCGTCGCCAGCAATGCGGTTGAGAGAGTGGTTTTATTAAACACTCCCTTTAAATCAGTCTTTCTTTTCTCTTCCTTGAGTTTCATTTTATTTTCTCCTTGTTGTATATTTTTTATTATCCATTATATCATACCCCTAAAGTTTTATATTAGTTGAGTGGTATTGAGCTATTGAGCGATTAAAATTTTTCACCTCCTTTTATCAATAGCTAAGAGCGAAGCAATTTAAAAAACCTTTTGATATTTTTCTGCGAAAAAGGCTGTGTCTGGATCTAGCCCTCGCTCTAATCTTCTCTCAATCCCTAGATAAGTAATACTGATTTTATCTTTATGGGCTATGAATGCTTTCATTAGATCAGGATACTTCTTCCCTTTGACTACAATTGGCCTACCCTTCTCGATGTAGTATTCAGGCATTTCACCCTTCTTCTCTTCAATAATGATTTCTTCCAGTGTTGCTCCTTTACTCAATTTGTAGTTAATGGCATTCCTGCTAGATTTCAACCAGTATTGTTTTTTGAGATCAAAGATTGACTGATACTCTTTAGAAAAGACTTTAAAGTTAACCTTCTTGTTGTAGTATACCTCTTCGTCTGTCGCTCCTTTACCTAGCTTGGTAAGCAATAGTGAAACAGTCACACCAGCCTTTTCAGCCATTTCTTCTACTGAACCTATGTGACCTACTCCCTCTACATAAAATTCTCTTCTTTTCTTGTCCATATTTTTCTCCTTAATTATTATTCTTTTTGGTTAAACATATCTCGTATCCTTTGCTTTCAAAATCGGCAATAGCCTTCTCTTTGTCAGCAACATACGGCTGGTATGGAGTCTTGAAAGCCTCATCAACGATTGCTGTTAATATCTCCAAGCTCCCTTGATAGTGAGAGCTAGAAATAGCCTGAACCTCTCCTTTCTTGCTATCAAAGCTGGCTTGTCTCAATTCCATCACCAAAGAAGTATCATCATATCTCTTCTCACAATACTGCTCTGGTGATAGGTTCTGTTCGTTGCCAGCAATAACTAAGCTTCCAAATGTTGCGACTGCGATTGATCCTAAAATTCTGTATTTGATATTCATGGTCTATACTCCTTGTTATTATATTATATCATTTATTATTGCCCGCCTAAGCCCTCCTGTGGCTCAAGCGGTATAGCTCTTGTTATTCGCAAGCTTGTTCTTGCTGTAATCCTTCAGGATGGAAGTGTTTAGCATTCTCTGGCTGGCATAGCCAAGCTGAAGAACTCATACCCCTGAAATTAGGGTTATTCCCTACACTTTTATCAATTAGGATGTGGCCTGAAATTTTAGCTCTATATAAGTCGCTAATGTCTACCAGCGGGTTTCCTTTAAGATTGATATCAACCGCTTCTCTTACTTCGGATAGTAAGCTGGCATCTCTTTGACCAGTATTATCCATACTGATTTTTCTTGCTGTCCTTAGCTTCCATTGCTTTGAAGACTTGATTTTTACTCCTGAAAGGCGAAGCTCGCCACCTACATTAACTAGCTCTGCAATACCTCTGCTATCAACTTCAGCATCTTTCTTGAAGGTGCTTTCAGAAATTATGAAGTCACCACCTATCCCCTTAAGTTTAAGAAAACTATCAAGTCCACCTTTTTTTATTCTGGTTTCATACATATGGATACTGCCACCTACATATTCTACATTCTGGAAGCCATATATATGCTCTACTGGGTTATCGTGGATTTTTAAATCACCCCTTATTATTCTTGTATCTACAAATTCGTTAAAGTGCTTCAATCTATTTCCATAGGCGATAACGTGCCCTACTTCTTCTGTTATATCGTCTTTGTAATATTTTAAGCTTCTTAGATTCCCTTTTGCTAAGGAAAATGATTTGTATAGGTTAGGGTTTACATAGGTATCACCATCATTGTGATCAACATACCTGCCAACTTGGTTAGCGGTAGATGGCTGGTAATTATCTATATTCTGGTTGGCTACTGCTGTGCCTGTTAATGCTGTTGATAGCAAAAGAGTTGATAGTAAAAACTTATTCATAGGTATTCTCCTGTTTTTGTTATTATTTAAATATATTATATCATCTTTTATTTAATAAGTCAATTAAATATATGTATTTATTGCTCGAAAAGTGTTAACTAAGACAAAAACTTATTGATCTTATATATTATAAGGGTTATTATATTTAAAGTTTAATCTACCTTGTGTTGTTAAATGGTTATCTTCCTTGTTAGTTATAGTAAAAAGGGTCACTCTTAATTGAGCGACCCTTTTTTTATGGTTAACATTTTCAACAATACCCCTTACTACTCTGAGAACCGATAGCCTCAATAGCAAAAACGATCTGTTTTTCGCTTACAAGCTATGCGGGGCTTCGCCCCTAGCCCGGATTTCTCATAGGTCCCCGGCAAGTCTCGCAGACTGTGCAGGTTACCGCCATGACCGTTCATTGGCGGTCGTGGCTGGTTAATAATCGATCAATTCCTGTTGTCTGGACACACGGCCCCCTTTCCCCCATTGAGTCGGGCCGGGGGAGCCCAGGCTTCTATCCCGGAACCAGTTGACGTACCAGGTCAGAGAGTTCGTCTTTGTAAGGATAGGCATCGCTCATCAACACCCGTATGCGCCGAGTGTTGCGAATGATGACCGCGCCCACCTTGATCAGCTTCAGCCGCAGGTTACTGGCGCTCATTCTCTCGAAGGGTGTCTTCTTCAGGTGGGCCCGTAATCGTTCGAACAACGTGTAGGCAAAGCCCGACAGGAGCAACCGCCACTGATTGGTCCACCACCGCGTGCTGGAGGTGCGATCTGCGAACAGACACAACTGCTGATCCTTGATCCGGTTTTCCATGTCACCCCGGGCACAGTATTGCTCGTAGTAGAGTTTAACGCCGTCGTCGTAACGGGAGCTGATAATGAACCTGGGGTTGGCACCCAGTTCGCCCTCCTCCAGACGCGCGACCACCCAGCGGGGGTGTTTCCAGGTGTGGGCCTGGTACTGGAATCGATAGGTGGCGGAGACTTTGTCACCCAGTTCGTTGTGAGCCTTGCGAACCAGCATCGAGGGTACGTCTACCTCCTTGAGCAGCCGGCTGTTCTTGCTGATGCCGACCAGATAGTCCACGTTGTTCCGGTCGCACCAGCTCAGCAATCGGGGACGGTAAAAGCCGCTGTCACCCCGGAACACGATGCGGGTATCCGGCCAGTACTGCCGGATGAACTTCACCAGCAAGGCCAGAATGGCCCAGCTGTGGCGGCTGTCGCTTCGGTTGCTGGTGCGCAGGTAGCTCACCAGCAGATGACGACCGCAGAACACGTACAGTGGGAAGTAACAATGGTGATCGTAGTAGGCGTTAAAGAACTTGCCGGGCTGGTCGCCATGCACTGGAATATCAGTGCCATCGAAGTCCAGCACAATTTCCTTGGGTGGAGTCTCGTGCTGTTCAATGAAGTGATGCCACAGCAGTTCGTGGGCCTTGACCACGGCCTGCCGGTCTACGCGCTGTTCCATGCGGCACAAGGTCGATTTGCCCGCCAGAATGGCCTCTTCACCGGTCGCGGTCTGAAGTGCCTGGTCAGCGCGTAACGTTTCGTGATCGTTCAGATCTTCGTACCCGGCAGCCACGCCAAAGACCCGCTGCCGGATCATGGTCTGAAGCTTGTGGCGAACCAGTACCGGATTACGGGCATCGTTCAGAACCGTAGCCAGGCGCTGAGTGAGCTGGTGTTGTTTGTCGACTTCGCGAAGTAGGAGCAATCCGGCATCGGAGGTGATGTGGCCACCGGAGAAGTCGGCTTCAATTTGACGGCGAGAGAGTGGCGAGAAGGTCAGTTTTTCAGGTACCATTTTGGATAGCGGCTGTTGGTGCTTGGTGAACGGTGTAAGATCCTGAAACTATAGCACTTTCAGCCGCTTTCTTTTATCCCCTCATGAGAAATCCGGGCTAGCATCGTTGTGACTGATGATGGCTCGGGGGTCAAAGCAAATGAAATATCCAGCTTGGGGCAGCGCGGCTTGCGTCTGGATGAACAGACGCCCGGACATGGCCTTGGACTCGCCATCGTAAGAGAGATAGTTGAACGATACGGTGGGAGCATTGTCTTCTCAAGCACTTCACATAGAGGATTGAGCGTAACCATCGAGATTCCCAGTTAACCTTGTGTCCAACGTTTTTATCCGATACGTTCAAACTGCCTAAAAAAATAGTACTACAGGTTCGGATCAAAGGCTGTGTTGTGTTTCACCTTCACTGCGGTCGCCGTCGCACCTTTCAGGGCTACCGCGAGGGTGTTGTTGCACACCACAGACCGACTGATTATTGAGCGCTGCCAGCGGTGTTTCTGGAAAGCCAATGATACATACCGGCGAAAACCAACTTGTTTCGCAGCCGTCACGAGCTTAGCTGCATGAGCATTTTGCTAGCTTGGTCTTTGTGCACAGGTGGGCTAAACAAATACCCCTGAAATAACACACAACCATGGTCGAGAAGCCACTCCAGCTGCTCAGCAGTTTCAACGCCTTCGGCCACCACATCGATATCCAGGCTTCTTGCCAGCGCAATGATTGTTCGTACAATAGCTGCATCACCAGGGTCTGCAAAAATGTCGTCAACAAAGGATTTGTCGATCTTCAGCACATCAAGTGGCAGTCGCTTCAGATAACTGAGGGACGAATAGCCAGTGCCAAAATCGTCTAGAGAAAACCTAACCCCTAACAGACGCAAAGCGTCCATCTTAACGATTGTGCTGCCCACATTGTCCTGCAGCATGCTCTCCGTTAGTTCGAGCCTGAGCCGATCTGCACGAGCACCGGTTTGGGAAATCACTCTTTTTATCGTGTCGACGAAGTCACCCTGATTCAATTGCCGGGCACTCACATTAATAGCAACGGTCAACGCTTCGTGCTGTGAATCGTCACCCCACTCGGCCAGTTGTGCGCAGGCGGTTTTCAATACCCACTCACCGATCGGCAGAATCAAACCGGTTTGTTCTGCCAGAGGAATGAACGTGCCAGGTGAAATCGGCCCATGCTTGGGATGAATCCAGCGAATTAAAGCTTCAAAACCCAAGATGTTTTTTTGCTCATCAACTATGGGTTGATAGTGCAAAACCAGTTCGTTGTTGTCGAGTGCCAGGCGTAAATCCCGCATAAGAAGCGCTCGATTAATGGCCTCTTCTTGTAATGAGGGATTGAAGAAGCATTGCTGGTTTCTACCAGCGTCTTTCGCTTCATACAGGGCAATGTCAGCCCTCTTGATCAACTCTTCCGGGGTATCGTGAACAGAGTTAAAAAGAGCAATACCTATGCTGGGAGTGACCTCCCAATGTTGACGGCCAAGCTGATAGGGTTCGGCCAGTGTGCTACGGATTTTCTCGGCGATACGACCTGCATTTAAAACGGCGCTCTCCAAATCAGCACCGATGTCATCCAGTATGGTCACAAACTCATCGCCGCCTAACCTTGCGACCGTATCCACCTCCCGAACACAACCGGCCAAACGCAACGCGGTTTGTTTGAGGAGGTCATCCCCCGTTGCATGCCCAAGTGTGTCGTTTACTTCTTTGAAATGATCCAGGTCCATCAGCAACACCGCCCCAAAACCGGGGTGCCGCGCCTTGCCTGCGATCGCCTGGGTCAGTCGATCCGTCATAAGCCGTCTGTTGGGCAAACTGGTTAACGCATCGTGAAGCGCCATTCGCTGGGCTTCAGCTTCAGCTTCCTTTCTTGCGGTTATATCTGCCCGGATAGCTATGTACTGCTCAGGCTTACCAGCCTCATCCAAAAAAGGAACAATGGTGGACTGTACCCAGCATAGTGACCCATCTTTGGCGCGATTACAGATCTCGCCACTCCAAACTTCACCTCGGGCTATAGTCCGCCAAAGATCCTGGAAAAATTCGCGAGGGTGGTGGCCGGAATTGATGACTCTGTGAGTGTGTCCGATGAGTTCTTCACGTGAATATTGTGATATTGCACAAAACTTGTCGTTAACCGCTGTAATGACGCCTCTCGCATCTGTTGATGCGACAATTGCGTGTGCGTTCAGCGCCATTTTGAGTTGGCTATTTTCCTTGAGCACGGCTTTCAGTGTCAGTCCACTCTGTTCGCCTTCTGTAGCGCTGACAAGGGATGCTAGCGGCCCTTCTTCACCTTCGTCCATAGTCTCCCTCACCTCGTAATCGCTTTCATATGCTTGGTTTGAACCATCCGGTTTTTGAGAGGGAAATCAGGCGCAGACTTCCCAAAACATCACGCCATCCACTCCAGACTCTTATAGCCGGAAAGTGAGGCATGTCAATTCCGCCCGCCAAACACTCGGGAATATTCGACACAGCTTTGGCAATTGCATCATCAAAATCAGACATTATTTTTATCTCTCGGTTAGCATGGTGCTCCACTCTGGAAACCTCGCCAGAATAATCCTGTAATTATATAATCATTTTACACGTGATTTAACACATAAGTGGTTATGCAAAAGTTATCGAGTTACTTTTTCCGTAATTATCACATACGTTTTTGACCGCTTCACAGAGCTTGTCGAACGAACTGTAGGCTGTCAGCGGTAACCACTTGTATTTGATTTCACGCCAAAGAATTTCGATCAGGTTCAGCTCCGGCGAATAAGGCGACAGATATACCAGATGAATGCGGTGTGCCATCCAATCGATGATTTTGCGCTGGAAAGCTTTGGAACGGTGCATTTTGGCATTGTCCAGTACAACGACGGCGAAGGCGTCAGGACTTTTCTGTGCCGCGAACTGATCGAACGCTTCTATAACGGTCTCTGTCTTCACTGACTCGGTTGTCATACGATGGAAAAAGCTACCTTTCCTGGTGAGAAAGCCCAGCACATTGAGCCGCTTGCTACGTGAATAGGCGGTCACTTCCCAAGGCTTACCTACCGGGCTCCATGCATAGGGAAGTGATGATGATTGAGAGAAGCCAGCTTCATCAAAGAAGTAAAGATCACACTCGCCATTGTCTTCCCATTCCTTCAAAGCATTGATCAAGCCTTGTGTACGACGAAAATCCGTTTCGTCACGCAGCGCAGTCAATGAGCGGCGTACCCGCTTACAACTGTTGCCGTTTTTTTTAATGCACGACGTAACGTGTCCTGGCTGACGACTTTACCTGTCTTATCCTGAAACTTAGCATGGAGGACAGGTAATTGATGCGGATGCTCTTCAACAAGTTGCTGTAACACAGCAAGCTCGCTTTCGTTGAGAAGGCTAGGTCGTCCTTCACGAGGTTTATCTTGAAGGCCTTCAATACCGTCTTTTTCCCATTGGGATAACCAAGTAGACACCGTATCGCGTTTAACCCCGAGGATGTCGCGAATCTGGTTAATCGTATGGCCTTTGTGGCTGAGCAAGATGGCGTGGGCTCTGCGGCGTAGTGCTCTCTTTTCACCATGCTGGTAGGCGTCATTAACGATAGGTTGCTGGTCGGGCGTCAAAGAAATGAAGCGCAAGCGACGAGACATGGTGCATCTCCCTTGTTATAAGCCTCGCTTTATACACCATAACTTATGCGGATTCACTTACTTACTTTTGGGAAAGCTGACGAATGAGTGTAAGAGAACAGCATTATGAGGCCGCTGCTAAGCTACTGGCAGAGCACCATCCCAGTACGGATTCGCATAGTGACACCTATTGGCAGGGCTACCTCGATGCCGTGGCCTGGCATCTCGCTGGCCGACCAGGCTCTTACGAGAGTTACTATCGGTATACACCCGGAACCGTCTCTCGGGACGCCTGGGCGTATGGTTGGAGTGACGGACAACTATTTGCCACATCACTGGACAAATCCTCGGCTTAATGGGAGCATCCTTGGTTTAACGTCTAAAAACTTACTCATTAAAGCGTTCTAACCTGGATTTCTCATAGTC